>JBJEHD010000073.1:0-9059 GCA_051875715.1 Bacteroidaceae bacterium
GTAGTAGCTCAGTTGGTAGAGCATCAGCTTCCCAAGCTGAGGGTCGCGGGTTCGAATCCCGTCTGCCGCTCAATACCTCGTTCGGGGTGAATCTCAATTTTATTTCTTAGTATGCATTGTGCGTGTGGTGGGGTGTCTTGCGAAAGAGGACGGATGCCTTGATGCCGCTCATACTTTATTTATCCTTGTAATTATTCGGCTGAAAGGTGTTGTTGTAAGGAAAGGTTTTTGTATTTTTGCCTACTAAACGCGAGGAAGAGTATGACGAAAGCTGAAATACAACAAGTAAAACTGAGGTTCGGCATTATCGGGAATACGGATGCTTTGAACCGGGCAATCGACATTGCCATGCAGGTGGCTCCTACCGACCTGTCGGTGCTGATAACCGGCGAAAGCGGGGTGGGTAAGGAGAGTTTTCCGCAGATTATCCATCAGAACAGCCGCCGCAAGCACGGACAGTACATCGCCGTGAACTGTGGGGCCATACCCGAGGGGACAATCGACTCTGAACTGTTCGGGCACGAAAAAGGTGCGTTCACGGGGGCAATCAGTGACCGGAAGGGCTATTTCGGTGAAGCCGACGGAGGAACAATCTTTTTGGATGAAGTGGGAGAACTGCCGCTGCCTACGCAGGCAAGACTGCTGCGTGTGCTTGAAAGCGGAGAGTTCATCAAGGTGGGCTCGTCGAAAGTATTGAAGACGGATGTGCGCATCGTAGCGGCCACAAATGTGAATCTGACAGAAGCCATCGCAGAGGGGCGTTTCCGGGAGGATTTATATTATCGTCTGAATACGGTACCCGTGAAGGTTCCTCCCTTACGGGAGCGTCCGGACGATATTGTACTCTTGTTTCGTAAGTTTGCATCGGATTTTGCCGAGAAATATCGCATGCCAGCCGTGCAACTGACGGAAGAGGCGAAGCGGATGTTGGCGGCTTATCCGTGGCCCGGAAACGTGAGACAACTGAAAAACATTACCGAACAAATCTCCATTATTGAAACGAATCGGGACATCACACCGGAAATCTTGCGGAATTATTTGCCGGAGCAATCGGCACAACGGCTGCCGGCTTTGCTGGGCGGAGGAAAGAGTGGCAAGACATTTGAGAGCGAACGGGAAATCCTGTATCAAGTGTTGTTTGACATGCGTAGGGACGTGACGGAACTGAAGAAGTTGGTCCACAACCTGATGACTGATCATGGAGATGAACACCGGGTGAAGCCGGCCGAGTGGGAGGGAGATGCGGCGTGTCAGTATGTGGATTCGTCTGCTCGTCCGCTGGTGCATCTGTCGACTAGGCCGTTGGTGAACACGTCGAAACGGGACGACGAAGACATACAGGACACAACGGAATACGTGGAAGAGTCGCTCTCGCTGGATGATTTGGAGCGGGACATGATTCGCAAGGCTTTGGAAAAGCACCACGGGAAACGAAAAGATGCAGCAAAAGACCTGAACATCTCGGAACGTACGCTGTACAGAAAGATTAAGGAATATGGCTTGGAATAAGAAGGTAACAGGTCTGGCAATGAGCATGGCCATGGGGCTGATGATGATCGGGTGCTCCATCTCGATGAAATTCAACGGTGCTTCCATCAACTACGATGTGGTCAAGAGCGTCGGTATTGAGACGTTTCCTATCAAGTCGGCCTACGTGTATGCGCCTTTGGGGACTGTGTTCAACGACGAGTTGCAGACTATCTATATGACGCAGACCCGTCTGCAGGTTTTACCTCGTGGCGGCGACCTCTCATTGTCGGGCGAAATCACAGGCTATGAGCAACTGAACCAATCGGTGAAGGCGGACGGATATTCGTCGGAAACACAGTTGAAGGTAACGGTGAACGTCCGTTTTGTGAATAATTCCAATCATGCGGAAGATTTCGAGCGGCAGTTCTCGTCATTCCGAAACTACGACTCGTCGCTCCTGTTGAGTACGGTTCAGGATGGCCTGATCAGCGAGATGGTGAAAGAAATTGTGGAACAGATATTCAACGCCACTGTGGCAAATTGGTAGATATGATGAATGCTGCTGCCATGGAACAACTGCTGGCACACCCGGAGCGACTGGACGGGAATACGCTGTCGGCTTTGCAGCGGTTGTTGGACCGATATCCTTATTTTCAGACGGCACGTCTGCTGTACCTGCGCAATTTGTATGAGTTGCAGGATGAAAGATACGAGGACGAACTGACTCAGAATGCTTTGTGGTTGAACAATCGGAAGATGTTGTTTGACCAAACGGTGCGCAATCGATACGAACAGGAACAAACTCCAGAACGGATACCAGCGAAATTGGAAAACGAATCGTCCTCGGAACGGACCATGTCGTTGATTGATGCGTTTTTGGCGACATGTCCGGCTGAGAACATGTCGACGGAACTCGAGGTGGCTGACGACTATCCGGTCTATATGCTTGAAGGAAATTCCGAGAAAACCGGAGACGCCCGGATGAAAGGGCAGGAACTGATAGACTCGTTTATTGCATCGGCTGAGGCATCGGAGTGTGCTTCGGTGGAAAGACGCGAGGTCAAGGAAACGGAACCGGTGGAAGAAGTCCCTCATGGGGAGGAAAAACAGGAAACAGCAGAAACGGTGCCTCAAAACGGAGAAGAAGAGGATTGTTTTACTGAGACTTTGGCGAAAATTTACGTAAAACAACAACGATACGAGAAAGCACTTGAAATTATTAAAAAATTAAGTTTGAATTATCCAAAAAAAAACGCTTACTTTGCGGACCAAATAAGATTCTTGGAAAAATTGATTATTAACAACAAATCGAAATAGCAAAATGTATCTATTATTAGTTATCTTAATGGTTATTGCTGCACTGCTGATGTGCCTTATCGTAGTTATTCAAAACTCCAAAGGCGGAGGCCTGGCTTCTGGATTTGCCTCGTCGAACCAGATCATGGGTGTGCGCAAGACTACTGATGTGCTGGAGAAAACAACGTGGGGACTGGCTATCTTCATGGTAGTTGTCAGCATCGCTTCGGCTTACGTATTGCCGACGGCAAAGGAAAGCAATGCTTCCGTGATGGGAACCGAGGCTGTACAGAACGAAAAAACCAATCCGCTGAACCAGCCGGCTATCCCGGGTGCCAAGGTGGGCGAAGTTGCTCCGGATGCAACGCCGGTGCAGAGCGAGCCTGCTGCTCAGACTCCAAATGCTGAGCCTGTGGAATAAAAAGCAATAGAAAAGGTGGGCAGATTGTTCTGCCTATTGACAATAAAAAGCAAGAAGTGGATTTCCGTTTCTTGCTTTTATTGTGTTATGCGGGAAACAAAGCACTGCTTTCAACCCAAAACGGTCATTAGGCCTTTATGCGCAAACGAACTTTCTTTTTGCCATCTGCCTTCCCGTTTCTCGGTTACAATGGAGCCCCATTGCACCCTCTAAAACGAGAACACATCTTCTCAAAGATAGAAGTTGTTATCATCATAACGCTAATGACCGATTTGGGTTCAAGCCGGGAACAGAGCCTTCAGCGTGTCTTCCATGCGGAGAAGTTCGTCGCGGTATTGGGCCGCCTCGACAAATTCCATTTTTTTTGCCGCTTCGTACATGAGTTTGCGTGTGCGTTCAATGCTCTTTTCCAATTGAGGCTTCGACATGTATTGAATGACAGGATCGGCCGCCATGGTCGGAAGTTCAGGCTCGGTATATGCCTTGGGTACGAAGTTTTCCGTTTCTTGGGGGGTAGAGGAGATGAGGGCATTCTGTCTTGCTTTCTTCACTTGTTTCGGGACGATGCCGTTGGCTTCGTTGTAGGCCAACTGCTTTTCGCGTCTTCGATTGGTTTCGTCGATGGTCTGCTGCATGCTTTCGGTAATCTTGTCGGCATACATGATGACCTTCCCGTTGATGTTGCGTGCTGCGCGTCCGGCTGTCTGGGTCAACGAACGGTGCGAACGTAAGAAGCCTTCTTTGTCGGCATCGAGGATGGCGACCAATGATACTTCGGGAAGGTCGAGGCCTTCGCGTAGCAAGTTGACTCCTACCAGTACATCGTAGAGCCCCTGACGAAGGTCTTCCATGATTTTCACACGTTCCAGTGTGTCGACGTCGCTGTGGATGTAATTGCAGCGTATGTCGTTTTTCAACAGGTATTCGGTCAGTTCTTCAGCCATACGTTTGGTCAGTGTGGTCACGAGAATGCGCTCGTCTTGTTCGATGCGTTGCTGGATTTCTTCCATGAGGTCGTCTATCTGATTCATGCTGGGACGAACCTCAATAGGAGGATCGAGCAGTCCGGTGGGACGGATGACCTGTTCGACGACGATGCCCTCGCTTTTGACCAATTCGTAATCGGCTGGTGTGGCGCTGACGTAGATGACCTGATTCGTCATGGATTCGAATTCATCAAATTTCAACGGCCGGTTGTCCAGGGCTGCAGGAAGACGGAATCCGTATTCGACCAGGTTGGTTTTTCGTGCACGGTCTCCTCCGTACATGGCTCGAATCTGAGGCACGCTGACGTGGCTTTCGTCAATAACCATCAGGAAATCGTGGGGGAAGAAATCGAGCAGGCAATAAGGCCTGGTACCAGCCGCCCGTCCGTCGAAATAGCGCGAATAGTTCTCTATTCCCGAGCAGTGGCCCAATTCGCGTATCATTTCCATGTCGTAAGTGACGCGTTCGTATAGTCGTTTGGCTTCAAAGTTCTTTCCGGCGGACTTGAGAAAGTCCACTTGTCGTGTGAGGTCGTCTTCGATTTCGTGGATGGCCCGTTGAGTGCTTTCTTTGGTGGTCATAAATAAGTTGGCCGGATAAATCTTATATGTGTCAAAGCGTCCGACCACCACGCTGGTCTGCGGGTCGATTTCTTCGATACTGTCTATCTCGTCTCCCCAGAACATGAGCCGCAGAAGGTTGTCGGAATAGGCCAGATAGATGTCCACCGTGTCGCCTTTGACGCGGAAATTGCCACGATTGAGCTCGAGGTCGTTGCGTACGTAGAGGCTGTCGACAAGGCGGCGGAGCAGTTCGTTGCGGTTGACCAGTTGCCCTTGTCTTACTTCGATTACATTATTGTAGAAGTCGGACGGATTTCCCATGCCGTAAATGCATGAAACGGAGGAGACGACAATGACGTCTTTTCGGCCGGAAAGCAAGGCCGAGGTGGCCGACAAACGTAGCTTGTCTATCTCGTCGTTGATTGCCAGGTCTTTTTCGATATAGGTATCAGTGGCCGGAAGGTAGGCTTCGGGCTGGTAGTAGTCGTAGTAGGACACGTAGTATTCTACGGCATTGTGTGGAAAGAAGTTTTTGAACTCACCATAGAGTTGTGCTGCCAGTGTCTTGTTGTGGCTGAGGATGAGAGTGGGTTTGTTGACATTCCGGATGACGTTGGCGATGGTGAACGTCTTTCCTGAGCCGGTAACGCCCAGCAGTGTCTGCGCCGGGATTCCCTGCAGGATGCCATCGGTCAGTTGTGCGATGGCTTCGGGCTGGTCTCCTGTTGGTTTGTAGTCGGAGGTTAATTCAAAATCCATGTTCAACCAATTAAATATTTTATGGTGCAAAAATAGCGCAAGCCGAATATAGAAACTCAAACTCGCTTGAAGTTTTTGTTGATGCGCCGCCTATTTTATGGGAAAATGGGAAACCTGCGCCATGCCGGGACGGAATATTGGTTGTCAGTTGGCCGGACAGAACTGGGTAGTAAATATCTCTTTTAACAGAATATATAGGAAAAGGGGTTGCATGATTCAGAGGATATCTGTAATTTTGCACATTATTTGAATGAGAATGAATCGAAATATCATCATAGTGTTGCTGGCCGCTTGGATGCTTTCGTCGTGCGGGGAATACAACCGTATCATAAAGTGTACTGATTACGAGTACAAATACGAGGTGGCCAAGGCATATTATGGGAAAGGGAACTTCAGCAAGTCGGCTACGTTGTTGGAGGAACTGATTACCATTATGAAAGGTACGGATAAGGCTGAGGAGTCGCTTTTCATGCTGGGTATGTCGTATTATAAACAAGGTGATTACTCCACTTCGTCGCACTACTTTACCACCTATTATAATACATACCCTCGTGGAACGTATGCCGAGATGTCAAGATTCCTGGCCGGCAAGGCGTTGTATTTGGATTCGCCCGAACCTCGTTTGGATCAGACGGAGACCTATCGGGCCATTCAGGAACTACAGTTGTATATGGAGTACTACCCGATGGGCGACAAGAAGGTGGAAGCTCAAAACATGATTTTCAAACTGCAGGACAAATTGGTTCAGAAGGAATATTATTCGGCCAAGTTGTATTACGATTTGGGCAATTATATGGGCAACAATTACCAGTCTTGCGTGATTACGGCTCAGAACGCATTGCGAGATTATCCTTATACATTGCTTCGCGAAGACCTTGCCATTTTGGTGTTGAGGGCAAAGTACCAGATGGCTATTCAGAGTGTGCATGAAAAGCAGATGGAGCGGTACCGGGAATCGATTGACGAATATTATGCGTTCGTCAACGAGTTTCCGGAAAGCAAATACCGCAAGGAGGCCGAGAAAATATTCAAGGATGCCAGTGGAAAAATAAAAGACTAATTATAAGATAGAACTATGGATTACAAAAAGACGAATGCTCCTACCAATACGGTGACGCGTGACTTGATGGAACTGTGTGAAGACACGGGTAATATCTATGAAACAGTATCGATTATAGCCAAGCGTGCCAACCAGATTGGGGTAGAAATTAAGAATGATTTGTCCAAGAAATTGCAGGAGTTTGCCTCTTACAACGACAACCTGGAGGAGGTGTTTGAGAATAGAGAGCAGATAGAGATTTCGCGCTATTACGAGAAACTGCCGAAACCGACTCTGATTGCCACTCAGGAATATATTGAAGGGAAGGTGTACTACCGCAACCCGGCAAAAGAGAAGGAAAAATTACAGTAAGGATTTTCTAACGGAAAAGATAGAAAGGGTTTGCATCTGTCAAGCCCTTTTTTAGTTTTCAATAATAACAACTATATTATGATTCAACGTATTCAAAGTATTTATTTGTTTGTCGTGACGGTGTTGCTGGTGGTAACGATGTGCCTGCCGGTGGGAATGTATGTTTTGCCGGATGGTTCGGCGGCCACGTTTACCAATTGGGGCGTGTGTCTCGATGATGTATGTAATAATTCCGTGTGGGGCATGTTCGCTTTGTTGCTGTTTTCTGCTATAGTGGCATTTTCCACTATCTTCTTGTATCGTAATCGTATTCTGCAAATCCGTATGACGGTGTTCAACTGCTTGCTGCTGGTGGGATATTACCTTACCTTTGCTGCTTTCCTGGTGATGTTTGGCAATCGTTTGGATGCAACGTTCCATGGTAAATGGGGAATGTGTCTGCCGTTGATTTGCGTCATACTGAACTACCTGGCCATCCGGGCTATCGGAAAGGATGAAGCCATGGTGCGGGCAGCCGATCGGTTGCGGTAACCCGGCTCAGGTCAATTTGAAGCGGATGCGTAGCGTACCATCTCGGTAGTCGTGGCTGAGAAGGGTGAATGTGCCTATCTCGGACGTGTTTTCTACGTGCGTTCCGATGCAAAGGCATTCATCGTAATCTCCTACGTGGACGATGCGCACCGTTTCGGAGGCTTCATCGGGCAGGCGGCTCAAGTCGAAACGTCCTTGGGCTTCGTGTTGAGTGATAAATTCCACGGAGACCGGAAGGTGTTGGCCGATGATGTGGTTGACGGTTTGCTCCAATTCGCGTAATTGCTCGTCAGTGGGCGGTTGGGGGAGGGTGAAATCCATTTTGCTTTTCTTTCGCTCGATATGTGCCGAAACGGAACGTCCGCAGCCGAAAAGGTTGTCCATGACCCTATTCACGATGTGCTCGCAGGTGTGCATGGGTGGGTATTCTTGCTTATTGTGGGCGTTTAATGTATCCATGAGGTTTTGTTTTGTGGGTAAAGATAGTGCAAGCCGAGCGAAAAACAATCAAGCCTCAGCTTGAAATTGTTTTGCCGAGGCGCAGCCTATCTTATCAAAAGATAATGAAAAGCCTAATATGGAAGGCAGTCTTCATCCGTGCTTTTTGTAGAAATCCGTCTGAATGACAGAATGGAACGTGTGTGGTAAGGATTAGGCTCGAAGGCATGCTTTGTGTGGGGACTTACCGAAGCGTAGAAAAAATGAAAAAACGGCGCAAAAGATTGGTACGTATTTATAAAAAAGATTTGTTTATAAAAGAAATATGTACTACTTTTGTGCCCTGATTAGTCCGAGGAGGTAGAGAAGAGATTTGAAAGCAAATCCACCTTGCGGAGAAAACCGTATAATATAAAAACAAAAATGTACGTAATTGTAGAAATTAACGGTCAACAGTTCAAGGCTGAAGAAGGAAAGAAGTTGTTCGTTCAGCACATCCAAAACGCAGAAAGCGGTGCAACTGTTGAGTTTGAGAAAGTGTTGTTGGTAGATAACAACGGTGATGTGAAAGTCGGTCTTCCGACGGTGGAAGGTGCCAAGGTCGTTTGCGAAGTGGTTTCTCCGCTTGTAAAAGGCGAAAGACTTTTGGTTTTCCATAAGAAGAGAAGAAAAGGCTACAGAAAGTTGAATGGTCATCGTCAGCATTTTACAGAGTTAACTATCAAACAAGTTATTGCTTAATCCATTAAATTTAGTAGAAGAAATGGCACATAAAAAAGGTGTAGGTAGTTCGAAGAACGGCCGTGAATCAGCAAGCAAGAGATTAGGCGTTAAGATATTTGGTGGTCAGGCTTGCAAAGCCGGAAACATCATTGTTCGTCAAAGAGGAACGCAGTTCTATCCGGGTGAGAACATGGGTATGGGTAAAGATCATACGTTGTTTGCCTTGGTTGATGGAACGGTAAGTTTCAAAGTAGGAAGAGAAGACAAGAGATATGTTTCTGTTGTTCCTGCAACGGAAGCATAATGAATCTTGATAAAGTAAATCGTATGAGGAGATGTATCCCTTAGTTGGGTGCGTCTCCTCATTCTTTTTGAGTAGCGGATTTCTTATCAGTGGAAGTTTTTTTGGGCTCAGTAGCTATTCAGTGTGGATAGGCGTAAAGTTTAGCAATGCGAAAGA
>JBJEHD010000074.1:0-9000 GCA_051875715.1 Bacteroidaceae bacterium
GGCAACACTATACTCTTGACATCTTCCCCGCCAACCGGGAAAATCCGCTGACCCCGAATTTTCATCACATACTTATATATTCGGCCAACCTGATGACGATGTTGGATATTCGTCTCGCATCAGAAACGCCACCGCTTGGCTTGTTGACAAAAACGCATATTGTATATTGCGGATTGTCAGATGGCGTAAAGCCAGCAAAACTCATCTCGTCAATAGGTCCTGCCCCATCGTTGCGAACGGCATTCGTAACCACACTGTATCTGCCTGCGATATTGGAGGTCTCCGTCTTGTACAAACTGCAAATCTCACGCATGACATCGGGAGTAAGGGGCATATCGTTCTCACAGGTAACCTTAGCCCCCTGCAATGTAGGATGCATAAATCTGCCTCCGTTACCAATACCTGCCATGGCACATGCAAGCATCAACGCATCACCTGCTGTAATATCGTTCTTAAGTTCTTTCATCTTCCCCACAAAAGGCTTCTCGTTGTCAGAGGCGTCTGCAAACAGAAAACATTCCTTGCCTTGTTCTATGAGTTGCCGGCAGGTGAAAATTCCCTCAGTTGTTTCCACGGTGCTGTCCAATGTCCGTCCTGTTTGGCTAAGCATGGCTGTCAGCAGAAATGGAGACAGAGCGTTGATGGAACAACTGTTCAGCAGCAGGGGACTTTCTTTATAATTTGATTCTTCTTTGCCTACTGCCACCCATGCCTTCAGATGTCCGCTATTGGCATCAACGATGGCTATTTGCCCATAATCGCCTCCTGTCTCTGTCAAACCTTCTGTCAATAGCAGACGGCACTGGCTGCTCAGTGCACTATCAATCGTCGTACATTGGCTTAAATCAGCGATGTATTTGCTATTGTCCTTCCAGACAGCCACCTGCTGGTTATTGTCCATGATGACACCAATGTCGGCGCACTGATAGCCTTTCTCTGCATAAAAATAGCAGACTCGCACACCATCCTCAGAAACTTCGAAACGGGAAAACATGAGCACATCCATGTCCACTTCCGTGACACTCTCTTTCCGCTCCAAATCGTAGATGCCCCATTTCCCATCTTTCCGAACCATGGCATATCGTGCAATCTCGCACGTATCAACCATCTCATAATCCTCGATGTCATTATGCAACTGATTTTCCTTGCATTTTTGTCCATACGTTGCCACGCTTACTGCCAGAAGCATTATCGGCAACAACAATCCATGTAACTTATTCATACTCTTGTTCTATTTGTTTTAACTATGGTTTATATCATTGATCTATATACTTTATGAAAAAAACGCCCTGAAGGTAACCTTCCGGTACTTGATTATTTCTCCAAAAGTACGTAATTCCACACCAAACACAAAACACAAAACACCAAACTATCCATTGAGTATATCCTCAACCTTGTAACCGATGACGGATTACATTTTGACATTTTGTATTTTTCATCGCACGAGAATCGCTTATTTGCGAACAAGAGGACAGGAGAACGGAAATACGAAAACGCGAATAAGATAAGTCATTATTACACAAAAGAATATCAATTTCTTTACAAATATTCTGGAGAAAACGAGTGCGAAAACGGGTGCATCGGCCTAGTTGAATACGTGCGCGAAACCGAGAAAGTAGGTGCGCCGACAGATGCAAGTACTCAACCCCGCCCTTTTATGTCACATCTTTTTATCCCGAAGCACACTTCTCCGCAAGCATAAATATGTATTTCAGGTCGAAATCGAATGAATAGACGCCCCTGTATACGCATATCTATTCAGCATATACAGCCCAGCTAACGCTATTTGAGCATTTTGGAAGAAATGACACGTCAGCAAATAGAGCCATTCCACAGCAAATGTTCAGCAGAATCGCACATTCTTCTACCACCGTGGCACAACCTATATCCCCCACTCTCCCGTCTCCCCTCGCCGTCTTTTTCACATTTTCCACTCCACCCCTCGGAGTTTGCGCAATTTGTACTACCTTTAGCGCCAAAACGGGCAAATACCCGGACGAAACAAAACTGAGGAAACAAAAAGAAAGAGTGACAAGGATGAGAAACACCTACCCCTCCGTACTGCTGATCTATACCGGCGGAACTATCGGCATGATAGAAAACCCCGAAACGGGCGCGCTGGAGAACTTCAACTTCGACCACCTGCTGAAGCACGTGCCCGAACTGAAACGCTTCAACTACCGCATTTCGTCCTACCAGTTCAACCCTCCCATCGACTCGTCGGACATGGAGCCTTCCTATTGGGCCAAACTGGTGAAAATCATCCGATACAACTACGACAACTTCGACGGATTCGTCATCCTGCACGGAACGGATACCATGGCCTATACCGCCTCGGCCCTCAGTTTCATGCTGGAGAACCTGGGAAAACCCGTCATCTTGACCGGAAGCCAACTGCCCATCGGCGTACTGCGAACGGATGGGAAAGAAAACCTCATCACTGCCATTGAAATAGCCGCCGCAAAAAACGCCGACGGCGAACCCATGGTACCCGAGGTCTGCATCTTCTTCGAAAACCAACTGATGCGCGGAAACCGCACTACGAAAATCAATGCGGAAAACTTCAACGCGTTCCGCTCGCACAACTACCCTGCCCTGGCACACGCCGGCATACACATCAAATACGAACCGCATCTCATCCGACGGCCCGACCCCACGCGGCCCTTCAAGCCACACTACCTGTTCGACACGAACGTGGTCATCTTCACCCTCTTCCCCGGCATACGCGAAGAGGTGGTGGCCAGCATCCTCCACATACCCGGACTCAGGGCCGTGGTTCTGAAGACATTCGGCTCGGGAAACGCACCGCAGAAACCTTGGTTCGTGCGACAGTTGAAGGAGGCTACCGCAAGGGGAATCATTATTGTCAACATCACGCAATGCGCCAGCGGAGCGGTGGAGATGGAACGATACGAAACGGGATACCACCTGCTGGAGGCAGACGTGGTGAGTGGATATGACAGCACCCCCGAAAGTGCGCTGGCCAAACTGATGTTCCTGCTCGGGCACGGAATGGACAACCGAGAAATACGCCAAATGATGAACACCTCGATAGCCGGGGAAATCACACGAGGATGATGCACACGGCCCGACTGACAACGTTACTGCTGCTGGCAGTTCTCGCAGCAGCCTGCACAGGAAGAGGCGAACAAACGGCCCGCGACCTGACGGAGGCCCTGCGTGCAGAGGAATCGGCCCTGACGGAGGCCTTGCGCCTGGCCCGGACGGCACACGCCGACAGCCTGATGACGGTGGAAGCAATGCTACACGCCATGGCTGAGGGGAAACGCATCCGTACCACAGAGGCACAAAGTCTGACGGCACAGGCATCAAACACGCACGCCGACAGCCCAAGCGAGAGCCAGCCCGAACAGGACGAGGCGGACACGACCCGCACAGAGAGCCTGCGCGAGGGGCTGACACGCCTGATGGAGAAGGAGCGCGAACGCGGACAATCCACGTATGCGGTCTATGCCCACGAGGCATCCCGAAACGGCCGGCACGCAGAGGCGCAATGGTTCGCACAAGGTGCACAGACGGCAGAAGGACTGGCGGCACTGCTGACCTATGTGATAGGAAACCTGGACAACCGGCCGGTATTGGCAGCGGTGTATGCCACCTGTCCGCACTGTGGAAACGTGACGGCCGGAACCACGGAGAAGACGTGTGCAGTGTGCCACACCGACGCACGCGACTTCATGCTACAGATAGCCACCCACACCGATGCAACCACGGGGGCTACCCGCATCCACTGACAAAAAAACCAATCCGGAGACTCAGTCTGCCGTCTGCACAACGTGCATGATGCACGCACGGCAGTCGAACTGCAGGCGGAAACGGCGGCCACCCGCCCCGACCAGATAGAACGGCTCGCGATAGGGCGAACGCCGGCCCTGGCGCACGGCACACCATCCCAACGCATGGCGGATGCAATAACGGCAACTCATCAGAACGGCTTCTCCCTCAGGACGGCGGCTCTCGAAAGCGGGATCGGCATGAACTACTCCGTGGTCGCGATAAAAAGCTGCCGCCTGGGTGTTGAGCACATTGCCCAAATAGGTCAGCCGCGGCTGCGGATAGGGAGAAGAACCCGTGGCGGTGCGACGCAGAGGGACGCGATAGGCCAGCCGGCGAGCCAGCAGCAAGCGATCGACCGCCCGGCGACGCCACTCAGCCACGACGGACGAGGGGATGAACCACTCAGCACTGACATCAATACGAACGCTTCGGGCCTCGAATGGAGTGCCGCCCAGACGCGACAACCCGGCGCGAAGGCCTTCCTGCTGGGGCGTACGGGCGGCCTGTCTATGATAGGCGAAGGCCAAAGAAACATAGGTACGGTCCTCATCGGTCAGGCTAAGGGTGAAGCCGAACGGATTTTCGGCCAAGAGGATATCAACACCCAGACGACGTTCGGCCGAGGGCTTGGACAGCAGGCGTTCGAAAGCCTGGTCAGCATTGCGATAGAGCACAGTACGCGGACGCACGGGAGGCATCTGCTGCGGATAGAGGCGGCCCTGCTCCACGCGGTTGACACGGAAACCAACAAGGCGACCCTGCCCGTCGAGGTAACACAAGCCGTCGCCATTGGCAAACTTTTTCGTACCGGCCACGGTGAGATAGTTATGCCGAACCTCCTTGACCACGCCTACCTCCTCGCCCAGCGACTTGGGGGTGTGGACGGACGAAACATCCTGGCCGGTACGGCCGTGCAGGTAGTAGGACGTGAAACCGCGGTTGAAAGACTTCGACGGATCGGGAGTGAAGGCAAGGCGAACCTGCCCGGACGAAGCGCGCACGTAGTCGGGACGGCGGCTGAAGAGGGCATCGAGGCGAAGGCGATAGTGGGCCGTGACGTTTTTCACATAAGACGCCTCCTTGAGGCGGCCTTCTATCTTGAGCGAAGTGACACCGGCATCAAGCAAGGCTTCCAACGAATCGGTCTGATTGAGGTCTTTCAGTGAAAGGAGGTGCTTTTGGCGCATCACGACGCGCCCGTCGGCATCGACCAAATCAAAGGGCAGGCGACAGAACTGGGCACACTCACCCCGGTTGGCACTACGGCCGAAGCAGGCTTGGCTGGCATAGCACTGACCACTGAAACTGACGCACAAGGCACCATGAACAAAGGCTTCGAGGGCAACATCGGCAACGTTCGCACGCACAGCTCGAATCTCGTCGAGCGTAAGCTCGCGGGCCAGCACCACTTGCGAGAAACCGGCCTCAGCAAGGAAGCGCACCTTCTCGGGGGTGCGGTTGTCGGTCTGCGTACTGGCATGCAGAGGGATGGGCGGCAAGTGGAGGCGCAGAAGGCCCATGTCCTGCACAATGAGGGCGTCGACCCCGGCGCGGTAGAGTTGCCAGGCCAGGCGTTCGGCCTCGGACAATTCGTCGTCGCGAAGGAGGGTGTTGAAGGCCACATAGACCTTGGCGCGGTAGAGGTGGGCAAAAGCGCAAAGGCGGGCGATGTCGTCTACGGAATTGCCGGCAGCGGCACGGGCTCCAAAACGCGGAGCACCGATATAGACGGCATCGGCCCCGTGGAGGATGGCCTCGATGCCGCAGTCCAGGTTCTTGGCAGGGGCCAGCAGTTCTATAGGACGCGGCCGGAGGGCGGCTTTAGAGTCAGGACGGGTTTCCAATGTCGTTGATGTCATAGGGAGTTTCTTGGTAGACATAATAGTTCAGCCAGTTTGTGAACAAGAGGTTGGCATGGGCACGCCACCGCACCATAGGCGGACGGGTGGCATCGTCGGCAGGATAATAGTGAGCCGGAGGAGCAATGGGGAGTCCCCGCGACAAATCACGCCGATACTCGGCATCGAGCGTGAGAGGGGCATATTCCGAATGGCCCGTGACGAAAAATTCGCGGCCCCCACGCCCCATGACCATGTAGACGCCGGCCTCGTCGCTCTCGGCTAACAGTTCGAGCTGGGGCACACGCAGGATATCGGCCCGACGAACCTCGGTATGACGGCTGTGTGGAACGAAGAAACGATCGTCGAATCCCCGGAAGATGGGATGGCGCGGACTGCAGAGGACATGTTCGAACACGCCGAAGCATTTGGCCGGAAGAGGGTATTTGGGGATGCCATAGAAATGGTAGAGGCCGGCCTGCGCCGCCCAGCAGATGTAGAGCGTGGAGGTGACGTGTGTGCGGGCCCAGTCGAAGATGGCGGTAATCTCGTCCCAATAGGTCACTTGTTCGAAGGGATACTGCTCGACGGGCGCACCGGTTACAATCATCCCGTCGAACTTTTGCGAACGCAGCAGTTCGAAGTCCTTGTAGAAAGCCTTCATGTGCTCGACGGGGGTGTTCTTGGGGGTATGGCTTTTGATTTTCATGAAGCAGATTTCCAACTGCAGAGGAGTATTGGACAACAGGCGCACCAAATCGGTCTCGGTGGTAATCTTCAGCGGCATCAGGTTGAGGATGACGATGCGCAGCGGACGGATATCCTGACGGGCGGCCCGCGAGGTGTCGATGACGAAGATGTTCTCTTCCTTCAGCAGTTCGATGGCAGGCAATTTGTCGGGCAGATTCAACGGCATACGACTATTCCTCCCCTTCTTGTGTGAGTACTTGGCGAATGGCCAGCAGCATTCGCGATGCATACGCAAAAGCTGGCACCTCGCGATGCATCCGGGCCTGTGAGAGCAGGGAGTCGACCGTGGAAGGCAAATCAGGGATGAAGGTGCCGACATCCAACCGGACGGACCGGGGCAACGAGGCACGATGGGCGGCATACCACTGCTCCAGTTCGGCCACCTCTTCGGACGAATAGATTTCTTTGTATTCCATCATGTATGCTTAATATATGGTATTAAAATTGTCTGACTGATTGTTCGTACGCTTTCTTCATGAACTTGCACCTATAAGAAAGGGGTCAGCACGCTGGCACACCACCCGACGAACTTTCGCCAGGCAGAGCGCCGGCGCCACACGGCAGGGGTCAACAGATGGCTTTGCTCCTTGTCGCGTTCGAACACGCGGTTGAGTTCGTCGGTCAGGCCGGCATCAAACAGGAAGGCGTTCACCTCGTAGTCGTAGCGCAGGCTGCGGCTGTCCAGATTGGCCGTACCCACGGTGGAGAAGCAATCGTCCACCATCATGATTTTAGAATGGTGGAAGCCGCCCTCATAGAGGAAGACAGAGGCTCCACGCTTCATGAGTCGATGGGCCACAGCCATGGAGCCATCCGGTGTGAAACCGATGTCGGACTTGGACGAGAACATCAGTTCCACCTCCACGCCCCGTTTCAGCGCGTCCTTCAGCGCACGTCGCATGGCACGCGGAGGGAGGAAATAGGGGTTGACCAAACGAATGGTGTGCTGGGCCGAACGAATGCTCTGCACGTAGGTGTGGCGCAGCAACTTTGGACAACGGCGCGGGGCACGATCCACAACGGCCACGGTGCAAGGCCCGATCGAATCGGCCGACGACACAGGAGGGAAATAGTCGGCACCACCCACGTGCTGGTGCGTACTCTTGTTCCAAATGTTTAGGAAAATCTGTTGCAGAAAGGCCACTCCCTCACCCTCCAGGCGCAGATGGGTGTCGCGCCACGCTCCTATCTCAGGCAGACCGTTGATGTAATAGTCGGCCACGTTCATGCCGCCGGTGTAGGCCACACGCCCGTCGACGACGACGATTTTGCGATGGTCGCGATGCCAAAGATGGTTGAGGTAGGGAAAGCGCAAGGGGTCGAAATGGTAGATTTCGATGCCACGCGCCCGGATGAGCCGCAGGTGTTTTTTCTTGAGCGGACGGCTGTTGGACCAATTGCCGAACGAATCGAACAAAGCACGAACCTCGACACCTTCCTGAGCCTTCAGGGCCAAGAGGTCGAACAAGGCGTTGGCAATGGAGTCGTTTCGGAAATTGAAATATTCCAGATGGATGTGGTGGCGCGCCGAACGGATGGTCGCAAAGAGGTCGTCGAACTTCTCGCGGCCGCTTTTCAGCAAGGTCACCCGGTTGGCCGATGTCAGAGGAACACCCTGTGCACGCAGATAGGCCACAACGAGCGAGTCGGCCGACACGTCAGGCCGACCGGACTGCGACCATGCGGGCAAGGCGGCCAACAGGCCACACAGAAGGGCGATATGGATGCACAAACGTTTCATGCCGAAAGATCAAATCGAAGCCGCGAAATTACGGCTTATTTGGGGAATAAGCCCCTGCGGAAAGTTAAAAGATTGCAACGCCGCAGAGAAAAAAGCCCAACCATCGGGCCGTTTATTAAAGAAAAAAGCACTATGTTTGCCACCGATACATATGTGTAACCCTATTTATTCATTGCATTATGAGAAAGAACAAGACTCTTGCCATGGCGCTCGTATTGTGCGCAGGCCTGATGGCCAGTTCATGCATCGGCTCGTTCGGGCTGTTCAATCGGACGGTGAACTGGAATCAGAACATCGGCAACAAGTTTGCCAACGAACTGGTGTTTTTGGCACTCAACATCGTCCCCGTGTATGAGGTGTGCTATCTGGCCGACATCCTGGTCATCAACTCCATCGAATTCTGGAGCGGAAACAACCCCATGGCCGACGTGGGCCGCATCCAAAAGGTGAAAGGCGAAAACGGGGACTTCTACGTGAAGACGCTGGCCAACGGATACAACATCACCAAAGAAGGCTCGGAAGAGAGCATGGACCTGCTGTTCGACGAGGGCAAGCAAACATGGAACATCGTAGCCGAAGGAGTAGACCAACCCTTGCTGCGCATGAACGAAAACGGAACGGCCACACTGTTCATGCCCGACGGCTCAACGATCGATGTCACGCTCGACGCGCAAGGCAAACTGCAGGCTGCATCGGTGCTGAAGGTATAAAAAAAGCACCTTGCAACCCCAAAAGCGTTCTAAAGCATCTTGGAGGCTGTGTCAAAAATCTCGTATTTCGGCACGGCCTCTTGTGCATAAACACCAACCGTTCCGCAGTTTAACCCAAATCGGTCATTAGCGTTATGATGATAACAACTTCTATTTTTGAGCA
>JBJEHD010000075.1:0-8791 GCA_051875715.1 Bacteroidaceae bacterium
TGCCAAAAAGAAAGTTCGTTTGCGCATAAAGGCCTAATGACCGTTTTGGGATAAAGGCCTTCATGGCGGATTGCGGATGAGAGACACCGTGCGCATGCCTCTCTTTTTTTTTGTCAGGTCGCACATCTTTACACAATTTTCTTTAATTTTGCACGGCTCTTGATGGGAGTCGCCATCCAAGGATGTCGTTGCATACGGTATCCGGCAAACCTTATAAAAGAAAACAGTACGACATGGACAAGACGAAAAGCCTCTTTCTGAACACACGCGACGAGATGTTTCGTGTGGACATTTCCAGGATTGCCTATTTCGAGGCGGACGGCAACTACACCCGGTTCGTGATGTGCAACGGACTGCAGGGGGTGGTCTGCATGAACCTGGCCCAAATGAAAGACATGCTCAGCGCCCGGCTGGGCGAAACGGCCCGCACCTTTGTGCGCATCGGCAAGAGCCACATCGTCAACCTGGCCTATGTGTTCCAGATTGCCATCGCGCGGCAGCGGCTCGTCTTGAGCGACGGACTGACCTTCTCCTTCCAGTTGACCCTGTCCAAGGACGCGCTCCGCACGTTGCGCCAGCTCTACATCGACGCTTTGTCCGCTCAGGCTGCAAACGAAACCAACGAACCTTCTTAACCCTATATCTCCAGTTATGAACTATCCGAACGGAACAACCATACTTATCGGTAAGGAACCCGGGCAGGGACGGCTCTATGTGGCCGTCGGCAACAAGGTGGCTGCCATGGGCCAACCTGGGTCCGTGCCGGCCAGCGTCAGCCGGTGCAACCCGCAGCAGGGCATCGCCCATGCCCGGATTGATATCGACGCACAGGGCCACATGACCGTCACCAACCTGAAGCCTGCCAACGTGACCTACGTGGACGGCATGGAGGTGATGTCCAAACGCATCACCGAAACCAGCCATCTTGCCTTGGGCAAGGACCGTTACGAGGTCGACCTGAAGGCTTTGCTGACGGCTGTCGGCAAACTGGCCGGCGGCGACGCCGTGCCCGAAAAGACATTCGACATCACGCCCCTGCGCCGCGTGTGGGACAACTACCACGCCAAGACCCTCGAACGGCAGAAACACCAGCAGAAACTGGGCCTGATGAGCAGCGCCGGCATGTTGTTCACCTTCGGGGGCGGTGCGCTGATGGCCCTCGGAGGCAAAATGGGGCTGGACAGCGTCATGCGCGACCTCATGCCTTACCTCACGGCCACGGGCGGCATCGTGTTCATCCTCTCGTTCGTGCTGAAAAGCAAGGACAAGAGCATCGAGATGGCCGACAAGCATCTCGAAGAGTTTCAAGAAGAATACGTCTGCCCCAACCCCGACTGCGGGAAATTCCTGGGCAACCTCTCCTACCGACTCCTGAAAAAGCAATACGACATGCACTGCCCCTACTGCAAGTGCAAATTCATCGAAAAATAAAACGCCATGAACCAACTCTCACTTCCCATCGGCACCACTCTGCGCAGCGGCACCTACCGCATCGACCGCATCCTCGGACAGGGCGGCTTCGGCATCACCTACCTCGCCACCGACCTCTCGTTGGACAAATGCGTGGCCATCAAGGAATTCTTCCCGAAGGACTATTGCGACCGCGAGTCCTCGACCAGCCACGTCACGCTCGGCACGCAAAGCACCTCCGACTTTGTCGGCAGACTCAAGGCCAAGTTCCTCAAGGAGGCAAAGAACATCGCCAAGTTCGACCACCCCAACATCATCAAGATTCACGCGGCCTTCGAAGAGAACAACACGGCCTACTACGTGATGGACTACATCCAGGGCACCTCGCTTTCCGATCGCGTCAAGCGCGACGGGCCGTTGCCGACCGCCACCGCGCTCCACTACATCCGAAAGGTGGGCCAAGCGCTCGACTACGTCCATTCGTTCCACATGAACCACCTCGACGTGAAGCCGGCCAACATCATGGTGCGGAGCAGCGACGACTGCCCCATCCTCATCGACTTCGGCCTCAGCAAGCAGTACGACACCGCCGGCCACCAGACCTCCACCACCCCCGTGGGCATCAGCCACGGCTTCGCCCCCATGGAGCAGTACAACGACGGCGGCGTGCGCGAGTTCTCGCCCACCACCGACGAGTATTCGCTGGCCGCCACGCTCTACTACCTGCTGTCGGGCATCACGCCTCCGCAGGCCACCAAACTGATTGAGGACGAACTGACCTTCCCGCAGTCCGTACCGGCCGACTTGATTGTCCCCATCTCCAAGGCCATGTCGTCGGCCCGGAAGAGCCGTTACCCCAGTGTCCGCCAGTTTGTGGCCGCCCTCTCGGCGGAGGCTGCTTCGGAGGAGACCGACCTGCCCGAGCAGAAACCGAGACCCCATTACGAGCCCGCAACCCCTAAAACAACGCCGAAGCCGAAGCCGGCTAGCGACCCTTCCTCCAGCAACCCGAATCGGAGGAAATGGGCCATAGGAATCGCAGCAGGCGTAACCTTCCTCCTGCTGATGACATGGCGACCCTGGCATTCGTCGGAGAAACCAGAAGGAAATGCTGTCACCGATTCGATTCGCATTGCGGCCATCGAAGCGGCGGCAACGCCCAAGGTGACGAATATGTTCTTCCATCATTCGCTGGGCGACTGTGCCTACACCGGCGAGGTAGATGCCGACAAGCAGCCGCACGGACAAGGCGTGGCCGTATGGACCTCTTCCAAGAAGGCCAAACGATACGAAGGGCAGTGGAACCATGGCGTGATGGAGGGCGAAACCACCTACACGCTGGCCAACGGCGATCGGTTCGTAGGAACCTTCAAGGCCGACAAATACGCCCAAGGCCGCTACACCATCCAAAAGACCGGCGAGTATTTTGAGGGAACGTTCAAGAATGAGAATCCAGCCCAAGGGATCTGGTACGACAAGAACGGAAACAAGTTTGAATGATACGGCCATGAAACGAACTTTCCTTTTCCTGTTAGTAGCCCTGCTGCCGCTGCTGGCCCTGCCGCAAGGCATCATCACCCGGCCGACGAAGAAACCGACCCAGACCACCACTCCGGCGCAGAAGCCACCGAAGAAGCGCAACGTTATCAATGGGCACGAATACGTCGACCTCGGCCTTTCGGTGAAGTGGGCGACCACGAACGTGGGCGCATCCTCTCCCTCGGACTATGGTTATTATTTCGCCTGGGGCGAGACGAGCACCAAGTCGGAGTACACCGATGCGAACAGCCGCACCTACAAGACGAGCATGGGCGACATCGCGGGCAACGCCGCGTACGATGCCGCCCGCGCCAACTGGGGCGGCACATGGCGATTGCCCACCGAGGCGGAGTACGAGGAGTTGGTGAAGCAATGCACATGGACGTGGACCACACAGGGCGGCCACAATGGCTACCGCGTGACGGGGAAGAACGGGAACTCCATCTTCCTTCCTGCTGCGGGCTACTGTATTGTTTGTTCGCCGCTCGGCGTTGGAGAGTACGGCTACTATTGGAGTTCTACGACTGGCGGAAGCAGTACGGTGTACGCCTGCAGCCTCTTCTTCTATTCCTCCTACCACGACGTGGGTAGTATCTACCACCGCTGCAACGGGCATTCCGTTCGCCCTGTCTCAGAATAATACCATAAGCCTATGAAACGAACTTTCCTTTTCTTGTTAGTCGCCCTGCTGCCGCTGTTGGCCCTGCCGCAAGGCATCATCACCCGGCCGACGAAGAAACCAAGCCAGACCACCACTCCGGCGCAGAAGCCGCCGAAGAAGGAACTTGTGAGGCCAGTAGAACCGAAACCAGAGCCTGTTGTGCAGGAGCCGGTCGCGTCAGAACCAGTCAAGCCGGTAGAACCGAAGCCAGAGCCTGCGCCGGTGAAGCCGACCCGAGGCACCATCTCCGGCCACGAATGGGTGGACCTCGGCCTCTCGGTGAAGTGGGCAACCATGAATGTGGGTGCGTCCTCGCCCTCGGACTATGACGACTACTTCGCCTGGGGCGAGACGAGCACCAAGACTGAGTACACCTCGAAAACCAGTAAGACTTTCAGGAAGAGTATGGGCAACATTGCAGGCAACGTCGCGTACGATGCCGCCCGCGCCAACTGGGGCGGCACATGGCGGCTTCCCACCAAAGTGGAGTGCGAAGAATTAGTGAACCAGTGCATTTGGACGTGGACCACACAGGGTGGCCACAACGGCTACCTCGTCAAAGGGATGAATGGAAACACCCTCTTTCTTCCGGCTGCGGGCCGCCGCTTTGGTTCGTTGCTCTTCAACGTTGGAGAGAGCGGCAACTATTGGAGTTCTACGCCTTTCGGAAGCGATACGGAGAGCGTCTACGGCCTCTACCTCGGTTCCTCCGCCCACGGCGTGATTCCGCTCGACCGCGGCAGCGGGTATTCCGTTCGCCCTGTCTCAGAATAATACCATAAGCCTATGAAACGAACTTTCCTTTTCTTGTTAGTCGCCCTGCTGCCGCTGTTGGCCCTGCCGCAAGGCATCATCACCCGGCCGACCAAGAAACCGACCCAGACCACCATCCCGGTGCAGAAGCCGCCGAAGAAGCGCAACGTTATCAACCACGAATACGTCGATTTGGGCCTTTCGGTGAAGTGGGCGACCACGAACGTGGGCGCGTCCTCTCCCTCGGACTATGGTTATTATTTCGCCTGGGGCGAGACGAGCACCAAGTCGGAGTACACCGATGCGAACAGCCGCACCTACAAGACGAGCATGGGCGACATCGCGGGCAACGCCGCGTACGATGCCGCCCGCGCCAACTGGGGCGGCACGTGGCGATTGCCCACCTGGGCGGAGTGCGAGGAGTTGGTGAACCAGTGCACCTGGACGTGGACCACACAGGGCGGCCACAATGGCTACCTCGTGACGGGGAAGAACGGGAACTCCATCTTCCTTCCTGCTGCGGGCTACCGCTACGAGTTGTCGCTCAACCTCGTTGGAGAGAGCGGCTTCTATTGGAGTTCTACGCCTCTCGAAAGCAATACGGAGCTCGCCTTCGACCTCTCCTTCGATTCCTCCCTCCACAACGTGAATTGGTACTACCGCTACCGCTCCTACGGGCGTTCCGTTCGCCCTGTTTCAGAATGATAGAAAATAACGGTCCCGTACCACGGGCCGATTGGATGAAAAACAAACATTAAACAAAAAGCATTGATAATGTATCTCAAAAACAACAGCCTCCTACAAGGAGGGAAATACCAGATAGTTCGCTTCATCGGTGCAGGCGGATTCGGCTGCACCTACGAGGCGAAGCACACGCTGCTGGATTCGCGCGTGGCACTGAAGGAATTCTTCGTGAACGATTTCTGCAACCGCGACGAGGAGACAGGCCAAGTCAGCATCGCCACCCAGTCGAAGGTGGAACTGGTGGGAAAACTCAAGAAGAAATTCATCGAAGAGGCCCGGGCCCTCTTCCAGATGCACCACCCGGGCATCGTCCGCGTCATCGACATCTTTGAGGAGAACGGCACAGCCTACTATGTCATGGAGTACATCGACGGACAGTCGCTCGGCGACCTCGTGAAGCAGCGGGGCTGCCTGCCCGAGGCCGAAGCCGTGGGCTACATCCGCCAGGTGGCCGAAGCGCTGACCTACGTACACGGCCTGAACCGCCTCCACCTCGACATCAAGCCCGGAAACATCATGCTCAATGCCGAGGGCAAGGCGATACTGATTGACTTCGGCGCATCGAAACACTATGACGACGAAACGGGCGAGAACACCTCCACCCTGCTGGGTGTGAACACCAAGGGGTATGCCCCGGTGGAGCAGGTCAACCAGAGTTTCACCTCGTTCAGCCCGGCTACCGACATCTACGCCTTGGGCGCCACACTCTACAAACTGCTGACGGGCGTCACACCTCCACCTTCCACCATCCTCCATTCCGAGGAAGCCACCCTCGCCCCCCTGCCGCCATCCGTGTCGGCCGCCACCCGGAAAGCGGTGGCCGCCGCCATGCAGCTGCTCCGCAAGAACCGCCCACAGACGGTGACGGCATGGCTGGCGATGCTGACGACCACGCCCGATGCAGAGGAAACGGAAATCATCGATGCCGCCGAACCGAAGCCATCCGCCAACCCCAAACCATCCTCCAGGCCCAAGCCATCTCCGAAACCCAAGCCGGCTCCGAAACAAACAACGCCTCCTCCGATGCCGAAGTCCAAGCCCGCCGGCCAGGCCTTCCCGCGTAACAGCCTCCTCGCGGCCGTTGCCATCCTTCTCGTGGCGGTGTTCGCTTTCTTCCTCTCCAGAAGGGAGGTGGCTCCATCCGTAGACACATCCGGCGCACCGGCCACCGATGTGTGGATTGGCGACACCATCGACACGGTGGCAGTTTACGACGACTTCCTGTACGATTCGTTGGCGATAGAGCCATAACCAAAACACAAAAAGTGGCGATAGCATGGCGGAAATCGGGTAAAATATCGAGTTTCCGCCATGCTATCGCCACTTTTCTGCTAAAAAGCCTATATATGCACGAAAGGGAAAAGCGTCATATTTTGAACAGTAAAACGCGTTTGATAGGTTTATCTATGCAAAATTTTGCTATCTTCGCACCATGAACAACCCACTGAAACCATTCGGCAACGTTCCGATGACAGCCGCCACCCTCGAGTCGCTGTTTCCCCACCTCAAGCGAGGAAACCAGAGAATCAGGCTGCTTGAGCGAGACAAACAGATTATTCGCCTCAAGCGAGGGTTATACGTGGTTCACCCGGACCTCACAGGAAAGGCACTTTCCACCGAACTGATTGCCAACCATCTGTATGCCCCTTCGTATGTGTCCATGTCCTCCGCACTGCGTTATTACGGCTTGATACCAGAAGCCGTCTATGTGCAGCAGTCCATGACCTTGAAGCATTCGAAGGCTTTTGATACCCCGATAGGCCGATTCGATTACACGCATATCGCCAGGCAGGCGTTCCCCATCGGACTGACCAGCATCCGGGAGGACGGGTATGCGTTTGTGATGGCCACGCCCGAAAAGGCCTTGTGCGATCTGATTGCCAACTCCCCTAAGGTGAACCTGCGCTATCTGAAGGATGCCGAAACCTACCTGATGGAGGACATCCGCATGGAGTGGGAGGACTTCCGCCAAATGGACGCAACCATCCTGGAGGCATACAGCCAAGTGGGCAAAAAGGCCGACAGCATACGAACCTTACTTAAACTATTAAGGAAATGAAGAACGAGATGTACGATGCAATGCTTTCTGCGTACGATTTGTCATCCGTACAAAAGAAGCGGAATGCCATCTTTGAGGTGAACCAGCAGATTATCCTTGCAGGACTGTATCATGGCGGCTTTTTCGATGTGGCAGCCTTCTATGGAGGCACTTGTTTGCGGATATTCCACGGTCTCCAGCGTTTTAGCGAAGACATGGATTTTTCGCTGCTTGCGTCTGACAGTCATTTCGACTTTACCCGATACTTCCAGCCAATTATGGATGAGTTTGCCGTTGTGGGCAGGGATGTGGAAATCACGAAGAAGGACAAGAAGAACTTCCATCAGGTGGAGTCCGCTTTCTTGAAAGACAACACGGATGTGTATGACATATCGTTTCAGACAGACAAATCCATCAAAATAAAAATAGAGGTGGATACGCAGCCTCCCTTGAATTTCCGTACAGAGCAAAAGTTACTCTTGCAACCATGCTCTTTTATGACACGATGCTTCACCCTGCCTGATTTGTTTGCCGGGAAGATGCACGCCTTGGTTTACCGTGCGTGGAAGAACCGGGTGAAAGGTCGTGACTGGTACGATTTTGAGTGGTACGTTCGCCACAACATCCCGCTACGCTTCTCGCATTTGGCTGAGCGAGTTCTTCAATTCAATCATGATACCATCGACCAGGAGACATTGGTCGGACTGCTGAAAGAAAGACTGGCTGCTGCCGACATGAATCAAGTGAAGAACGATGTGCTTCCATTTGTCAAAGATGTCAACGAACTGGATATTTGGTCGAATGACTATTTCGTACAACTGGCCGATCGAATGAAAATCGAATAACAAACCCCTAAAACACATACCCTATGAAACGAACCTTCCTTTTCCTGATGGCAGCCCTGCTGCCGCTGTTGGCCCTGCCGCAGGGCATCATCACCCGGCCGACGAAGAAACCCAACGTCATCAATGGGCACGAATACGTGGACCTCGGCCTCTCGGTGAAATGGGCGACCACGAACGTGGGCGCATCCTCTCCTTCGGACTATGGTTACTATTTCGCCTGGGGTGAGACGAGCACCAAGTCGGAGTACACCAAGGAGAATAACCGCACCTACAAGACGAACATGGGCGATATTGCCGGCAACGCCGCGTACGATGCCGCTCGCGCTCAGTGGGGCAGCCCCTGGCGATTGCCCACCAAGGCAGAGTGTAAGGAATTAGTAAGCCAGTGCACCTGGACGTGGACCACACAGGGTGGTCACAACGGTTACCGCGTAACGGGGAAGAACGGGAACTCTATCTTTCTTCCGGCTGCGGGCTACCGCTATGGTACGTCGCTCGACGACGTTGGAGAGTACGGCTACTTTTGGAGTTCTGCGCCTAGAGACGGCAATACGGAGGACGCCTACGACCTCTGCTTCTATTCCTCCCGCCACCTCGTGCGTTGGTACAGCCGCCGCTACAACGGGCGTTCCGTTCGCCCTGTCTCAGAATGATTGTGCCAACGAGAGCAGCGCATGAAATGCTTTCAAGGCGATGCCGAGTGCAGCCAATCATCGCCGAAGGCAATAAAAGCGAAGCGCATTCGATTATCCCAAATCGGTCATTAGCGTTATGATGATAACAACTTCTATTTTTGAGCAG
>JBJEHD010000076.1:0-40407 GCA_051875715.1 Bacteroidaceae bacterium
CCGGATAGTCGTCCCGATACAAATCCATGAAGTCGTTCAGCCGGTTGCAGACGTACTGGCTGAACTCGCTCTCCAGCGTATCGAGATTGCCACCCACCCGCGAGAAGTCCAGGTAGAGCACCTGGTAGTGGTTTCGCAGCGGCGTGGGATGTTGGCCCACCCACAGGTCGCCAAACAGTTCATCGAACTCGTCGGCCAGGGACTTGTCGTAGTAGGCACGCATCATGTTCAGGAAAAGGCTCTTGCCGAAACGGCGCGGACGGATGAAAAACAGCGTACGAGACTGCCGCTCCAACTGGGGCAAGAACATCGTCTTGTCCACATAGTACAGGTTCTGCGTCCTCACCGTGATGAAATCCGCCACCCCATAGGGCACTTCCTTGATTCCTTCCATACGACTTCTCCTTTCGTTCAATGTTGCTACACGACTTTATCAAGCAAAGATAGGAAAACCATTTGGATTGTGCAAGCGAGACAAATGGTCAATAGGCCGTTATGCGCAAACGGACTTGCTTTGGGGTGTTTCTCTTTTCGTTTTTCAGTTACAATGTCCCCTCATATCTATGCACACTTGGAAAAAGGTGCAGGTGCGGGGGCGGCGGACGGGTGTAGACAGAGCACATAACGGTTCTGCCTTGTCGTGCGAACGTCGATGTCCGCCACGCGCGTGGACAAACGGAGGGTCTTGCCGTCGGCCGAGCGCACTACGCTAACCTGCAGCGTGAGGGTCATCGTTTCGGCCGAGCCGGGGCAACGCAGCACCACCTCGTCGGTCAGGTGAGAACGGACGGCATCCGTCAGACGCTTCTCCTGCCGGTCGAGCGTGCGCACCAAGGTCACCATGTGGTTGTAGAGCGTGGTGGGCGACACCTTGCGCAAATGAGACAGCAAAGGGAGCAGCCGACCATAGAAAGCCTTGCGCGTGACTTGTTCGTGCGTCACCAGCCCCCGGCGAATCATGGGGACAACGACCCGGTCCTCCACTTCCCGGAGGGTCCGGCAACTACGGATGACGACCAAACAGGCCTGCAATTGCGATGCTTCGGGGAAGAATCGCCCGAAGTCTTGTTCTTGTGGTGTAAATCTTCTTGTTTCCATCATGAATGATTTGATTGGTTAATAAAACAATAAAAAAGATTTACTCCACCAGTTCGAGCAACTCCAGAGGCACCTCCACCTTGGCATAGCCGAGGATATTGATGCGGATGGCCAGGCACGACTTGTGGCCGGGTTCGCAATGCAGAAAACCTTCCAGTCCCATGAGACGGCCGCTCTTGACCCGCACCTTCGAGCCCAACCGCAGGCGGCTGGTGTCGATGGTGACCGGCGTTTCGGCATCGCCCACCATCTGCTGCAACTGCCGCATCTGGCTGTCGGGGATGGATGCAAAAGGCGACAGACCGTATTCGTTCTTGTCCATCGCCCGGTTCTTCAGAAAACAATGAATGAAATTGGCCCGTTCCTTGATGCGTTTCCGCACCGGCTCGGTACACCGCACGAACACGTAACACGAGCACAACACGCGGTCCACTATCTTCCGCTTCCCGTTGCGCCACTCGCGCATTTCCTTCTGCACGGGCACGTAGGTCTCAAACTCGGGCTGCTCGTCGCCCCGGAACAAGCGGGGCAACTTGGTGCAACAGGCCAGTTCCGTGTTCGGGGCGACCAATGCCACGAACCAATGCTTACAGTCTGTAGATGAGGTATTTGAATCGGGGGGGGGTAAAATGGGTACGCCTACGGCGTCGGTCAACGTCTCAGACGTTTCCGGAACACAGTGTGGGACTCGCTGCGTAACACTCATTCCCTCAAAAAGATAGTCTGCGGCAAAGATAGCGTTTCCGTTTGAACCGAGCAAACTTTTTGGCAAGATAACGCGTACAGGTAGCACTACTCTACACCGACGACAAACTCACCTTGATAGGTCTGATTCAGTTTTTCCTCAATATCTTTTATCGTAATCCTTCCAGCAGACAACTGTTCCCTATTTATCATCAAATAAACAGTATTTGTGGTATCCGATGCTTGATAAAATGTCTCAGGTCCAAACAAGTTGACCATCATACGTTGATAGAACTTGAACCTGCGACTGCCAGAATCTAAATCAACATTCTTTCCTTTGATATCACCTTCAAGATCAGGAGCCGCAACAAACCCAAACGAGACAAGGGGATTTTTTCTATAATACTCCAGCATTACCTCAATACAAGACCGGACTATGGTACGAGGTTCATAATCATTGGTTAGCAAAGAATAACGATTCCGACTCTTTTCCACACCTTTCCAATAGAATTTTATACCATAAAACTCATTCTCAAACCCTTCCACCTCAACAATGTAACGCTTATTGCTTTTTGTAGACCTAAAAGTCCATAACTCAATAATGCGCAGTGAATCATTACCCCCTGTTCGCATTATGAATGTGGGTTTGTAGTATTTCAAAGACACCATTATGGAAGCAGATACTGGTAGGACGGAATACGTAGCCGTTGCCTTTCTGCAGTTGTAACCACCTTTAGTTTTATTGCATGCGCTGGGATATGAGCCATCTTACCACTCTCTTTTGTTGTAGTGGCAGGCTTCGAAAGTGGTTTATCTCTTAATATTCCCATACAATTCCTCATTAAACTCTGCAAAAATACGATTTTGCTTTCATGACGCAAAGTTTTTATCGTTAAAATTACTATGAGTATCCCCAAGTTAAGACTTTGGGCGTGCCGATTGTCTGGCTCACCCAGCCCCCCAAAATAGCGGATTCGGGCTTCGACGGACGAGCACGGTCCTGCGCATTAATCCATGCCGCCGATGCTTGCCGTATCGGCCAAAAAAACTATCTTTGTGGCGAACCTTACTTACTGAAGAAACCATGAAGAAACACACTCCCCTACGCCCGGCCTGGCTGGCCTGCCAATGCCTCGCATGGCTGGCTCTTAGCCTTCCCCTATCGGCCATCGAAAACCCTGTGGACTACGTCAACCCCCTGGTGGGGAGCCTGTCGACGTATGAACTCTCCACCGGCAACACCTACCCCGCCATCGCCATGCCCTGGGGCATGAACAGCTGGACGCCGCAAACCGGTCCGATGGGCGACGGATGGACCTACACCTACACGGCCGACAAAATCCGCGGCTTCAAGCAGACGCACCAGCCCAGCCCCTGGATGAACGACTACGGCCAGTTTTCCCTCATGCCCGCCACCGGCGCACTGGTGTTCGACCAGGACGCACGCGCCAGTTGGTTCTCGCACAAGGCGGAGGACGCCCGCCCCTACTACTACAAGGTCTACCTGGCCGACGCGGACGTCACCACCGAGATTGTCCCGACCGAACGGGCCGCCCTGTTCCGCCTCACCTTTCCCGAAGAGACCCACTCCTACGTCATCGCCGATGCCTTCGACCACGGCTCGTACGTTCGCATCGTGCCGGACGAGCAGAAAATTGTCGGCTATTCCACCCGGAACTCCGGCGGTGTGCCCCCGGGCTTCAAGAACTACTTCGTGATGGAGTTCGACAAACCTTTCTCCTTCTACGCCACGGTCCTCGACGGAGCCATCCGTCCCGGCCAGAACGCGACGGAAGGCAACCACGCCGGTGGCATCGTCGGTTTCGCCACCCGCCGGGGCGAGCAGGTACACGTGCGCGTGGCCTCGTCGTTCGTCAGCCCCGAGCAGGCCGAACTCAACCTGCGCGAGCTGGACGGCGACTTCGAGCAACTGATGCGCCGAGGCCGCGACCGCTGGAACCAGGTATTGGGCCGCATCGACATCGCCTCCGGGCCTACGGACGACCTACGCACCTTCTATTCCTGCCTCTACCGCTCGCTGCTCTTCCCCCGCATGCTGCACGAGACCGATGCCCAGGGCCACACCATCCACTACAGTCCCTACAACGGACGGGTGGAGCAAGGCCCCTTGTTTGGCGACACCGGCTTCTGGGACACTTTCCGCTCCCTCTTCCCCCTCGTCAACCTGCTCTACCCCGAGATGGCGCAGCCGATGCAGGAAGGGTGGGCCAACGCCTACCGCGAAAGCGGATTCCTGCCCGAGTGGTCCAGCCCGGGCCACCGCGACTGCATGATTGGCCAGCACTCGGCCTCCGTCGTGGCCGACGCCTACCGGAAAGGCATCCCGATGCCCTTTGCCGATGAGTTGTGGGAGGCACTCCACCACGGTGCCCACCACCACCTGGAGGGGACGGCCTCGGGACGCGTGGCCAGCGAGGCATACGACCGGCTGGGCTACGTGCCCCGCAACATCGGCGTAGGCCAGAGCGCCGCCCGCACCCTGGAATACGCCTACAACGACTGGTGCATCTACACGCTGGGCAAAGCCTTGGGCAAGGCCGACGAGGTGCTGCAGCCCTACCGGCAGCGCGCGCTCAACTACCGCCACGTCTTCCACCCCGCCTCGTGCCTGATGGCCGGGCGCGACGACCAAGGTGTGTTTGACCCGGCCTTCTGCGCCACCGACTGGAGCGAAGACTTCTGCGAAGGCAACAGCTGGCACTGGAGTTTCTGCGTGTTTCACGACCCGCAAGGCCTAAGCACGCTCATGGGCGGCGACCGCGTCCTGTGCCGCATGCTCGACTCGGTGTTCGTCGTCCCCGGCCGCCTGGGCCTCCAGAGCCGATACATCATCCACGAGATGCGCGAGATGCAGGTGATGGACATGGGCCAATACGCCCACGGCAACCAGCCCATCCAGCACATGGCCTACCTCTATAATTACGCCGGCGAGCCCTGGAAATGCCAGTACCACGTGCGGCGCATCCTCCGCAACCTCTACCAAGCCACCCCCGACGGCTATTGCGGCGACGAGGACAACGGACAGACTTCGGCCTGGTACGTCTTCTCGGCCCTCGGCTTCTACCCCGTCTGCCCGGGCACCGACCAGTATGTGCTGGGCTCGCCGCTCTTCGCCGACGTACGCCTGCACCTCCCGAACGGACGGACGTTGCGCATCCGGGCCGACCAGAACACGGCGGAGAACTGCTACGTGGACCAGCTGACGCGCAACGGGAAGCGGCACGAGGCCAACTACCTGACGCACACCGACCTGCTGCGGGGCGGCGAACTCCGCTTCCGCATGAGCCCCGAGCCCAACCGATCGCGCGGCACGCGCGAGGCCGACAAACCTTACTCGTTCTCTACCGCAACCGAATAAACCCCATGAAACCACTCATACCACACGAAACCATGAAACGAATCCTCCCCATCCTGCTGCTCGGCCTGCCGGCAGCCGGATTTGCGCTGCCCAGCGCAGCCCTCGGCACGCACACCGACCTGACCCTCCCGGCCGACCACACAGCCGTAGTCCCCACCTATGCCGTCAGCAACCGACCCGCGCAACGGCTCTTCACCTCGAAGGCCGTGGAAGAACAGATTGACCGCATCAAACAGCTACTCACCAACGCCAAACTGGTCTGGATGTTCGAAAACTGCTTCCCCAACACGCTCGACACCACCGTCCACTTTGACGGGGCCGATGACACCTTCGTCTATACGGGCGACATCCACGCCATGTGGCTGCGCGACTCGGGCGCACAGGTGTGGCCCTACGTGCAACTGGCCAACGAAGACCCCGAACTGCGCCGTATGCTGGCCGGCGTCATCAACCGGCAGTTCCGTTGCATCCTCATCGACCCCTACGCCAACGCGTTCAACATGGGTGCCGAAGGGACAGGCTGGATGAGCGACCTGACCGACATGAAGCCCGAACTGCACGAACGGAAATGGGAAATCGACAGCCTGTGCTACCCCATCCGGCTTGCCTACCACTATTGGAAAACGACGGGCGATACCTCGGTGTTCGGCGACCTGTGGATGCAGGCCATCCGCAGCATCGTCCGCACCTTCCGCGACCAGCAACGGAAGGACGGACACGGGGCCTACCGCTTCCAGCGCGTCACCGGTCGGGGCACCGACACGATGATCAACGACGGCTGGGGCAGTCCCGTCAAACCCGTCGGACTCATCGCCTCGGCCTTCCGCCCGTCGGACGACAGCACCACGCTGCTCTTCCTCGTGCCCTCCAACTTCTTCGCCGTCAGTTCGCTGCGCAAGGCGGCCGAGATTCTGACGCAGGTGAACCACGACACCCTTCTGGCGCAGGAGTGCACCGACCTGGCGCAGGAGGTGGAGACGGCCCTGCGCCAATACGCCGTCTATCCGCATCCGAAATACGGCCCCATCTACGCTTACGAAGTGGACGGTTTCGGCAACCACCTGCTGATGGACGATGCCAACGTGCCCAGCCTGCTGGCCATGCCCTACCTGGGCGACGTGCCCGTCGATGACCCCGTCTACCAGAACACGCGCCGCTTCGTGTGGAGCGACGACAACCCCTACTTCTTCCGTGGAAAGGCGGGCGAAGGCATCGGCGGCCCCCACATCGGGTTCGACATGGTCTGGCCCATGAGCATCATGATGCGTGCCTTCACCAGCCAGGACGACGCAGAAATCAAGGAATGCATTGCGATGCTGCTCCGCACGGATGCCGGCACAGGCTTCATCCACGAATCGTTCCACAAGGACGACCCCACACACTTCACCCGCGCCTGGTTTGCCTGGCAGAACACGCTGTTCGGCGAACTCATCCTGAAACTGGTTGACGAAGGAAAGGTGGAGTTGCTGAACAGCATCGAATCAAGAAGAAGATTATCCTATGTCAGCCGAATCAAACTATATTCGCAGAATTTACAGGTTAAACTTGCATAAATAATTGTGTTATTCTACTGTCATAAATCAACAATTTGACGATTTCCTACCGAGAAGCCATTCAACAGTTGCATGATTAGACAACTTTTGCTATGTTTGCACCATGAAACGGCGGATATTAACATACGGCGGTTACTTTGAGGCATTCATGAATACCTTGAAGGAAAAAGAGCAGGAGAAAATCCAATATGGACTTCTCTTGCTCAAAACTCAGGACAGGCTTCCCAAGAAGTTTATTAAACTGATAAGGGATGGTCTGTATGAGTTGCGTGCCGAATATGGAGGCAATATATTTCGGGTGTTGGCTTCGCCTTCCTCCTTCGCGCCTCAGCCATATTCAAGCAAGCTTGATATGGCGTTCGGCTTGTCGTCGGTTCTTCATATTCGATGAAGGCAAGGTCGTAGTCCTGTTCAATGGTTTTCAGAAGAAGAGCCAGAAGACTCCGCCAAATGAAATAGAAAAAGCATTAAAGATAAAGGAGGCATATTATGCAGACAAACAATCATCAAATCGTTGACTATGACCTCGTTCTTGACCAGAAGTTTGGCAAGGAGGGAACTCCAGAGCGTATCAAGGCCGAAGAGGATGCCCTCTCATTCTATTCAGGTCAGATTCTACTCGATGCACGCAAGGAGGCAAAAGTGACCCAGACAGAGTTGGCAAGACGCATCAACTCCACCAAGTCCTATATATCCAAGGTGGAGAACGGTGTCATCGTGCCCAGCGTAGGCGCATTCTACCGCATTATCAATGCCCTTGGAATGAGAGTGGAGGTGGTGAAGCCGATATTTTGATTATTGGCGGTATGGTGGCAGTGCGGTGAACTAAAAGTCACCCGCTGTCCTTATGGAGATAGCATCGACTACCCTCCCAAGCCCGCGCGAGTATGCCCGAGGCCTCGGGAGCATACCCTCTCGAGCCCACGAGCATACCCTCTCGGGACACGTCCCCTACGGGCCGATGCCGACGCCGCCCAGAATGTGACGGCCGGGGGACATACAAAAAGGGGCTTGCATTGCTGCAAACCCCTTTGTTGCTCTCCCTCTTGGACTTGAACCAAGGACCCTCTGATTAACAGTCAGATGCTCTAACCGACTGAGCTAAGGAAGAATGTGCATTCGAGCCTTTCGTGCTCTCCCTCTTGGACTTGAACCAAGGACCCTCTGATTAACAGTCAGATGCTCTAACCGACTGAGCTAAGGAAGAATGTGATTTTCTCAAATGCGATGCAAAAGTAATAGGATATTTTGAAATATGCAATATCTTTGCAAAAAATTTATGGCAATGGACAAAATTCTCGGGATGGGCAACGCCCTCGTAGACATACTGGCCACGCTGGACACCGACGACGCGCTCCGGCAGATGGACCTCCCCAAAGGCAGCATGCAACTGATAGACGACCAGAAGTTTGCACAGATAAGCGACTATTTCGCCTCCATGAAGACGCACAAGGCTACCGGAGGCTCGGCCGGAAACACCATCGTGGCCCTGGCCGCCCTGGGAGCCGAAACGGGCTTCATCGGGAAGGTGGGTGCCGACGACAACGGACGGTTCCTGCAGGAAAGTTACGAACAACTGGGCATCGAATGCAAACTGCAGACGGCAGAACTGCCCACGGGCATCGCCTCGACTTTCGTCTCGCCCGACGGCGAACGCACCTTCGGCACGCACCTCGGCGCAGCCGCCACCCTGAAAGCCGAAGACCTCGGCCTCGACCTGTTCAGAGGCTACACCTATTTATATATAGAGGGCTACCTGGTGCAAGACCACGACATGATTCTGCACGCCATCGAACGGGCCAAGGAGGCCGGCCTGCAAATCTGCCTCGACCTGGCCAGCTACAACATCGTGGAGCAAGACCGCGAGTTCTTGCGGCTCATCGTGAACAAATACGTCGACATCGTCTTCGCCAACGAAGAGGAGGCCAAGGCCTTCACGGGGCAGGAAGCCGACGAGGCCGTAGGCACCATCGCGGAGATGTGCAGCATCGCCGTGGTGAAACGGGGCGCACAGGGGTCGCTCGTCAAGAAAGGCTCGGAGACCATACAGGTGCCGGCCGTGCGGGTGGACACCGTGGTCGACACCACCGGAGCGGGCGACTACTTCGCCGCAGGCTTCATGTACGGACTGACCTGCGGCTACGCGCTCGAGAGATGCGCCCGAATCGGCTCGGTCCTGGCCGGGCACATCGTCCGGAACATCGGCGCCACGCTGCCGGCAGACACCTGGACCGACGTCAAGCGCGACATAGCCCAAGTCCTGGCGGAATAAGGAGGCACGCCCACCGAACCCCGCCCCAAAAAACCAGAAAGAAAACCCATCCATACGAACCACCTCATGAAAAAACGCTTTCGCCCCACATACGTCCTGGCAGCCACGCTATGCCTGCTCGGCATCGGCCTGCTGGGCTTCGACCAGGACAGACACCATTTCGAAACGGCCAAAAACCTCAGCATCTTCAACGCCATCGTCAAGGAACTGGACCTGTTCTACGTGGACTCCATCGACCCGAACAACACCATCCGCGAGGGCATCGACGCCATGCTGGAGGAACTGGACCCCTACACGGTGTACTTCCCCGAAGAAGAGCAGGGCGACTTCAAGCAGATGGTGACGGGAAAATACGGCGGCATCGGGTCGCTCATCACCTTTTACAAACCCCGAAACCGGGTGGCCATCGCCGAGCCGTTCGAAGGAACGCCGGCCAGCCAGGCAGGTCTGAAGGCTGGCGACATCATCCTGGAGATTGACGGAAAGGACATGGCAGGCAAACGACAAGACGAGGTGAGCGAGATGCTGCGGGGCGAAATCGGCACCAGTTTCCGGCTGAAGGTGGAACGACGCGGCGAGAAGAAGCCCCTGGAGTTCAAACTGACGCGGGCCTCCATCCAAATAAACCCGGTGCCCTACTACGGCATCGTCGGCGACAGCATCGGCTACATCGGCCTGACCAGCTTCACCGACAACTGCGCCCAGGAAGTGCGCAAGGCCTTCGTGCAACTGAAACGGCAGGGCATCAAGGCCCTCGTCCTGGACCTGCGAAACAACGGAGGAGGCATCCTGGACGAGGCGGTGGACATCGTCAACCTGTTCGTGCCCCGGGGCAAGGAGGTCATCTCCACCCGAGGAAAGGTGAAACAATGGGACCGCACGTACCGCACGGGGAAGGAACCGCTCGACACCGAGATGCCCCTGGCCGTATTGGTCAACAGCGCATCGGCCTCGGCCTCGGAAATCGTGGCAGGTTCGCTGCAGGACATGGACCGGGCCGTCGTCATCGGCACACGGACCTTCGGGAAAGGGCTGGTGCAGACCAGCCGCGACCTGCCCTACAACGGCAGCCTGAAGGTGACCACCTCGAAATACTACACGCCCAGCGGGCGATGCATCCAGGCCATCGACTACGCCCACCGCAACGAAGACGGAAGCGTGGGCCGCATCCCCGACAGCCTGACCACCGTGTTCTACACGGCTGCCGGACGGCCGGTGCGCGACGGAGGGGGCATCCAGCCCGACAAAGAGGTGAAAGCGGAAAAGATGCCGAACATCCTCTACTACCTCAGCGTAGAGAACCAACTGTTTGACTATGCCACCGACTACTGCCTGGCGCACCCCACCATCCCCCCGGTGGAACAGTTCGAAATCACCGAGGAAGATTACCGCGCCTTCAAAGAAAAAGTGAAGCAGAACGACTTCAAATACGACCAGCAGAGCGAGAAACTGCTGAAGAGCCTGAAAGAGATGGCCACCTTTGAGGGCTACATGGACGACGCGGCCGCAGAATTCCAAGCACTGGAGAAGAAACTGAACCACAACCTCGACCGCGACCTGGACCACTTTGCCAAGGACATCAAACGCCTCCTGGCCGACGAAATCGTGAAGCGCTACTACTTCCAGCGCGGGGCCATCCAGGAACAACTCAAGACGGACGAAGGGGTGGCCGAGGCCATCCGCATCCTGCAAACCCCGGCCGACTACCGCCACATCCTGGCCGCCCCCGAAGCGGCTAACGCTCCGAAGTAGCCGGAGCGGACGCAGGCTGCAACCGCTCGGGAGCCACCAGGCGGTAGAGCCTGTCGCTGGGGCGGATTTTCTCGGGTACGCGGAAGGACACATGCTCGCCCTTCTTCACCACCTCGACAGGCTGAAGGTCCACCCGGGCCTCGTCGAGCGTGAGGTAGACGGCCCCCGTGGTGGGGCCGGTGATGAGCAGGCGGTCGCCCACATGGATTTCCGACGCCTCGATGACAAACTCGGCTACGCCGAGACGGGAGAAATAGCGGACACCTTTGCCGGCATAGACCTTGCGTTCGGTCGCCTCCGAACCGTAGTGGCGGCTCCATTCGCCCAGCCGCTGGCCCAGGTAGTAGCCGTTCCAAAATCCCCGGTTGAAGACGGTGCGCAGACGCTCGTCCCACACGGCCACCTTGTCCGGACCGAACGTGCCGTCGAGGCACGAGCGGATGGCCTCCTTGTAGCACTCCACCACCGTACGCACATACTCCGGTCCACGGGCCCGTCCCTCAATCTTGAACACACGCACACCGGCCTCGATCATCTCGTCCATGAAATGGATGGTTTTCAGGTCCTTGGGCGACATGATGTACTGGTTCTCGATGTCCAGTGCGATGTCGCTCTCGCGGTCCTTCACCGTGTAGGCCCGTCGGCACACCTGCATGCAGGCACCGCGGTTGGCCGAAGCGTTCAGTTCGTGGAGGCTGAGGTAGCACTTGCCGGACACGGCCATACACAAGGCCCCGTGGCAGAACATCTCGATGCGGACAGGCCGCCCGCCGGGGCCGCAGATGTGCTCGTCGCGTATCTGGCGATGGATTTCGGCCACCTGCGTCAGGTTGAGTTCGCGCGCCAGCACCACCACATCGGCAAACTGGGCATAAAACTTCAGGGCGGCGGCGTTGGAGATGTTGAGTTGCGTGGACAGATGGACCTCCTGGCCCACCTCACGGCAATAGGCCATGACGGCCACATCGGCCGCGATGACCGCCGAGATGCCGGCCTGACGGGCCGCATCGACGATGGTCCGCATCAGGGGGATGTCCTCGTCGTAGATGATGGTGTTGACGGTCAGGTAACTTTTCAAGCCGTGTTCCCGGCAGATGGCGGCAATCTCTTTCAGGTCGCCTATCGTGAACGTACTGGCCGAGCGGGCACGCATGTTCAGACTCTCTATGCCAAAATAAATGGAGTCGGCACCGGCCTGGATGGCCGCGGCCAACGACTCGCGCGAGCCCACCGGGGCCATGATTTCGAAATCCTTGCTATCGTACATACCTTGCAGTGAATGAAAAAATACAATCGTTGAGGGGGCAAAGGTACGTTTTTTTGCGTACTTTTGCAGCCTAACCACTGACAGAATCATGAAGATAGGCAATATCGACCTGGGCGAACGCCCCGTCATGCTGGCCCCGATGGAGGACGTGACCGACCCCGCCTTCCGGCTCATGTGCAAGCGGTTCGGAGCCGACATGGTGTACACGGAGTTCGTGTCCAGCGACGCCCTCGTCCGGCTGGTGAACAAGACCACGCAGAAGCTCCGCATCTCCGACGAAGAACGCCCCGTGGCCATCCAGATATACGGGAAAGACCCTGAAGCCATGGCCGAAGCCGCCCGCATCGCCGAGGAGGCCGGGCCGGACATCCTGGACATCAACTTCGGCTGCCCCGTCAAGAAGGTGGCCGGCAAGGGAGCGGGAGCGGGACTGCTGAAAGACGTGCCCCGCATGCTGGAAATCACCCGCGCCGTGGTGGAAGCGGTGCGCATCCCCGTGACGGTGAAGACCCGCCTGGGATGGGACGCCGACCACCGCATCATCGTCGACCTGGCCGAACAACTGCAAGACTGCGGCATCGCCGCCCTGGCCATACACGGACGCACCCGGGCGCAGATGTACACCGGCGAGGCCGACTGGACCCTCATCGGCGAGGTGAAGAACAACCCGCGCATGCACATCCCCATCATCGGGAACGGCGACGTCACCACGCCCGAACGGGCCAAGGAATGTTTCGACCGCTACGGGGTGGACGCCGTCATGATCGGACGCGGCAGCATCGGACAGCCCTGGCTGTTTCGCGAGGTGAAACACTTCCTCGCCACCGGGCAGGAACCGGAGCCTTTCTCCTTCGAATGGAAACTGAACGTACTGCGCGAGGAGGTGCTGGACAGCGTGGCCCGGCTGGACGAACGCCGGGGCATCCTGCACATCCGCCGCCACCTGGCCGCCACACCGCTGTTCAAGGGCATCCCGAACTTCCGCGACACCCGCATCGCCATGCTCCGCACGGAATCGGTCAGCGAACTGTTCGGCATCTTCGACGACATCCTCCACCGCATCCAACCGGACTAACCAACCCCACACATACGCTCCTATGCTGCTCTCTCCCGACAAAGACCCCATGGGCCGGGCCATCCTGGACCGTGCCACCACCGGACAGGCCGGACGCCTGCGCGTGTTTTCCTCCCAATTCGAAGAAGACGAACTGCCCGTCAGCCAACTGTTTCGCACCTACAACGAGATGCCCGCCCTCGAACAAAGGGCGCTGCAGGAGGCGAAAGGGCGGATTCTGGACGTAGGCGCCGGAAGCGGCTGCCACGCGCTGGCCCTGCAGGACATGGGCAAGGAGGTCTGCGCCATCGACATCTCGACACTGGCCGTAGAGGCCATGCGCCTGCGAGGAGTGGCCGACGCACGCGCCATGGACTTCTTCGACGAGACGCCGATGCGCCCGTTCGACACCCTGCTGATGCTCATGAACGGCTCGGGCATCGTCGGCCGGCTGGACCGCATGCCGGCCTTCTTCCGCCAAGTGCGACGCCTGATGGCACCGGGCGGCTCGCTCCTGATGGACAGCAGCGACCTGCGCTACCTCTACGAGAACGAAGACGGAAGCCCCGACATCGACCTGGCCGCCGACTACTACGGCGAGGTGGACTTCCGGATGCAATATAAAAAGGTAAAGGGAGATACGTTCGACTGGCTCTACGTGGACTTCGGCACCCTGGCCCACCACGCGGCCGAAGCCGGTTTCCGGGCCGAACTGCTGCAGACGGGCGAACACTACGACTACCTGGCCCGCCTGTACTGACCCCGCCCTACGAAAGGACGACTTTCCGGGTCAGGACCAGTCCGTCGGCCAACTCGACATTGGCCAGGTAAAGGCCGGCAGGAAAGGCCGACACGTCCACCGGGCGGCCGTCCGCCGACCGGTAGAAACAACGCCCCTGCACATCGTAGACCTCGAGGGCCAGGACAGGCTCCGCCGACTCCACCGTCAGCCACCCATCTTCTACACACACCTGCCACGCCGGCCCTTCCGCCTCGACGGACGGCGCCCCGACGGACGCAGGCAGCGTCCCCTCGGTCAGTCCCTGAAAGAAGATGGACACGGGGATGAAGCCCTGCTTCCCCACAAACTCCGCGTCGGGCACCGAGATGCGCACCCGATGCACGCCGGCCTTGACCGCCCCCAGGCGGATGATGCGGTTGTCGATGACATCGCCCGGGCACCAGTTGCTGAACGACTGCCACTCGGCGTCGCTCATTTTGAAATAGCCGTAGATGCCATTGGACTGCGTGTTGTAGCGCCGGAAGGGTTCGCAACTGGTACGCCCCGGCTTGTAGGTCAGTGCCAGTTCGTCATCAACGTAGACAAAGTGCCACCGGCGGTTGTACTCCTCGCCCCCGTCGTTGGCCCCGTGGTTCGACGTGACCAGCACCAACTGGGCGTCCGCCACATCGACGGGCACTTCGAACGTGTAGGTCTTGACCGTCTTGCCGATGGTGTCGGTACAGTTCGCATGGTAGTTGTTCAGGTTCGTCCCGCCCATGTATTCCGGCATCTTCATCACGATGGGGACGAGCACGTTGCAGTCCGTATCCGGTATGGAAGGCGTGGTGGTGACCATCTCGAGCGAGCCGAGGAACACGTCGCTGCGGCCCGCGCAGCCGGCCACCTGCTGGTTGGCCGCATAGGGCACGCCGAACAGTTCGAACTCCACCCAGAAGTTGTATTTCGCACGCAAGGCCTTGTCGTGGAAGATATGGCTCAGGTAGTCCACCTCGTAGGTGTAGGGAACGACGTCGGGCTGCCGGTTCTTGTTCATGAAGGGGGTGATGAAGCGTCCCAACTCGATGCGCGTGTCGGTGTGGAGCAGGGCATCGTATTCCACGCTGTCTTTCGGAATCAGGGCCAGGTTGATATTGCCGATGCGGTCGTAGTTGTCGCAGCAGGCCTTCACCCACACGTTCATCCGGATGTGTTCGCCAAAGGCGTCCAGTTGCTCGTCGGTCAGTTTCTTGCTGTATAGATAGGTATAGTTGCGCAAGATGCTGTCCTGATCGAACAAGTCCTTGTCCGGGTTGTTTCGCACCTGGTAGCCGTCGTAGAACGCCACCTCGTCATACAAACGCATCCGCAGCGTATCGGCCGGCTGGCTCCACGCTGACGCACAAATGGCCGCAAGGCCAACAAAAAGTTTCCATTTCATGCTCTGCATACTTCTTTTTGCACTGAATCTTTCCAAAAACGGGTGCAAAGATACAACTTTTCCCCATTACCGCCAACGCCACACATGCGTCCTGCGGATTCAGCCGTCACATATAGGGCTTCGCCAAAAGGAACAGGCTAAAAACACGCCGGGGGCTGCGTCAAGGTATTGCCCTTTTTGACACAGCCCCCGGAGAGGAGAAAGCAGGTTTTCCGCGCGATGCGTCAGCGGTTGGCACGCTTGCGCTCCAACTCATCCAAGATGACCTTGCGCATACGCATGCTCTTCGGCGTCACCTCCACGTATTCGTCTTCCTTGATGTACTCCAACGCCTCTTCGAGCGAGAACACCACGGGCGGGATGATACGGGCCTTGTCGTCCGAGCCGGAGGCACGCATATTGGTCAGTTTCTTCGACTTGGTGACGTTGATGACCAAGTCGTTGTCATGAACGTGTTCGCCCACCACCTGTCCGGCATAGACCTCTTCCTGCGGATGGATGAAGAACTTGCCACGGTCCTGCAATTTGTCGATGGCATAGGCAAAGGCCGTCCCGCTCTCCATGGCAATCATGGAGCCGTTGGTGCGGCGTTCGATGTCGCCCTTGTAGGGCTGGTATTCCTTGAAGCGGTGCGCCATGATGGCTTCGCCCTGCGAGGCGGTCAGCACGTTCGTACGCAAGCCGATGATGCCGCGCGAGGGCATGTCGAACTCGATGTTGACACGGTCGCCCTGCGTCTCCATCGACACCATCTCGCCCTTGCGGCGCGTAACCATATCGATCATCTTGCTGGCGAACTCCTCGGGGACGCTGATGGTCAGTTCTTCCACCGGCTCGCAACGCACACCGTCGATTTCCTTGTAGATAACCTGCGGCTGGCCCACCTGCAGTTCGTAGCCTTCGCGGCGCATGGTCTCAATCAAGACAGAGAGGTGGAGCACACCGCGGCCGGACACAATCCATTTGCCGTCTTCGTTCTCGGTCTTTGCCACGCGCAAGGCCAGGTTCTTGTCCAATTCGCGCGTAAGGCGATCCTGGATATGGCGCGAGGTGACGAACTTGCCCTCCTTGCCAAAGAAAGGCGAATCGTTGATGGTGAAGAGCATGCTCATGGTTGGTTCGTCGATAGCGATGGGAGGCAACGGCTCGGGATTCTCGAAATCGCAGATGGTGTCGCCGATTTCGAACCCTTCAACTCCGACGATGGCACAGATATCGCCCGACGACACTTCGGTGGTCTTCTTGCGGCCCATGCCCTCGAACACGTGCAGTTCCTTGATTTTCGACTTCAGCAACGTGCCGTCGCGCTTGGCCAGCGTGATGTTCATGCCCTCGGTCAGCGTACCCCGGTGCACACGGCCCACGGCGATGCGGCCGGTGTAGGCCGAATAGTCGAGCGAGGTGATGAGCATCTGGGGCGTGCCCTCCAATTGCTTCGGGGCGGGGATGTATTGCACGATGGCATCGAGCAGGGCGGTGATGTCGGTGGTCGGGGTGCGCCAGTCGTCGCTCATCCAGTTGTTCTTGGCCGAGCCGTAGAGGACCGGGAAATCCAACTGGTCTTCGGTGGCATTCAGACTGAACATCAGGTCGAACACCATCTCGTACACCTCTTCGGGGCGGCAATTGGGCTTGTCCACCTTGTTGACCACCACCAGGGGCTTCAGACCGATTTGCAACGCCTTCTGCAGCACGAAGCGGGTCTGGGGCATGGGGCCCTCGAACGCATCGACCAGCAGGATGCACCCGTCGGCCATGTTGAGCACGCGCTCCACCTCGCCGCCGAAGTCGGCGTGTCCCGGGGTGTCAATGATGTTGATTTTCGTTCCCTTATATTGAATGGAGACGTTTTTCGACAGGATGGTGATTCCGCGCTCACGCTCCAGGTCGTTGTTGTCCAGCATCAGTTCGCCGGTTGATTGGTTATCCCTGAACAAGTGCCCGGCCAACATCATCTTGTCGACCAGCGTCGTCTTCCCATGGTCCACATGGGCGATAATGGCAATGTTTCGAATGTTCTGCATATAATACCTATAATTTGGGCGCAAAGTTACGGAAAAATCCGAAATGCCTCTTTGCTTTCGTATTTATTTCTGTTCAAGCCTTGCCAGTTAAAAGATTATATGTATCTTTGCACGCTCAAAAGTTTTATTTCATTATTTAATCAACAAAACCTATGTATTTAGACGCTGCTAAAAAGCAAGAAATCTTTGGCAAGTACGGAAAGTCTAACACGGATACTGGTTCCTCCGAGTCCCAGATTGCCTTGTTTTCCTACCGTATTGCCCATTTGACCGAGCACCTGAAGGTCAATAGAAAGGATTATAGAACAGAAAGAGCCTTGACCATGCTGGTAGGTAAACGTCGCCGTTTGCTCAACTACCTGAAAGAACACGATATCGAAAGATATCGTAACATCATCAAGGAATTGGGTCTGAGAAAGTAAGCACTACTTGCTTCTCGACCATTCGGACGCATCTTTGGGGCTGCGCCAAAACCCGGAGTTTTGGTGCAGCCTCTTTTTTTGTGCAAGGTCATCCCTTCCGTACACGTTTTTACGCCCGCGAAACACCCATTCAAAGATTTTTCACTACTTTTGTCGGAGCATAGCTGTAAAATCAATCAAGGTGAAGAACATGGAAGAGCAATCCTTACAAGACGAACTCCAGCCTGCTGCGGTGGAGTATACCGAGGCTAACATCCGGCACCTGTCCGACATGGAACACGTGCGCACCCGTCCGGGCATGTACATCGGACGCCTGGGCGACGGGTCGCAACCCGAAGACGGCATCTACGTGCTGCTGAAAGAAGTCCTCGACAACAGCATCGACGAATTCAAGATGGGCGCGGGCAAGCGCATCGAGGTGACTGTGGAGGACGACACACGCGTGTCGGTACGCGACTACGGACGGGGCATCCCGTTGGGCAGCCTCGTGGACGCCGTATCCATGCTCAACACCGGCGGAAAATACGACACCAAGGCATTTAAGAAAAGCGTCGGCCTGAACGGTGTCGGCGCCAAGGCGGTGAACGCACTGAGCCGGCGATTCGTGGCCCGCAGCGTGCGCGAAGGACAGATGCGCGAAGCCATCTTCGAACAGGGCGCACTCGTGAGCGACGAAACCCGGCCGACAGACGAGGAAAACGGCACCTACATCTTCTTCGAACCGGACGAAACCCTGTTCACCGGCTACCGCTTCAACGCCGACTACGTCGAGACCATGCTCCGCAACTACACCTACCTGAACACCGGACTGGCCATCTTCTACAACGGACGACGCATCATCAGCCGAAACGGACTGGAAGACCTCCTGTCCGACAACATGACGGAATCCGGGCTATACCCCATCGTACACCTGACAGGCGAGGACATCGAAATCGCCTTCACACATGCCCCGCAATACGGCGAAGAGTACTACTCGTTCGTCAACGGGCAACATACCACCCAGGGCGGAACGCACCAAAGCGCCTTCAAGGAACACATCGCCCGCGCCATCAAGGAGTTCTACGGCAAGAACATGGAACTGCAAGACATCCGCAACGGCCTCGTCGGCGCCATCGCCATCAACGTCATCGAACCCACCTTCGAAAGCCAGACGAAAATCAAACTGGGCTCGCTCTACATGGCGCCCGAGAAAGACAGCGAAGGAAACCCCTACCCGCTGTCGGGCATCAGCGTGAACAAGTTCGTGGGAGACTTCATCAAGGAACAGGTGGACAACTACCTCCACAAGAACCCCATCACCGCCGAGGTGCTGCTGCAAAAAATACAGGAAAGCGAAAAGGAACGGAAAGCCATCGCCGGCGTGACAAAGATAGCCCGCGAACGGGCCAAGAAAGCCAACCTGCACAACCGAAAACTGCGCGACTGCCGCTACCACCTGAACGACACGAAAGGCGGACGGCAGGAAGAGTCGTGCATCTTCATCACCGAGGGCGACTCGGCCAGCGGCTCCATCACCAAGAGCCGCGACGTGAACACGCAAGCCGTGTTCAGCCTTCGCGGAAAACCGCTCAACTCGTTCGGGCTGACTAAAAAGGTGGTGTACGAGAACGAGGAGTTCAACCTCCTCCAGGCGGCCCTCAACATCGAAGACGGCATGGAAGGCCTGCGCTACAACAAGGTAATCGTGGCCACCGATGCTGATGTCGACGGCATGCACATCCGCCTGCTGATGATTACGTTCTTCCTGCAGTTCTTCCCCGACCTCATCAAGAAAGGACACGTCTACATCCTGCAGACACCGCTCTTCCGCGTGCGCAACAAGAAGAACACCCTCTACTGCTACTCGGACGAAGAACGCGTCCGGGCCATCGAACAACTGGGTCCCAACCCGGAAATCACCCGATTCAAAGGACTAGGCGAAATCTCGCCCGACGAGTTCAAGCACTTCATCGGGGCGGACATGCGCCTGGAACAGGTGAGCCTGCGAAAGACCGACCTGGTGAAGGAACTGCTGGAGTTCTACATGGGCAAGAACACCCTGGAGCGGCAAGGATTCATCATTGACAACCTGGTCATCGAGGAGGACGTGGCATGACAAGACGAGCGGTATTCCCCGGGACATTCGACCCCTTCACCATCGGACACGAGTCCATTGTGCGACGGGCCTTGACCTTCATGGACGAACTGGTCATCGGCATCGGCATCAACGAAGGCAAGCGGACCTACTTCCCCACCGAACAACGGCTCCGGCAGGTGCGCGACCTCTACGCCCACGAACCGCGCATCCGGGTGGATGCCTACGACGGGCTGACCATCGACTTCGCCCGACGCGTGGACGCCTCGTTCATCATCCGTGGCATCCGCACGGTGAAGGACTTCGAATACGAAGAAACCATTGCCGACGTCAACCGGAAACTGTCCGGACTGGAGACCATCCTGCTCTTCACCGAGCCAGAACTGACCTGTATCAGTTCGTCCATCGTACGCGAACTGCTCTCTTACGGGAAGGACGTCAGCGCCCTTGTGCCCGCCGGACTTTCGCTCACACCCCCGCAAAACCCCTGACACCATGAACCGCCTCCAATCTCTTCTGCTCGTCGGGCTGCTGGCCTGCGCCACCCTGACGGGACGCGCCCAGGAATCGAACTGGACGCCCTTGTTCAAACTGCGCATGGCCGAAGCCGCCATCGCCAACCTATACGTCGACCCCGTGGACGAGAACGGACTGGTGGAGGAAGCCATCGTGCGCATGCTGGCCAAACTGGACCCGCACTCGCTCTACTCGAACCCGGAAGAGGTGAAACGGCTGAACGAACCCCTGGAAGGGAACTTCGACGGCATCGGCATCCAATTCAACCTGATGAAGGACACGCTGGTCGTCATTCAGGCCATGGCCGGCGGACCGTCGGAAAAAGCAGGCCTGCGGGCCGGCGACCGCATCGTGACGGTGAACGACACGACCATCGCCGGCGTCAAGATGAAGACTGAAGAGATGACCCGGCGCCTGCGTGGCCCGCGCGGCACACAAGTGGAGGTGGGCGTCGTACGACGCGGCATCGGCGAAACACTCCGCTTCCGCATCAAACGCGGACGCATCCCCATCCACAGCGTCCTGGCCGCCTACCTCATCCGGCCCGGCGTAGGCTACATCCGCATCGACCGCTTCGGGGCGAACACGCACCAGGAATTCGTCGAAGCCCTCGAACGACTACAGAAACAAGGCATGAAAGACCTCGTCCTCGACCTGCAGGGCAACGGAGGCGGATACCTCAACGCAGCCATCGACCTGGCCAACGAATTCCTCGGGAAGAAAGAACTCATCGTCTACACCGAAGGACGGAAAAGCCCGCGCAAGGAATTCTTCGCCCAAGGGAACGGACGCTTCCGGGAAGGCCGGCTGGCCATCCTCATCGACGAATACTCGGCATCGGCCAGCGAGATTGTCACCGGCGCCGTGCAAGACTGGGACCGCGGCATCGTGGTGGGACGACGCTCCTTCGGCAAAGGGCTGGTGCAACGCCCCATCGACCTGCCGGACGGCTCCATGATCCGGCTGACCGTAGCCCGCTACTACACCCCCGCCGGACGCTGCATCCAAAAGCCATACGACGACCCCGCCGCCTACAGCCACGACCTCATCGACCGCTACAACAAGGGAGAAATGAGCCATGCCGACAGCATCCACTTCCCCGACTCGCTGCAGCGGTCCACGCTGCGCCTCGGTCGAACCGTCTATGGCGGCGGAGGCATCATGCCCGACTATTTCGTCCCCCTCGACACAACCCGCTACACGCGCTTCTACCGCGAAGCGACCGTCAAAGGCATCTTGCTACAGACCCACCTCGGCCTCTTCGAAAGCCATCGGGACAAATGGAAGAAGCAATACCCCAGTTTCGAGACGTTCGACCGCCGCTTCCACGTGGACGACGAAACCCTGGCCCTCCTGCGCCGGAACGCGGAAGCCGAAGGGGTGACCTGCCCGGATGAAGAGTTCGAACAATCCGCCGCCTCGCTACGCCTCCAACTGAAGGCCCTCGTCGCCCGCGACTTGTGGGAGATGCAAGAATACTACCGCATCATGAACGAAGACAGCCCCGTCATCCTCAAGGCCATCGAACTGCTGCCCAGCGCACAGTTCTCCGCCCCAGACAAAAACCAATAGGGACACGGCCCTCCCCCCGAAAACAGACCGCCATGCTACCTCCCTGCCTCATCGACCTCAGCCTGTCCTCCGCACAGGTCTTCCTGCTCACAGCCGGCATCTGCCTCATCGTGTCGGCCGGATTCTCGATATGGGCCCTCGTCAACATCCGACATACACACCTGCACAGTCAACGGCCGGGACAAGAGACGGACGAGACGACGCACCCGGACACCATGGCAGACACGCATCAGGCAGAGGGGAAAGACACTGGACCCCTGGTATCTCTCGGTGAAAAGGGCGATTTCATACGATTGGACACCCTCATCCGCCAGCAGAAACTCTATCTGCGGCCCGACATCCGACGCGACGAACTGGCAAGGCTCATCCGGGTAGACAAGACCCTGTTCGCCAAAATCATCTACGAAAACACCGGCGGACGACTGAACGAATACCTCAACGGCATCCGCATCGAGCACGCAGTCAGACTGATGCGTACGCACAGCCGATACACCCTCCGGGCCATCGCCGAAGCCTCCGGATTCAGCAACATGACCACTTTCCATAATGCCTTCAAGAAGAAGATGGGCATGACACCCGCCCAATACTGGGAGTCCATCAAGTAACGGTCCACGCACGGCCATCCATCCCACAGGAATATTCCGCGAAACGGCCTGCGTTACATAGCGTTTCAACACCCTGCCAAGCCCCGCTGGACCACTACGCCAAACCCGGCGGCCCACTTCCCGACCACAACCGGCCAAATGCGGGAAATGTTCTGCACATTTGTGGCAAGACTTCAACATCTGTAGAAACAGAACATGTTATGTTTTGACAATATTATACATATTCGTAGACTATTTTGTAGAGTTTTATTCTTATTAAAACATTTTAGTCATGAGTTATCTCTTTCTTTGTTTCCGTATTATGAAATCATTATCCATTAAACACCCATAGTTTATGAAGCGAATACAAGTACTCCTTTTGTGCCTTCTCGTTTCGGGCGGACGTCTCTATGCCGTACTACCCGGAAACACTTCGGCGGCAACACAGCCCTCAGCCGAAGAACCACAAACGCCCTTGCCGCCCAGCACGACGGTGGACCGGACAGCCCTTCAGGCTTCGTACCAAGCCGCAACCGACAGTGCGACCATTAGCGTCAATAAAGAGTTCTACAGCCTCATCTTAAGGAATCTGGCCTACGAGAATGCCGACGTAGAATTGGACCAAGAACGCTGCACCACCCAGGAGGGCGTGGACTCGCTGAAAAACGCCTTGGACCTGGCACTGAACCAAACGCCCTTCCAGTACGTATGGGCCTATCTGCCGGGATGGACGGCAGAATTCTACGGGACACGCACCACGGCATCCGACCCCATCCGCTATGACGAACTGGTGGCCGAATCGGAGTTCACTCTCTTGAAGAACGAGACCGACAGCATCATCGGCCTGTTCGGACGAGATGACGTAGAACAGGACTTCCCCACGTGGATCTACGGGAAGCCCGATGTGTTGGACCCCGACAAGAGCACCCCGGACAATCCGGTCTACACGCCCACCTATCTGGGGCTCATCCGACATACCCGGGAGACCCGGCAAAACGCCTCCACCTTGTTCAACAACCGTAAGGAAAGCCTCGCCCGACTGATCGCCCAGATCGACGCCGACGCGACCACTTACGCCACCCTACTCACGAAGGAGACGTATACGACACCTAAGGGATGGGGAAGCAGTTACACACCGGCCGAACACACCCTGGTGGACCTGTCGCTCTACAACCAATACCTGCAAGACGAAATCAGCATCGTCGACATGCTTACCATTTACCAGCAAAGCATCAGCGACGCCTACGCCCAAGCGGCCCCCTACTTTAAGGAAAGCGACCGGACAGGCACGCTCTACACCGAACTCATGTCACCCATCGAGACCTTCAAGACCCGCCTGGATGCATTCACGGCCAATGTAAAAACCAGCCGATACACCTACGGAGGCACCGTCTACACCGAACTGTCGAACCTTTGGGAGGCCATCAACACCGACCAAAGCAACACGCAAACAATCGGGAGCACATTGGCAGGGAAACTGACCGAACTGGTCGGCGACTCGAACACCAAACTGACCGAAGCACGCAAGGTGTACAGTTGTCTGACACCGACCGGCACAGAAGCCCAGGCGCTCAACACCGCCATCACCGGCCTGGAAGCCGTCATCGCCGCCAATCAGAAATACATCTCCGACTACACCGATGCACACAGCCTCATCGATGCCGCCATCGGCAATGCACAGACCTACTTCGCCGGACTACAAACCACGCTTCGCGGCCAAACCGAAACGGCCCGGACGGCCAATACCGAGTGGAACAACGCCTTGCTGGCCAACGCCATCGCCGAAGCAGACAACCTCCTCGCCCAAGCAGCCACTTATGCCGCGACCGAGAGCCAACTGGCCGACACACAGGAAAGCCTGACAAGAATCTACAACGAGACCGCCAGCCTGATCGCCAAAGCACAAGGCCTGCAGAACTGCATCGACCTCTACGGAGACGAAGACAACGCGCTTGCCGCACTGAAGGAGGAAATCGCCGTCATGCTGACACGGTCGAACCGCACACCCGAGGAAGTCGGCAAACTGACCGACCGCGCGGATGAACAGATGACCACCCTCGAAAGCGAATACCAAAGCGCCAAGACCGCACTCACCAACAAGATAAACGCCTCGCAGGAATTCTACAATAAATGGAAAGACAGCAAAGAAGGCATCGAAGCCCTGAAGACGGCCATCCAGGAAGCACAGACCGTGCTTGAGACCTACGCAACGGAAACGGTGCGCAACACCCGCCGCCTGGCCGAAGCCACCAAGGAACTGGATGCCGTCTACGAATCGCTGGGCGGATATTCCGACCCCTACGAATCGCACCTGCGACTGGTCGGCCTCATCGAGAACGCTGAAATCCTCTACGCCAAATACGGCTATGCCGACCTGCTCATCGCCCTCAACGAAGCAAAAGCCAACGTGAACAGCGGCACCAAGCACATCCTCGACCAGCACTGCACCAACCTGGAACAGGCCATGGCCGTCACCACGACGCAGTATGCACTGGCCGTCGGGACACTGGACACCCAACTGGCCGGCACAAAAGCCAAGATGACGGAGCGTTACGCCGACGATGTGCCTGCACTGTCCGTCGCCCTGATGGCCGAAGTGGAACAGGCCATGGCAACCGTCGACGGAAGCACCGACCGCGTCTGCACCAACATCCCGAAAATCCAACACTACACCCTCCAGTTGAACCAGATGGCCGCAGAAGCCGACAAGACCTGGGAAACAGCCGTCGAAGACTTCTACAACGACATCTTGGAAGCCGAACTGAAATTCAACTCTTACTACTCCGACAAACAAGAACTGGGAGAGGCCATCGCCACAGCCAAGCAACAATACGAGCAAATCAACACACAGTACAAGACGATTGCTTCCGTTGTCCGGCTGGCAGAAGACCTCGACGTGGCCCTGGCAGCCGTCGAAGGAGTAGACCGTCTGAACATCTCCAACCAGTTCGTCATCCTCTATGCCTCCATCCGCGACCTCTACGCCCTCTACGGCTCTGACGAGAACACCGTCGGTGGCAGCGGGTCGAAAGCCTTCCTGGCCAACCGGCAGGCGTTGTACGACGAACTGAAAGACATCAATCCGGCCGACATCCACTACAGCCTGACGGAACTGACCGCCTTCGTGACGGAAGCAGAAAACGTGCAGACCACCTACACACTCTTCTGCAAAGCGGCCGAAAGCCTGACGGAAACGGTGGCCACCGCCAACCAGAAGAAAACGGATTTCTACCACGACGAGACCGACAACACACTGACCGCCACCATCGCCTATGCCGGTCGGATACTGCACGAAAGTTTCAGCCAGGACTCCATCGAAAGCGCCAACTACGCCTTGAAGGACACACTTTCGATGACCGAGCGATACCACAGCACCGCGCTGAGCCAGATGAAGAAAGCCATCAGCACAGCCCGACGGATGCACATGGTCTACTACGGAAGCCAGCAGACGGAAAGCGAGATACTGACCGCCTGCACCGAAGCAGAGGCCCTCTATACCAGCAAATACATCACCGGACTGCGACAGATGACCATCCGGCTGGATGGTTGCTACGCCGAGGCCATCGCCACCTGCCAGGCCAAGACCGACCTGCTGCAGCCGCTCATCGACAAGGCCGAGGTGCTGAACAAACTGAATCCGGCCGAACAGCTGGACGACGCCATTGCCAACGCCATCAACGCCTGCTACAGCCAGGATGGCCGCATCGCAGCCATCGAACAGCAGTACGCCACGCTGCAGGCCTTGTATGCTGAATACCAGGCAGCGTATGAAGCCGCCTGTCAAACCCTCCGCACGGCCTTGAGCGAAGCCGAAACCCTGCCGGAAGAGCAACGCACAGAGGCCCTGGCGCAAGCCATCGTAAAAGCCGGCCAACTGCTCCAACACACCGACGTGACCGATGAAACCTCGTCCGCCTATGCCGACCTGACCGAATGCGCCCGCACGCTGAGCGAGGAAATGGAACAAATCAAGGAAGCCCTGGCCACAGCATTGGCCACCGCCTTGTCCGACCTGGACCAGGCCATCGCAGAGGCCCGTCGCCTGCACAACTTCTACTACGGATCCGCCATCGCCAGCAGCGAGATACTGAATGCAGTAGCCGAAGCCGAGCCGTTGCGCACCAGCACCGACACGCAACGCATCCAAGAGATGACGCAGAAAGTGACGGAGAGCAGCACGCCCGCCACAGTCCGGTGTTCTGCCCTGGAGGCCGACATCGACAACCTGGTACGCCGCTCTTCGCCCCTCGCCACCCTGATGGAGGACGCCCAATATGCCGCCATGCTGCCAGTGGCCACCGAATGCCGAAACCGGCAAGAAGGACGCATCACAGCCATGGACTCCATCTGCAGCCCGCTGAAAGAGACCTACGAGGCGAACAGCCTGAAATACGACCAAGCCACGGCCGACCTGTCCGACTCGCTGACCGTCGCCCGAGACGTCTACTCGTTGCGAGCCGACGTCGCCCTGGGCAATGCCATCCAACAAGCGCAGGCCGCCCTCGATGCCGCCGACAAGACTTCGGCTGCCTCGACCAAGTACTCCGAACTGAAGATGCACACAGCCACAGTAGCCCGCGAGGCCGAACGCATACGCATCCTGCTTTGGGAAGAAACGGCCATCCGGGCCATCAGCGTTGAAGGACGGAAAGCCGACCTCTACGACACCCGGGGACACCTTGTACGGCAAGTCGACCCGACCAACCCCGACGACCTGAAAGGCCTGCCGACCGGAGTCTACCTCCTGAACGGACAGAAACTGTTCATTAAATAACGAGTATTCAACAATTAAACAACAATACCAATTATGATTAAGCAACATGTGAAATACCTATGCCTGCTTCTGATGCTGTGGACGGCACACTCCGTCCAGGCAGGCGACATAGGTTCCGGCGACATCTCGCTCGGCACCTCGTACGATTCCGCCACAGGACGTTACCAGATAACGCTCCCGGTCTACGACGACAACGGAGCCGACGAAGGCTTGCACTACAACGCCTCATCGAAGGTAAGCGTCACCATCAACGGAACGAAGCACACGCTTTGCAATATGTACTCCTTCAAGGGAGACGGAAAGCCGCAAGGCGATGACTCCTGGTACTGGGTCCGCGTCAAGAACGTGAACTCCTCAATCTGTAAAATCGAAGGCAAGGACAACGCTCAAAACTTGAGTGCCGTCACAATCAGTTCGAGCGATTACACCTACATCAAGTGTAACAAGCAGAGCGGAAAGTCGAAAGTGACCCTGTACTTCTACCTGAAACCGCAATACTTGGAGAGCCAAGGCACCTTCGAAGTCTACCTCTACGTGGACAAGAACAATGCCAGCAACTACTCCGTCTCGAAGACATCGAGCAGCATCCAAGGATTGTCCTTTCCCGCGCCCAGCGTCAGCCAAAGCACCTCGTCGACTGCCGGACGCCAGACGGTGACCGTTTCCATCTCCTCCACGGCAGGAAGCCGGACGGTGTCCATCAACGGCGTGTCCGGTAGCGGGACCAACTCGTTCTCGACGGACCTGACCTTAGGCGACAATACCCAGACGTATACCGCCAAAGCCCGTTATACGCTGACCGGCGGAAGCATTGAAAAGACGACCTCCTTCACCCTGCCCCAATACCGTAGGGCCAAATCGCTCACGGCAACCAAATGGAACAACGGAGCGACCCGGCTGACCTGGGCGACCCCGAGCGCACAGAACCCCTTCATCGACGGCGGAAACTTCTGCCTGCAGAAGAAAGTGCAGGGAGGAGACTGGACCACGGTGAACAGCTCGCTCTCCTCGTCGACCTACTCGTACGTCGACGAGAACAACACCCAGACGGGTACGGTCTACTACCGCGTCTACCGCACCCAGCCCAGCGCATGGGGTGTGTACAACGCATCCGAAACCTCCATCAACAAAAGCCAGAAACACGCCAAAGTCACCGCCTTCGCCCAGGCCAAACTGCTGGCACAACGCGAAGTGGAACTGCAATGGACGTGGGACTACAATGCTAACAACACGAAGGACATCATCTGCCTGAGCGGTGCGAAATTCATCATCGCCCGCGAGGTTAGTTACGACGGAGAGACCTTCTCCACCGATACCGACGGCACCGAAGAACTGGATTGCGCCGATTTCATGAGCAGCCAACAGTGTTCGCACAAGACCACCCTGCCGAAGAGTTGTACGCTTTACCGCTGGCGCATCTACCTGAAGACAGGCAACAATGTCTATCCGTCGCAGAACCCGATATACGCCACCACTTATTTGATGCCGGAGAAAGACCCCACGAGCGGACTCCCCAACGGGAACTATCTGTCCTCGGAACTCGGCATCAACGACAAGGAGGTGGGCAGTCTGGAGTACTTCAACGCTTCGCACGGCTACTACGGCGACCGGGTGGAACTGGACTGGAAGATAGCCGACGGCTCCGGCTCGCTGGACGTGTTCTCCGTACAACGTCGTGAATACGGCGACACCAGCACCGACACAAACCCCTTCATACAGATTGCCACGGTACAGACGACCAACGGCATCACCCACTACTCCTACACCGACACGAGAGCCGTGCCGGGCATCACCTACGAATACCTCATCGAAGGTTCGAAGGAATGCGCCAACGAAGAAGTCAAGACCAAGGACTACAGTTACGGTTTCTGTACGGCCACCGGCAACATCTACGGACGCATCACCTTCAACAACGAAAACGGCCAAGCCGTTCAGGACGTAGAAGTACGGCTGGAATCGACCGCCCGCATCTGCGGCAAGAGCTACCGGATGGACGGGAACTACTACCTGGAAGTCAACAAAGCCACCTTCCACGACGAGGCCCGCGACTTCTCGCTGCAGGCATTCGTCATGTTGGACAACGTCGGTACATCGACCAAGGCCTCGTTCCTGAAGAAAGAAGGCATGTACGAACTGTATGCCCAGAACGGAAACCTGTATTTCCAGGCAGGCGAACAAACATTGACAGCCACCCAAACGCTTGAGACGCTGACGGCCGCCTCCAGTTTCCTGCAACTGACGGCCGTATGCGGTGCCGACACCATGCGGATTTATGCCAACGGCACCGAGGTAGGCAAGGTCAAACGAGAAGCCGCCCTGCGTACGACGAGCAAGCCCTTCACCATGGGTAAAGGAATGAAGGGTTATCTGGACGAAGTACGCGTATGGGAGAAGGCCCTCTCGGCCGACGAGGTGGCCAAGACCTACGACCGCTACCTGGCCGGCGACGAAGAAGGACTGCTCGCCTACTGGACCTTCAACTCCGCCACGGCCACAGAGTTCTATGACTTCGCCCAAACGAACAACAAGTTCCACATGAACGACGGTCGCATCCGCGACAACAGCAACGTCATCGGTTCCGGCATTCTCAGCAACGACCCGACACACAACCCCACACTCGACCAACTGGGCTACAAGGACTATACTGACAACGATGGTTCGTACTACATCGCCGGCATCCCATACATCGGCAATGGTACGCTCTACACCATCATCCCCCGACTGGGGACCCATGAGTTCAGCCCGACCAAGACCCAGGTAACCCTGAGCAGTGGAAGCGTGAACCACAGTGCCAACTTCATCGACAAGTCGTCGTTCCCCGTCAGCGGTACCATCACCTACAAGGGCGGTACGATTCCGGTGGAAGGCGTTCAGTTCTACATCGACGGTGTGGTCTGCTCCGACTCGAAAGGCAACATCGTATCGTCCGACTCGAAAGGTAAGTTCACCATCTCCGTCCCTGTCGGCACGCATCAGGTGCAAGCCAAACTGACCGGGCACACCTTCGAGAATGACGGCAAACTGCTGGACGACTATGGCAACGACATCAACTATCAGGACGACCGCTACTCGACCGTGAAACTGACCGACATCACCACCGTTCGCTACATCGGACGCGTGGCCGGAGGTACCATTCAGGAAGACTATCCGGTGGGGCACTCGCTCTCGACCAACAACCTGGCCGACGGTGTCACCGTCCAACTGACCTACGAGAATGCGGCCTACAAACTCTACGGAGAAGCAGCCGAACGCTCGGAGGTGCTGACCCACTTCCAACCCGGCAACTGGGCGGCACAGGGCAAGGCACCACTGACCAACACGGTCCGCTTCCGTGGCAATGTGGTGACCATCCAGCCCAACGCCACGACGGGAGAGTTCGTGGCCGACCTGCCGCCGCTCAACTATGCCGTCAAAGTGAATGTGCCTGGTTATGACAACATCTCGGGCAACAACTCGCGGCTGAACCTGACCAACTGCTTCGTGGAGCAATACACCGAGCGCTCCTACACCGACTCCGTGCTGGAGAAGAGGCAGTACGTCAAGATTAACTATAACGATACGGTCTACTACAACCAGAAGCAGCAGTTCATTGCCCGCACCAAACCGGTCATCCACATCGAGCAACTGGAGAACTACCGTCCCGTGGCCTACTTCGGTGACACCATCACCTCCGTATCGACGCGCGACGGCAGCAGTTCCGTCCGGCTCTACAACCCGGAGAACGGTACCTACACGTTGGGATTGCCTGTGTTCACGCAAGCCAACCGATACACCCTGCGGGCTGCTGTCTACGAAGAATATCCTTATTACAATGAGAGCGGCAACCCGACCGACCGCATCAGCGACAAGGTGCCCAGCCAGGATGCCACCATCAGTTTCCAAAGCACCATGCGCAGTTCGAACGACTACGAAGACGTGGAAGCCGATTCGACCGGCGTGGCCACCTGGTCGTTCGTGGCCAGCAAGGTGGACATGACCAGCGCCACGGCCAACATCAACGTGAAAGCCAAAATAGGCGACGAAGGAAACAGCACCTCCATTGCCTGGACCAGCCCGTTCGATGCGAACAACCTCGTCATCATGAAAGGCTCCATCAGCCAAGGCAACAACTTCATCACGGCCGGACCGGACAAGGTGCTTGCCGTGCTGCGCGACCCGCCCGGCACGCACTCCTATTCTTATCTGGAAAAGGGAACCACCTTTACCGAGAGTTCGTCTGCTTCGAGCGCATTCAGCCTGGAAGGGAACGAAGACATTGCCATCGGTGTCGGCACCGAACTGGTCACGTTCACCGGTGTGGGCGTGGGTACCATCCAGTCGGCCGTCACCAACAACCAGGCCGAAGTCAACGTCGAGCATAGTTCGGAATGGGTCGACTCCTCTACCCGGACCTCGACCACGACCATCAACTCCATCTTCCAGACGAGCGACGATGCCGACTATGTAGGAGCCATGGCCGACGTTTACATCGGCTACAGCACGAATATGTCCATCGGTACGGCCAACACCATCAACCTGGTCGAGAAGAGCCTGTACGACAGCAACCCGGAGAACTACAGCACCGTGTACGACGTCAATACCAACAACGACTACGTACTGGCCCAATGCAACTCGCTTGAGATGGGTGCCATCTTCAGCACGATGTTCGCCTACCCGCAGGTGTACATCCAGAACGTGCTGCTCCCCAACATCGAGGAAGTACGCAACAGCCTGCTCCACCAGCCGGACGAGATGTCGTCGGCCCGTTTCCAGGCCGAGGCCAACGCCACGAAGAAAGCCATCTACGTGTCATACCTCAGCCCGGACGACGAAAACTATGGCAAGAGCAACACCGACCCCGTCTTCCGCAACGATCCGAAATGGTACGAGAAGAGCGGACAGACCGTTTGGGATGGCCCGAGCTACAAGGTCTACTTCCCCTGCGACGAGGTCATCCTGAAAGACACCATCCAGACGCTCAACCAGTCGATGGACAAATGGATTGAGCGCATCGCAGACAACGAGCGCGCCAAGGTGGAGGCCATCAACCGGGGTGAAGTGCTGCAGAACTACTCGTTCCAAGGCGGTTCGAGCGTAGAGTACTCGCGCGGTTACTCCAACGTCAAGACCGAGACTCACACGTTCACCTTCGTTCTTGGCACCCGGGCCGGCTCGACATCTGAGTTCAACATCCTCGGAAGTGGATGCTCAATCACCTATCAGGAAGGGCTCCGAACCACCCAAGGAAAGGAAAGTACCACCGAAGAAGAGGCCACTACGACCGTGGGCTTCGTCCTGGCCGAAGAGGGCGATGACGACTACCTGAGCGTGGATGTCTACCAGGAAACGGGAGGCGACAACGCCGAAGCCGGATACGACGACATCGACAGCAAGGACCTGAACCTCTCGACCTTCATCTTCCGCACACGTGCCGGAGCCACCTCCTGCCCGTACGAAGACGAAATCGTGACGGAATACTACCTGCCCGGAACCGTCATCAGCGAAAAGACGCTCCAGATTGAGGTACCGGAGATTGCCGTTGAGAACGACTTCATCGACAACGTGCCGAGCGGTGAGCCGGCCTACGTCACCCTGTATCTGCGCAACAATTCGGCCACCAACGAAGATGGTTGGTTCAACCTCATCGTCGACGACCAGGCCAACCAGTTGGGTGCCAGCCTTCGTCTGGACGGCGGAGCCATCGGAAACGGACGTGCCATCATGGTACCGGCCGGCGAGACGCTGACCAAGGTGCTCGAGGTGCGCAAGGGTCCCGGTCTGAACTACGACAACCTGCAACTGGTGCTCGCCTCGCAGTGTCAGGGCGACCCGACCGTCAACCAGGACATCATCGCCGACACGGTGACCTTCAGCGTACACTTCACACCCAGCTGCTCGGACATCGCCATCAAGACACCGAGCAAGAACTGGACCTACAACACCGACCTGCCGACCGAGAAGAACACCGTCGGCGCCGATGTTCACTACATGACCGTCCAACTGAGCGACTTCAACGTCAACTACGACAACTTCAAGTCCATCAAGTTGATGTACAAGCCCAGCAGCAATTCGGATGAGAACTGGATTACGCTGATGAACTACTATAATAAGGAGGAGTACTACAACGAGGCCATCCAGAACGGCATGAACGCCACCATGATTCAGTCCGCCGACAAGGGGACCATCACCTACAAGTGGTTCCTCGACGACATGCCCGACCAGCCGTACGACCTGTGTGCCGCCACCGTCTGCGTCATCAACAACGAAGAGGTGCTGAACTTCTCGGAGACCCACTCCGGTGTGAAGGACATGTACCGTCCGCGCCTGTTCGGACAACCGCAACCGGCCAACGGCATCCTGACCATCAACGATGATGCGAAAATCACCTTCAACGAAAGCATCGCCGCAGGCTACCTGACCGAGAACAACTTCTCGGTGACGGGCATCAAGAACGGAACGGCCACCAACCACGACATCGCCGTGGAGACCGACGGAGCGGATGTCTTCAGCAGCGAGATGCCGCGCAGCTTCCGAGGCAAGGACCTGACGTTCGAGGCCTGGGTGAAACTGCCGGCCGACCAAAACGCCACCTTCTTCCGCCACGGGACGGACGAAGACCTCGACCTCTGCTTCGGCCTTACCGCCCAACGGCAACTCACCGTCCGCCTGGGAGGCAAGACCTATACCAGCGAGGTCATCACCACCGGCGACTACCTGGACAACTGGAACCACGTGGCCATGACACTGGATCAGACCGACGATGCAGACGGCCGACTGGTGCTCTACTTCAACTTCGTGCCCTGCCTCACGGTCAACAACGTGCCGGCCTACGCGGGCAATGCGCCCTACCGACTGGCCGAAGGGCTGAACGGACAGATACATAACGTACGCATCTGGACCGCCGCACGCACCGCCGGACAACTGCAGGTATGGAGCAACCAACGCCTCAGCGGCTACGAGACGAACCTGCTGTCATACTACCCGATGGACGAAGGACGCGGCAACGTGCTCAAGGACAAGGCCCGCGGGCTGAACCTGGCCATGAGCGGCGGCACCTGGATCCTGCCGGAAGGACGCGCCACCCTGCTGAACGGAAGCAACTCGTATCTGCGCCTGAATGCAGGCAGCAGCGTCGTGATCGACACGGACGGCGACTACACCCTGGAACTCTGGTTCAAGGGCGGAGCCGAGAACGACAACGCCACCCTGCTGGCCAACGGACGCGCCGACGGTACCGACTGGGGAGGTTCGGACAACCTCTTCCGCCTCGGATTCGAACGCGGCATACTGACCTACCGCAGCAACGGACAGACGTTGCAGGCCACAGGCAGCTACCTCGACGAGAACTGGCACCACGTGGCCGTGGCGGTCAACCGCATTACCAACCGGGCACAGTTGTACGTCGACGGACACCTTTCGGCTTATGCTGAAGCCGACAGCTACGGACGCATCGCCTCGTCCTACATCTACGTCGGTGTCACCCCCGTAACCCTCGGCACGCATGAGGTCAACTACGAGAATTACTTTGCCGGAGCAATCGACGATGTCCGCTTCTGGAGTCTCTATAAAGACGAGACCTCGGTACAGACGGGCATGAGCAACCGCCTTGACGGAACCGAGATGGGTCTGCTTTCGTACTATCCGTTCGAAACACACACCGTCACGTCGCAAAACATTCCGGTAGTCCGCTACTCGCTGGCCGACGCCAAAGAGCCGGGAATCGGACAAGCGGCCAACGCCGACGCCACGGCCGTCATCGGTACCCGTGAGTTCGCTTCCATCACGCCCGAGGTGCGCGATCTGGTGGAAAGCACCTTCATGACCGCAGCCATCGCACCCGTCCGCGACAAGGGCGGCGTGACCGACCTGCTGTTCGACTTCGTGGTCAACAACGACGCAATCATCATCACGCTGAAGGAAGAAGCCGCCAAGATTGAGAACACGACCGTCACCTTCACGGTAGACGAGGTGCGCGACCTGAACGGCAACGCCATCGCCTCGCCCATCACCTGGACGGCTTACATCGACCGGAACCAGTTGCGGTGGAGCGAGGACGAGATGAGCCTGGAGAAGGATGTGGACGAACCGCTGAACTTCACGATGAACATCGTCAACCAGGGCGGCTATGCCGAGACCTTCACCATCAGCAACCAACCTTCGTGGATGAGCGTCAGCCCGGCCGAAGGATCGATTTCGGCCACCAAGAGCCAGACAATCAGCTTTGAGGTGGACAAGAGCGTGAACATCGGCACGTATGAAGAGACCATCTACCTGACCAACAGCGACGGAGTGAGCGAACCGCTCTTCATCCGGCTGAAAGTGAACGGCGAACGCCCGGCCTGGGACGTCAATCCGGCCGACTATAAGTACAGCATGAGCATCTACGGCAAACTCTGCATCGACGGACGCTACTCCAACGACACGGAGGACCTGCTGTCGGCGTTCTACCACAACACCTGCACCGGCGTGACGGCCAACCAGTACATCAAGCAAAACGACATGTACTACGCCCTGCTGACCATCTACAGCAACGAGGCCAGCACCGACACGCTCGAGTTCAAGATGTGGGATGCCAGCACCGGCACCACCTACGTGGCCAGCCCGGACCGCCGCATCACCTTCAAGGCCAACAGCATCGTGGGCACGCCTACGCAGCCCGTGGTCTTCACGAACCTCGACCTGAAGCAGCTCGACATCGCGCTGAATGCCGGATGGACCTGGGCCTCGTTCAACGTGGTCAACGACCAGATGCAGGACATCGCCTCCACGCTGCAGTATAACAGCTGGCAAAACGGCGACGAAATCAAGCGCGAAGACGGCGGCATGGCCACCTACGGCAGTACCACCGGATGGGTGGACAACGGACTCCGTTCGTTCGAGCCCGAGGGCATGTACCTCGTCCGCTCCAGCGTGGCGCAGACCCTGAGCGTCGTCGGCGCACCGGTCGACGTCACGCAGCGCACGCTGACCATCCGCAGTGTCAACAGCCAGAACGTGGCCGTATGGAACTACATCCCCTACTGGTCGCAGCGCAACCTGCCGCTGGCAGAGGCCCTTTCCGGCTACGACGCCCGCGAAGGCGACGTCATCAAGAGCCAACACAGTTTCGCCATGTACAACAACCGCCTCGGATGGATCGGCAGCCTGACCTACATGCAGCCGGGACAGGGCTACATGCTGCAACGCACCGGCACCTCCGCCGCCACGCTGCAATACCCGAGCGAAGCCGTCAGCGCACGAAACGCACGGACGCGCATCCCGTCGGCCGATGCCATCGACATCACCCCGACCAACGGACGCTACGCACGGACGATGTCGCTGCTGGCCACTGTCGAAGGCATTGAAGCCGTCGAAGGCGATGTGCTCCGCATCTATCTGGACGATGAGTTCGTAGGCGAGTCGCCCGTCATCTGCCGCAACGAAGCCGGGCAGCCGCTCTTCTTCGTCAGCGTAGCAGGCGACGAGGAACGCACCTTCGGCGCTACCCTCGAACGCGACGGCGAAACGCTGGCCACGACATCGGCCGCCGGCCTTTTCCGCGCCGACCGCGTGATGGGTTCGATGCAGGCTCCCACCGTCATCTCATTTGCCGACGGAGGCGAAACGGGCATCTTCCCCTCGCCCTTCTGTGACGAACTGAACATCCGCCTCCGCGTAGACGAGGCCGCCAAGGTCGACGTACGCATCACGGCCATCGACGGCAGCACCGTGGCCCTCTTCACCGACTGTGCCGACAACGGCCTTGTCGACATCCACTGGACGGGCACGGCTTCGCTGAGCCAGGGTGTCTACCTGGTTCGCATCGAGACCGACGGAGACTGCGAAGTAGTGAAAGTAATGAAAAAATAAAGTCTGACGATATGAAACAAATGAAATGGATTCCGTTGTGCCTCCTCGTCCTGACAGCCTGCGAGGAAGACGACAACGCACGCTACCCCGAATACACGCATTTCGACGACCCGGCCTGGGTGTCGACCCAGCGTCCGGCCGAGGAACAAGCCCCGACGGACTGGACGGTGGAGTTCTCCGGCGGCATCGACACGCCGGACTGGACGGCCGCCAGCCCCACGCCCGCCGAAGCCCCCGCCTGGGAGGCCCCCGATGCCTACGTCTATCCGGCCAGCATGACCGCCGTGGTACGGATGTCGGCCTACATCGAGCCGGCCATGACCGAAGCCGACCAACTGGCCGCCTTCATCGGCGGCCAATGCCGCGGCACAGGCAGTCTGCGCGCCGGCGTATGGCTGATTCAAATCAAAGCCGACGCTTCGGAGACCCGACCGGTGGAACTGCGCTACTACAGCGCCGCCAAGCGCGAACTGTTCGTCTGCACCGACGCCTTCCGCTTCGAGGCCGATGCCTCGGAAGGCTCCATCGACAGCCCCTTCGCCCCGGCCTGGGACTCGCAGAGCGAACTGCCCTACTACATGGACCTGCAGGCGACGGTGGACCTGAGCGCGTTTGACGAAGGCGCCGTCGGGGCCGACGACCTGCTGGGGGCCTTCGTAGGCGACGAATGCCGCGCCGTGGCCCATCCCACGCTGGTGGACGGCACCTTCCGCTTCGACCTCCGGCTGTTTGCCCGGCAGGCCGGCGAGCAGTTCCACCTGCGCTACTACACCGCCCAACTGAAGGACATCTACGACTATGCCACCCCGGTGGACCTGGTGCACACCGGCCTGGAACGCCGGGTGCTGGTTCTGCAGGAGCATGGATACATGGACCTGCACGTGTCGCTGCCCCGTGAGTTGCAGCCGTACGCCAAAGCAGGCGATGCAGCCTGCGCCCTGGTCGGCGGCAAGCCCTGCAGCATCGTCCAGGCCCAAAGCCCCGGACGGTTCACCCTCAAGATGAAAGCCGCGAGCGGCGACCAGGTCGCCTTCGCCTACTACAGCGACAGCCTGAAGCACACCTTCCGCTCCGATGCCTGCCTCGCGTATGCCGATGCCGGCGTCTGGGGCAGCACCGACGAGCCGCAGGTCATGCCCCTGCACACGGCCAAGCAGTTGGTGACGATGGACGCCACGTTCACCGTGACGGCCTACGAAGCCTTCAACACCACCCTGGCGGCCGGCGACGTGATGGCGGCCTTTGTCGGCGACGAATGCCGCGCCGTGGGCGAAGGGGTGATGAAGGGCGACACCCTGCTGTTCCCCCTGCAGGTGCGCGGCACGCTGGGCGTAGACGAGCGTTTCCGGCTGCGGCTCTACACGAAACTGAACCGCTATCTCTTCGACTGCCCGCAGTCCTTCGGGGTGCAGGCCGGACAAGTGCTCGGCACGGCCGACGAACCCATCGGCATCGAACTAACCGTTGTGGAATAAACCTCTATTATTGAATGGAAATGATGAAGATGAAGAAAACAGGTTGCCTGCTCCTCTTCCTGCTCGGAAGCACGGGGCTGACCGCACAAGAAACGACGCCCGTCCTCCTGAACGACTTCTGGTCGAACACCTACGTCGACGGAGGCATCGGCATACAGACCCTGTTCACCCCCGACGCACACCACCTGGCGTTCGGCAAGCGCGTCACGCCCGCCTTCCACCTCGGAGCGGGCAAATGGTTCAGCCCCTTCTGGGGAATACACGTCGGCATGGACGCCTACAACTATCACGGATACCGGTCGGGCTGGATGGAGGGCGAGCCCTTCCATCCGCTGGGCAACGTAGACGTCGACATGGACGGCTCCTTCCGCTACTACCTGCGCTACATGAACGTGAACGCCGACATACGGCTCAGCCTGCTCGGCCTCATCCAGCAGCGCGACAGGACCCGCCAGATGCACGACCTCCAGGCCTATGCCGGCGTGGGCTACGCGCACTTCTTCCGCTACCGGGGCACCACCAAGGCCAACGCCTTCACCGGACACCTCGGCCTGCGCTACCGCGTCCGCGTACACGAACGGGTCGACGTCAACCTCGACGGGACGGTCGGACTGCTGCCCAGCTACATGCACCCCGCCCGTCATCCCTACGCCTCGACCCTGGCCTTCAGCGTCGGCTGCACCTACCACATCGGGCAGCGCATCTTCCGCCGCGCCATCGAGCGCATCCCGGTCGAGACCGTCCGCTACCGCACCGACACCGTGCTGGTGCGCGAAGTGCCCGTCCCCGGCGAAGAGCGCATCATCGAGCGCATCGTGACCCCGCGCAGCGAGAACACCGCCATGGCCATCATCCGCTTCCCGCTCAACAGCGCCAAGCCCTATGCCGAACAAGACATCCAGTTGTACGAGGTGGGACGCTTCCTGCAAGCCAATCCGGAAGCCATCGTGCTCATCGAAGGCTATGCCGACGCCGAGACCGGTGCGGAGAAGTACAACAAGCGACTCAGCCTCCGGCGCGCCAAGGCCGTCGGCCAGATGCTGACCGACACGTACGGCATCCGCGAAAACCAACTGCGCATCCAGGCCCGCGGCTCGTCCGAGCAGCCCTACAAGGAGCAGGCCGAATGGAACCGCGTAGCCATCGTGCGGCTGCTCAAGTAGGTTCTTACCGTCGGGCATTTCTATGCCATTTAAACGCCGTTGCAACGCCATTTAAACACCGTTGCAACGGCGTTTCTGTTTATCCCCCTTCCTGTCCTCGGGCCGGTATCGGCCATCGTTGCAACGGCATTGCAACCCCATTGCAACGGCATTGCAACGGCGTGACATGATACAGATTTACTTCACACGTAATTAACAATTAAATAGTGTAGTAATTATGTCAAAAGTAACATTGAAACGGCAACGTTATAGTATGGATTTCAAGTACCAGTTGCTGAAAGAGTATTATGAGAGCGGTAGTTCGGCGTATAGCCTCAGTAAGAAACATGGGGTGGATGATGCGACGTTTCTCCGTTGGATCAAGTCCTTCGAGTCAAAAGCACTATCTTTGCCCGAAGAATTGAATGAAATAGAAAATCAGGTATATATGGCACGCAAGAAATCCCAAACAGGTCAGCCTTCTCTTGAAATGACGGAACTGGATCGGCTCCGTGACGAGAACCTCCGTCTTCGCAAGGCTTTGTCTTATTCTGAACTACGCAACGAGGCCCTCCAAGAGGTCCTGAAGATTGGCCGCGAACAATATGGCATAGACCTGCTAAAAAAAGCTGGCGCCAAGCAGTAGACAACCTTCGGCTCAGGCGTTCCGAATCCATCGGGACCCTGAGCGGACTGTTTGGCAAAAGCCGCGAAGGTTATTATTCGGTAAGCAAGGAGAAGCGCATGCGTAAGGAACTGTCCGAGACAGAGATCA
>JBJEHD010000077.1:0-105992 GCA_051875715.1 Bacteroidaceae bacterium
TAACTGCAAAGGTAACATTTTTTATTTATACCCACACCTTTTTGCTACTGTGCCAGTATTCCTCTTGATATAGAGGACATACGGAACATTGCAGATGTTATTTCATTCCCGGATAGGATTATATATGCAAAGGAAAATGTAGGTGAAAAGAGAAAGATGTTCTTCTTCCTAAAAGAAGCAGAGAATGGTACTTATAATCTGTTGGAAATATATGCTGACAAAAAAGGTAATCTGACAGCAAAGACGTTCTATAAAACAAAAGAGGGCGTATCCCAACGTGCAATGACTTTAAGCGAATCCCTACACACAACGTCCGAAACGGATGGGGCAACCCTCAATGATGGTGCAAAGATACCGCAAATGTTTGAAAGAGCAAACGTTGAGGATGATTTTTCTGCTCGTGAGGGCGATGGAGCGTACACCGATGATGAGGTTAGTTTTGAGAACGACCCTATTTCAAAGGTACTCGGTAAACCAAGAGGAACGAGAAAGCAGCGCAGGGAGTTTGCACAGCGTGAACGTCAGAGAATGGCAGAACGTGTGGAACGCCTTGCAAAGAAATTGCATCTTGACAATGTGGAGATTGTGACTGATGCGAGCACATTGGAGGGCAAGAAACAGCGTGCAAAGGGTTTCTACACAAAGAGTACAGGCAAGATAACTATTGTTATCCCTAACCATTCAAGTGCTTTTGACGTTGAACAGACTTTGCTCCACGAGGCTGTGGCGATGTTCCTGGTTCGGTGATGACGGCTGAGGAACTTGGCGGGATGCGGAAGAGCAAGGCAAAAAAAAGAGCACTTGAAACCGCCTCTCTTTCCGAAGATACGGAAAGGTCATTAACTGTCGTTTCAAGTGCTGATGGCGCAAATACGGAAGCCGCGACAATAGCAGGCACCAAATCCACAAATAAGGCCACTGGCACTTCCGGTCATAGTCACAATGGCGCGCGCCTCCGTCAGGAGCATAGGCGCATGGCCTCTCGTGGGTATGCTCAGGCGGCCGGGGGCATAGGCGCAGAAGCCTGAGAGGGTATGCGCATGAAAAATAGCACTTACTCTTCGGGCATCAGTTCGTGCAGTTTGGCGCGGAGCGCGTCTTCGTCCAGTCCGCGGGCGAGGATGGCACCCTGGGCATCGACAAGCACGACGAAGGGGATGCTGCGCACGGCATACAGGTCGGCCGCTTCGCTTTCCCAACCCTGAAGGTCGGACAGCTGTGGCCAGGGCAGTTGGTGCTGGGCGATGGCGCGCCTCCAGTTGTCGGCATCGCTGTCCAGCGAAACGCCTACGATGCCCAGCCCTCGGTCGTGGTATTTCGCATAGAACTCCAGCATCGACGGCATGGCCCGGCGGCACGGTCCGCACCAGCTGGCCCAGAAGTCGACGAGGGTGTAGGTGTTGGCCTTCACCAGGTCGGACAGGCGGGTCGGGATGCCTTCGGTGTCGGGCAGGGTGAAGTCCACAAGCGGTTTGCCCACCTCGCTGGCTCTGGATTTCTCGACCAGTTGCGCCAGTTTCTGCATGCTGGGATTCGCCATGGCCCGGGCCGGCAGGAGGGAGAGCAGCGAGTCGACTTCGGCGTACGACAGGTAGTAATGGTAGTTGGCAAGCAGGTATTGGCCGACGGTCTTGTCGGCCTGTGCGCGGATGGTGCCGGCGATGGCTTCGTTCACCTCCGTGTCCAGGTCGGACATGGCAAGCGTGAGAGAGTCGCGCCGCGTTTCGTCCTCTTCTTGCTGAAGGGCGGCGTACAGACGCTCCGCCTGGGCCTGGATGCTGTTCATGCGGTCCTTGAAGGCCTGATAGGCGTCGTTGTTGGGCGTACCCGTGGCCTGGCTCTCTTCGTCGAGGTGGATGCGGATGGTGCCGGGCTCGAGGAAGAAGTCGGTGGCAAAACGGGTCTCCTCCTTGGCGTAGCTGACCACCTGGATGACGGCGGAGTCTTGTCGGCCTTGGAATTCGAACTGCCCCTGACGGACGATGGCGGTGTCCTGGGGTACGTACTGGCGTCCTTCCAGACGCAGCATGAAGACGGAGTCGCCGTCGGCCGCACCGGCTACGACACCCTTGATGCGATAGTCCTGCCGGGACGTACAACCGCTGAATGCGACGGCCCCGAACGTCAGAGCCATCACGGCGTGAGAGAAAATGCTTCTTTTCATAAAAGTAAGATTAATTTTGTCCGTACATCCGTTCGCGAAGTGTGCGGATGTGGTCGGAGGTGATGTATTCGTCGTAATCCATCCGCTTGTCGATGATGCCCTGGGGCGTCAGTTCGATGATGCGGTTGGCCACGGTCTGGATGAACTCGTGGTCGTGCGAGGAGAACAGGATGTTCCCTTTGAAGGTGCGCAGGTTGTTGTTGAACGCCTGGATGGACTCGAGGTCGAGGTGGTTGGTCGGTGTGTCCAGGATTAGGCAGTTGGCTCCCTTCAGTTGCATGCGGGCAATCATGCACCGCATCTTTTCGCCTCCCGAGAGCACGCTGGCCTTTTTCAGCACTTCGTCGCCCGAGAAGAGCATGCGCCCGAGGAAACTCTTGAGGTAGACCTCGTTGCCGCTGTCGAACTGGCCCAGCCAGTCTACCAGGTTCAGGTCGGTGCGGAAGTAGGACGTATTGTCGAGCGGCAGATAGGCCGTGGTGATGGTGACGCCCCAGTTGTAGTGGCCGCTGTCGGCCGCGACGGCACCGTTGATGATTTCGAACAGGGCCGTCATGGCACGTGGGTCGTGCGAGAGGAAGACAATCTTGTCGCCCTTCTCGACGGTGAAATTCACATCGTGCAGGAGCACAGTGCCGTCCGGTGCCGTCTTGTTCAGGCCCGACACCTCGAGAATCTGGTTGCCCGGCTCGCGCTCCATGTTGAAGATGATGCCCGGGTATTTGCGCGAAGAGGGGCGGATTTCCTCCACGTTGAGTTTCTCGAGCATCTTCTTGCGGCTGGTGGTCTGCTTGCTCTTGGCTACGTTGGCCGAGAAGCGGCGGATGAACTCCTCCAGTTCTTTCCGTTTCTCTTCGGCCTTGGCGCGCTGGTTTTGCTGTTGGCGAAGGGCCAGCTGGCTCGACTCGTACCAGTAGCTGTAGTTGCCCGCAAACAGGTTGATTTGTCCGTAGTCGATGTCGATGGTGTGGGTGCAGACGGCATCGAGGAAGTGGCGGTCGTGGCTGACCACGAGCACCGTGTGCTCGAAGTTGGACAGGTATTCCTCCAGCCAGGTCACTGTGTCGAGGTCGAGGTCGTTGGTCGGCTCGTCGAGCAGCAGGTTGTCGGGGTTGCCGAAGAGTGCGCGGGCCAGCATCACGCGGACCTTCTCCTTGCCGCTCAGTTCGCCCATGCGCGTGTAGTGCTTGCTCTCGGCGATGCCCAGTCCGCTGAGCAGGGCGGCGGCGTCGGCCTCGGCGTTCCATCCCTCCAGTTCGGCAAACCGTTCTTCCAGTTCGGCGGCCAGCAGCCCGTCTTCGTCGGTGAAGTCGGCTTTGGCATAGAGCGCGTCGCGCCGCTGCATGATGTCCCACAGCACGGTGTGGCCCGTCAGCACGGTGTTGAGCACCGTATATTCGTCCCAACGGAAGTGGTCCTGGCTCAACACGGAGAGGCGTTCGCCCGGACCCAGGGTGATACTGCCCTTCGTGGGGTCCAGCTCGCCCGAAAGGGTGCGAAGGAAGGTGGACTTGCCGGCACCGTTGGCGCCGATGACCCCATAGCAATTGCCCGGGGTGAACTTGAGGTTGACATCGCGGAAAAGGACTCTTTTCCCGAATTGCACTGCAACGTCGGATACTGTAATCATGCGTTTCTCCTAAATAATATATATATTGTATGAACAAAGCAAACGGGCCTGCGCCCGGATGCGAAAAAAGAGGTATGGTCTGGGTAAACCGGCCGCAAAGGTAGGCAAAATCTGCCATAATGCCATGTCGCACTTCTTTTTTTACCTATGGATGCCTCCCTTTTGGCCGAAAAAGCCTATTTTTGTGCCAAATTTGCCGTAAGCAGACCCAATGTGGCAAACTGTTTGTAGGTCAGCAGGAGCAAAACAGTCATTATAAAAACAAGTCAGAATGAATCCGGAAGAAGAACAGAAGGAAAAAGAGGTTCAGGTAGAACTGGACCAGGAAGCAGCAGTGGAAACCCCGGCAGCCGAGTCGGAACAGACGGAAGGGGACAACCTGCAGAAGCAACTGGAAGAGGCAAACGCCCAAGTGGATGATTTGAAGGACCGCTATCTGCGCCTCTCGGCTGAGTTTGACAACTATCGCAAACGTACGGCCAAGGAAAAGGCCGAATTGATACGCACAGGCGGATCGCGGGTGGTGGAAAGCATGCTGCCCGTGCTCGACGACCTGGAACGCGCCATCGCCAGCATGGAGGCAACGGCCGAAACGGCGGCCATGAAGGAAGGCGTGGAACTGATATACGGGAAATTCCTGAAGGCGCTTGGCGAAAACGGTGTCAGCCCCATCGAGACGGAAGGGAAGCCGTTCGACACGGATTATCACGAGGCCGTGGCCCTGGTGCCCGCTCCGACCGAAGCGGAAAAGGGAAAAATCCTGGATTGCGTACAGCGGGGCTATGTGCTCCACGACAAGGTCATCCGCCACGCCAAAGTGGTGGTGGCACAATAAATGGTTTTTTTGAGCAAAACAACGTGCAGTCATGGCAAAAAGAGATTATTACGAAGTGCTGGAGGTGGCCAAGAACGCCACGGCCGACGAGATAAAGAAGGCCTATCGAAAAAAGGCCATCCAATACCATCCGGACAAGAATCCCGGCGATAAGGAAGCCGAAGAGAAATTTAAGGAAGCAGCCGAGGCTTACGACGTGCTGAGTAATCCCGAAAAACGGGCACGCTACGACCAGTTCGGACACGCCGGCATGAGCGGGGCGGCCGGAAACGGCGGACCGTTCGGTGGATTCGGTGGCGAAGGCATGTCGATGGACGACATCTTCTCGATGTTCGGTGATATCTTTGGCGGACACGCCGGAGGCTTCGGTGGTTTCAGCGGTTTCGGTGGCGGACAAGGAGCACGCCGACGTTTCCGTGGCACCGACCTGCGGGTGAAGGTGAAACTCTCGCTGGCGGAGGTGGCCTCCGGAGTGGAAAAGAAATTCAAACTGAAGAAATACGTGACCTGTCCGCATTGCCATGGAACCGGCGCCGAAGGTTCGGGCGGAACGGAAACCTGTCCCACCTGCAAAGGGGCGGGAAGCACCTATCGCACGCAGCAGACCCTGCTGGGAACCATGCGTACGCAGGTGGTGTGCCCCACGTGCGGCGGCGAAGGAACGGTCATCAAGAACAAGTGCAAGGAATGTGACGGCGAAGGCATCGTCTACGGCGAAGAAGTGGTGAAGGTCAACATCCCCGCCGGCGTCATGGACGGCATGCAACTCTCGATGAGCGGCAAAGGAAATGCCGGCAAGCGGGGAGGCGTGCCCGGCGACCTGCTGATCCTGGTCGAAGAAGAACCGCATCCCTCGTTGGTGCGCGACGAAAACGATTTGGTGTACAACCTCCTGCTAAGTTTCCCCGAGGCCGCGTTGGGCGGCGCCGTCGAAATACCCACCATCGACGGCAAAGTCAAGGTGAAGGTAGAACCGGGCACGCAGCCCGGCAAAGTGCTCCGCCTGCGTGGAAAGGGCCTGCCCAGTGTGAACGGCTACGGCAAGGGCGACCTGCTGGTGAACGTGAGCATCTATGTGCCCGAAACCCTGAGCCGCGACGAAAAGTCCCAATTGGAGAAAATGGCCGGCTCGGACAACTTCAAGCCGAACGCCAGCATCAAGGAGAAAATATTCAAGAAGTTCCGCAGTTTCTTTGACTGACAGGCAGACGTCTGATTGTCAAGAAAGTTTAAGGAGGCACGGGCAAAAGTTAAAAGAGAGAAAGACGCGAGGCCATTCGAGGGCAAAGCCCTACTTTTGCATCCGGTAAGAACGAAAACCATAGTCCTGAAGAGCCTGGAAAGGCCCCGCAGGACTATCCTATTATAAACAGACAGAAAACATAAATCAAACAAAACAATGGCTGAAACGATTGATATTCGCGAACTGAACGAACGTATCGAACGGCAGAGTGCCTTCATCGACCATCTCACCACTGGCATGGACCAGGTGATTGTCGGACAAAAACATTTGGTGGAATCGTTGCTCATCGGATTGCTCTCCGACGGACACGTGTTGCTGGAAGGTGTGCCGGGTCTGGCCAAGACATTGGCCATCAAAACCCTGGCATCGCTCATCGAAGCCAAATACAGCCGCATCCAGTTCACCCCCGATTTGCTGCCTGTCGACGTGGTCGGCACCATGGTCTACAACCAGAAGGAAGAAACCTTCGTGGCCAAGCGCGGACCGGTTTTCGCCAACTTCGTGCTGGCGGACGAAATAAACCGTGCACCTGCCAAAGTGCAGAGCGCTTTGCTCGAGGCCATGCAGGAACGCCAGGTCACGCTCGGCAAGGAAACCTTCGCCCTGCCCAACCCCTTCCTGGTGCTGGCTACGCAGAACCCCATCGAACAGGAAGGAACCTACATGCTGCCCGAAGCGCAGGTGGACCGTTTCATGCTGAAGGTGGTCATCGACTATCCGCGTCGCGAAGAGGAAAAACGCATCATCCGCCAGAACATCGACGGCGAGAAGGTCGACGTACGGCCCATCATGAAGGTGGACGAAATACAGGAAGCACGCAAGGTGGTGCGCCAGGTTTATCTGGACGAGAAAATCGAACGTTACATCGTTGACATCGTGTTCGCATCGCGTTTCCCCGAGGAGTACGACTTGAAAGAGTTGAAAGGCCTGATTGGATTCGGCGGCTCGCCGCGTGCGTCCATCAACCTGGCCCTGGCCGCCCGTACCTACGCCTTCATCAAACGCCGCGGCTATGTTGTGCCCGAAGACGTGCGTGCAGTGGCTCACGACGTGCTGCGCCATCGCATCGGTTTGACCTACGAAGCGGAAGCAGCCCAAGTGTCGGCCGACGAAATCGTCAGCCGGATTTTGAACCGGGTGGAAGTGCCCTGATGCCTGACTTATGGAGACAAGTGAACTGCTAAAGCGGGTTCGGCAAATCGAAATCAAAACGCGGGGGCTCTCCAACAACATCTTTGCCGGACAGTACCACTCCGCCTTCAAGGGGCGGGGCATGGCATTTTCGGAGGTGCGCGAATACCAGTACGGCGACGACGTACGCGACATCGACTGGAATGTGACGGCACGCTTCGGAAAACCCTACGTGAAGGTGTTCGAGGAAGAACGCGAACTGACGGTGATGTTGCTGGTCGACGTGTCGGGCAGTTTGGAGTTCGGCACCGTATGCCAGATGAAGAAAGACATGGTGACGGAGATTGCGGCTACGCTGGCTTTCTCGGCCATCCAGAACAACGATAAAATCGGTGTGGTCTTCTTCTCCGACCGGATTGAGAAATTCATCCCTCCGCAGAAGGGGAGAAAACACATCCTCTACATCATCCGCGAACTGCTGGACTTCCAGCCCGAGAGCCGGCGGACCGACATCCGGCTGGCTGTGGAATACCTGACACGCGCTCTGAAGAAACGGTGTACGGCCTTCGTCTTGTCCGACTTCATCGACACGCACGACTTCTCCGACGCACTGACCATCGCCAACCGGAAGCACGACGTGGCCGCCGTACAGGTGTATGACCGCCGGCTGGAAGAACTGCCGCCTGTGGGACTGATGAAGATGCGCGATGCCGAAACCGGACACGAACAGTGGATTGACACCTCGGCCCGGGCCGTGCGCGAGAGCCAGCGGGCCTGGTGGACCCAGCGTAAGGCGCAACTCTATGACACCTTTGCCCGAAGCGGGGTCGACGCCGTGTCCGTCCGGACCGACCAGGACTACGTGAAGGCCTTGATGAACTTATTTGCGAAAAGAAACTGAAAACGCATGAAAGAAAGAAAAGGAATACAACGGTGGTTGTGCGTGGGGTGCGCCTGCCTGCTGGCTTTGGCCGGAAGGGCGCAGTCGGTCACGATAGATGCCAGCATCGACTCGGTGCAAATCCTCATTGGCGAGCAGGCACACGTCCGTCTGGAGGTCAGCCTCGATGCCGACCGAAGGGCGCAATTCCCCCTGCTGACCGATACGCTGACGAAGGGCGTCGAGGTGGTGGAAGTGGCTCGCCCCGACACGCAATACCTGAACAACGGCAAGCGGATGCTCATCACGCACGGTTATACGGTGACCTCGTTCGATCCGGCTCTCTATCGCCTGCCGCCTTTCGAGGTGAAGGTCGACGGTCAGGCATACCAATCGTCTCCCTTGGCCTTGCAGGTCTATACCGTGCCCGTCGATACACTCCATACCGACCAGTTCTTCGGGCCGAAAGAGGTGATGAAGGTGCCTTTCTCGTGGACCGAGTGGGCTTGGGCTCTTGCCGGTCTGCTGGTGTTCGTCGTCCTGTGTGGGCTGTGCTTCTACCAAGTGAAACTGTACAAGGTAAACGGCCCCATCATCCGTCGGGTCAAGACCGTACCGCCCAGGCCGGCTCACGAACTGGCCCTGGAGGAACTGGAACGCATCCGCACCGCCCGGATGGGCGAGAAGGGGCAACCCAAAGTGTTTTATACCGAACTGACCGAAACGCTGCGCCGTTACCTGCAGGCCCGCTTCGGCTTCAACGCCATGGAAATGACGTCGGACGAAATCCTGAGTCAGATGGCCGTGCAAGCCGAAGTGGAGGATGCGAACGAACTGCGTTCGCTGTTCGTGACGGCCGACTTGGTGAAGTTTGCCAAGCATGCGCCCTTTGCCGATGAGAACGAACGCTACCTGACCCGTGCCGTCCGTTTTGTGGAGCGGACGCAGGCCGTGCCGCAGGAAGCACCGAAACCGGAGGTGGAAACCACGGTGGAGGAGACTCGCTCAAAAGCGGTGAAGGTGGCGCTGATCGTCGGCTCCGGGCTGACGGGCGTGGGTGCCTTGTGCGTCCTCATTTGGTTGATAGACTACGTCCAAGGATTGTTTATGTAAATAGGTGTAAGAACAGAATAAGAAAAGAACTATGATTTTTGCAAATCCCGCTTGTTTAGGCTTGTTGGCAGTGCCCCTCCTCATGCTGGCGGGCTACATCTGGAAGCGGCGCAGAAACGAGGCCTCGCTGCAGGTCTCGGATATGCGGGCTTATGCCGACGCACCCAAGAGCCTCCGAAACTACCTGGTGCACGTACCCTTTGCCTTGCGCATCGTGGCCCTGGTGCTGCTGGTTGTGGTGCTGGCCCGTCCGCAGAACACCAACAAGTGGCAGAACACCGAGATGGAAGGCATCGACATCATGCTGGCGATGGACGTATCCGGCAGTATGATGGCCGAGGACCTGAAACCCAATCGGTTGGAGGCGGCCAAGGAGGTGGCTTCGCAGTTCATCAGCGGACGGCCGAACGACAACATCGGTCTCACCCTCTTTGCCGGAGAGAGTTTCACCCAATGCCCTCTGACGGTGGACCATGCCGTGTTGCTCCGCCTGTTTCAGAACATCAGTGGAGAAATCACCCAGCACGGACTGATGGAAGACGGAACGGCCATCGGCATGGGCCTGGCCAATGCCATCACCCGCCTGAAGGAAAGCAAGGCCAAGTCGAAAGTCATCATCCTGCTGACCGACGGCTCGAACAACCGCGGCGAAATCTCCCCGCTGACGGCGGCCGAGATTGCACGCAATTTCGGCATCCGTGTCTACACCATCGGTGTGGGCACGAACGGTACGGCGCCTTATCCGGCCCAGACGCCGTTTGGCGTGCAGTACATCAACGTGCCGGTCGAAATCGACGAAACCACCTTGACCCGGATAGCCGGCATCACCGACGGCAACTACTTCCGGGCGACCAGCAACAACCAGTTGCAGGAAGTGTACGCCGAGATTGATAAATTGGAAAAGACCAAACTGAACGTCAAGGAGTTCAGCCGACGCGAAGAGACGTATCAGGGACTTGCGCTGCTGGCATTCCTGTTGTTGTTGGCAGAATTGGTCCTGCGTCAGACGTGGCTGAAGCGAATCCCTTGACGCCAGCGTAAGAATAAACAGATTATAAAAGGAAAAGAGGTTTGCCTATGTTTCGTTTTGCTAATCCGGAATACTTGTATTTGTTGTTTGTCCTCCCTCTGCTGGGGGCGCTCTATTTCTATTCGAATCATCGGAGGATGGCCCGGCTGCGCGCGTATGGCGACCCGGAACTGTTGGCCCGTCTGATGCCCGATGCGTCGAAGTATCGGCCGGCTGTGAAGTTTTGGCTGGCATGGACGGCCCTGGCCTTGTGTGTGATTGTGCTGGCCCGGCCGCAATTCGGCTCCAAACTGGAAACGGTGAAGCGGAAAGGGGTGGAAGTGGTCATCGCACTCGACATCTCCAACTCCATGCTTGCGCCCGATGTGGTGCCCAACCGCCTGGAAAAAGCCAAGAAGATGATTTCCCGCTTGGTCGACGAAATGGACAACGACCGCGTGGGCCTGGTGGTCTTTGCCGGCGATGCCTTTACGCAATTGCCCATCACCAGCGACTACATCTCCGCCAAGATGTTTTTGGACAACATACAACCTTCGCTCATTACCAGCCAAGGTACGGCCATCGGACGTGCGCTCGATGTGTCGATGCGCAGTTTTACGCCCCGCGAAGGGGTGGGGCGGGCCATCGTTGTGATTACCGACGGTGAAAACCACGAGGACGGTGCGCTCGAGGCAGCTAAACGGGCAGCCGAAAAAGGCATCCGTATCTTCGTGTTGGGCATCGGCTCGCCCGAAGGTTCGCCCATCCCGATGGAAGCGGGCAGCAACCAGTATCGGAAAGACCGCGAAGGACGCGTGGTGGTGACCCGCTTGAACGAAGCCATGTGCCGCGACATCGCCCGGGCCGGCGACGGCATGTTTATCCGGGTGGACAACAGCAACTCAGCCCAGCGCACCTTGATTGCCGAGGTGGACAAAATGGCCAAGGCAGACGTGGAAAGCCAAGTCTATACGGAATACGACGAGCAGTTCCGCCCGTTCGCATGGCTGGTGCTGGCTTTACTCGTAGCAGAGATGTGTGTGATGGGACGGAAGAATCCGTTGTGGAAGAATGTTAAACTGTTTTCGCGAGATGAAGATGAAAAGAATGCATAGCAACCTCTTGTTGGCGGGGCTGCTCGCCGTATTGCCCGCTTGCCTGATGGCACAGCGGACGGATCGGTTTTACCTGCGTAGTGGCAACCGGCACTACACTGACAGTGCATACGTGGAGGCCGAGGTGGACTACCGAAAGGCGTTGGAGATGAATCCGCGCTCGACAGAAGCCCGCTTCAACTTGGGAAATGCCCTCCTGCAGCAGGGAAAAGCCAACGAGGCGATGGAACAGTACGAAGCGGTCACGCAGACCGAGAAAGACCCGCAGAAACTGGCCAAGGCCTATCATAACATGGGTGTCGTATTGCAGGGAAGCAAGCAATATGCACCCTGCATCGAAGCGTACAAACGCTCGTTGCGCTACAATCCTTCGAACGACGAAACCCGCTACAACCTGGCTCTGGCCCAACACCTTCTGGAGCAACAGCAGAACGACCAGCAGGACAAACAAGACCAGCAGCAACAGCAGCAACAGCAGCAACAACAGCAACAACAGCAGAATCAGCAGGACCAACAAGACAAACAAGACCAGCCACAAAAGCAGCAACCTCAGAACCAGGAGGGGCAGCTCTCGAAAGAGAATGCACAACAATTGCTCAATGCGGCCATGCAGGACGAACAGCAGACGCAGGAAAAGATGCAACAGATGCAGCAGGTGCAGGGACGCAAACTGGATAAAGATTGGTAAACTCTATAAAAGCCTATAAAGAATCGACATCATGCGAAAGTTATTCTTTTTACTCACCCTCATGCTGATGGGGACGGCCATCGGACGGGCCGACGACATATCCTTCGAGGCGGCAGGACCCGATGCCGTGGTGGCCGGAGAACAGTTTCGAGTGGCCTATACCATCAACACGCAGAGTGTACGCGATTTTCGTGCACCTTCCTTTGATGGTTTTCACGTGCTGATGGGGCCCAGCAGTTCGCGCCAGAGCAGCGTCAGCATCGTCAACGGCAAACGTACGTCGACCAGTTCTATCACCTATACCTTCATCCTCGAAGCCATCGAGCCGGGCACGCACCGCATCCCCGGCGCCAGCATCGTGGCCGGCGGCAAGTCGGCACTTTCGAATGCGCTGACCATCAAGGTGCTTCCGCCGGACGAAGAACCGCAAGGCAGGACCGGCAAGCAGGCATCGGCAGCAAACGCCCAGGGCGGTACGGCTCCCGCTGTCACGGCAAGCCAGTTGTTCGTCGTACCCACGGTCAGCAAGACCACGGTCTACGAACAGGAGGCTTTCCTGGTCACCTTCAAGGTCTATACCACGCTCGATTTGCGCAACTTCGGTTTTGTGAAGGCTCCTGACTTCAACGGGTTCCATGCGCAAGAGGTGGAGCAGCCCCAGACAAAGTCGTTCTCGATGGATCATTACAAGGGACGCAACTACCGCACGCTGGTGTGGAGTCAATATGTGCTTTTCCCGCAGCGTTCGGGCCAACTGGAGATTCCGGCTTGCGAGTTCGAGGCGGTTGTGGCCCAGGCCGTAGCGACAAACGACCCTTTCGAAGCCTTCTTCAACGGCGGCGGGTACGTGCAAAGCAAGAAACGCATCTCCTCTCCGAAGGTGCCCATTCAGGTACATCCGCTTCCGGCAGGCAAGCCGGCCTCGTTCGGTGGGGCGGTCGGCAGTTTCACCCTGGCTTCGACGGCGTCTCCGCTCGAACTGAAATCCAACGAGGCGTTGACGCTCAAACTGACCCTGTCCGGGACGGGTAACTTGAAACTCATCACCCCTCCCGATGTGAAGTTCCCCAGCGATTTTGAAGTCTACGATCCCAAGGTCGACACCCAGTCGAAACTGACGCAAAACGGACTTTCCGGGCAGAAAGTGTTCGAGTATCTGGCCATCCCGCGTCATGCAGGCGAGTACACCATTCCGGCCGTGGAATTTACGTTCTTCGACCCCAAGTCGCAGAAATATCAAACGTTGACCTCCGAATCCTACCGGGTGCAGGTGGCCAAGGGCGACGGGCAGGGAACGGCCGGACAGGTCGTGTCCGACTATTCGAACAAGGAAGAAGTGAAGGTGCTGGGCAATGATATCCGCTTCATCAAGACGGGCGAGACGCGTTATCGCCAGCGCGATAACTTCTGGGTAGGCACTTGGTCGTATCGCCTGGCCTATCTGGTTCCGATTCTGCTCTTCCTGCTGGCGGCGTGGATGTATCGCAAACGCCTGGCCGACGCCAAGGGTGGCGTGCAGGTGCGGATGCGCAAAGCCAACAAGGTGGCCACCCGGCGCTTGAAGGGTGCAGGACGCCTGTTGGCGGCCGGAAAGAAGGATGCCTTCTACGACGAGGTGCTGAAGGCTTTGTGGGGCTATGTTGCCGACAAACTGAGCATCCCCGTGGCGCAACTGTCGAAGGACACGGTCGAAGCCGAACTGGCCCGACGCGGTGCCGACGAGGCTCTTATCCGGGCTTTCCTCGATGCGCTGGGTCAGTGCGAGTATGCACGGTATGCTCCTGGCGACGAAAGCAAAGCCATGGATCAGGTCTACGAAGCGGCATCGAGCGTCATCGGCCAAATGGAGAATGCAATGAAAAAATAACGGTTAAAATCGCGTAAGGATATAATGAAACTCTATCGTTACATGGCCGCCTGGGTGGTGGCCCTCGTGGGACAGGCCGTGGTAGCCCAGACTCCCGCCGATTCGCTTGCGGTGGTTCCTGCACCGGCATCAACGGTCTCCAAGGCGTATGCCGACAGCCTTTATACGGCAGGGCATTATGCCGCCGCCGCCGATTGCTACGAAGGATTGCTGGCACAACGGGGCCAGTCGGCCGATGTGTACTACAACTTGGCCAACAGTTATTATAAGGAAGGGAACCTGGCCCGGGCCATCCTCAACTATGAACGGGCGTTGTTGCTCCGTCCCTCCGATGCCGACATCCGGTTCAACCTGGAGTTGGCACGCAGCCGTACGGTGGACAAGGTCACTCCGTTGGACGAACCGTTTTGGACGGCCTGGCTTCGGTCGCTCACCCATTTGGCCGAAGCCGATGGATGGGGACGCATGGCGGTCGGCTTCTTTGTCGGCTTCCTGGTGGCCTTGGCCCTGTATCTGTGGGGCGGCAATATCTTGATTCGCAAGATTGGCTTTGGTGTGGGCATCCTTTGCCTGCTTCTGGCCGGTTCGGCCCACGGACTGGCATGTCGCCAAAAATACGAACAGACCAGCCGGACCGAAGCCGTGGTGATGGCCCCCAGCGTGACGGCCAAGAGCACGCCGGCCGATAGCGGCACGGACCTCTTCCAATTGCACGAGGGACACAAGGTGCACATCAAGGACAACACACTGGCGGGTTGGAAAGAAATCGTCCTGGCCGATGGTCACACGGGATGGGTGCCCACTGATGCACTGGAGGTGATATGATTGAACTGGACAAACAACTGCTGCTCGCCCTGAACGGAAGCGATTCGCTGTTTTGGGACGAATTCATGCTCACACATACCGGAATGTGGGTGTGGATGCCTTTCTTTGCCGTGTGCATCTACGTGGTGTTCCGCTTGGGCAAATGGCGTGAAGCATTGCTGGCTCTCGGCATGATTGCGCTGGTGGTACTGCTGGCCGACCGCATCTCGTCAGGCCTTTTCAAGCCATTGTTCCATCGCTTTCGTCCCACGCACGATCCGGAGATAGCCATGCTGGTCGACGTGGTCCGCGGCTATCGGGGCGGCAAGTACGGCTTCGTGTCGAGTCATGCGGCCAATGCCTTCGGCGTGGTGACTTTTCTCACACTGCTCTTCCGGCGTCGGAGTCTGACGGTCGCCTTGCTCTTTTGGGCCTTCCTGCATAGTTATACACGGATTTATCTGGGCGTGCATTTCCCCGGCGACATCTTGTGCGGCGGGGTGCTTGGTGCCTTGGTAGGGTGGGCGGTCTACCGGCTTTACGGCTATGTGGCCGACCGGGTTCAATGGGCCGGACGCTGCAGGACTTGTTCCTCGTCGGAGGCCGTATGGGTGTTGGGCACGTTGGGAGCCACGTACCTTTTTATAGTCGTTTGGGCGTTGATTGCAAGCCAAATTGGCCTCATTTGGTAAAAAAGTCACGAAAAAGTTGCTCCGCAACCGAATTTTACATAAGTTTATCCCGTGATAGAAATCAATGAGAGTATTAACCCTTAAATTTAGGCCTTATGAACAGAACAATAACATTCAATGAACTTCGCAAGATTAAAGATTCATTGCCCTCAGGCAGCATGCATCGGATAGCCGACGAATTGGGCTTGTCCGTCGATACAGTTCGCAACTTCTTTGGAGGATACAACTTTAAGGAAGGCAAGAGCGTAGGTCTCCACTTGGAACCGGGTCCCGATGGTGGTCTGGTTATGCTGGACGACACAACTGTACTCGATCGTGCGTTGGCTATCCTGGATGAGATGAACATCGATCATCGCAAAGCCGAAGAGTAAAAACTGTATTTTACAAGGAAAGACGAACAAAGCGTGGCATCCCCGGATGCTGCGCTTTGTTCGTCTTATGCCAGCCCATTTACGAAAGAGAACGATTTGCTATGTGGAATAGAGCATTGGACGATGTAACAGGCAAAAACGGAGGAAACAGTCCGAAAAACGAGTGGAAAATGCGCCCATCTTGTTGTACGACATGTAGTAACATCGTTCTCGCAGGAGAAAAGGGAAAGAGCATGAAAAGACGAAATAATGGCTGTTTGGAGGCAAAATTTAAGGAAAAGGCGAAAAGTCCGTAGGAATAGACCTTGTAAGGTCCTAAAATAAGCCGTTACTTTGCACCGTGAAAAAGAAGTGGAAGTGTGTCGCTAATCCGGCGGGAGTATAGCTCGCGTGAGAAACGGATGCTTCCAGGTAACTAATCCTAAGTAAAAAAGAAAAGAATGAAGAATTTTGGACGACTTTTCGCTTTGCTGGCTCTGGTGGCTGCTTGCAGCAGCAACGACGATCCTTCGCAGCAGGGAACAAGCAAAGTGGTGTTGGATTTCAGCACTGATTTGACGTATGGCAAACAGTCGAAAGCAGGTGAAACGCGCAGCGTGGACTTGACTCCCTATCAGAATGTAAACAACTACACCGTACAATTGATAAAGGACGGCAGCGTCATCAAAGAAAACACCTATGGCAGCATGGCCTTGGAAGAGGAAATCGATCCGGGCACGTACACGTTCAAAGCCTTTTATGGCGACAACGCGGTGGCGGCTGCCTGGGATGCACTCTATGTGGAAGGCTCGCAGACGTTTGCGGCTCAGTCCGGACGGACGGCTACGGTACAGTTCACCTGTGTTCCCGCCAACGCCAAGATGAAGGTAGTCTACAGCGACGACTTCTCGTTGTATTATTCCGATTGCACCATTGGCGTGACTACGACCTACCAGACCACACCGTTTGTCATCACCAAAGCCGATGCCGAAGCTGGCAAGGAGGCTTATTTCAAGGTGGATGCCGGTGAAAACACGTTCTCGCTTACGTTCGACCTGAAAGACAAGCAGGGCCTCTCGGTGACGCCGGCGGACTTCGGCGTGCAGACCGTGAAGGTAAGTCCGCGCGATTTCCTCACGCTGACTGTGAAACCGAACATCATCAGCATCGAAGGCGGTAAGATTAACGGCATCCAGGTGAGCGTGGACAACGGCCTGACCGAAGAACCGGTATCGGTCGTAATCCCCGATGAATACGTACAAGAATAATTTTAGCATCCGAACAATATGAAGACATATACGATTTATACGACGTGTGCAGCGGCCTTCCTGACGTGGGGGCTGGCCTCATGTGAATTGCGTGACGAATTGCGCGGGCATGGCTTGGCAGAAAACGAAGGCTATGTGGAACTGACGTTCGACACGAAAACCAATGGAGAAGTGGTGACCGCTACGACCAAGACTGCGATGGACGGCACGTTTGACGAGGCCGACATCAACCCGGCCAACTATACCGTGCGCGTGGTCAATACGGAATCCGACGCACAGGTGAAAGAACTGACGTATCAGGCACTGACCGCCTTGAACGGCAAGATTGCGCTTGACGAAGGAAAGTATCGGGTAGAGGCTTTCAACTACGACGGCTCGTTGGTAAATGCTTCTACGCGTCCGTTCTTTAAAGGTACATCCAATTTCCAAATCCTGCCGGGCAGCACGACGCGTGTGTCTACCTCTTGCTCGCTGCAGAACATCGAGGTGGCCATCAAGTTGTCTGCCGACTTCCTGAACAGTTTCAAGGACGACTATACGGTGACCGTGAGCAACGGTGAGGCCGGCAGCTGGATTTTCGACAAGACCAACATCGACAAGAAAGTCTACCTGAAACTGCCTGCTACGGCCATCAATTCGTTGGATGCCGTCATCAAGGCAACGACGCAGGTGGGCGACCGCATCGTGACGCAAATCAGCATCACCAAGCCGGCTGATGCCGAAGGCGGAACGCAACTGAAGGGCGGCGACTCGTTCCTCATCACCCTGAACCCGGGCAGCGAACCCATCACCCGCTACAACCTCAATGTCAGCGTGGACCTCACCATGAACGAGACCGGTGCTACCATCTCCATCCCGACTGAGAACATCGTCTTCAACGAAGGTACGGGTGGGGGAGAAGCCGGCGACGAATCCATCGTCATCACGGGTCTGCCGGCCAACTATACGCTGGCCGAAGCGCTGGCCAATGCCGTGGTGGGCTTCACGGTGCCGCGTGGCATCCAGAACCTGCTGGTGACTATCTCTTCCGACAACGACGTCTTCAACAGTACGGTAGCCGGCCTGGGACTGGGCGGCCAGTTCGACCTGGCCAATCCGGGCGAACAAGAGTATGTGCTGACCCACTCGCTGGAATCGGGCGAAGGCATCGGCCTGCTCGATCCGAACGACCCCGTCAAGGGCAAGACCACCTATCAGTTCGACGTACGTGAATTCATGTCGCTGCTGGGTCTGTACGGCACCGGCGTGTACACCTTCGACATCACGGTGAAGGACGGTGTAGAAACGAAGTCGGGCAGTTTGATAGTGACGCAAGAGTAAGCAGAACCAGGTAAAACAAGGAAAGTAAAATGAAAAAATACACAATATTCGGAATTGGTTTGCTGGCTGCCTTCTTGAGTGGATGCCAGCAGGACAACGACCTGAAGGACGGCTACGGCTATTTGCAACTGTCTTCGGTCGAAGTGGACAAGAACATTCAGACCAAGGCGGGTGAGCAACTGGCCTTGGACATCTACGACAGCAGCAACATCCTGCTGAAACATGCCGACGACTGGACCTCCATGCAGAGCGAAAGCCTGCTTCTGCTGGTCGGCGACTATACGTTGAAGGCCTATTCGGCCACCGGCTCGGCCGAAGCACAGGGCTTTGATGCCATCCCGTACTACATGGGTGAACAGGTGGTGACGGTGGAGGCCAATGTGGCCAAAACGGCCGAAGTGACCTGCACGTTGGCCCAGGCCAAGGTGGAGATTTCGTATAGCGACCGTTTCAAGTCGGTGTTCCCCACGTACGCAACGACGGTTTCGAACACGAAGGGCAACATCGAGTTTGCCGCCGACGAGACGCGTTCGGCCTTTGTCTGCGCAGGCGAAGCCTTGAATGCCACGGTGACGTTTGCCAAGGACGGCGGGGCAACGAAGACGTATTCGCACGTCATCGCAGCCACGGCACAGCCCAAGTACCTCTACAAGGTGGCTTATGATATCAACAACGTGCCCGGAACGGGTGAGTTCACGGTGACGGTCAATATCACGGTCGACCGCTACGAACTCAACGCTACTGTGCCGTTGGAATCGAACATCGACGACAATCTGCAGGCCACGAGCGCCAATGCGTGGGGACAGTTTGCTTACCTCTACGGCTCGTCGTTGCTGGTGTCGACGTCGGACCCCTACGTGTTCGAGTTCAAGAAGAACGGGGCTGCCGAGTGGACCTCCGTCCCGGCCACGCTTGTCGATGGCCAGTACACGGCCAAGACCGGCCAGTTGGAGTTTAATACGGCCTACAACTACCGTTTGGTCAATGGCACGAAAGTGAGTGCGACTCAGTCGTTCACCACCGAGACGTACGAGGAAATCCCCAACCTGAATTTCGACACGTGGACGAAGAGCGGCAGCAACTGGTATGCCAATCCGGTGGCCAACAACTACGACGATGCCCAGGCCTATTGGGCCACGGGTAACGAAGGCGTGACATCGTTCTTGGCCGGTAGCAATGCTCCCATCACCGTGCCGGTGGAGGGTGCGGATGCCTATTCGGGCAAGGCCGCAAAAATGTACACTTTGACAGGTGTGACACTGGTCGGTGCGGCAGCCGGCAACCTCTTTGTGGGTCGTTACAAGACCAACATGAGCAGTCCGGCCAACAGTGTTTCGTTTGGCCGTCCGTACACGGGTGCCCGTCCGGTCAGTCTGTCGGGTTACTACAAGTACACGTCGCAACCCATCAGCCGCGGATCATATCCGGGCATGCTGACCAACGACGAGGGACACATCTATATGCAGGTGTGGGACGCCAGCGACAATGTGATTGCCTACGGTGAGAAGGTGATTACGGAATCGGCCGACACCTATACGCCGTTCACGTTCGATCTCGTCTATTCCGATGAAACGGCCAAACCGGCCAAGATTATGATTCTCTGTACCTCCAGTCATTATGGTGGCGAGTTCAGTGGCTCGTCTGTGGTGGGTCAGGTTGGCTCGAACAGTACCCTGTGGGTGGATGAGTTTAGTGTTTCCTACTACAAATAAGGAATGAGAAAATACGTTTGTTTGCTTATTATATTGAGTTTGTGCCCGAACTTGCTTCGGGCGCAACTCTACGTCGATCGAGGCATCAAGAGCGGATTATTCGTGCCCAAGGGGGCTTGGATGGGAGGTGCTACCATTTCTTATTCCGAGCATGACGACAACAACTTCAAGTTCTTGGTGTTGGACGACATCGAGGCCAACGGCTACACCGTCAAGTTGAGCCCTTATGTGGGCTATTTCTTCAAGGACAACATCGCCGCAGGCGTGCGTGCCACCTACAGCCGTACGTATGCCAACTTGGGAAACATCGACATCGACCTGGGCGACGACATGTCGTTCTTGGTGAAGGACTACACCTATCTGAGCCACAAGGTGCAGGTGTCCGGTTTCCTGCGTACGTACATGGGGCTGGGAGAGAGCAAGGTGTTTGGCTTCTTCAACGAGTTGCGCCTTTCCTACGGGTACGGACAGGGACGAACCACCTCGGGAACGGGGCACGACATGACCGGTACGTTCCAGAAGTCGAACAGTTTCCAGATTGGTTGTGCACCGGGGCTGGCGGCCTTCGTGACCAACTTTGCTTCGGTCGAGGTGTCGGTCGGCGTGATGGGACTTGACTTCGGCTGGATTGACCAGATCACCAACCAGGTGGAGAAGAGCAGCCGGCGCAAGAGTTCGGCCGACTTCAAGATTGACCTCTTTTCGATAAACATTGGTATGACCATTTATTTGTAACGGATGAAGAAAATTTCACTACGATATGACCGATGGCTGCTCGTGGCCCTGACCTGCCTCCTGAGCGCGTGCATCAAAAACGATTTGCCCTATCCCTACATCGTGGGCGAGATTGCGGAGATGGAGGTGCGCGGACAAACGGCGGCGGCCAAGATTGACGTGAACAGGCGTACGGTGGAACTGACGGTGGACGAGGACGAACTCCTGGACAGCATCGTCGTCACCAAGTTCGTTGCTACGGCCGAGGCACGCATCTATCCGGACTCGCTCAGCTGCCGCAATGCGCTGAAGTACCCGACCGGGAGTTTCACTTCGCTGACAGACCTGCCTGCCAATGCCAACACGGCGATTGACTTTCGGAACCCCGTTTCGTTCTTGTTGCAGACCTATCAGGACTATTATTGGAAAATCTCGGTGACGCAGGTCATCGACCGCACCATCTCGGTGGAGAACCAGGTGGGCGAGCCGGTGGTGGACTATCAGAACCACATCATGGTCATCTATGTGGATGCCGAGCAACCGCTGGACAACATCACTATCCACAAACTCAACGTGGAGGGCAGCAAGACGAAGCTCGTGCCCGACCCGACCACGGTGAAGGACTTCACACGGCCGCAGCGCTTCAAGGCCTACCGGGGCGAGCGTTTCATCAGCGAGTGGCTGGTGGACGTGCTGCACACGCAACGTCTCTCCACGACGGGCGAGGCCGAAGTGTGGGCTCGCAAGGCCACGCTGACCGGAGGCATGAAGCAGGGAGCGACGCCCGTCATCGAATACCGCAAGGAGGCCGATGCCGATTGGACGACGCTGTCGGCCGATGCCGTCACGCTGACCTCGGCCACGACCTTCAAGGCCCAACTGACCGGACTGACCGACGGGACCACCTACCGCTGGCGCATCCTCATCGGCGGCACGCCGGGCGACGAGGCTTCGTTTACGACGGAGACCATCGTCGAGATACCCAACCTGAACTTCGACACCTGGACCAAGGAGGGAAACAACTGGTTTGCCAACCCCGTGGCCGATGACTACGACAGCCCGCAGGCCTACTGGGCGACGGGCAACGAGGGTGTCACCTCCAACCTGGCCGGCGGACGCGATCCCATCACCGTACCGGTGGAAGGGGCCGATGCCTACAAGGGCAAGGCCGCCAAGATGGTGACGCTGACGGGTGTACCTTTGGTAGGCGCAGCGGCCGGAAACATCTTCATCGGCCGGTACAAGACCAACATGACCAAGCCTTCGGCCAGCGCCATGTTCGGACGGCCTTATACGGGCGCCCGTCCCACCGGCCTGAAGGGATATTATAAGTATGTGTCCAAGCCCATCAACCACGGCACCTATCCCGGTACGCTGAAGATGGACGAATGCCACGTCTACGTCCGCTTGTGGGACGAACAGGGCACCCTCTTCGCCACGGGCGAGTTCGTCGGGAAGGAGAGCGTGGACACCTATACGGAATTTAAACTCGATTTTGTCTATACCGACCTGAAAGCCAAACCGGCCAAACTGGCCATCGTGGCCACGTCGAGCCACTACGGGGGCGACTTCGACGGGGCGAAGGTCATCGGCCAGGTGGGCGAGGGCAGCACCATGTGGGTGGACGAGTTCGAATTGTTGTACGATTAAAAACGAAACAGATAGCGCATGAAACAGATATTTTGGACCGGACTTCTTTCCGTTTGTCTGTTGGCGGCCTGCCAGCAGGACGAAACGCCGGGGACAGGCTCGCTGCAGGTGGAGCTGACCGACGGGACGGACACGCGCGCTTTGCCGGCTTTCTCCGACGAGATGACCGGACAGTTCGGCGTGACGGTCTACAACCAAGCGGATGCCAAGACGGTGTTCCAAGGCACGTGTGCCGAGCTGAATGCCTCCTCCTTGCTGCTCAAGCCGGGTGACCATACGGTGCAGGCCCGCTTCGGCGAAGACCCGGTGGTGGCGCTCGATGCACCCTACTACGTCTCCGACCCGACCACGGTCACCATCGTCTCGGGCAAGACAAAGACGGTGTCGCTCGCTTGCCGGGTGGGCAATGCCCTGGCTTCCTTCGAACTGACCAACCGGGACAAACTGGAGAAGGTCATCAAGGACTACGCCATCGTGACCACCGTGGGCGAGACCTCGGTGACATGGTTCCCGGACGACACGACGAACCCGTATTTCCGTGCAGGCAGTGCGGTGTCCTTCTATCTGACCGGCACGTGGCTGGAGAACAACCAACCCTACCGCCGCAAATTGGCCGAGGTCGCTTCGGCCGAGGCGGCACACCTCTACAAGTATCGCTTCGCCGTCGACACGTCGAACATGACGGGCCTGACGCTCGACATCACCGTCGATGCGTCGGTCGAGGAAGTGGGCGTAAGCGAGACCTTGCCGCAGAACTGGCTGCCTGCCCCGAAGATTACTGCGTCGGGATTCGATGCCCTCTGTCTGATGACCTATACGGAAACGGCAGACAACGTGGCCGCCACCATCGACTATACGGCATCGCGTCCGGTCGAGGAGGTGGAACTGACGCTGAACTATGCCGACCCACGTCTGACGGGACTGAACGGCACCTATCTGCTGTCGTCTCTCACCGAGGAGCAACGGACGGCTCTGCAGGCAGCGAACATCGAACTGCCTGCGGTGGATGGCGTGCAGAAGGCCGGTAGCCTGGTGTTCAACACGCGCGACTACCTCACGCTCGACGGAGGTGTCAATGCCTCGAATCGCATCTCGGTGCGCGTCAAGGCCAACGACCGCTGGAGTGATACGTCGACCTACGAGATACAGACCATCCGTCCTTTGTTCGGCCTGACAGTCTTGCCCGGCAATGTTTGGACCAAGGAGTTCTCGGCTTCGCCGCTCTCGCAGTCCGACCTGACCTCGGACGGCAACGTGTCGCGATTCACGGATATTACGTATGAATACAGCACCGACGGCGGCAACACGTGGTTGCCTTGCACGGGTGTGCGCTCGGCCGGTCTGACCCCGAACACCACCTACTATGCCCGCGCCAAGTATCGCGGACAGATTGCCGGCTCGGCCGTAGCGGTGAAGACCTATCCGCTGACGGCCTTGACCAACGGTGGCTTGGAGTCGTGGTCGCAGGTGAGCGGAAAGGACGGCAATGCTTTTTCCAACTACGGAGCACGCTTTGAGTTCGACGGTTGGGCCACCATCAATCAGCAGACGTGCGACTATTGTCCCTGGACGGCCTACAACTATAACACGCGTTCGGGCACACGCCCCGTGAGCGACACACCCAGCGGCAGCGGCACGGCGGCCTGGATTGCCACCATAGGCTGGGGATACGGCGGTACGTCGGGTAATCCGAAACACCGCACGCCGAGCGAACTGTTCCTCGGCTCGCTGACCGATGTGGACACGGGTAATGATACGGCCACGAAGAACTACGGCATCGACTACGGCTCGCACCCCACGGGTGTGCAGTTCACGTACAAGTACACGCCGTATGACGGCGACCACTCCGACATCTTCGTGCAGGTGCTCAACGGTGACCAGGTGATCGGTAGCGGCACCTTGCAGCAAAGCAATGCGGTCGGTTCGTACACCACGCACGTGATGCAGGTGGACTATGACGCGAATCTGCTGCATCTGGCGCCCAACCGCCTGATTCTGGTGTTCCGATCGGGTGTGAACGCTTCGACCACGAAGCAGGGCATCAACAACGTGGAGCAGGTGGGTAGCCAGTTGTTCGTCGACGACATCTCTTTAGTGTATGACAAATAACGCTTGAATCATGAAGAAACAACTCTATATAATCGGTATGGCCGCGCTGCTGGCCGCCTGCTCGGGTGAGGAGGCGGCGGATGCGGTGGGCTACTTGAGCCTGACGGACCTGACCGTGACGTGCGAGGGCGAGGTGGTGCCGCTCACCAAGGCGGTGGATGCCGGCCTGCAGGTGCAGGTGTGCCAAGGCGAAACGGTGGTGCGCGACTACGCCCCCGGCACGGACCTCAGCCGCCGCGTGGCCCTTCCGGTCGGCTCCTACACGGTGAAGGCCTTCACGCCCGACCAGGCAGAGGCGGCCGACAATGAGGTGGGCCATCCTGTCTACAGCATCGTGTCCGCACCGTTTGCCATCACCGACGGCGACCTGACAACCCTTTCGCTGGTGGCCCCGCAAATCAACGTGGGCGTGAAGGCGGTGTTCGACGCCAACACGCTGGCGGACTTCCCCTCGGCCAGCCTGACGCTGACGGCGGCCACGGGGCGGACGGTGACCATCAGTTCGGGCAACGCCGATACGTACTACTACTTTAGCCGGCCGGCCGACGGCCGGATTGACTATACCATCCGGGTGACGAACGCCGACGGCGAGGCCTTCTCGCGCGACGGTGCCCTCACGTCGGTGGAGGCGAAGAACTACGCCGTAGCCGTTCGCCTGGACTGACGGCAACGGCGGCGCCGGACAAGGGATATGAATAGAACTGAAACCTTTATATATGGAAAAACAAGAGAGAGAACAAATCATCGCGTTGGTGAAGCGCGAAGTGGTCCCGGCCATCGGATGCACGGAACCCATCGCCGTGGCCCTGGCCGTGGCGAAGGCGACGGAGACGCTGGGCGCACGTCCTCAGGCCATCACGGTGAGCCTGAGCGCCAATGTGCTGAAAAACGCCATGGGCGTGGGCATCCCCGGCACGGGAGGCATGATAGGCCTGCCCATCGCGGTGGCCCTGGGGGCGCTGATAGGCCGCTCGGACTACCAGTTGGAGGTGCTGAAGGACTGCACCCCCGAGGCGGTGGAGGAGGGCAAACGCCTGATTGACGCACGCTGCATCGACATCCGCCTGAAGGAGGGCATCGACGAAAAACTCTATATCGAGGCCCGCTGCGAGGCCGACGGACACGCGGCCACGGCCATCATCGCCGGCGGACACACGCGCTTCGTCTATGTGGAAAAGGACGGTGAGACCTTGTTTGAGAAAGGATGCGGCCCTGCGGCCGAGGACATCGACGAGACGGTGCCGCTGAACTTGCGCAAGGTGTACGACTTCGCCATGACGGCCCCCCTGGACGAGATTCGCTTCATCCTCGAGGCGGCCACCCTCAACCGCCAAGCGGCCGAGCAGAGTTTCCGGGGCAACTACGGCCACGGGCTGGGCAAGACCATGCGGGGCAAGTACGAACACCAACTGATGGCCGACTGCGGCCTGTCGCGCATCCTCTCTTATACCTCGGCGGCCTGCGACGCACGCATGGCGGGAGCGATGATTCCCGTGATGAGCAACTCGGGCAGTGGAAACCAGGGCATCGCCTGCACGCTGCCGGTGGTGATTTATGCCGAGGACAACGACAAGACGGAGGAGGAACTCATCCGCGCCCTGATGCTGAGCCATCTGACGGTCATCTACATCAAGCAGAGCCTCGGTCGGCTCTCGGCCCTGTGCGGATGCGTGGTGGCCGCCACGGGCAGCAGCTGCGGCATCACCTACCTGATGGGCGGCGGATACGAACAGGTGGCCTACGCGGTGAAGAACATGATTGCCAACCTCACCGGCATGATTTGCGATGGGGCAAAGCCCAGCTGCGCCATGAAACTGACCAGCGGCGTGAGCACCGCCGTGCTCTCGGCCATGATGGCCATGGAGGGCAAGTTCGTCACCTCGGTGGAGGGCATCGTGGACGACGACGTAGACCGAAGCATCCGAAACCTTACGCTCATCGGCTCGCAAGGCATGAACGAAACAGACAAACTGGTGCTGAAGATAATGACCTCAAAATAAGCGAATAAGCAAGAAACAGATTGCTCAAAGGCAGACCGGAGCGCAAACGCAGCCTCGCTCCGGTCTCCCCTTGTGCAACCCAAACCAACAAAAAAGATGATGAAATCAACGAATTGGAATGGCTGCCACAATAGGTTTAAGGTATGAAAAAACTAACTTTTGTCTTAATGAGTACGGTCCTCAGCCTTGCGGCTGCGGCACAGACTTCCACGTATGTGGTGGATGGGTCTAATACGCCAATTAACTTTGGAAATAATGCATCGGAAAAATCGGGTGATGTGAGTTATAATGGTACTAAGTTGGAATTGCCTTATGGAACTTGGGCTTGGACGGAAAAGGAAGGATATGCAGTTGTTCCTTTTACAGGAAAACCCGGCATACTAAATTATAAGGCAGCTGTCAACTCGAATCTTCAAACACGTAAGTACTATATATATGGAGCCACACAAAGTGGTGAATGGACGCTTCTAAAAGAATCAGGAGAGGGAACCTTTCAAGTGCTAATGTCGAAGAACTATTCTCGTATAAAGATACATATGTATAAAAAAGGTAATGCGTTGAATTGCAGAGTTGAGAATGTGTTTATTACCAAGCCTCTCATCCTCACTCCCTCCAGCACCGTTCTCCCCATGCCCGTCATCGACGGAGACTATGCCGACCTCTGCACACTGGCCTATTCCGGCTTGAGTGCCGATCTGCAGGTGACGACGCCGGATGGAAATCTGAGTCTGGATGGTACTGACGGAACTATTGCAGGCTCCAGTGTTTCCAGTTCGCTGGGCTTTGGCAATGGATTCGCTTTGGTGGGCTCTGCTTCTTCCCAGTCCTCTATTTTGGAAAGAACCGCCACCGTCCGCGTCAAACTGCCCGGCATCCCCGCCACGTACATCACCGACGGCGACGAGTTCGACGACAGCCTGATGCCGACGCTGACCTATACGGGAAACATCTATTTTGCCGACCCGTCCGTCAGCGACTGCTACGAGACGCTGACCACCTTCCAGTACCAGCCCCGGATGCCGAAGGAGGCCGCCAACTGGGCCGGCCTGCTGGCCCATAAGACCCGCGTGGTGCTGAACTATCCCGATGCCACCTACGCCACCAACGGTGCACTGAAACTGGCCTTGGCCGGCAACAAGCGCATCCATACCCTCCGCGTGCCCAACATGCAGAACGTCAACTTCGACACGCTCGACCTCGACATCAACCCCAACTGCATCATCTACGCCGGTGCGGGCTGCTCGGGAAAGAACGTGGTGGTGGACGGCACGGCGACCGCGTTCTTGCTGACCGACTATAACATGGGCACGAACGTAGAAGAAGCCAGAAACTATCCCTTCGTGGTGGAAGAAGCCTTTACGGCCACGCTGGCTCGCTATTCCCGTAAGTGCTATGTGGACGGCGGCTACGAGACCATCATCCTTCCGTTTGCTCCCACGCGCGTCTACTACCTGACGGAAAGCGAAAACTATAAGGGCTACAAGTTGCAGCAGTTCGCACAAAGCGCGACCGACGAGGTCGTCTTCAACGATGCTACGTGGCAGGCCAATACGCCCTACATGATTCGTCCGACCGCTTCGGGCACGCCGAATCAGCAGCACGAATTCCGATTCATTGGCGAGAACGTGCGCGTGGAGGCGGTGGGTGCCTCCGCGTTGTTCGGCACGGACTTCGTGGGCGGATACAACCTGAGCGAGGCCACCGGCCAGTATTTCCTGAACTCTACGGGTGAGTATTTCGTGCAATCGAACAAGACAAAGGCCTGGAACACGCCTTTCCGTTGCTACCTGACGTCGGACAGCGGACTCAGCCAGATGCGTGTCCGGGTGGAACAGCCCACGGACATCCGTCCGGGCGAGGTGGCCGCGTCCGTGATTCGGGGCGGCAAGGGCAGCATCGAATGCGAGGCCACGGAGGCCGTCGTGCTGCGCGTGACCGACCTCTCGGGTCGCTTGGTGCGCGAGGCGCGGACCGAAGCCGGACGCACCAGCCTGACGGGCTTCCTCCCCGGCTTCTACCTCGTGAATGGACAGAAAGTAATCGTACGATGATGAATCAACTTAATAACCAGCAAACAATGGAAAAGAAAACATACGAAAAGCCTCGCATCGAGGTACTGGAGTTCATCTCCGAAGGTGTCATGGCCGGAACCATCGTCCCGATTCCGCCCATCACGGAGATTCCCGGGGAGGAGCAGGAACCGGAGTTCAATCCCCGTGCGCCGCGCCGCAATCCGCGCGACTTCTGGACCGGACGCTGACGCGCCGTCCCTCACTTTTTCCAACCCGGCCTCCGTGCCCCATGCTTCTCCTTCCCGGGCGAAGCATCGGTCACGGGGGCTTTCTTATGTCTGTTTAAACGCCGTTTAAACGTCGTTGCAACGTCGTTGCAATGCTGTTGCAATGCTGTTGCAATGCTGTTGCAATGGCGTTGCAACACTGCATGGCACTCGATTCTTTTTTCGACCACCCCAATACCCCGCCTGCCAGGCGGGGCTTGCCTCCCCAAACCCCTCCGTGGAGGGGCTTAAATGAGGCCGATGGCCTCATAGTCTAAGGTAAGGCCAACCGAGCCTGTGCCCCTTCGGGGTTGGTCTTGGTTTCTTACGGGAGGGAACGGCCTCCCGGTTGTTTGTCCGCATCTGGCGATGCGGGGTGTCCTCGAGGTTTCTGAAACCTTAGGTGCAAAAACGAAGCAGCCCCGACGGCTCATGGCGCAACAACGCTCATGCCCCGTCGAGGCTGCTTGTAGAGGCCGGTTCAAACGCGTGTACACGTGAAGGCAAACGCGTGTACACGCGAAGTCACATGCGTGTACACGCGAAGGCCGATGCGTGTACAGACGTATTTTATTCGCAGTCGCCGCATCCGCCGCCGCAACTGCCACCGCAGTCGCCGCCGCAGCTGCCGCATCCACCGCCGCATCCGCCGCTCATGGCCTTCACCATGTCTTCAATCTCTTTGTTCGTGGCCGGACGTACGTCCACCACTGTGCCGGAGAAGTGGAGGTCCTTGCCGGCGTAGGGATGGTTGAGGTCGATGGTCACCGTGTCCGGCGTCAGTTTGCTGATGAGGCCGTTGTGGCGGTGTCCCTCGCTGTCGAACAAGGGGATGACGGCGCCTTCGTAGACGTAGCGTTCGTCGTTGGCGTCGTCGCCGAAGAACTCTTTGCGGTTCAGTTCGTGTACACCCTCGGGGAAATAGTCGCCGTAGGCGTCGTCGCAGGGGATGACGAACTCGAAGCGGTCGCCCTTGTTGCGCGACACCAGTTCCTGCTCGAAGCGGGGCAAGGTGAATTCCAGTCCCGAGATGAAGGCGAAAGGATGTTCTTCGGTGGTTTCTTCTCGTAAAATCAGTTCACCGTTTTCTGCTTTCGTGTGCAGTTGGTAAGCCACGGTGATGTACAGGTTAGTGCTGTTTTCCATTTCTTAAAGTGGTTTTTATGAATTCTTTGTTTGATTTTCTTGCAGTTTGCGGTGCATCTCGGCCGCTGCGCGTCGTCCGTCGCCCATGGCCAGGATGACGGTGGCCCCTCCGCGCACGATGTCGCCTCCGGCAAAGAGCATCGGGATGGACGACTCCATGCGTTCGTCGACGGCGATGGTGCCTTTCCGGCCCAGTTCCAGGCCGGGGATGGAGTGGGGGACAATCGGGTTGGGCGACACGCCTACGCTGACGATGGCCATATCGATGTCGAGCGTCTCGGTGGCTCCGGGGATGGGCACGGGGCTGCGTCGGCCCGAAGCGTCAGGCTCGCCCAGTTCCATCTTCTGCAACACCACCTGCTTGACGCGGCCCTGTTCGTCGGCCCGGTACTCGATGGGGTTGTGCAGCGTGAGGAACTCCACGCCCTCCTCCTTGGCATGTTTCACCTCCTCGAGTCGGGCCGGCATTTCTTCTTCCGAACGGCGGTAGATGATCATGGCCCGTTCGGCGCCGAGGCGGCGTGCCGTGCGGACGGAGTCCATGGCCGTGTTTCCGCCACCGATGACGGCCACGCGTTTGCCCAGGGTGACGGGCGTGTCGGAGTCTTCGCTGGCCGCATCCATCAGGTTGACGCGGGTGAGGTATTCGTTGGACGAGAGGATGTTGATGGAGTTCTCGCCCGGGATGCCCATGAAGTTGGGCAGTCCGGCTCCCGAGGCCACGAAGATGCCTTGGTAGCCCTCTTCGCGCAGTTGGTCCACGCTGATGGTCTTGCCCACGATGCAGTCTTTTTGGAAGTCGACGCCCATGCGGGCCAGGTTCTCAATCTCCACGTCGACGATGCGGTTGGGGAGGCGGAACTCGGGGATGCCGTACTTCAGCACGCCGCCGATTTCGTGCAACGCTTCGAACACCGTCACCTCGTAGCCCCGCTTGGCCATGTCGCCGGCAAAGGAGAGTCCGGCCGGTCCGGAACCGATGACGGCCACGTGGATGCCGTTCTTCGGAGCCGTCTCGGGCAGCGAGATCTGTCCGCTTTCGCGTTCGTAGTCGGCTGCGAAGCGTTCGAGGTAGCCGATGGCCACGGCGGGCTTGCCCATCTTCAGGTGGATGCACTTCGACTCGCATTGCTTCTCTTGCGGGCAGACACGTCCGCACACGGCCGGCAGGGCGCTGGTTTGCTTCAGCACCTGGGCGGCACGCAGGAATTCGCCGCGCTCGATGTTCTTCACGAAGGCCGGGATGTTGATGCCCACGGGGCAGCCGGTCATGCAGCCCGGATTGGCGCAGTCGAGGCATCGCTGGGCCTCGGTGAGGGCCTGCTCCTCGTTCAGGCCGAGGTTGACCTCCTCCTTGCGGCTGTGCGAACGGTACTCGGGGTCGAGTTCGTTCATCTTCACACGGGGAATGTCGGCCCGTTCCTTGGCCTTCAGACGCTTGCGCAGTTCTTCGCGCCAGGGGGCGTTGCGGTCGTCCTCATCGGCCGGCTGCGCCTTTTCGGCTTCGCAGGCCTGGGGATGGTCCAGTTTGTGCATCTCTTCGCGTTCGATGTTCTTGAAGGCGCCCATGCGCTTCAGCATCTCGTCGAAGTCCACCTGATGGGCGTCGAACTCCGGCCCGTCCACGCAGACGAACTTGGTCTTTCCGCCCACGGTGATGCGGCAGGCACCGCACATGCCCGTGCCGTCCACCATGATGGTGTTGAGCGACACGTCGGTGGAGATGCCGTATTTCTTGGTCAGCAACGACACGAACTTCATCATGATGGCCGGACCGATGCAGAAGCATTTGTCCACCTTCTCGCGCTGGATGACCGCTTCCACGCCTTCCGTCACGAGGCCCTTTCGGCCGTACGAACCATCGTCGGTCATGATGATGACCTCGTCCGAACTTTCGCGCATCTCCTTCTCGAGGATGATGAGTTCCTTGGTCCGTCCGGCCAGGACGGTGATGACGCGGTTCCCGGCCGCCTTGAGGGCCTGCACGATGGGAAGCATCGGGGCTACGCCCACGCCTCCTCCGGCGCACACCACGGTGCCGAACCGTTCGATGTGGGTGGCTTGGCCCAGCGGGCCGACCACGTCGGTGATGTAGTCGCCCACCTCCAGTTGGCACAGTTTGGTGGACGAAAGGCCCACTTCCTGCACCACCAAGGTGATGGTGCCCTTCGTCGTGTCGGCCTTGGCGATGGTCAGCGGCATGCGTTCGCCCTTTTCGCCCACGCGGACGATGACGAAGTGTCCGGCCTTGCGGGCCTTGGCGATGAGAGGCGCTTCTATTTCCAGTTTGAACACCTTCTCGGAGAAGTGTTCCTTCGCTACGATTCTGTTCATGTCAGGTTGTCGATAAGGGTTGATAAATAGGCCGTAGGCTTAGTCGATGAGGTCGAATCCGCAATAGGGTACCAAGGCCTTGGGGATGCGGATGCCTTCGGGCGTCTGGTTGTTCTCCAAGAGGGCGGCTACGATGCGCGGCAGGGCCAGAGCGGAACCGTTGAGCGTATGGCACAACTCGATTTTCTTGTCGGCGTTGCGGTAGCGGCATTTCAAGCGGTTGGCCTGATAGGTGTCGAAGTTGGACACCGAGCTGACCTCGAGCCAGCGTTTCTGTGCTTCGGAGTAGACTTCGAAGTCGAAGCAGAGGGCGGCCGTGAAACTCATGTCGCCGCCGCAGAGGCGCAGGATGCGATAGGGCAGTTCCAGTTTCTGGAGCAGGCCCTCGACGTGGTCGAGCATCTCCTGGTGCGACTGCTTGGAGTGTTCCGGCTTGTCGATGCGCACCAGCTCGACTTTCGAGAACTCGTGCAGGCGGTTGAGTCCGCGCACGTCCTTGCCATACGAACCTGCTTCGCGGCGGAAGCATTGCGTGTAGGCGCAGTTCATGATGGGGAGTTGTTTCTCGTCGAGGATGACGTCGCGGTAGATGTTCGTCACGGGCACCTCGGCCGTGGGGATGAGGTAGAGGTCGTCCACCTCGCAGTGGTACATCTGGCCTTCCTTGTCGGGCAACTGTCCGGTGCCGTAGCCCGAAGCGGCGTTGACCACCGTCGGCGGCATGATCTCGGTGTAGCCGGCCTTGCGGGCCTCGTCGAGGAAGAAGTTGATGAGGGCGCGTTGCAGTTGCGCGCCTTTGCCTTTATAAACGGGGAATCCCGCGCCGGTGATTTTCACGCCCAGGTCGAAGTCGATGAGGTCGTATTTCTTGGCCAGTTCCCAGTGGGGTAGGGCGTTCTCGGGCAACGGCTTTTCCATGCCGCCCATCTTCTCCACCACGTTGTCTTCGGCACCTGTACCTTCGGGCACGCTGTCGTAGGGGATGTTGGGGATGGTGTAGAGCAGTTCCTGCAGGTCGGCGGCCGCCTGGTCCATCTGGGCCTGCAGCGCCTTGTTGCTCTCTTTCATTTCGCTCACTTTGGCGCGAGCGGCCTCGGCCTCTTCTTTCTTGCCTTCCTTCATCAGTTGTCCGATGGACTTGGAGGTGGCGTTCACTTCGGCCAGATTCTTATCCAGTTGGTTTTGGGCGTTTCTTCTTTTCTTGTCCAGCTCCAGCGCCCTTTCAATGGCTTCGTGAGCATTTTTGAAGTGCTTCTTTTCTAAACCGCGGATGACTTCGTCCGTGTGGTCTGCGATAAACTTGATAGTAAGCATGGTTCACCAAATATTTATAAGTTCTTGTTTTGGAGTGCAAATCTATATAAAATCCTTGACTTTTCGCCTCCCTCGGACAAGAACGTTCGTTTTTAGGCTAAAAACAAAGCCACCGGGAACCCTTTTCCGCTGGGCTTTCCCGGTGGCTCATCACCTTTAAAACACCTTTAAACAAAATGATAGAGACGTCTTCGTCCGGTTGCAAAGGCTTCCGGGAGGAAGACGTAGGCGGCCTGCACGAGGCAGGCCGCTTTGGGTTTGGGGAGGCGGCTTACTTGCGTGCTTCGGCTACGTAGGCCAGCGCTTCCTTGCATTTCTCAGTGACGTATGCCCAGTCTTCGGCAGCCACTTTGTCTTTCGGGAACAGTTTGGAGCCCATGCCCACGCAGAACACACCGGCTTTGATCCACGAAGCGATGTTCTCTTGCGTCGGTTCCACACCACCTGTCACCATCAGTTTCGACCACGGCATCGGAGCCAGCAGGCCCTTCACCAACTTCGGTCCGAGCACGTCGCCCGGGAAGATTTTGCAGAGGTCGCAACCCATTTCCTGTGCGAAGCCTACTTCAGACACGCTGCCGCATCCCGGCGTGTAGGCCACCAGACGGCGGTTGCACACCTTGGCGATTTCGGGGTTGAAGAGCGGACCTACCACGAAGTTGGCACCCAGTTGGATGTAGAGCGAAGCCGTAGCGGGGTCGACGATGGAACCCACGCCCATGGCCATTTCGGGGCATTCCTTGGCTGCATACTTCACTACTTCGGCAAACACTTCGTGAGCGAAGTCGCCGCGGTTGGTGAATTCGAAGGCGCGAACACCGCCTTCATAGCAGGCTTTTACTACTTTCTTTGCTACTTCTGCGTCTTTGTGGTAGAACACAGGCACCATGCCGGTCGAACCGATTTTGTTCAGGACGGCTATTTTATCAAACTTTGCCATTGTCTGTCTTTTAATTCAATAAGGATGTTAAACAGGATGTTTGCATTAGCGCTGTACGCGACCGGATGCGTCGCCACCGGCCAATGCTTCTACTTCTTCTACCGAAACGAGGTTGAAGTCGCCGTTGATGGTGTGCTTCAGAGCCGATGCGGCTACGGCGAATTCGAGGGCTTCGCCCTGGTTGGGCTTCGTCATGAGGCCGTGGATGATACCGCCGGAGAAGGAGTCGCCACCACCGACGCGGTCGATGATCGGGTTGATGTCGTAGCGCTTCGATTCGTAGAATTCCGTACCGTTGTAGATCATGGCCTTCCATCCGTTGTGCGTAGCCGAGAAGGATTCGCGCAGCGTGGAGATGACATACTTGAAGCCGAATTCCTTGGCCATGGCCTGGAAAATGCCTTTGTAGCCGGCAGCGTCGGTCTTGCCGCCTTCTACGTCAGCGTCGGGCTTGAAGCCGAGGCAGAGTTCAGCGTCTTCTTCGTTGCCGATGCAGACGTCAACATACTGCATCAAGGGGCGCATGATGGATTGTGCTTTTTCCTTCGTCCACAGTTTCTTGCGGAAGTTCAGGTCGACCGAAACCGTTACGCCGTGACGCTTGGCGGCTTCGCAAGCCAGACGGGTCAGTTCGGCAGCCTTGTCGGAGATGGCCGGCGTGATGCCCGACCAGTGGAACCAGTCGGCTCCTTCCATGATGGCATCGAAATCGAAATCGGAAGCATCAGCTTCGGCAATGGCAGAGTGGGCGCGGTCGTAGATGACCTTGCTCGGACGCATGGAAGCACCGGTTTCCAGATAGTAGATACCTACGCGGTCGCCGCCACGGGCGATGAAATCCGTTTTCACGCCGAATTTTCTCAATGCGTTGACAGCAGACTGGCCGATTTCATGTTTCGGAAGTTTCGTCACAAAGTATGCCTCGTGACCGTAGTTGGCACAGCTGACAGCCACGTTGGCCTCGCCACCGCCGTATACCACGTCGAAGGAGTCGGATTGAACGAAACGCGTATTGCCCGGAGTAGACAGACGCAACATGATTTCACCTAAGGTAACAACTTTCTTTCCCATAATAGTGCGTTTTTTAATAAATAAGTTATGTATATCAATGTATTATATCTCTTTCAATTTATTATCGCCTGCTTGCAGGCATACACAAACCTTTGATACAAAGGAAATACATACATAGCATTAGACTTTGAAACCTTGTTTCGTGTACGCGCACAAAGATACAACAATTTTCGTAATTACAAAAATTGTTATATATTTGTATCGGAAAAATAAAATCTGTCATTGTGTGCGCACACAATTACGCCTGCGGACGCCGATAGATAAAAAAGGTATAAAATGAGCAAGTTGCCCGAACGGATCCGCATCAAGGATATAGCCCGGCTGGCCGATGTGTCGGTCGGGACGGTGGATAGGGTCATCCACGGAAGGGCGGGAGTTTCGGAAGCCAGCCGGAAAAGGGTGGAGGAGATTCTCGCTCAATTGGATTATCAGCCGAACAAGTATGCCAGCGCATTGGCGTCGAACAAGAAGTACACCATCGCTTGTCTGCTCCCTATGCACGAGGAGGGCGAATACTGGACGGCGGTAGAAAAAGGCATCCACGAGGCCGCCGCTGCTTTTTCCGATTTCCAAGTTTCCATCCGGTTGAGGTATTACGACCCATACGACTACCGCTCGTTCCTTTCCGAAGGCGACGAAGCCTTGAAGGATGCACCGGACGGTGTCATCTTTGCCCCGACGGCCGAGCATTGCACACGTCTGTTCACCGACCGGCTGAATGCCGCCGCTATACCTTATATATATATAGACTCCAACCTGCGCGAGGTTCCGGCGCTGGCTTTCTTCGGACAACATTCGCATCAAAGCGGCTACTTTGCCGCACGGATGCTGATGATGATGGCGGGAAAACCCGACGAACTGGTCATCTTCCGGAAGATAAACGAAGGCATCGTCGGTTCGAACCAGCAGGAAAACCGGGAAAAAGGGTTCCGGCAGTACATGCAGGAGCATCACCCCGACTGCCGCATCCTGGAACTCGACCTCTACGTGAAGAAACCCGAAGAAGATTTCTCGCGCATCGAAACCTTCCTGGCCGAACATCCTGCGGTCCGCTGCGGCATCACGTTCAATTCCAAAGTCTACATCGTGGGCGAATACCTGCAGTCGCGCGGCATCGGGGATTTCAACCTCTTGGGTTACGACCTGCTGGAGCGCAACGTGCAGAGTCTGAAAGCGGGCTACGTCACCTTCCTCATCGCCCAGCAGCCGGAACTGCAGGGCTATCACAGCGTGGAGGCCTTCTGCAACCACCTCATCTTCAAAAAGGAGGTGGCGCCGGTCAACTACATGCCTATCGACTTGATAGCCAAGGAAACCATCGACTATTATATGAAATTTCAACAATAAATCAATTCAAACGAAAACATGGAAACTAAGTACCTTAAAATCAACCCGGCCGACAACGTGGTCGTTGCCATCTCTGCCTTGAAGGCCGGAGAAGAAATCTGCGTGGATAATACAACCATCCGCCTGACCGAGGATGTTCCCGCCGGGCATAAAATCGCCTTGAAAGACTTTGCCGAGGGTGAAAATGTCATCAAATACGGTTATCCCATCGGTCATGCCCGCCAGGCTCTGAAGCAAGGATGCTGGGTGAACGAAAACAACATTCGGACCAACCTGGCCGGTTTGCTTTCCTATACCTATGATCCGAAAACGGTTGAACTGGATATCCCCCAGCGCGGGCTGACCTTCAAGGGCTATCGGCGCAAAAACGGCGACGTAGGTGTCCGCAACGAGATATGGATTGTTCCTACGGTCGGATGCGTGAACGGCATCGTCAACCAATTGGCCGAAAACCTCCGTCGCGAGACCAACGGCGAGGGCGTGGATGCCATCGTGGCCTTCCCGCACAACTACGGTTGCTCGCAGTTGGGCGACGACCATGAGAATACCAAAAAAATCCTGCGCGACATGGTGCTCCATCCCAATGCAGGGGCCGTGTTGGTGGTCGGCCTTGGCTGCGAGAACAACCAGCCCGACGTGTTCCGCGAATTTGTGGGCGAATACGACCCCGAACGTGTGGCCTTCCTCGTGTCGCAGAAGGTGCAGGGCGACGAGGTGGAAGAAGGCATGAAGGTGCTTCGCCAACTCTACGCCAAGGCTCGCGAGGACAAACGTGTGGACGTGCCCCTTTCGGAACTGCGTGTAGGCTTGAAGTGTGGAGGCTCCGACGGCTTCTCCGGCATCACGGCCAATCCGTTGCTGGGTATGTTCTCTGACTTCCTCATCGCCCAGGGCGGAACGTCGGTGCTGACCGAAGTGCCGGAAATGTTTGGCGCGGAAACCATCCTGATGAACCGCTGCCGTAATCGTGAGCTGTTCGACCAGACAGTGAAACTCATCAACGACTTTAAGGAATACTTCCTCTCCCACGGCGAGCCGGTGGGCGAGAATCCCTCGCCGGGCAACAAGGCGGGCGGCATCTCCACGCTGGAGGACAAGGCACTCGGTTGCACGCAGAAGTGTGGCAAGAGTTATGTGGAAGGCGTCATGCCTTATGGCGAACGCTTGCAGGTGAAGGGCTTGAACCTGTTGTCTGCTCCGGGCAACGACCTGGTGGCCGCTACCGCCTTGGCTTCGTGCGGATGCCATCTCGTATTGTTCACCACCGGACGTGGAACGCCTTTCGGCACGTATGTTCCGACGATGAAGATTTCTACCAACTCGGCCTTGGCGGCCAACAAGCCCGGATGGATTGACTTCAACGCCGGTGTCATCGTTGAGAACGAACCGATGGAACAGACCCTTGAGCGCTTTGTGGACTACGTCATCCGGGTGGCCAGTGGTGAACAGACCAACAACGAGCGGAAAGGCTACCGCGAGATTGCTATTTTTAAGACCGGTGTGACACTGTAAGCCTATTGCCGAGAACCTAATTGACACAAGAATACTTTAACCTATGAACAGAATCTATGTTTCTTTCGCCTTTATCAGTCTGCTGGCCGTGCAGGCGTTTGCCGGCCCTGTGGATGTCAGCACGGCTGAAGGCGTGGCCCGGACCTTTTTACGGAAGACACATTGTGCACCTGCGCGTGGACTGGCTTCGGAGGCATTGACCTTGGCCTATACCGATGCGAATGTGCAGACAGATGTCAACCGTTTCTATGTATTCAATCGTGAAGCCGGTAGTGGCTTTGTCATCGTGTCGGCCGACGACCGCACACGCAACGTGCTGGGCTATGCCGATACGGGCCGGTTTGACCTCGAGAATCTGCCTGAGAACATGGCCGCATGGCTCGACACCTATCGCGATGCGTTGGACAACCTACCCGGACAGGTGCGTACCAAGGCTACGGCCGAGAGTACGTTGCCGGCCTCGGTAGAACCCTTGTTGGGGCAGATTGCCTATGGACAGACCGCTCCGTTCAACAGCCTTTGCCCCAAGTACAACCTTTTCAGCCGTTGTGTGACCGGATGCGCGGCCACCTCGATGGCGCAGGTCATGCGTTACTACCGCTATCCGAAACAGGGCATCGGTTCGTGCAGTTATACGACCAGTACTTTGAAGCTGGCGGTAGAGGCTGATTTCGGTGCTACCACCTACGACTGGGAACACATGCTCGAGCGGTACGAGACGGGTGCCTATACCGCCGAGGAGTCTGCGGCGGTGGCTACGCTGATGTTCCACTGCGGCGCAGCCATGCGGATGGACTATAATCGTGTGAGTGGAGCGACGGATTTCAATATGCTTAGTGCTTTCGTCAATACATTCAATTACGACGGAACCACCATCCGCCTGTGTTATCGTGACTATTACGACACACCTGCCTGGGAGGAACTCTTGCGCACCGAACTGAGCCAGGGACGCCCCGTGGTTTACAACGGCCAGTCGAGCGGGGGAGGGCACTCCTTTGTGTGCGACGGCTACGATGCCGACGGCTTCTTCCACATCAACTGGGGATGGAACGGGCAGAGCGATGGCTATTTTGCGTTGAGCGTGCTCCAGCCGGAGACAGAAGGCGTTGGCGGGGGAGCAGGTGGTTATAACTACGGACAGTCTGCCTTGGTGGGTATCCAACCGCTGGCCGAGGGCGCGGAGAACACGCAGAAGGCCGACCTGCGGCTGTTGTTCATGGATTGCAATCAGGCCTCCATCTCGGGTATCGTCCAGGCCAACATCTCGTTTGCTCTGCTTAATTTCGGTGTGGCCGATTTCAAGGACAACTTGTATTGCCTCCTGGAAAATGAATCCGACTCGTACACGTTTGATATGGGAACCGTGACCGTGAAAAGCAGTCGCGCCATCGGTCTGACCCAGACTGTGAAGAGCGAACATTTCAAGCAGGGGACCTATCGCATGCGTTTGGTGACCAAGTCCGACGACCAAAACGGATGGATTCCCGTGCCCGTTCCCTCGTATCAGCCTGCCTACCTGACTGTGACGAAGAAAGACGACACGACGACATTCTCGCAGACCGATGCACCGCAGGCCCTGCCGCAGGTGACGGATTTCGAGGTCGAGGGCAAACTGGTGAAGGGCAAGGAAGGAGTCTTCCGTCTGACAGTGAGCAACACAGGTGCCGAGTTGAACCAGGCCGTATGCCTGCTGATGGAGGTGGGCGAGCAGCAAGTGATGCTTGGCGTGGAAGGCGTTTATCTGCGCGACGGCGAGAGCAAGACGTTGACATTTAAGTCGATTCTCAATGTTGCCCCGGGCACGTACAACGTCTATCCGGCGCTTGAACGTTCGATGCTGAGTCCGTGGTTCTTGTCCGACGAGCCCTACCGGGTTCAGGTGTTGGCCGAAGGTTCATCGTTGGATAGGGCAACTGCCGAGGCGGCCGGCGTTCAGGTCCGCGCTGACGGACGGACGTGGCGTGTTGAGTCTGCCGAACGGTTGTTGGGCGTTCGCGTCATCGATCTCTCGGGACGTGTCGTGGCCGAATATGGCGCATCGGCCGAGGGAGTTGTCATTGTCGACCCTGCTTCGCTGCCCTCCGGTACGTATCTTGTGCAAGTGTCCACATCCGTTGGCACGGTTGTTTGCAAACAGGTGAAATAACCTTATTGGCGTATGAAACCATTCGTATTTATCATCGCATGTGTCGCCCTGCTGCCGTCTTGTCGAACCGGGAAGGCAGTGGGCGACCTGCCTTTTTCTACACAGATGACCGCTCCCTCTTTTGTGCCCGGCCCGAAGGCCATTGTCTACAAGACCAGGCACGACTATCGCGACCGCGTGCCGGTGTTGATGAACGAAGCCCGCACGGAGATTCTTTCCTATCCGGCTCCGGCTGATGTCTATTACCGAGGCCGGCTGGCCTATCCCACACCCCTTGTCGATGACTACTTGCTCGACAACCGGGGTATCGGTGCCAGCGTGGCCTTTCTGGACTATACCTACGAGGCATACAGCCGGTTGGAGAAAACCCCTTCGCGAGCCGAACTGATGCAGCATCTTTTGGATACGCATCCTTTGCTGGAGGCCTGGAATTGCGGCCTGCGTACCGACTATCAAGACGAGGTAGCCGAACTGAATGCCCGCATCGCCGAAGGTTTCCGTGGTTGCCGCTCGCTGCTGGGCGATTCGTTGGTGAAATTGCGGACGGCACCGAAGCAGACAGGAGATTAACCGCAGAAGGTCTGGAATACGATTGAAGGCGGTGTGTCATCATGGCCCGTCTGCGGCGTTGCTATCGGCATTCGGTCTTGGTCGTGTACGCCAACACTTCCTTCGACCTCAGCCTCAGCGCCTTGCATCTCGACTATTCTGACGCACCTTTGAGGCTGTGCCAAAATTGGAAGTTTTGACACAGCCTCTTCTGCATCCGGTGGCTTGCGTTTCACGCAGAGGTACGGACACCTGGTTCTTTGACCCCACGATGAATGCCGTATTCACATCACTCAACGCGTGTACACACAAACCGCTTCGCGTGTACACACGTAAACAAGATGGTGTGCAGGGAGGCAAAGTGCGATTTGGAAGGCCTTTTCCGGTCCAGCCGGAGTAGGGCCGGTCTCTTCAGAAACGATTGAGGCTTAGTCCCTCCTCCTCATGGCATAGCCGTAGCCGACGATGACAACGAAGCAGATGAGCGGAAGTACGAACGACACGTTTACGGCTGGCATCCCGAACAATTCCTTGCAGTCGATGATGGAGGCCTGTAGCGGGGGAAGCACGGAACCTCCGAGGATGGCCATGATGAGGCCCGCTGCACCAAATTTGGCATCGTCGCCCAGTCCGTGCAGGGCAATGCCGTAGATGGTGGGAAACATGAGCGACATACAGGCCGACACGCCTACCAGGCAATAGAGGCCATACGTGTTTTGGCAGAGAATCACTCCGCAGGTGAGCACCACTGCCGCGCAGGCCAGAGCCATCAGCAACCTGCCGGGGCGGACATAGCGCAGCATGAAGGTGCAGACGAAGCGGCTGGCGCAGAAGATAATCATTGCAACGATGTTGTATTGCTGCGAGAGCACCTCGGCCGCCTGCTCCTCCATGCCCTGACTCATGAAGAGGCGCGTGCCATACTGGATGATGAAGGTCCAGCACATGATTTGCGCACCCACGTAAAAGAACTGGGCCACCACTCCGTATCGGTATCGCCTCAGGCTGAAGATGCGCTTCAGCGTAGGCAGGAAATCAATGGAATGGCTCTTGTCGGCATTACGCGGCATGGGCGTCAGCCGGATTACGGCCAGCATCAGCAGAATCACCACCCCGATCACCAGATAGGGGGCAATCAGCACGGAGAGGTCGGCTTCCTTGACGGCTTCAAACTCGGCGGATGCGAGTTGGGCGCGCTGCACGGTGTCCAACGGGTTCAGCCGGTTTTGGATGAAGTTCATGGCTACATACATGCCCAGCAGCGATCCGATGGGGTTGAAGGCCTGGGCCAGGTTGAGCCGTCGCGTGGCGCTCTCCTCGTCGCCCATGGAGAGGATGTAGGGGTTGCAGCTGGTCTCCAGGAAAGAGAGTCCGCAAGTCATGACGAAGTAGGCCAGCAGGAACGGGTAGTACTCTCCCGTTTGCTTGGCCGGGAGGAACGCGAGGGCCCCCAAGGCATAGAGGCCTAAGCCCATGAGTACGCCAGCCTTGTAGCTGAAGCGTCGGATGAACATGGCGGCCGGAAAGGCCATGGCGAAATAGCCTCCATAGAAGGCCACTTGCACCAGTGCGCCATCGGTCACACTCATGCGGAAGATTTTGGAGAACGCCTTCACCATGGGGTTGGTGATGTCGTTGGCAAACCCCCATAGTGCAAAGCAGGAGGTGATAAGGATAAAAGGTATTACATAGTTGCCCTTTCGGCTCAGTGTGTTTTTGTTCATGGTATGCAAGTAAGGTGGATGAATCAGAATGATTGTTGGTTCAGGGGGTGTGCCTGCTTTTGGATCAGGATGTTGCCGATGGCAGTGGCTTCGACGGGGCCGGCTTCGACGGGGAGTCCGGTTGCCTCGGCGGTGAGCCGGTTGAGGAAATGGTTTTGTGCCCCTCCGCCAATGATGCGCAACCGCTCGACTGGTGTCGGCAGGAGTGCGTTGAGCCCTTCGATGGCCCGACGATAACGGTCGGCCAGCGAGCGGAGCACGCACCTTACCAGTTCGCCCCGTGTGTGCGGCACAGGCTGTCCGCTGGTGCGGCAGCAGTTGGCAATGGCATCCGACATGGAGGCCGGGCTGACCAGGCGAGGGTCGTCCACGTCGATCAGTGCGTCGAAGTCCGCCTTCTCGGCCTCGTCGATCAGCCGATCGTATGCCGTGTCCAGTCCCTGTTCTTTCCAGACTGCCATCAGCCGTTGCAGCATCCACAGCCCGGTGATGTTTTGCAGGAAGCAGATTTTGCCGTCGGCTCCTCCCTCGTTGGTAAATCCGCTCCGACGGGCCTCCTCGCTGAGGATGGGTCGTTCGGTTCGCACGCCCAGCAACGACCAGGTGCCAGAACTGAGAAAGGCGGTACATCCTCCATCGGCAGCGGGTGGGATGGCACAGACGGCACTGGCGGTGTCGTGCGAGGCGACGGCTACCACCGGCACCTCGTAGTCGATGCCGAGTTCCGCCATCAGGGCGGGTGTCAGTACGCCGCGATGGCTTCCCGGCAGGACAATCTCGCCAAAAATCTGTGTCGGAAGTCCCAACTCTTCTATCAGCGGGTAGTTCCACTGTCCTGTGCGGATATCCATCAGTTCGGAGGTGGAGGCAATGGTGTATTCATTGTTGGCCACCCCCGTCAGGAAATAGCTGAACAGGTCGGGCATGAAAAGCAGGCGGTCGGCCGCCTCCAGTTGCGGGTCGTTCTCCAGTTTTATGGAATACAGCTGAAAGAGTGTGTTGATGGGCATCACCTGTGTGCCGCACGCGGCGTAGTGAGCCTGTGCGTCGTGTGATGCGAAGAAACGCTCGGGTAGGCCGTCGGTGCGGTGGTCGCGGTAACAGACCGGGTTGCCCAGCAACCGTCCGTTGCGGTCAATCAGCCCGAAGTCCACGCCCCATGTGTCGATGCCGATGCTTCGGATTCGGTACCCCTTTTCCGCCGCCTGCCGGATGCCCCGTTTCATGTCCTCGAACAAGGAGAGGAAATCCCAGTAGATGCGACCGCCCAGTTCCACCTGGCGGTTGGGAAACCGGCTGACCGTGTCCAACTGCAGTTCGCCGGCTTCCTCGAAGCCGGCAATGACTCTGCCACTGCCGCCTCCGAGGTCGATAGCCAAATATGCTTCTCTCATTTCGTCTTCTTGCCTAAGATGTACGTTTCCAGGTCGTCTATCTCTGCTTCGGACAGGGTGTTGAAACGCCCTCCCGTCAGGATGGCGATGCGGCAGGCCATTTCGAAGAACATGGCTCGTTCGAAAGCCTGGTCGAAGTCCTTCCCGCAGACCACTTGCCCGTGTTTGCGTAGCAGAGCGGAGTTGTGGTGGGTGAGTGCGTCCACCACGGCGGCTGCCAGTTCCGGCGAGCCGGGGCGGTAGTACGGAATCACCGGGATGTCGGACCCTACATGGCAGGGCACTTCGGCCGTGACGTTGAGGTCGGCCGGAATCTCTTTCATGCAGGCTAAGGCGGTGGCATAGGGCGATTGGAAGTGAAGCACCACGTTCACATCCGGTCGGGCACGCAGTATGCCGAGGTGGAATCCATGCTCCATCGAGGGCTTGACCCCGTTGAGTACCTCGCCCGTCTCTATCCGGCAGCGCGACACCTTTTCGCGTGTCAGGCTGGGTACCCACGACCCGGTGCCGGACAGCAGTGCCTCGTCGCCGATGCGCCAGGAGAGGTTGCCGCTGCTGCATACGGTCAGACCGGCCTCGCCTACGCGGTGGGCCTCGGCGAGGAATTTCTCTATGTGTTGGTCGGTAATCATGTCGTTGGTTTTCTGAGGTTGTACGTAGGATGGTTTACTTGTAGATGGGACCGTAGTTTTGGCAGGCACGATAGTCGGCTCCTTCCTTGTCCATCCCGAACGCATTCCATGCGGCAGGACGGAAGATGCGGTCGTCGTCCACATTGTGCATGCAGACGGGGATGCGTAACATCGAGGCCAGCGTGATGAGGTCCTGGCCGATGTGTCCGTAGCTGATGGCACCGTGGTTGGCTCCCCAGTTGTTCATGACGGAGTAGACATCCTTGAAGGCCGGTTTGTCGCACAATCGGGGGACGAACCACGTGGTGGGCCATGTGCGGTCGGTGCGTTCGTTCAGCAGGCGATGCACTTCCGGGTCGATTTCGACGGTCCATCCTTCGGCAATCTGCAGCACGGGGCCCAGGCCTTTCACCAGGTTCAGCCGGCTCATGGTTACTGGCATACCACCCTTCGAGAGGAAGTTGGACGAGAAACCGCCGCCCCGGAAATAGTCTCGGTTGGCCGGATACCAGGTGGTGGCCTCCAAGCATTTCTCGACCTCCTCTTCGGTGATTTCCCAGAACGGCTTCATGGCTGGCTGGCCTTCGGCATTCGTCTGCTGTCCGGTGCCGTCGAGGGTGGTGGCACCCGAGTTGATCAGGTGGATGATTCCGTTCTGGGCCAGTCCGGTCAGTTCCTTGCCGGTGACGCGCTTCACGGCTTCGGGGCTCCAGTAGGTACGCACGTCGGAGAAGATTTGTGCGCGGTTGCTGAGCAGATGGCCGAAGAGCATGGCCACTCCGTTGCAGGCATCGTTCTCGGTGGCCACGACAAAGGCTTCGCGGATGCCGTTCCAGTCGAACGAGGTGTTGAGCAATGCCTCCGAGTAGTCTCCGTTGGGATAAAAGTCAGTCCACTGCCGTTGCCCCTGGAATCCGGCTGCGATGGCATTGTGTCCCAGTGCCTCCTCCTTGAAGCCCATCTCGCGCAGTTTCGGATTGCCCTTCATCAGGTCGCGCATGATGAGGGTCATTTTCACAATGAACTCCCAGTCGGCCTCCTTCTGCTCGCGGGTCTTGATTTTCGCGGGTTGGTTGAAGTCTTGCCCTTCGTGCGGCTTGCAGTATTTCTCTGTCCAGGCCATCGCCTTGGCAAACTCTTCCTTGTCATAGATGCCCTCGGTCATGCGGCGGATGATTTCGGTCAAGTCGACCGATTCGCAGCGCATCCCCAGGTATTCCTGAAAGAAGTCCGGATTGACAATCGATCCGGCGATACCCATAGATACGCTACCCATGGAGAGGTACGACTTGCCGCGCATGGTGGCCACGGCCTGGGCGGCACGGGCAAAGCGGAGAATCTTCTCGGCCACGTCGGCCGGGATGCTGTTGTCGTCGAGGTCCTGCACGTCGCGGCCGTAGATGCCGAACGCAGGCAGCCCCTTTTGCGCATGGCCGGCCAATACGGCAGCCAGGTAGACCGCACCCGGACGCTCGGTGCCATTGAATCCCCATACGGCTTTCGGATAGTAGGGATTCATGTCCATGGTCTCGGCACCGTAGCACCAGCAAGAGGTGACGGTGATGGTGGCCCCTACGCCTTCGCGCTCAAACTTCTCGGCGCAAGCGGCACTTTCGGCCACCCGTCCGATGGTCGAGTCGGCAATGACGCATTCCACGGGACTGCCATCGCCGTTCTTCACGTTGGTGGTGATTAACTCGGCCACTGCTTTGGCCAGATTCATGGTCTTCTCTTCCAGGCTTTCGCGCACACCGCCCTGCCGACCATCGATGGTGGGGCGGATTCCGATTTTAGGATAACGGTTCATTGCTTTTTGTAGATGAATTGAATGAAGATAATTGGTTAACATTGTTTTCTTTCTCTCTTTCTCTCTTGCCTGTCTCGGTGTCGCTCACAACGAACCGCGCAGGCGGACGATGGTGGGGAGGTAGTCCCTCGGAACCTCATCGTGGGTAATGAAGCGGGCGGCCCTACGGCCCATCTCGGCCCAGTCGATTGTCATGGCCGTGATGCCTTGGCCAATCACCTCGTAGGCAGGGGTGTCGTTGTAGGCAATCAGGCCATAGTCTGCGCCACAGTGCAAGCCGCTCCGTCTACCTGCCTTGATGAGGCTGACCACGTCGATTTGGCGAATCACCACGTAGAGCGTTTTCTCCCTCGCCTGCTCAATGGTTTCTTCCGTGCTCACTTCGGCGGACAATCCGTGTGCGGAAGCGTAACGCAGCAGCGCCTCGGCCGACACGCGAGGATGGTGCGAGTGTGCTGGCAGCTGAAAGATGATCCGACGGTAGGAAAGTATCCGCTCGGTCAGTGTCTCCAATGCTTCGTAGAATGATTCGTCGAAGTTCTGGCAGAGGTAAGCATACGGCTGTTTGTCGAAACGGCCGAAGTCCAGCAACAGCAGACGCGAGGCTGGCAAGCGGCTCACCAAAGGCGAAAGCCGCTCGTTGTCGAAGTTCATGACGACGTAATAGTCGTAGCGTCCGATGGCTGCGCTCAGCACCTGGCTGAAGATTTCCTCATTATACTGATGAAACCAAAGGTCCACCTTGTAGTGGGCCGATGGCAAGTGTTGTACAAAACTGTTGTACAGCGTGTCCTTGAAGGGGGAGTATTCGTCCAGCAACAGGAAGATGGTCCGCTGTGTGGCGTTGACGTAATATCCCTTGCCCGGTGCGGAGGCAATCAACTTCCGGCTGCGCAGTTCGGCAAACGCCTTGAAAACGGTGTCGCGCGACACGCCGTACCTTCGGCTGAGGCAGTTGATGGAGGGTAAGGGAGTGCCAACGGCATACTTCTTTTTCCGTATTTCCTCTGCCAGGGTATCTGCCAGCGAGCGCACCTTGCTTACACTGCTTCCTAACTCGGTCTGTTCTGTTCTTTTCATTATAAATAAGGAGTTTATCTATGCTGAACTGTTCTGAACGCAAAGGACGGTATTCTTGTGCTTATAGGCAAGCGGTCGGTATATGTTTCATAGCAGGTTTTGCGGGATGACCTCCCGTTTGCTGCTTCGATGGGCAGGATTTCTCCTGCAAGGCGATTCCTCGCGAGGACTGTCGCGCGTTCATGGGAATGGGCCGTGCGGAAGTGTCCTGCTGCGTCACTGACAATACTCCACTTCGTATGTGAGTACTCGCGTGGCGGTCGGCGAGTACTCTCGTGGCTACTTGTGAGTACTCACGCGACGGCTTGAGGGTACTCGTCCTGTTTTCGCATGTAGGTATAAAACAACAAGGCGATGTCCCGTTTGGTGGTGGGACATCGCCTTGTGGATTAAATGGAATGGAGGAGTAGGGCCTACTTCTGCAGATAGAGCACCACGGGGAAGTGGTCGCTGTAGCCGTTTTGGAAGCGGTTGCCCGAGAACGTGCGGAGCGGATATCCTTTGTATTTGCCTTCCTTTTGGATGAGGAAGTCGCGGTTGAATATTTCCATGCTCTCGTATCGCAACTGGCCGGATTGTCGGCTCAGCAAGCCTTGCGAGATGATGACTTGGTCGAACAGGTTCCATTGGTTCTGGTAGCAGATGGTGCCGATGCCTTTGGTCCAGAAGTTCCACGTCACGTTGTAGAGCCCGCTCTCTTCGGCCTGCTCCATTTTTTCGGAGGCACGCAGCACGTAGCGTGTGCTTTCGTCGTCGGGGTTGTCGTTGAAGTCGCCCAGGATGACAATCTTGGCCGTTGGTTCGGCCGCGAACAGCGAGTCGACGATGTGTCGGGTGACGAGGGCTGCCTGGCAACGCATATTGCCTCCGCGTCCGCCCCGGCGTGAGGGCCAGTGGTTGATGATGAAGTGCATCCGCTCGCCTTTCAGCTGTCCGCTCACGAGCAACTGGTCGCGCGTGCGGAAGGCGGTGTCTTTCTTGGACACCATGGGATAGGCCTTATAAGACTCCACGCTGAATAAGTCGGGGTTGTAGAGCAGGGCCACATCGATGCCGCGGCGGTCGGGCGAATCGTGATGGACGATGCCGAACCGATGGCTGGCCAGCCGTTTGTTGGCCACTAAGTCTTCCAGGACGCGTCGGTTCTCCACCTCGCTCACACCCAGCACGGCCATGCCCTCGGGACATTGTTCTTTGCCCAGGCGGGTGATGACCGAAGCCAGCTTGTTCAGCTTCTGGTTATACTTCTTCGGGGTCCACTGGTAGTTGCCCTTCGGGGTGAAGTCGGCATCGTTGATGCGAGGGTCGTCTTCCGTGTCGAACAGGTTCTCCAGGTTGTAGAACCCGACGGCGTATTTTTCCTGGGCGGGCAGGAAAACAGCCACGCCCAGGAAAAGGGTGATGATGAATGCAAATCGTCTCATTCTGCAGTCAGTTTAACGTTGTCGATGCGATAGCCGGCGGTGTTCCTGGCCGTCTCGGACTTGAAAGTAATGGAGGTGAAGCCCGGGGTCAGGCCGGTCAACGTCACCGTCTGGTACGAGTTGGTGGTGGCGATGGCCTTGGCCGGAACGGTCAGTTCCGTGTCGCCGGCATAGACGCGGATGGCGTTTTGGTCGCCCGAGTCGTTGGCTGTGATGGAGTAGGAGAGGGTCAGCGTCGTGTGACCCGTCGTGCTGAATCCGGCAATCTGCAACTGGCTGTCCTTATTGGCAGCCATCCACACGTGCGGGTCGAGTGTGGAGGTCTGACGGACGGAGGCGTTGCTGTAGGTACCGGTCATGCCCGGATCGGAGAAGGTGAGGTTCTTGTTGTCCCAGCCGGTGTAGGCATTCACGCCCGGCCAGTAGCCGTCGGATCCCTTGGCCACGCTCGAACCGAAGGTCTCGTAGAAGACGGTATTGCCGCTGCCCGAACCGCTACCCGAACCGCTGCCGCTGCCCGAACCGCTTCCTGAGCCCGAACCACTGTCCGAACCTGAGCCGCTACCTGAGCCGCTGCCTGAACCGGAACCGCTGTCCGAGCCAGAGCCGCTACCCGAACCGCTACCCGAATCCGAACCGCTACCCGAATCCGAACCGCTACCCGATCCGTTGTTACCGGATTCGCCGGTTTGGGCGAAGTCTTGGATATCGGCCGTGCTGCGGATGCTCAACTGGAAGTTGCCGTTGTAGCGTCCGAGGATGCCGTAGACGGTGCCTTTTCCTTTCGGCAGTTTGTCGGCTGCAAACGAGGCGTACGAACTGGTGCGGACGGTCAGTTTGTTGCCGTTGGCATCGACAAGGTTTTCCGAACCATAGGCATCGGAGGGCGCAAACGTGTTTTTACCTCCGTTCTCGAACGTCACGTTGTTCAGTTTCACCAGGGTGAAGACGTGGCTGGCGTTCAGTTTGGTGAAATCGTTCACGATGAGGGCGTTCAACTTTTCTTCTTCCGGCCATCCGTTGAGGAGCACATGCTCCTGGAAATCTTCCCACGGGGTACGGTAGAGGTAGGCGTCGGGATAACCCAGTTGCAGCTCGCCTCCGTAGGCCGACATACACATGCCGTTCAGTTGGACAAATACCTCTTGTCCCACTTCGTAGGTGCTGTAGGTGCTTCCCTGGTCCACACCGATGACGATACCGCCTGTCTCGTCCTGGATAATCATCTGCTTGTAGATGTTGCCGGACTCATCGTTGGCGGCCACACGTGCCCGCAGCACGTAGTCGTCGGTGATGGTGATGGCGGCGTCTTGTGCGGCCTTATATGCCTCTTTCAGTTCGGCGATGGAGATGTTTGCCTTGGCACCTGTGTAGGTGGGCATGGTCAAGGGGGGAGCATCAAATTCTCTTTCGCAGGATGTGAACGTGCTGCCCAGCAGGCAGGCTCCCAGCAATATGTGATGGAATGTTTTCATCGTTTTCATAGGATGTTGAAATTAGTGTTTAGAATTTGTAACCGATGTTGCAGAAGCAGTTGATGCCCTGCAGGTAATAGTATTTCGAACCGAAGCGGTCGGGGTATTCCAGGTCCATGCGTCCTTGCTCGTAGCCGCTCACGCAGATGTCGCGGTCGTTGAGCAGGTTGTTGACAGACACGTTGATGTTGAGTTGGTGTCCGCCTTTCAGGTAGATGACCTTTCCTACCGAGAGGTCGATGGTGAATCCGCCGTCGAGTCGCTCTTGCGAGGTGAGCTTGTGGTAGGCGTTCATCAGTGTCTCGTTCCCCGGTTTCACGCTGGTGTAGTTGGAGGCGATGCGCCGCAGGGGGGCGATGTCGACATAGTTCCGCCCGAACCCGTTGATGCTCGCTCCGAGGAACCAGTACTTGATGAAGTAGCGCACACCCAGCGTCCCGGCCATTTGCGGCGTTCCGCCTACGTAGTAGTTCTTCATGTAGACCTGCTCGGTGACGTTGTCGATTTTGCCGTTCTCGGAGTTGATGATGCCGGTGGGATTGTTGGCGTAGAAGTACTCGGCCACGGTGCCGGCTGCGTCGATGGTCCAATGGCTGTCCGGCTTGTAGGAGACGGCGGCCTCGATGCCGTGGTGCACCTTCTTCATGCCGGTCAGCACGTGGTTGATGAACGTGCGGGTGATGCCGTCGTAGTAGCTGGAACGGTCCATCTGATCCCAGAACACGGTCTGGAACAGCGAGAGCCGTCCCTGCACCTTGGGCAGCGAGAACACGTAGTTGACATCGGTGGCCCATACGCGGCCGCTCTTCATCTCGCTCACCGTCTTGTCGGTGATGCGAGGCGATACGTAGGCATTGTTGGGCAGAGGGGCTTCCGTGCCGTAACTTATGTTGGCGGTGAGGAAATGGCGTCCGTTAAACTTGTAGTTGAGTCCGCCCTTCAGCATCACGTCGGTGAAGGTGTGCTTGCGTCCCTTGCCCAGCGAGGAGGTGGGGTAGCGTCCGTTCAGCATCTTTCCGTCGCGTTGAAATTCGGTGTAGGTCAGTTTCATGCCGTAGAATGCCTCGAAGCGGTTCAGCTTGTGCTTGGTCTGCAGCCATGCGTTGGCCGAATGGATGTTCAGGCGGAAGTTGTAGCCGAACACGTCGCCTTCCCGGGCATGGAAGTTGGGGTTGCGCAGGTCGTTCTGCAAGGCATCGGCATCGCCGGGGAAATCCTGTTCGGCAAACTTGTCGACGTCGAGCACGTAGTAGGCCCCCATGAGGTCGTCCACGAGTTTGTATTGACGCGACTGGGTGCTGCGCCATTCCACACCGCCGGTCAGTTCGGTGGTGGCGTTGATGCGCGAGTTGATGGTGGCATCGAACGTGCCTTCGTAGAGGTCGCTCCGCCGGTCTTCAACCATGTAGATGGCCGAGCCGTTCCCATAGAGGTTGTTCATGTGGTTGGCGCGGTAGAGTCCGTCCCAATCGATCTGGGTGAACGAGCGGTCGCCGCTGCGCCAGCGTTCGGCATACGTTTCGCCGATGCCCTCGTCGTCGAAGTAGGAGGGCAGGTAGCGGTAGTAGTCGGGGCGTGGGTCGGCACCGTTGTACCAGTTGAGCGACGTGTTTCCGTAGCGTCCGAAGTGGTAGCCCAGACCGGCCGTGAAGGTGGTGGCGTCGTTGATCTGGTAGACGTACGAGAGCACTCCTGTGGGGTCGAACGCCTTCACTACGCGTGCGTTCCGGCGTTTCCCGTTCTGATAACCCCAGTTGGGGTTGTACTGGTAGTTGTCCGTCAGTTCGTACACCTCGCGGTAGGTCGACCCTTGCTGGCCACGCTCTACGGGCGAGATGAATCCCACCAGCGAGAGGCTGTGCTTGCCGTCGAGCCATTGTTTTTCCACGCTGGCGAAGGCCGAGAAATTGCGGTAGAAGGTGCCTTCTATGGCGCCTTTGTCGGAATATCGTCCGCCGATGCAGGCCGTGAAGGCCCATCCCCGGTCGTTCAGGCCGGTGGAGTAGCTGGCCATGCCGCGCAGGTAGTAGTTGCGGTTCGTATAGGTGGCGGTCACCTTGCCTCCTCGGGCGTAGTTACCGGCACGGAGGTTGATGTTTTCCGTACCTCCCAGCGAGCCGAAGGTGAAGAGGCCCGGTTCGTCGTAGTTGGTCACGTCGCCGTTGCGGGTCACGTCGTTCAGTGCTCCGATGGAGGCATAGTTGAATACACCGCGCAACTGGTCGTTGAAGCGGACTCCGTTGAGGTACTTCTCTTGGTAATAGTTGTCATAGCCGCGCACTTTGAACCGAAGCCCCGACAACTGGTAGCTGATGCGGTTCAGGTAGACGTCGTTGCTGAGGATGACCGTCGAACTGATGGCTTGCGAGGCAGAAGCGTCGTCGTCGACCGACAATTCGTCGTCCATGCCGCGGAAGGCGTCATCCGTTTCGCGGTAGATGTCGGAGATGACCTCCTCCTGGCCTTCGGGCGTCAGAGCCTGTCCGAAAGCAGGGCCGGCGGTTGCCAGCAACATCCATAGGATTGATGGTTTATTGATTTTCATAAGGGATGTGTTTTAGAGTTTGTCACCGGTCAGGCTAACGTCGTCGATGCGGAATCCGGCCGTGTTGACGGTCGATTCGCTCTTGAACGTGATGGTGGTGAATCCGGGAGTGAGTCCGGTCAGTTCGACCGTTTGGTACGTATTGGTGGTGGCGATGGCTTTGGCCGGAACGGTCAGTTCCGTATCGCCGGCAAACACCTTGATGTGGCTTTGGTCTCCATTGGCGTTGGCCGTGATTTTATAGGTCAGTTTCAGGTTGGTGCATCCGGTCGTCACCAGGCCGCCTATCTGCAGCTGGCTATCCTTGTTGGCGGCGAACCATACGTGCGGATTGAGCGTGGAGGTCTGACGCACAGAGGCGTTGCTGTAAGTGCCGGTCATGCCCGGGTCGGAGAAGGTGAGGTTCTGGTTGTCCCAGCCGGTGTAGGCATTCACGCCCGGCCAATAGCCGTCGGCACCTTTTGCCACCGTTTCGCCGAAGGTCTCGGTGAAGAAGGTCGGTTCGCCGGACGGAGTCGGGTCTGGATTCGGATCGGGGTCGGGAGTCGGGTCTACACCACCGCCGCCTTCCTCGTCGAAGTCGACGTCGATGTTGCCGCCGTTCTGCTCCGTCCACGGCGTGATGCTGCTGTTCAGCACGACGACGCTGTTGTTGCCCTCCGTGTGGTTCAGTTTCACGGTGTAGTTCTGTTGTGCGCCACTGTTCAGGCTGAGGCTGGCGATTTTATGCTCAAACGTACCTGCGCCGGGGAGGTCGAAGGTGATGACCACGTCTTTCACGTCCTGCTCGGGCAAGAGAATGGCTTCGGCCACTGCTCCGCCTCCGGCCATGTGCGACACCTTCGTTTCGATGGACTCTTTCGAGTCGTCGGCCAGGGTGAGCGTACCGTCGGGGAGGAACAGGGAGGCCCGTGTCTTGAGTCCGCTGATGCTGACGGCCAGGCCGGCCAGTTCTTCATTGCCGTCGATGCTCTGGATGGTGAACATCATTCGGCTCAAACGGTGTTTGTACACCAGCGTCGTGTTCGACGAGGCATCCACGCCTTTGGCGTTGTTCGAATAGAGGAGGTCGATTTTCCCTTGCAGGCTCTGGTCGGTCAGGTCCACCGTGTAGGTGTAGTTGGACAAGCCTTCCTTGTAGGGATAGTAGGACACGAAGTCTACCGTCGTCCCTTCGGGGAAGTAGATGATTTCGTTCGAGTTGAACCCTTGGAAATTGCCGTCGCCCGCCGAGGTGACGTATTTCTTGTTCTCCGCGCCATTCAAGATGGTTGTTGCGGACAATTGGGCGTCATGTTTGACCATGTATACGCCTACCTGGTCGTTCACTTCCCACGTGGAGCCGGCCACTTTCGTGCTTGCTCCGTACACAAAAGAGGAGAAACGCACCTCTTGTGTGTTCAATTTGACTGTTTCATCATCGTTGCAGGCTGTCAAGGCCAATGCCGACAACAGGGCGATGCTTGCTTTTCTTAGTTTCATGTCTGATAGAAGTTGTATATTTTTATACTATATTTTTAATAGGTAGAGGCCTTTGTCGGCCTACATTGCTTTTCGCCACAAGACTACCAATAGAGGTCTACGATTTTCCCTTTCACTTCGTCCGACAGACTCGGGAAGAACGTGAATCCGGTTTCTTGTTCCAACTGGCTCACTGTCACCCGGTAGTTGTCATAGTCGGTGCCGGAATACTGCTCGTTGTTGAAGCGGAAGCCAATGGTGTAGTAGTTGTTCCCCCTCTTCTTGCACAAGGCTTTGTAGTAGTATTTCGGCCGGGCCACGAGTGCGCCGGAGTTGTCCTGCACATAGCCGATGTTTGGGTCGGAGGCGGTGGTAATCATGGCTCCTGTCACCACGTAGAGCGTGTCGCACTGGGAGGTCCAGTCGCGCACTTGCCCTTCGAGACTGGCCCAGATGGACTGGTTCAGCCCTTGGCCGGTCTGTGCGGTCATGTTGGTGAAGTAGAACGTCGTCCGGTTGACGGCGGCATCGCGTGTGCGGTCGGCACTCGGAATCTGGTGTCCGCGGTCGGTGTTGTACGTACTGAATCCACGGAACAGTTCGGGTTGCCATTGCTGGTCGATCTCGGGGTCCCATCCCCAGTCGTCGGTACGTCCGGACGAGCCGAGGTAGTAATTGTGCATGGGGTAGGCCACCCAGTAGGCCAGTTTGTTCTTCTTGTCGTAGAGCATGGCATAGTTTCGCACCTTGCTGTCGTTCGGCATGAAGTGGGTGATGTAGACCAGGTCTTCGCCGGTGGTGACAATCGGTGTTTCAAACCACGTGTTGGCCGGCTGCGGGGTTGGTTCCGGCTCCGGGTCGGGTGTCGGGTCGATGCTGCTTCCTCCTCCCTTCTTCAGGGTGACCTGGAAACTTAGCCGTTTGCCTTTCGCCAGGGCTTGGGCCTGGTCCATGGCCACGGAGTAGTTTTTCCCGTTCAGGCTGATGGCGAGCGAAACTCCGGTCCACGATTCGGTCGGCAGGAGGATGGCCTGCACCTCGGCCGTGGTGCCGCTGACTGCCACCGGCAAGGTGATGTCGGCTTTCGAGGTGGCATCGATGTTCAGCGTGCCTTGGGCCAGGTCGTAGTCGGCCCGGACGGGCATTCCTTTCAAGGTCACCTGCAAGCCGGTCAGGCTTGTGACACCGGTGCCTGCGCTGATGTGCAGGGCGAGGCTGGATAGTTGGCGCTCAAAGCGGAGGGCGTTTGCGTTGCCTCGTTTGGCGGTTTTCACGTTGTTGGCCACCATGAGGTCGATGGCTGCCGGATGGCTTTGGTCGCTTACGTCGACCGGATAGGTGAGTCCGCTCAGGTCGGCCCGGTAGGGGTAGTACGTGTAAAAATCCACCGTCGATCCGTCGGTCGGATAGTGGATGTTTTGTCCGCTTGCCGGGCGGAATATTCCGTCGGCCGATGGTGTGACGTACTGCCGGTTCATGCTTCCTTCGCTTACGGTGCCGGTGGTCAGCCCGGCTCCGGAGGCGGTCATGAACACGCCGATGGCGTCGTTTGCCTCCCAACTGGTCTCGGTAGCCCGGCTGTGCCAGGTGTCGTCTGCCGCCATGGTGGCACGGAAGGTCACGCACGTTTGGTCGTCGTCGCCTGGTAGCCGTTGCTCCTGGCAGGCTGTCGTGGCCAGCAAAAGCATCGCAGCCAGCAGGGCGGATGGATAAAGTGTTGTTTTCATGAGATGTCCATTTTCTGAGTGAATGAAGGCTTGTGGCTTACTCCACGTTGATTCCCCATACGAGACAACGTGCGTCACCGCCCGAAGGCTTGGCGGAAGTGAAAGTGAGCGTGGTCTGGTCGGTCACGCCTTCCAGCGTGTAGGTGAAGTGCTGCGTGGCCAGGTCGACGGCGGCAATTTGATAGGGGTTGGCCGTGTTTGCTCCTGCACTGACCAGTCCGACGGTTTGGCTGGCCTCTCCGCCGATGGTGCCGGCGTTATCGATGCTGACGGTGATTTGTCCGGTCTTTGCAGCCCAGCCGATGGCGTAGAACGAGAGTTTCGTCATGCCGGCTCCGATGGGGGCGCTGGTCCACGATGCACCGGCACTGCTGTTGCCCAGTTTGAGGACGGAGTTGGCTTCGCCGTCGCCTACCTGGATGGTCCCTCCGCCCGGATTTGCAGTTGTGCCGAGCGATTCAAAGCCGGTCACATTGCTTGTGTGAGGCGGCATTTCGGTCGGTGTCTCCGGGGTTCCCGGGTCTGGATTTTCCGTGTCTGCGTCTTGATGGACATCCTGGTTGGCATTGATGGTGACCCATCCGGCGATGGAGGACACCAGCGATGCCTCGACGGCGGGTCCGGCCACCCCTTTCAGCGTGATGTTGTAGACGTGGTTGGTGCCTGCCTCCAACGTGACGTTGGCCAGGTCCCAGGTGTAGGACTTGCCGTCATAGGCAAAGGTGATGCGTCCATCGAGTTTGCCCGGCAACACGATGGCCTGCAACGTGGCTCCGTTGGCCGTCATGGCCAGGGCCTGACTGGCGGACAGGTTGCTCATCGTACCGGTCGAGAGGTCGAAATCGGCTTTCGTGGCGCGGGTGATGTGGCCTGTGATGCCGGTTGCATCGGCATTCTCGCTGGTCTTGACGGTCAGCGTCAGCATGGACAACTGGTGCTTGAACTGCAGGGATACGGCACTGGTGTTGGCCTTGTCGTAGGCGGAAGCAGGGGCGGCGTAAAGCAGGTCGTGCTCGCCGGCGGCCGTAAGGTCTACCTTATATATATGGTTGCTGACGGTGGCATACGGATAGTAAGCGGCAAAGCGGACCTTGCTCCCGTCGGTGGGGTAGAACAGGTGGGTGGCGTCGGCCGGGGACATTGCCCCTCCCGTCTGCACGGTGTATTCCTTGTTGTCTGCTCCGCCTACGGGGGCGAAATCGTTTTCGCCGACCATGTAGATGCCGACATGTTCTCCGCCCGTCCAGGCATCGCCCGCGCTGTTCACACGGGTGCCTACTCCGGCCACTGAGCCGGTGAAGCGTACTGCTCCGGCGGGTGCTTCATCCCATACGTCGCTTTCGTTCGTACAGGCAGCCAATCCAAGAAGCATCAAGCAGATGCTCCCAAACATACTTTTTGTTTTCATGCGCAAAATTGAATAATTATATTAGTTATAGTTATTTTCTTATTGACGGACATCGCGTCCTGTCATTTGGCAGGTTTAGTTACTTCTGTTTTTTTACTCTCCATGTTCATCTATCAAAATGTCAATGCGTGGGTGCTGTGTTCCTCCCCGCACGACTGGATAATCGGTGCAAGTTACGCATTTCTTGGCAATCTGAATGCATTTGTTTGTGGAAATACATAAAAAAACGTACCTTTGCCCGCAAGTAATAAAGAAGAACGGATTATGTCGTTGAACAGAGTAATGCTGATTGGCAATGTGGGTAAAGAACCCGAAGTGAGATACCTGGACAGAGACGTGGCGGTGGCTACGTTCTCGTTGGCTACGACGGAGCGTGGCTATACGCTGGAGAACGGTACGCAGGTGCCGGAACGCACGGAGTGGCACAACATCGTGGCTTGGAAAGGTTATGCCAAAACGATTGAACGGTATGTGCACAAGGGGGACAAACTCTACGTGGAAGGCAAAATCAGAACTCGCTCGTACGACGACCAGAAAGGCCAACGTCGCTATGTGACGGAGATTTTTGTCGACTACATGGAGATGCTTTCTCCCAAACAGGTGGCTCCGCAGCAACCTGCCGCACAGCCCGTCCAGCAGCCGAAGGACGAATTGCCTTATGCTGCGCCGTCTGATTCGAATCCGTTCTAACGATTGTTTCACTAAATCCCATTTCCTTGGACCCTGACTCTTATTTATGCCGCTTGGCGGATGTTTTTGACGGTGTGACCGTGTTGACCCCCGGTGTGGGGGCGTATGTGGCCTTGATGTTGGCCGTGTTGTTGCTTTTTGCTTCCGGTTTTGTTTCTGCTTCCGAGATAGCATTTTTCTCGTTGTCGCCGGCCGACAAGAACGAGGTGGACAGCGAGAAGCATCCTTCTGACTCCAAAATCAAACAGTTGCTGGACGACACCGAACAGTTGTTGGCCACCATTCTGATTTCGAACAATTTCGTCAACGTGACCATCGTCATGTTGCTCAACTATTTCTTTGCCCAATGGATTGACTTCGGTACGTCCGAAGTGCTGGAGTTCGTGGTGGTATCGGTCGTACTGACGTTCGTACTGCTGCTTTTTGGCGAGATTATGCCGAAAATCTATTCTGCCCAACACACGCTGAAGTTTGTGCGTATGGCCGCCCCCATCATCAGCGTGCTGCGCCGCTTGTGCCGGCCGCTCTCGTTCGTGCTGATGCGGTCGACGGCGTTGGTAAACAAGCGCATCCAGAAGCGGAATTACAACCTGTCCGTCGATGAACTGTCGCACGCGCTGGAGTTGACTGACAAGAGCGAACTGAAGGACGAAAACAATATGCTGGAAGGCATCATCCGCTTCGGAGGCGAAACGGCCAAGGAGGTGATGACCTCGCGTCTCGATGTGGTGGACCTCGATGTGAAGACTCCCTTCCCCGACGTGTTGCGTTGCATCGTCGACAATGCTTATTCGCGCATTCCGGTCTATTCTGGGTCGAAGGACAACATCAAGGGCATCCTCTACATCAAAGACCTGCTTCCCCATCTGAACAAGGGTGAGAACTTCCGTTGGCAGTCGTTGGTGCGTCCGGCCTACTTCGTGCCCGAGACCAAGATGATTGATGACCTGCTACGCGATTTTCAGGCCAACAAAATCCATATCGCCATCGTGGTGGACGAGTTCGGCGGTACGTCGGGCATCGTGACCATGGAGGACATTATCGAGGAAATCGTGGGTGAAATCAACGACGAGTACGACGAGGAAGAACGTACCTATGTGAAGTTGACCGACACTTCCTACGTGTTTGAAGCAAAGACGCAGTTGACCGATTTCTGCAAAATCACCCATTTGGACGATGATGTGTTCGACGCTGTGGCGGGCGAAGCCGATACGCTGGCCGGTCTGCTGCTCGAACTCAAGGGAGAATTCCCCGTCTTGCACGAGAGACTGACTTATGAAAACTACGAGTTTGAGGTCCTTGCAATGGACGACCGCCGCATTCTGAAAGTAAAATTCACCATTCATGAGCCCGTCACAGAAAAAGAAGCATGACCTGTTCTTGGTCGGCTACGGCGTGCTGCTGATGCTGGTTTCGGCCTTGGCGGCCGATTGTTCGCCGTCGCAGGAACGCAATGGTTCGAAACCGACCGGCCTCGAACTTCCTCCCCCTGTCTATGTGAGTACGCCGGACAGCCTGCCTTTCCGATTCGAGATGTCCGACCGGGCTCGTTTCACTTGTACGCATCCCAAGCCGGACACGTATTTCTTCGACGTGGCTTATCCCGACTTGCACGCCCGGCTTTATGCCACGTGGCATCGCGTGGACGGTGCGGCCCATTTCGTGTCGTTGGCCGAGGAAAGCCGCCGCATGGTGTATGCCCATGCCGTGAAGGCGTCGGCCATCGTAGAACGTCCTTATGCCGATGACGCTCGCCGGGCGTACGGCCTTGTGTATGATTTGCAAGGACCGGTGGCCACACCGCTGCAGGTGTCGCTGACGGACTCGACACGTTTCTTCCTGCATGCCTCGCTTTATTTCGAGCAGGTGGCCGATTCGGTGGCGACCGGGGTCGTGGAGTATGTGCGGACAGATGTGACCCATTTGCTGCACACATTCGAAGAGAGACCGTAAGGGGGCGGATTGCCATGGCATTGATGTGGAAAAAACAAGAAGGGGCGTTGACGTGGGGCGTATGGCGGATGGACGAACATCCGACGGCTCCACAGCGTATGCAGGAGACGGCCGCCGTGCTCGATTTGCTGGAGGCCTTGTGCGGGAGTCGTCAGGTGGTCTGCCACCACGAAAGCGGACGTCCCTTTCTGGCCCATGGACGTTGGGAAATCAGCATTTCGCATACGAAGGGCTATGTCGCCGTGGCCTTGCATGCAGGCGGACGCAAGGTGGGCATTGACATCGAGCACTATCGACCGCAGGTGTTCCGCATTCGCGGGAAGTTCCTTTCCGACGAGGAATTGGTTGCTACGGAAGGAGCAGACCTGACACAACAACTGCTCTATTGGTGCGCCAAGGAGACGGTCTACAAGGCCATGGACACTCCGTGGACCGAGTTGAGGCAACACATCCGGGTGTGTCCGTTCGAACGGACGGGGTCGGAAGGCACCTTCCGTGCCTACGAACTAAAAACGGGAACCCGTCAAGAGTTCCCGCTTCGATATTTCATCCACCCGGAGTATTTGGTGGTGGTTTCCGTTTAGATTCTTTCCAACTGTACGGTGAAGTGGCGCATCAGCGGTGCTTCCCAGGCGATGCGTACGCCGTGGGTGATCTGCTCGCGGCGGTCAAACACATTCTTCAGAGCCACGGCGATGACGTCCATGTGGTTGTTGGTGTAGACGCGGCGCGGAATGGCCAAACGCAGCAGGTCGAGTCCGCCGAAACGGTTTTCACGTGTGACGGGATCGCGGTCGGCCAGGATATAACCGATTTCGCATCCGCGGATACCGGCCTCCAGGTAGAGTTCGATGGTCAGCGTCTGTGCGGGGAATTCCTCTTTCGGAACGTGTGTGAGCACCTTCGGTGCGTCGATGAACAAGGCGTGTCCGCCGGCCGGACGCTGGTAGGGGATGCCGAACTCGTCAAGTCGTTTGGCCAGGTATTCCACTTGCTTGATGCGGGTTTCCAGGTTGTCGAATTCCGTGTTTTCGTCCAATCCGATGGCCAGGGCATTCATGTCGCGCCCGTTCATGCCGCCGTAGGTCAGGTATCCTTCGAACTGCACGCAGAAACCTTTCGCACCTTCGTACCAATCTTTCTTGTGTGTGGCGATGAATCCGCCCATGTTGACGATGGCGTCTTTCTTGGCACTCATGGTCATGCCGTCGGCCAGGGAGAACATCTCTTTCACGATTTCCTTGATGGTCTTGTCGGCGTAGCCTTCTTCGCGCGTCTTGATGAAGTAGGCATTTTCGGCGAAGCGGGCCGAGTCGAACACAACGGGTTTGCCATATTGGTCGGCCAGGGCGCGCACTTCACGCAGGTTTTGCATCGATACGGGCTGTCCGCCGGCAGTATTGTTCGTGATGGTGACGATGATGAAGGGGATGCGGTCGGCGTGTTCGCGCAGGGCCTTTTCCAGTTTCTTCGGGTCGACGTTGCCTTTGAAGGGGATTTCCAGTTGCGTGTCCTTGGCTTCATCGATGGTGCAATCCAGAGCCGTGGCTTTTCGTCCTTCGATGTGTCCCTTGGTGGTGTCGAAGTGCGAGTTTCCGGGGACGATGTCGCCTTCCTTCACCAGGTAGGAGAAAAGCACGTTTTCGGCGGCGCGTCCTTGGTGGGTCGGGATGACGTATTCAAATCCGGTGAGTTTCGTAATCATCTCTTTCATTTGGAGGAACGAGCGTGCGCCGGCATAACTTTCGTCGCCCATCATGATGCCTGCCCATTGGCGGTCGCTCATCGCGCCTGTGCCGGAGTCGGTCAGGAGGTCGATGTACACTTGTTCGGCTTTCAGCTGGAATACGTTGTAGTGTGCTTCTTTAATCCATTGTTCTCTTTCTTCGCGTGTGCTTTTTCGGATGGGTTCTACCATCTTGATTTTCCATGATTCTGCAAAGGGTAATTCCATAATTAGCAATTTAAGGGTTTGGTCAATGTTGACGAAGCGAAGATAATCATTTATTTCCATTTTCCGACACGTTGGTGTGGGAAAAAAGGGGGGAGGGCTTCGTGTGACTTTGTTAGCGTTTGCAGCGCATCTCCACGGCGGCGGTTCGGATGTCGGCCCCCATGGGTGGATTCCGTTTGGCCAGACGCAACTGCACGCTGCCGATGCGGTCGAACCGTTGTAGCAGGCTGCGGCCGATGCGTGCGGCCACGTGCTCAAGCAGGGCGGAGGGCTGTTCCATTTCTGTACGGACGGTTTCGTATACCTCGGCATAGTTGACCGTTCCGTCCAGATTGTCGGTAAGGGCGGCGTGTTCGTAGTCGACCTTCAGGCGAAGGTCGACTACGAATTCGTTGCCCACACGCCTTTCCTGCGGCATGACGCCGTGGTAGGCGTGGAAGGTGAGCCCGTCGAGGGTGATGTACATGTCTTCTATTTTCATGGTCTTCAGCAAGACAGGTTTCGTCCGTTCTGGTCTATCAAGGTCCGTATCTTGTCATTCAGGCTGTCGGCCTTCATCAGTTGCTCGAGGGTGAGGTGCATTCGGTAGCGCCAGTAGTGACGCGGGTTGGCAGGGATGTTGATGCGTTCGCCCTCGATGTCGGGATTGCGCCATTGTTCGTCCATCGACAACCAGTCCTGCCAGGAGAGGATGCAGAGCATGGAGTTGCCGCGCAGATGCTGTTTGACCACCGTCTCGCATACTTGGGCATCGGCTTCGGCCGGTGCCTGTCCGTAGTACCCCAGCAGGTGGTTGTAGAAGTGCTGCGTGTGCGTGGCGTCTTCTTTCCACCAGCCGCGCAGGGTCGACATGTCGTGCGTGGAGAAGGTGGACACCGACAGGTAGGGATTTCGGTCGAGCCGGGCGAACTCCTGGAAGGCTTCTTTGGGCATGCGTTGTATCTCGAGGCTGAGGATTTGCAGTTCGTCCATCACGCGTCCGACGCAGGCCGGAATCATGCCCAGGTCTTCACCGCACACCAGCATGCGGGTGGCACGGGTCAGCACGGGCAGTTTGCGCATGGCCTGTTCGTACCAGAAGTCGTTGTGCCGGTGGTAGAAGTAGTGTTCGTAGAGGCGGTCGAAGGCCTGTCGTTCGGCTTCGGGCAGGCGTTGATAGGTGGCGTCGGTCTGTGCGCAGATGCGCGGATGCACGCTGCCGGTCTGCTTGTCGTCGCGTACGAAGAGCACGTTGCTGATGAGCCGGTACAACCCGTCGCGTATCCAGAGGCTGTCGGTGTCGGTCTTTCCGCAGAAGGCTTGTTCTACCTGGCGCTGGGTGGCGTAGGCGGTGCGCAAGGCATAGCGTCCTTCGCTCCCTTTCAGAGGTTCCAAATAGGTTTCTTTCACCCGGGTGGCGTGCGGCCCGAAGAGTTGCTCCAGCAGGAGGTCGTCAATCCATGGCTCGAGGCAGCGTTCGTCGTTCCAGGTCATGCCGTAGGATTCCACTTCCTGTGTAGTCATCGGCAGGGCCGGTTCGAAACGTCCCAACAGGCCGTGGACGGCGTGCGTCGGTATTTCCCAGATGCGGAAGAAGCCCAGGATGTGGTCGATGCGGTAGGCATCGAAATAGGTGGCCATGTGTTGGAACCGTTTCATCCACCAGCGGTATCCGTCGGCGGCCATCGTGTCCCAGTCGTAGGTGGGGAATCCCCAGTTCTGTCCGTTGGTCGAGAAAGCATCGGGTGGTGCGCCGGCTTGTCCGTCCATGTGGAAATAGTGCGGTTCGGTCCATGCTTCTACGCTGCACCGGCTGATGCCGATGGGAATGTCTCCTTTCAGTACGACTCCCTTCTTCCGGGCGTGTGCGCTTGCGTCCGCCAGTTGGCGGTGCAGGATGTATTGCACGTAGTAGTGGAAGGCCACCTCGGCATGATGTGGCTGTCCGGGCATGCACAGTTCTTCCACACGGTTGCGGTCGAAGACGGCGTATTCGCCCCACTCGCGGAAGTCGGATGTGTGATGTTGTTCGCGCAGATAGCAGTAGGCGGCATAAGGTACGAGCCATTCGCGTCCTTGCTCGAAGAAGCGGCGGTAGTCGTCCGACACCATCGTGCGTGTGCCGTCCTGCTCGAACGAAAGACGCAGGTATTCCCATTTGGCTTTGTCCACTTCTTCGTAGTTGAGGGCGGGCAGGGCATTGAGGGCGCGTTGCCGTTTGGCCATTGCCGTGCGTGCTGCCTTGTCTTTCAGGGGCGGCAGTTGGCGCAGGTCGGCGTACATGGGGTGGAGGGCGTAGATGGAGATGCCGTTGTAGGGGTACGAGTCCATCCAGGTGTGGGTCATCGTGGTGTCGTTGATAGGCAGAATCTGCACCACCTTCTGGTGGGTCATTGCGGCCCAATCCACCATTTGGCGCAGGTCGCCGAAGTCGCCGATGCCGAAACTTCCTTCCGAACGCAGCGAGAACACCGGGATGGCCACGCCCGCACCGCGCCAAAGGGGCAGGTCGAAGATGGACTGGCGGTCGGCCACGACGTGTGTGTCGGCCTCGTCCCAGTCCGGGGCGAGCACGCGGCGGTTGGGGTTCTGTTCCCAGGCCTCCACGCGGCGTGTCCGTCGGTTGTAGAGCACGAATTTATATTCGAAGGGGAATTCCAGTCGGGCGGCATCAAGTTCGGCCTGCCATTCGGGCCAGGTGGCGTCGGTCATGACGACGGCCCGTTCGGTGTTCCATCCTCCCAGTGCGGATGCGCTTCCGCAGATGGCCAGCGCGTAGTCTGCCGACAGGCGGGGGCACGAAGCCTTGATGACGAGGCTCCGTCGGGGCCGGAGGTCGGGCAGGGGTTCGCCAGAGCGGGGCAGCAGGCAGCGGCTGAAGGCCGAGGTGTAGAGGTATTGCTGCTCGGGTACGTTCTTCCAGGCATCGGCCACGGCGTAGGAGTGTTCTTCGTCCACGGCCAGTGTGCGGGCGAACACGTCCCATTCGCGGCGCACCGGTTGTCCGTCCCGGTAGATGCAGTAGGTGTAGTGCAGGCATCCGTCGGCCGGCTGTTCCAGGTCGATGGTGGCCTGCCATGTGATGCCGTCGGTCGTATGAAGGGGGAGGGCCTTGCCGGCTTCCCAACGTCCCAGCCGGGGAGCATCGCCCGTCAGGCGGACGTCTTCTCCCCAGTTGGTCCGGTATTCAATGCGGAATGTGATTTTCATCGGTCGTAAGGTCTGTTCGGCTTTATCCGCAACGCGAGGTGCCGCAGTTGGTGCAGATGAGGCATCCTTCCTGGTACACCAGTGTTTCGTGTCCGCAGTTGGGGCATTTCTGTCCCTTGGCTTCGGTGCCGTCCTGTACGTATTTCTTCAGTGCGCGTTCGACGCCGTTTTTCCAGGTGTTGATGCTTTCGCTGTCGAGTTGCAGCGAGCTCACCAGTTTGATTACCTGTTCGATGGGCATCCGGTAGCGCAGCACGCCCGAAATCAGTTTGGCATAGTTCCAATATTCCTTGTTGAATTTCTCCGAGAGGCCTTCAATGGTGGTCTTGTATCCTCGCTTGTTCTCAAACTGGAAGTCGTAGCGCTTGTTGCCGTTTTCGTCGACGTTCTTGATGATGCGTCCCGATACCACCGATTTAGGTAGCAGGATGCCTTCTTCGTCGTCTTGCAGACCGGTGAAGATTTCGTAGGGCCGTCCGTCCAGCAGGCCCACGAAGGCCACCCATTTTTCTTTCTTGTTTTGGAAGCGTACCACTTCGGCGTCGAGCACGGGCGGCCGCACTTCGACCACCGTAGGCGGTTTGCACGGGGGCAGTTCGGTCTTCTTGTCCGAGTTGGTGGAGAGGAGTACGCCCGAACGCGATCCGTCGCGGTAGACGGTGCATCCTTTGCAGCCCGACTTCCAGGCCTCGATGTAGAGGCGGTTCACCAGTTCTTCGTCCACCGTGGAGGGCAGGTTGATGGTGACGCTTATGGAGTGGTCCACCCATTTCTGGATGCGTCCTTGCATTTTCACCTTCATCAGCCAGTCCACGTCGTTCGAGGTGGCCTTGTAGTAGGGCGATTTGGCTACGAGTTCGTCCAGTTCTTCCTGTGTGTAGCGGCGGGTGGCGTCATAGCCGTTGACTTCCATCCAGGTGACGAACTTGTGGTGGAACACGATGTATTCTTCGAATGCGTCGCCTGTTTCGTCCACGTAGTCGATGTGTACTTCCGGGTCGTTGGGGTTCACCTTGCGGCGGCGTTTGTATACGGGCAGGAACACCGGTTCGATGCCCGAGGTGGTCTGTGTCATCAGACTGGTGGTGCCGGTGGGGGCGATGGTGAGGCAGGCGATGTTCCGTCGGCCGTATTGTTTCATCTCCTCATAGAGTTCGGGGTCGGCTTCGCGCAGGCGGTTGACGAAGGGGTTGTTTTCTTCGCGCTTCCAGTCGTAGATGTCGAAGGCACCGCGTTCTTTGGCCATCTGTACCGACGAGCGGTAGGCGGCCAGGGCCACCGTCTTGTGCACCTCTTCCGAGAAGTTGGTTGCTTCCTCGGTTCCGTAGCGCAGGCCCAGTGCGGCCAGCATGTCGCCTTCGGCCGTGATGCCCACGCCGGTGCGTCGTCCTTGTCCGCTCTTGGTGTAGATTTTCTCCCACAGTTCGTGTTCGGTGCGCTTCACGATGTCCGATTCCGGGTCGGATTCCACCTTTTCCAGGATGCGCTGTATCTTCTCCAGTTCGAGGTCGATGATGTCGTCCATGATGCGTTGCGCCAGGGCCACGTGCTTCTTGAAGAGGTAGAAGTCGAAATAGGCTTCGGAGGTGAAGGGTTTCACCACATACGAGTAGAGGTTGATGGCCAGCAGTCGGCACGAGTCGTACGGGCAGAGGGGAATTTCGCCGCAGGGGTTGGTGGACACGGTGCGGTAGCCCAGGTCGGCGTAGCAGTCGGGCACGGATTCGCGCAGGATGGTGTCCCAGAACAGTACGCCCGGCTCGGCCGATTTCCAGGCGTTGTGTACGATTTTCTTCCAAAGGGCCGATGCGTCGATTTCTTTTCTGTACAACGGTTCGGCGGCATCGATGGGGTATTGCTGCACATAGGTGCGTCCTTCGGCGGCTGCAGCCATGAACTCGTCGTCCAGTTTCACCGAGACGTTTGCGCCGGTCACCTTTCCTTCTGTCATCTTGGCGTCGATGAAGGCTTCCGAGTCGGGGTGCTTGATGGAGACGCTCAGCATCAGTGCGCCGCGCCGTCCGTCCTGTGCCACCTCGCGGGTGGAGTTGGAGTAGCGTTCCATGAAGGGGACGAGTCCCGTCGATGTCAGGGCCGAGTTCTTCACGGGCGATCCTTTCGGGCGGATGTGCGAGAGGTCGTGTCCCACGCCTCCGCGGCGTTTCATCAGCTGCACCTGCTCTTCGTCAATCTTGATGATGGCGCCGTATGAGTCGGCTTCTCCGTCCACGCCGATGACGAAGCAGTTCGAGAGCGAGGCCACTTGGTAGTCGTTTCCGATGCCCGTCATCGGGCTTCCCTGCGGCACGATGTAGCGGAAATGGTCGAACAGGTCGAACAGTTCCTGCCGGCTCACCGGGTTGGGGTATCTGGCCTCGATACGGGCCACTTCGTTGGCCAGACGCCAATGCATGTCTTCGGGCGTTTTTTCGTAGATGTTCCCGAACGAATCCTTCACGGCGTATTTGTTCACCCAGACACGGGCCGCCAGTTCGTCACCCTGGAAGTATTGTAAAGACGCTTCAAAGGCTTCTTGGTAGGTAAATGTTTGTTTTTCCACTTGATAACAGATATTGGCATTAAATTCTATGTGAAGCGGGAGAGAGGAGCCCCGCGCCTCGTTAACAAAATCGATGCAAAACTAAGTTTATTTTCTCATATCGCAAAGCAAAACGGAAGCGAAGTTTCAACCTTTGCGAAAGTTTTCCAATTGTTGTCTGATGCTTGCTGATTATCAGTATGTTGTGGGCTTGTTGTGGCGGAAAAGTTCTCCCATTTGTTCAACTTTGTTTTCTTTCGCGCGTTTGCCCTTTCCCTTTTTGTGCGGGCGGTGTGTCATAATGGCCGGATGCGGACTCTCCGCCTGGCGTCCCCTGCAGCCCGTCCGGGATGGCTTTCTCCTGTGTTTCGGGGTGCATCGTCCGCCCTTGTCCGGGTATGCGGCGTTGCGGAGTGCTTGTCTTGCTTCTTCTTCGTGCGGGCCCCCGAAGCCGTCGGCATCGTACGGCGGGCGTGAAAGGCCGTGCGGAAGGCTCGTGGATGCGGATGTTGGGCCGGTCGGGAAAAAATCGCTATCTTTGCCCCCTGTGAGATAACCTATATAGATTTATTCAGATATGGAAACAGCCAAGACCCGGCGTACCATACGCCGATATCGTGCGGACGATGTTCCGCAAGAACTCCTCAACGAACTGCTCGAGACGGCCTGCCGGGCTTCGACGTGCGGAAACATGCAACTCTATAGCGTGGTGGCCACGCGCGACGCCGCCGTTCGCGAGGCCCTTTCGCCGGCCCATTTCCACCAGCCCATGGTGAAACAGGCCCCTGTGGTGCTGACCTTCTGCGCCGACCTCCGCCGGTTCTCGTTGTGGTGCGAGGCCCGTCGGGCCACTCCCGGCTACGGCAACCTGCAGTCGTTCATGAACGCCGCCATGGATACGCTCATCCTGGCGCAGACCTTCGCGATGCTGGCCGAAGAGGCCGGCCTGGGCATCTGCTACCTGGGCACCACCACCTATTGCCCGCAGGACATCATTCGCGTGCTGGGGTTGCCGCGTCTGGTGTTCCCCGTCACGACGCTTACCGTGGGCTATCCCGACGAGCATCCGGCGCAGACCGACCGGCTTCCGCTCGAGGCCGTGCTGCATGCCGACACCTACCGCGACTATCGCCCCGAGGACATCGATGCTTATTTTTCTTATAAGGAGTCGCTGCCCGAGAACCAACGTTTCGTGCAGGAAAACCACAAGCAGACGTTGGCGCAGGTCTTCACCGACATCCGCTACACGCGTTCGGACAACGAGGCCCTGTCGGCCAACCTGCTGGACGTGCTTCGGCAGCAGGGACTGCTCTGAACCGGTTTAGGGGATGAGCAGCGACGAGTCGCCATAGCTCAAGAAGCGGAAGTCGTGGTCGAGGGCGTAGCGGTAGACCGTGTGCCAGTCGTCGCCGATGAAGGCCGACACCAAGAGCAGCAGCGTGCTTTGCGGTTGGTGGAAATTGGTGATGATGCGCCGTACGATGCGGTAGGTGTAGCCCGGTGCGATGAGGATGCGCGTATGGGCGTGGAGGCGGTCCAGGTCGTGGCGGTCGAGGTATCGGTCCACGGCCTCCAGGGCCTCCAGTGCCGTCAGGGCCGAGGGTCGCTCGTAGGGTTGCCATTGGTCCACGTGCAGGTCCGCCGGGTCGGACGCCGGCTGGTCGTTCAGCATCACCCCCAGGTGGTAGAGGCTTTCCAGGGTGCGCACCGAGGTGGTCCCTACGGCTGTGCATTGTCCGCCGTGGGCCATCAGCCGCTGCAGCGTGCTGCGGCTCACCTCCACCCATTCCGTATGCATGGGGTGGTCGCCCACCTCTTCGCATTTCACGGGGCGGAACGTGCCCGCGCCTACGTGCAGGGTCAGTTCGGCGCGTTCGATGCCCCGTTCGTCCAGGCTCTGCAGCACGCGGGGGGTGAAGTGCAGCCCCGCGGTGGGCGCCGCCACCGAGCCCTCCACCGTTCCGTACACGGTCTGGTAGGTGCGTCGGTCGAGGTCGGTTGTCGCGCGTCCCAGATAGGGCGGGATGGGCAGTTCGCCGGCCTGTTGCAGCAAGGCACCGAAGCTCAGCGTCGGGTCGTCCCATTCGAAGTCGATGCGGTGGCTTGCGCCGACGGCCGGTCCGCGTCGGGCCGTCAGCGTCAGTGTTCGCCCGTCGGCCTCTATCGTCCGGTTCAGCGTGCCCTCCTTCCATTTCTTCAGGTTTCCCACCAGGCAGAGCCAGGCGCATCGTCCGGTCTGCGCGAGGGCGCCGGCGTAGTCGGCCGGGTCCAGAGGTTCCAGGCAGAACACCTCTACGGCCGCTCCCGTCTCTTTGCGGAAGTGCAGCCGGGCAGGTATCACGCGTGTGTTGTTCATCACCACCAGGTCGCCTTGGGGCAGGTAGTCGGCGATGGAGGCGAATACGTTCTCGCTCACGTCTCCGTGTCGGTACACCAGCAGTTTTGCCTGGTCGCGTTCGGGCAGGGGGAATCGGGCTATTCGTTCGTCCGGCAGGGGGTAGGCATAGTCGCAGATGCGTATGTGCCGCGGGTCGTTCGTTCTGTTTTCCATTCTTCGTTCTCTTTGCGGAGGGCAAAGATAGTGCAAACCGAGTGAAAAGCAATCAAGCCTTGCAATTGTTTTTCCCGAGGCGCAGCCTGGATTATCTGTAGAGATAGTGCGATTTTTCGCTGTCACGCTGTCACGTCACGCAAAAATGGGCCACAATAGGCTGTGAGTCTATTTCATCTTGTGCACGGATTGAGGGCTAACATGAAGAACAGACTCATGTCCTTGTGGAACGAAATCATGCTCCGCAAGAGGTTCGTCATTTCATTATAATCTTTAACCGTCTCGTAGAGTGGGCTATGAGAAAAAGAGAAAAAACGATGCCTAACTTATAGTGCAGAAGACCTGTTTGAGTGTTTGCACCCATGATGGCAAGCAAAGCCAAGCCGCTAATACAAGTTGCTATAGTCATAAGTGAAAGGATTATCGTTGGACGGCGTTTCTTTCTTAGTGTTGTTTGTTTAAGACTCTTAAACCATGCTTTGTGTGTCACACAATGGCATATAATTAGGTATAAGAAAGCCATAGCAACTAAAGTATGAGCCACAGCCCACATTTCCCAAGTATGATGATTACCTCCGTGTCCACTTATATGAAGTCCAAAACCAGAAATAGCGGTAATCAATCCTAAAGGATATAATCCACAGTCGATTTTAAATACTTTCTTCATGCTTCCAAAATTTGTATTATTTGATTGGGCAGAATAAACATGAAATGACATTCTACTCTTATCTGTGCTTTTTGCTTTTATTACTCTGTCTATGTCTCCCTCTTTAAAATAGGCAGCAGGAATGAATACGTGTTCCTACCTATATTCTTTAACTGTCTTCATCAAGTCATAGTACATCAAGCGGGTGCTCAATGGGGTTTCTGAAGTGATATGACGGTAAACAACTCATCGTCTTCCTAAATGGGCTTTTGACAACATGCCATACAACTCAGCAAATTTCTTTTCAAGAATTGCCTCGTCAGACTTCTTCTATTCCTCTGAGCGGTTAAGATACCACTCATGGTTTGCCTGTGCCTCAACTTCGAATCGCTGAGCCACTTCACCGGTCAGTACTGGTATGGATGCTATCGGTAATGCCATGTCTTATTCTTACTATTCAACATCGTACTTTACCCTACAAAGGTATTCAGATTTTTGTGATTAAGTAGTTTTGCGCGATTTTTCTTAGTTGAACGAGGTGAAAATCCTACTTCTCAAGTTGATTTTAGCAAAAATCGACAACTAAAGTCTAGTTGAATGTAGATGGGCTATTTCCCCGCCACGAACTATCACCACACCGACCGGGCATACCGACGAGCGTTCATTGTTGGCTGTCTCAAAATCTATTGCTGCGAAGTCTTGCATACTATTTGGTTTTATATAATTCCCACGTCACACAATGCAATGCCCCTCCATGCTTAACCAATGGAACTGCATATACTTGGATTATTTCCTTGTCGCGGAAAATGTCAGAAAATACTTTTATCGCTGACCTGTCATTGTCACAATCAAGGTCTTTTGACAAACCTGGGATGATGACTGTCTTCGGTGTTTCCACATAGTTGAGATAACACCAAGCGTCTTTCCTTAGTCTGCCACTATACGACACTTCTATAACATCAAAATGGCTGTCAAGTATCTTATGGAGTCTTAGGTGAAATGGTTTTGCCTCTTTCCCCATCTGACCATAATTATTCATAAGTAGTGTTCCATCGCCAATATAGGCTACCATCCCGTCAGCATGACCATATGGTTCTTCCATATCCCAAGGAATCAGTATCAGTTCTGTATTCAGCGTATTTTCTATTGTCTCTATCAGCTTCAGCGGACGGATAGTCGGATTTTCTGATATGACCTTGTCTGTCATAATGGTTTTGTCTCCACATCTCACCACGTTACCTCCATCCAGATTGATGTTAAGATTGGCGACCAAATTGATATTCATATTTCGTATGACATGTTCTTGGCAAGTGATGTATTTACCCTTATTCACGCTAAGGTAGTCTGGAAAGAAATTAAACGCCACGTACTTGCCATCACCCAAATGCAATGGCATATAGTCTCTTGCCCATACCTCCTTAGTATAATCCAAGAATTGCCATTTGATTCCGCTTTTTTCAAAAGCTGCACATAACGACTCGTAAACCTCGGGATAGTTGCGTAACCATTCGGAAATGTATATTTGCATATTGTCCATAATCAATCATTTTTGATATAATAGTTCCACATACGCTTGCACCTTTTCAGTTTCTTTCCAGAATACGAGAAGTAATCTACTTTTTCATCCTTTGACAGCTTATTGTATTCATCTTCTGATATAGCGACTTTCTTGAACTTGCCTTCATTGTCTCTTTCATATTCTGCCACATTAATTCTCGGTTTGCTAAATACATCCTCTGCTGGATTTATTGGCTCAACATTCACCCATTTAACGGTTATGCCATCGGACAATGGGATATTCATAAACATATCTTCGTAGAGATAGGTAGGACGTTGCTCGCGCACTTTATTATTAACCCATTCCCCCTCAACATATTCTTCCACTCTATATTCCCTAATCAAGAAAGAAGCCCGATATTGCTTTTCTTCATTCTCAAAAGTAACATCTATGCCAGAGAGATGGCAGTTTATGGAACCTAACGGATAATAGTCAAGTTGTTTCCCTTCATGGTCATCCGTATGATACATAACAGGGTCTTTTAGCCCAGTCTCACCCTCTTCATGGTAATAGAACTCTATTTCAAGAGGATAAATCCTCCTCACGCCATTTATTTCAAAGCATCCGCCAAGGATAATGTCCTTAGCGATTGCCTCAAACTGCGAAGAAAGACTTGAAAGCTTCTCTTTCTCGTCTTTAATCTCTGTTACACCTTGAAATGAATCAAGCACAGAGTTCAAATTGTTTTCCTTATTGCACATAGTAACTTTTTATCAATTATTGTTATAACCAAATTCTCTTGTCCCAAATTTTCGCTTATACAAGGACTCCCTGTCTATTGCATGCTCATCCAAAATCTTTAATGGAAGTGTTTCAAGAATACACCATTGAAAATACTTTGATGCATAGTTGCAGTCATCAGCCAATAGCGGCTTCAAGTCCTTGTCACCTCCGTGTCCTGTTTCTGCATATTGCTTCCAGCGTCCCCAAATACCGTCTCTATTGTATGTAGATCCAACATATTGTTTACCACATTTTTTGTCTAATATGAGATATATTCCGTTACAACTTTCCAATTTTGATTTCCATTCAGCATTGTTTGTTTCAAATATGCGTTTGAGTTGGTTATAATCCAGCACAACGTCATCAAAACTTTTGAACACAGGAATATTGTTCTCTGTCAACCCTCTATCTATACGTACAACAGGCATATCATTCTCATAGTATTGATGCCACATAACAGGGTTCCTCCAATCAATGACTATGCGTTCTTTTAACAATTCGAAGCCTGGCAATTCCTGAAAATCAAATTTTGCTAACGCATCTCCATTATAAAGGCCTAATTCTGTTATCACGCCATTGTTCTTATAAACGCTAAGAAATCTTGATGTGACACCCTCTTCTCCGATAAAAGCTACAATATAGTCAATTTTCTCAAAGTTCTTCTTCAGTTGTTCACTTTGATAATCCAAAAAAACGGTGTTTTCATTAAGGTATAGATCAAAAAGAGATTCTTTATAGGTTTTGTTCCCTATTACTTTTTCTGTCCGATTGTCCTTATGACGAATAAGTTTCACTCGTCTTTTGTCTGTTTGGTCAAACTCTTCATTACGTCCTGATAACAAGGCTTGAATTGTAGTAATAATTTCTTTTTCCATAATTGTATCATGCTATAATGTTAGTATTACTTTTCCCAATGAAACTCGGCTCCCAATTCTGCAAGTCCCTCGTACTTCCATTCTTCCTTGTCAAAGTTTGGAGTGTAGCGGGCCATGAGGGCTTTGGTGGCATGCTGCTCTGGCGTGTCGTACGGGCCATTGAAGCAGAGGCTCCGCTCCCAAATGGTTTTGGACTTCTCCGTCTTATTAAGTTGGAAGAACACTGTGCCACAGCGTTCTAGTTTTAATTGATTCTTGTTTTCTTTATTGATGATAAGACTATGGTTGTCGAGAGGGAAAGCATATCCGCCATGCAAATCCTTGGCAGATGGATGAAGAGCCAATGCGAGGGCACCCATCTGATTGTTTCCGTATTCCACATCTATCACGTCACCCGTGAAGATATTTTGCTTGTTAACATCCTTGATATTTGTATCCACTCCTGCAAATATCATTCTCACGGCATAGCCTCTGCCGTGGCACTCATCACCGAAGTAACCCTCTACTACATCCTGATTATGCAGCTCAGCATATTTGTCATCCTGCATCCATACATATAGTTCGTAATAGTCTTGGCAGCCTGTCATAAAGAAATCTCCGAACGAGGCATAACCGAACTGGTTTCTGTCTATCACGTAGCGTATGCGAATCTTTGGCAAACGGGAAGTTACTCCCGAACCTATCTGATAGCGATACTGCAAGCATAGGTTGGCAAGCACCTCCTCGTCCATAACCTTAGGAGGTTCCGGGATGTCGCGTTTCACATAGCCACCTGCCATAGCGTCTATCGTGCGCAAAGTGATAATCCTCATGTCCCATGCGTGTGACATCTGCACATTTGGGAGGTCAAAACATTCCTCAAAAAGCGGTATGATATCTTTCTCATAGAATACCGCCCCTTTGCATTCCATTCTCGGCAAAATGAAACGATTGTCGGGATGTGCCTTGACATATTCTATAAAATCCTGCACAAACGGTTCAAAATCCTCTTCTACACTCATGAAGTTTGTGGGAATGGCGTATGTCTGTCCTCTTCTTCCGGCACCCACACCCCATTCTGCCCCAAACCGTTCGTATGCAATCTTGGCATTACCTTCTGTATGCTCGCCCTCAAGTGTACTCTCAAAAACGAATATCTCACATCGCGACAACCTCTGAGGAGCTGTCCAGTCATCAGGAAGTTGGTTGTATCTTATTCTTCTCATAGGTTTTGCATATTTGATGTACTTATTGGTTTTCCTTGTTAATTAGGTTGACCACTACTTTCACCATAACATCTTTCTCTTCCGTACGGCTTTCGGCTATCATCAATGTTAAAGCAACGAGGGTGTTGTCTGCTATACGCTTTCTACCGTCTGCGGCATACAGGATGCCGTTCTTCTCCATGAACCAGAGAAAGAGCATAGCTGCAATACGTTTGTTGCCGTCGCTAAACGAGTGGTTCTTCACTACAAGATAGAGTAGCATGGCAGCCTTTTCCTCTACTGAGGGGTAAAGATCCTCACCGCAGAAAGTCTGATAAATCTGTCCAATGCTGCTTTTGAAAGAATCGTCTTTCTCGTTGGCAAACCATTGGCTGCCACCAAACTTCACCTTCAAGGCGTTTATGGCATCCAGCGCATTCTCGTAAGTGGCACGGAATGGTTCTTCTTTGGTCGTCTTCTCAATGCATAAATTCTGATAGTCGTAGCGGTCGAGTGTGTCGAGGGCATATACATAATCGGAAATGACATTGAACAGTCCTGCATATTCACCCTCTGAAACCTTGTCTTGGAGGGTGAGGGCACGAGACATCAACCTCACCACATCTTTCAACTCGTCATAGTGGTCGAGACGACGCTGGTCGATGGCATAGCCTTTGATAAGATACTGCTTAAGGATAAAGGTTGCCCAACGGCGGAAGGTCGTGGCTTTTCTGCTATTAACGCGATACCCGACAGAAATAATCATGTCAAGATTATAGTATGGTATGTCTCTTTGAATTCTTCTTTGTCCCTCTGTTCGAACCTGTGCAATTTTTGCACAAGTTGAAAACTCTTCTAATTCCTCTGATTTATAGATATTTTTTATATGTCTCAATATCGTGGTTCTGTCGATGCCAAACAATTCTGCCATTTGGCTTTGTGTAAGCCATACGGTATCTTTCTCCAACTTTACTTCAAGTTGGGTATTGCCGTCATCTGCCGTATAGATCACGATAGATGAGCCGTTATTTGCAACAATTTTATTCTCTGTCATACCAGTTCTTCCTTATTGTGTTTATTCCACATTCTCTTTTGTCTCTCTTTCCCTGCTATCTCTTTGCAGATCCAAAGTGGTTCAAGCGCTTCCATGTCCTCTCCATCCCATCATGATTCTTGCTGGTAAACGGATATGTGGGCTTGAGGTCCAAACTCTTCTTCCTACAAAGGTAATGGAGGCTTTTGGAAAAGCCAAACTCGCTGCTTGGTTTTTGTCGAGGCACAGCCTGTGTGGCTTCCCAAAGAACGTGGTAAGCCGTACCCGTGTGCCCATTTGCTTGCCCGAATGGAAGCGGATAGGCTCTCGGCCAGTCGCACGCCAGTACCACTGCTGTCACGAGTACCCGATACTGCAGTACCGAGTACGCGGTACTGCAGTATCGGGCGTGCGGCAACGAAAGTGGTACTGGGCGCTTCTTCCTCTTCTTATAACGATGAGCCTTTGGGAAAAGATATGAATGCATTGCGAAGCGGAGCGGATTATCGTGTGAGGGCGCGTTTGGCGGAAGGGGAAAGATTTTTCATTCTCAATCTTGCAATGTCCCCGCGAAAAATAATCTTTCCCGCAGTAGGGGATGTGGCGGAAAGTGACTACATTCGTCCCCCCCCCGACGAATCGGGAAGAAGTTTGTATCATATATAATAAGGAGAAGAAAAGGATGAAGACAGACAAGAAGGCGTGCCGCGAGGAATTCGTGGCGTTGCTCCGCGAGACGGGGCGCGAAGGAGTGGACGACGTGATAAGCGACCTGGACGAACAGGGCTTTTTTGACGCACCGGCATCGGCCGGACACCACCTGAACGTGGAGGGCGGACTGGCGAAGCACTCGCTGAACACCTGCAAGGCCGCCCTGGCCGTGTGGGAGGGCATGAAGGCCTTGGACGAAAGCGTGGCCCGCGAGGTGCCCAGGCAGAGCGTCGTCATAGCCAGCCTGCTGCACGACGTGTGCAAGACGGACATCTACGTGCGCTCGGTGAAGAAACGGAAAAACGCGCTGGGCGGATGGGAAGACGTGGAGGGATACAGGGTGACCTACCGGAATTTCCCCTTCGGACACGGCGAGAAATCGGTGGTGATGCTGCTGTGCAGCGGACTGGAACTGACCGACGCCGAGATGATGGCCATACGATGGCACATGGGGGCCTGGGGCATCAACATGAACAGCTACGAAGACCAGCGATGCTACGACACGTCGCGGATGCTCTATCCGCTGGTGGCCATCGTGCAAGCGGCCGACGGACTGGCGGCCAGCGTCTTGGAACGCACGGGGGAGGAGACGGACGAACTCTGACGAAAGAAAACGGGCCGCGGCGCGACGGGGAATGATTTTTTTACGTACTTTTGCGCCAATGGATAAAATTTAATACTTATCAGACTTATGTACAGAACGCATACGTGTGGAGAACTGAGACTCTCCGATGCAGGAAAGAAGGTGACGCTGGCCGGATGGGTGCAGCGCACGCGAAAAATGGGCGGCATGACCTTTGTGGACCTGCGCGACCGCTACGGCATCACGCAGTTGGTGTTCAACGAGGAGGTGAACGCCGACCTGTGCGAGCGGGCCAACAAACTGGGCCGCGAATTCGTTGTCCAAATCGTCGGCAACGTGAGCGAACGCTCGAACAAGAACAAGAACCTGCCTACGGGTGAGGTGGAAATCGTGGTGGAAGAACTGAACGTGCTGAACGCTGCCCTGACCCCTCCCTTCACCATCGAAGACAATACGGACGGAGGTGACGACCTCCGCATGAAATACCGCTATCTGGACCTCCGGCGCGCCGCCGTGCGCAAGAACCTGGAACTGCGCCACAAAATGACCATCGAGGTGCGCAAGTACCTGGACGAGCAGGGCTTCATCGAGGTGGAAACGCCCGTCTTGATCGGGTCGACCCCCGAGGGTGCGCGAGACTTCGTGGTGCCTTCGCGCATGAATCCGGGACATTTCTACGCGCTGCCGCAGTCGCCCCAGACGCTGAAGCAATTGCTGATGGTGTCGGGATTCGACCGCTACTTCCAGATAGCCAAATGCTTCCGCGACGAAGACCTGCGGGCCGACCGGCAACCGGAGTTTACGCAAATCGACTGCGAAATGAGTTTTGTGGAGCAAGACGACGTCATCAACCTGTTCGAGGGCATGGCCAAGTACTTGTTCAAGACCTTGCGCGGGGTGGAACTGACCGAACCGTTCCAGCGGATGCCGTGGGCCGAGGCCATGAAGCGGTACGGCAGCGACAAGCCGGACCTGCGTTTCGGCATGGAATTCGTGGAACTGATGGATGTGCTGAAGGGATACGGTTTCTCGGTGTTCGACCAGGCCGCCTACATCGGCGGCATCTGTGCCAAGGGGGCGGCTTCGTACACGCGCAAGCAGCTGGATGCGCTGACCGACTTTGTGAAACGTCCGCAAATCGGTGCCAAGGGACTGGTGTACGCCCGCGTAGAAGCCGACGGACACGTGAAGTCGAGCGTGGACAAATTCTATACGCAGGAGGTGCTGCAGCAGATGAAGGAGGCTTTCGGGGCCGAACCCGGCGACCTCATCCTGATACTCAGTGGCGACGATGCCATGCGCACGCGGAAACAACTTTGCGAACTCCGCCTCGAGATGGGCAACCAGTTGGGCCTGCGAGACAAGAACCAGTTCGCCTGCCTGTGGGTGGTGGACTTCCCCATGTTCGAATGGAGCGAGGAGGAAGGACGCCTGATGGCCATGCACCATCCGTTCACCCATCCGAAGGAGGAGGACATCCCCTTGCTGGACACCAATCCGGCCGCCGTACGCGCCGATGCGTACGACATGGTGGTGAACGGTGTCGAGGTGGGCGGCGGCTCCATCCGTATCCACGACTCGGCCTTGCAGGCCAAGATGTTCGAAATCCTGGGCTTCACGCCCGAAAAGGCGCAGGAGCAGTTCGGCTTCTTGATGAACGCCTTCAAGTTCGGCGCACCCCCTCACGGTGGTCTGGCCTACGGACTGGACCGCTGGGTGTCGTTGCTGGCCGGACTCGACTCGATACGCGACTGCATCGCCTTCCCGAAGAACAACGCCGGACGCGACGTCATGCTGGACGCCCCCGGACGGTTGGACCAGAAGCAACTGGACGAACTCTGCCTGGCGATTGACCAGAAGGCGAACGAATGACACGCCGGAAGAGGAACATACAGATGATCAGGTTCGTGGTGGTGGGATGTTCGAATGCCATCATCACGTATCTGGTCTACGTCATGATGCGCCGATGGCTGCACTGCACGGAGAGCCTGTCCAACGGGGTGGGCTACGTGGCCGCCTTGGTCAACAATTTCGTATGCAGCAAGTGGTGGGTGTTCGAGTCGCGGACGGCCAGATGGGGACACGAGGTGGGTTTCTTCATCGTCGCCTTCCTGCTGGCGTATGGCTGCCAGTACGTGTTCTTCAAGACGCTTGTGTTTTCGGCTTGCGTCAACGAATATTTGGCCCAGTTCTTGGGCCTGTTCGTGTATGGAGCCGTCAACTACATGATGAACAAACGCATTACGTTTCGAAACAATAATGCCTGCTTTTTTTGACGTGCGTCAAGAAAACGGGCGACATGCTATCTTTATGGATTGAAAACTTGCCTGATTGGAGACTTTGTGCATATCTTTGCATCGTGAATGATACAGAAAGTCACAGAGTAAAAACATAGAAGGTAAGTAAATAGGTAAAAAGATTGTTTGCGCCAAGAATGGTGTCCGCCGGGGTTCGCTCCATGGCGGTGAGGCGCAGGGTGGTAGGGAGGCCGTGATGGTCGAACTCCACCGCCATTCAGGAAAACAAAAGTAAATCAACGCGACCATTCTGAAGCACCTTTGAGGCTGCGCCAAAACATTCAGTTTTGACACAGCCTTTGTTGTTTTCTGTGCTTGCCCATGGGCGATGGGTGATTCTTTCCACCTGGGTCTTCTGGTGATAATTTATTATTTGAGGACGGGTGTTTTCTTTCAAATACTCATGTCGGAGGGGAAATAATTCGTCAGATTGTTTGGATAATACAAAAGAACGTGTACCTTTGCAGCATCAAATCAAAACCAAACGAGAGATTATGAACGTGAACTCATCCCGAATTCTGGTGGTCCTGTGCCTCGTCGTCGTGATTTTTGGTTGCGTCGTGGGAAAGGCCGTGTGGATGGGTTGAAACGCATACATGGACAAACAAAAAGAAAGCCTTTCTCACGAAAATGAGAGGGGCTTTTTTATGAAAAGAAAGGCAGGGAGATGAAACATCAACTGAGAAGTGCGTTCAGCACACAAGGACGCCGGATGGCGGGGGCAAGGGCCCTTTGGGCGGCAAACGGCATGAAACGGGAGCAACTGGGCAAGCCCGTGATAGCGATTGTCAACTCGTTCACACAGTTTGTGCCCGGGCATATGCATCTGCACGAAATCGGACAGCAGGTGAAGGCCGTGATTGAGCAGGAGGGGTGCTTTGCAGCCGAGTTCAATACCATTGCCATCGACGACGGCATCGCGATGGGGCACGACGGGATGCTCTATTCGCTTCCCTCGCGCGACCTGATTGCCGACAGCGTGGAGTACATGGTCAATGCGCACAAGGCCGACGCGATGGTGTGCATCTCCAATTGCGACAAGATTACGCCGGGCATGCTGATGGCCGCCATGAGGCTGAACATCCCGACGGTGTTCGTGAGCGGCGGACCGATGGAAGCGGGTTCGTGGCAGGGAAGGCAACTGGACCTTATCGACGCCATGGTGCAGTCGGCCGACAGTTCGCTTCCCGACGAGGCCGTGGCGGCCGTAGAACAACACGCTTGCCCTACGTGCGGCTGCTGTTCGGGCATGTTCACCGCCAACTCGATGAACTGCCTCAACGAAGCCATCGGGCTGGCCTTGCCCGGGAACGGTACCATCGTGGCCACGCATGAAAACCGGCGACGCCTGTTCGAGGAGGCCGGACGCCTCATCGTGCGCAACGCATACCGCTACTATGAAGAGGGAGACGAGAGCGTGTTGCCGCGCAGCATCGCCACCCGTCAGGCTTTCTTGAACGCCATGGCCCTCGACATCGCCATGGGAGGCTCGACCAACACGGTACTCCATCTGCTGGCCATCGCCCGCGAGGCGGGGGTGGACTTCGGCATGGACGACATCGACCGCCTTTCGCGCCGGTGCCCCTGCTTGTGCAAAGTGGCCCCGAACACGCAGCGCTACCACGTGCAGGACGTGAACCGCGCCGGAGGGGTGATGGCCATTCTGGACGAACTGGCCAAGGCCGGACTGGTGGACACGCAGGTGCGCCGAGTGGACGGGCTGAGTCTGGGCGAAGCCTTGGAGCAATTCGGCATCACCCGTCCGACGGTGTGCGAGGAAGCCGTGCGGCGCTACAAAAGTGCGTCGGGCGGACGCTTCAACCTGACGTTGGGATCGCAGAACGCAGCATACGAAGAACTGGATACCGACCGCCGGGCGGGATGCATCCGCGACGTGGCCCACGCCTATACGCAGGACGGCGGGCTGGCCGTGCTGAAAGGAAACATCGCGCAAGACGGATGTGTGGTAAAGACGGCCGGCGTGGACGAAAGCATCTGGCATTTCGAAGGACCCGCCCGTGTGTTCGACTCGCAGGAAGCCGCCTGCCAGGCCATCCTGGACGGAACGGTGGTGAGTGGCGACGTGGTGGTCATCACGCACGAAGGACCGAAGGGCGGACCGGGCATGCAGGAGATGTTGTATCCCACCTCGTACCTGAAGTCGCGCCATCTGGGCAAGGAGTGTGCGCTGATTACCGACGGACGCTTCAGCGGCGGCACGTCGGGACTGAGCATCGGACACATCTCGCCCGAGGCGGCAGCCGGAGGAAACATCGGCAAACTGCGGGATGGCGACCGCATCGAGATAGACATCCCCTCGCGGACCATCCGCGTGTTGCTGACCGACGAGGAACTGGCCGCACGCCCCATGACGCCGATGAAGCGTGAACGAATCGTGTCGAAAAGCCTGCAGGCGTACGCCTCGATGGTGAGCTCGGCAGACAAAGGGGCGGTGCGCCTGTTGTAGACGCGCCGGCAGCAGACAAAATACGTATAACAACAAAACAGAGAGAAGAACACATGCAGACAACAGGAGCAGAAGCATTGATGCTTTCCTTGGAACATCAGGGCGTGAAAACCATCTTCGGCTATCCCGGAGGATCCATCATGCCGGTCTTTGATGCGCTCTACGACCATCGAGACCGACTGAACCACGTACTCGTCCGGCACGAGCAGGGGGCGACGCACGCCGCGCAAGGCTTTGCCCGGGTTTCGGGTCGGGTGGGCGTTTGCCTGGTGACCAGCGGCCCCGGAGCCACCAACACCATCACGGGCATCGCCGATGCCATGATAGACAGCACACCCATCGTGGTGATAGCCGGGCAGGTGTCGACGGCCATGCTGGGAACGGATGCCTTTCAGGAAGTGGACCTCGTAGGCATCACACAACCGATATCGAAATGGAGTTACCAGATACGCCGGGCCGAGGACGTGGCCTGGGCCGTGGCGAGGGCTTTCTTCATCGCCCGGACGGGAAGACCCGGACCGGTGGTGCTGGACTTTTCGAAAAATGCACAAGTAGAAACCGTCGACTATCAGCCTGCGGAGGTGGACTTCGTACGCAGTTACATGCCCTATGCCGACGTCGAGTCCGAAGCCGTACAGGCTGCGGCCGACCTGATAAACCAGGCACAACGGCCGTTGGTGCTGGTGGGGCAGGGCGTGGAACTTGGCGGAGCACAGGCCGAACTGAAGGCTTTCGTGGAGAAAGCCGACCTGCCGGTGGGGTGTACGCTGCTGGGACTCTCGGCCTTGCCCACCGCCCATCCGCTCAACCAGGGGATGCTGGGCATGCACGGCAACCTGGCTCCCAACGTGAAGACAAACGAGGCTGACGTGCTGATTGCCGTCGGGATGCGTTTCGACGACCGCGTGACGGGCAAACTGGATACCTACGCCCGGCAGGCACGTATCATCCATTTCGACATCGACCCGGCTGAACTGAACAAGAACGTCAAGGCAGACATTGCCGTGCTGGGCGATTGCAAAGAGACCCTGGCCGCTGTGACCCGGTTGTTGAAACCGGCTTCGCACCGCGAATGGATAGCGGGTTTTGCCGAGCATGCGCAGCTGGAAGAAGAACGGGTCGTCCGGCACGAATTGCAGCCCAGCCATGACGAACTGAGCATGGGCGAGGTGGCAAGGGCCGTCAGCGAGGCTACAGACGATGAAGCCGTGCTCGTGACGGACGTGGGGCAGAACCAGATGCTTTCGGCCCGCTATTTCCGCTACAAACTGCCGCGCAGCATCGTCACCTCGGGCGGACTCGGCACGATGGGCTTCGGCCTGCCTGCCGCCGTAGGGGCCACTTTCGGACGTCCGGACCGCACGATATGCGTGTTCATGGGCGACGGAGGGTTTCAGATGAACATCCAGGAACTCGGCACCGTCATGGAGCAGCAGGCACCCGTCAAGATGGTTTTGCTCAACAACAACTATCTGGGCAACGTGCGCCAATGGCAGGCCATGTTCTTCAACCGCCGCTACTCGTTCACTCCGATGGTCAATCCCGACTACATGGGCATTGCCAAGGCGTACGGCATCCCCTGCCGGCGCGTGACCCGACGGGACGAACTGGGCGAGGCCATCCGGGAGATGCTCGACACCAAGGGCCCCTTCCTGCTGGAGGCTTGTGTGATAGAGGAGGGCAACGTGCTGCCGATGACACCCCCGGGGGGCAGCGTGAACCAAATGTTGCTGGAATGTTAAGAGAGGAGGAAACCAACATGGAAAAGAAACTGTATACGCTTATCGTGCACTCGGAGAACATCGCCGGCTTGCTCAACCAGGTGACGGCCGTCTTCACACGCAGACAAATCAACATCGAAAGCCTGAACGTGTCGGCCTCGTCGATAGAGGGCATCCATAAGTACACGATAACCGCCTGGACGGATGCGGACACCATCGAAAAGGTGGCGCGCCAGATTGAGAAGAAAATAGACGTGCTGCAGGCACACTACTTTACCGACGACGAGATTTATTTCCACGAAATCGCACTCTACAAACTGGCGACCCCTGAACTGCAGGCCGCCCCGGAAGTGTCGCGCATCATCCGGCGATACAACGGACGCATCGTGGAGGTGAATCCGGTGTTCTCCATTATGGAGAAGAACGGTTTGAGCGAAGACATCACGGCGCTCTATCGCGAATTGCAGGCATACGGATGCGTATTGCAGTTTGTGCGATCGGGGCGTGTGGCCATCACGACCAGTTGTTTCGAACGGGTCAACGAATATCTCGCTTATCGCGAGGAACGCTATAAAAAGGAAAAAAGATGAATGACAAAGTAGGACATTATGATTTTATGGCCGAGCCGTTTCATGTGGACTTCACCGGAAGCCTCACGATGAGTGTGCTTGGAAACCATCTGTTGAACTGCGCCGGCATGCATGCCTCCGAACGGGGGTTCGGCATCGCCACCTTGAACGAGAATCGCTATACGTGGGTCTTGTCGCGCCTGGCCGTGCAATTGGACCGCATGCCTCGCCAGTACGAGCGTTTCAGCATCGAAACGTGGGTGGAGAATGTGTACCGCCTTTTCACCGACCGTAACTTCGCCGTACTCGACAGCGAAGGGAAGCCAATGGGCTATGCGCGTTCGGTGTGGGCCATGATAGACCTGGACACGCGCAAGCCGGCCGATTTGCTCAGCCTGCACGGAGGCAGCATCACCGATTATGTATGCGACAAGGAATGTCCCATCGAGAAACCGGGGCGTATCAAGTTGCAGACGGCACCGGTGCCCGTCGACTATCGGACGCGCTACAGCGATATCGACATCAACGGCCATGTGAACAGCATCAAATACATCGAACACACGTTGGACCTCTTTCCGCTCGAACATTTCCGGACGCAGCACATCCGCCGCTTCGAGGTGGCCTATGTGGCTGAAAGTTACGATGGAGATACGCTCTCCTTCCTGCGTGAAGAGGTCGCGCCGAACGAACATGTGGTCGAAATCAAGAAAAACGGCGGCGAGGTGGTGTGCCGGTGCAAACTGCTTTTCGGCCCCAATGAATGACAAGAGAATGAACAATAAATAGAACTTAAAAACGAGAAGAAAATGGCAAAATTGAATTTTGGTGGTGTCATCGAAAATGTGGTGACACGCGAAGAGTTTTCATTGGAGAAAGCTCGCGAGGTATTGAAAGACGAAACAATCGCAGTCATCGGGTATGGCGTGCAAGGCCCCGGCCAGTCGCTGAACCTGCGCGACAATGGCTTCCGCGTGATTGTGGGGCAGCGTCCGGGTAAAACGTACGACAAGGCTGTGGCCGACGGGTGGGTGCCCGGCGAAACACTGTTTGGCATCGAGGAGGCTTGCCAGCGCGGTACGATTGTGATGTGCCTGTTGTCCGACGCGGCTGTCATGTCCGTTTGGCCCACACTGAAACCGTATCTGACAGCCGGAAAGGCACTCTATTTTTCGCACGGTTTCGCCATCACGTGGAACGACCGTACGGGTGTGGTTCCTCCGACGGACATCGACGTCATCATGGTGGCTCCGAAAGGTTCGGGCACGTCGCTCCGTACCATGTTTCTGGAAGGCCGCGGCCTGAACTCTTCGTATGCCATCTATCAGGATGCGACGGGCCGCGCCATGGAACGCACCATCGCATTGGGCATCGGCATCGGGTCGGGCTATCTGTTCGAGACCACCTTCCAGCGTGAAGCCACTTCCGACCTGACCGGCGAGCGCGGTTCGCTGATGGGGGCCATCCAGGGCTTGCTTCTGGCCCAGTATGAAGTGCTTCGCGAGAATGGCCACTCGCCTTCCGAAGCCTTCAATGAAACCGTGGAAGAACTGACGCAGTCGCTGATGCCCCTTTTTGCCAAGAACGGTATGGACTGGATGTACGCCAACTGTTCGACGACGGCACAGCGCGGTGCGCTCGACTGGATGACGCCGTTCCACGACGCCATCAAGCCGGTGGTGCAGAAACTGTATGCCAGCGTCAAGTGCGGCAACGAGGCGCAGATATCCATCGACAGCAACTCGAAACCCGACTATCGCGAGAAACTGGAAGCTGAACTGAAGGCTTTGCGTGAAAGCGAAATGTGGCAGACGGCTGTGACCGTGCGCCAGTTGCGCCCGGAAAACAATTGATGGCTTAGACCGGCAGGAGTCATCGGCTGGATGGACTCTTGCGAAACGGCGGTTCATCGACGATGAAATAACGGAGAGGAGGCTGTGTCAAAACTGAATGTTTTGGCGCAGCCTCAAAGGCGTTTCCCCCATTGTTCATTTTCTTAAATCTGTGTCCGATTAGAAAATCAAGGTGTCAAATACGTCGCATAAATGGGGTGATTAACGCGCAAACATTTGTGTATAAATGGATTTTTGTCTACCTTTGTCGGCTTGAAAACGAATAGTTGTCAGCTCGTTTTCTTCGAATGAAAAATGAGAGTTATGAAGGAAGAGGTAATCAATGCCTATTTGACGCTTGCCCTCCAGGCCGCTGTGCAGGCCGGACGGGAAATCTTGAAGATTTACGACGACCCGCGGTCTGATTTCGGCATCGAACGGAAGGCCGACAATTCCCCCTTGACCCTGGCCGACAAGAAGGCCCATGCGGTGATAGCCGAAAGGCTTTCACAGACTCCTTTCCCCTTGCTGAGCGAGGAGGGACGCCACACCACGTATACCGAACGGAAGGACTGGCCGGCCTTATGGATAGTAGATCCCCTGGACGGTACGAAGGAATTCATCAAAAAGAACGGTGAGTTCACCGTCAACATCGCCTGGGTGGAAGGGGGAGTGCCCCGCATGGGTGTCATCTATGTCCCGGTGAAGCGCGACCTGTATTTTGCAGCCGAGGGGTGGGGAGCCTACAAGTTGACGGGTGTTTCCGAACTGGAGGAGGCCGACACCTGTGCTTCACTTCGTGAACGGGCCTTGTGTCTTCCCCGGCCGAAAACGGATGATGGGTCTTTTGTCATCGTGGCTTCGCGATCGCACCTCTCGCCCGAAACAGAGACGTTCATCCATCAGATGGAGGCGGAACATCCTCGTGTCGAGGTGGTGTCGAGCGGCAGTTCCATCAAGATATGTCTGGTGGCGGAAGGCGTGGCCGATGTGTATCCACGTTTTGCCCCGACAATGGAGTGGGATACGGCGGCCGGTCATGCCATTGCACGGGCAGCCGGCAAGGAGGTGCTCCAGGCCGGAGGCGAAACTCCATTGCAATACAACAAAGAAGACCTGCTGAACCCTTGGTTCGTGGTCAAATAGGCTGGATGGACAAGAAAAAGACAATAAGAACAGAAAGGCATGACGTTTGAAATCCTATTTGTGTTGATTGTGTTGGCCGGCATGGTCGCTGCGCTGGTCATGGACCTGATGCGTCCGGGCATGGTGTTGTTTTCGGCCGTCGTGTTGTTCCTTTGTGTCGGTATTCTTTCTCCCCGCGAAATGCTGGAGGGCTTCAGCAACAAAGGGATGATTACGGTTGCTTTGCTCTTCCTGGTGAGCGAGGGCGTACGCCAAAGCGGTGCCTTGGGACAGGTCATCAAGGCGTTGCTTCCCGACAGGCGGATGTCCGTCTTTCGGGCTCAACTTCGCATGCTGCCGGCTGTGGCATTCATTTCGGCCTTCTTGAACAATACGCCCGTAGTGGTCATTTTCGCCCCCATCATCAAGCGTTGGGCGCACCGGGTAGGCCTGTCGGCCACTAAGTTCCTCATCCCGCTGTCGTATGTGACCATCCTGGGCGGTATCTGTACGCTGATAGGTACGTCTACCAACCTGGTGGTGCACGGCATGGTGATGGAAGCCGGCTACCAAGGCTTTTCCATGTTCGAACTGGGGCGTGTAGGCTTTCCGATAGCCATCGTGGGCATTCTGTACCTGTTTGCTTTCTCCAAGCGGCTTTTGCCGGACGAACGTGCCTCGGCCGAAGACGAGGAGATGGAAGAAGAGGCGGAGCACGAACATCTTCATCGCGTGGAGGCCGTGCTTGGTCCGCGCTTTCCCGGAATCCGGAAGACATTGCAGACCTTCGACTTCAAACGACACTACGGGGCCGAGGTGAAGGAAATACGCCGGGGCGGACGCCGGGTGGCCAAAGGGATGGAAACGCTGGAATTGCGCGAGGGCGATACGCTTGTCTTATTGGCTGACGCGTCGTTCATCCCCACCTGGGGCGAATCGTCGGTGTTCATCATGCTTGCCAACGGATCGGACGAGGATCCTCATGCCGGCAAGAAGAAACGGTGGTTCGCGCTGGTGCTGCTCGTACTGATGATTGTCGGGGCTACGGTGGGCGAACTGCCTGCCACCCGTCAGATGTTCCCCAACGTAAAACTGGACATGTTCTTCTTCGTCTGTGTCACGACCGTTCTGATGGCCTGGACCAAGTTGTTCCCGGCCAAGAAGTATACGAAATACATTTCGTGGGACATCCTCATCACCATCGCGTGTGCGTTTGCCATCAGCAAGGCTATGGACAATTCGGGCTTTGCCGACCAGGTGGCCCAATATATCATAGGTATGACCGACCGTTACGGGCCTCATGCCTTGTTGGCGGTTTTGTTTGTCATCACCAACCTGTTCACCGAACTCATCACCAACAACGCCGCCGCTGCCTTGGCGTTTCCCATCGCTTTGTCGGTAGCCAACCAGTTGGGCGTGAGTCCGACGCCGTTCTTTGTGGTCATCTGCATGGCGGCTTCGGCTTCGTTCTCTACGCCGATAGGTTATCAGACGAACTTGATCGTGCAAGGTGTGGGCAACTACAAGTTCACCGATTTTGCACGAATCGGTTTGCCGCTCAATCTGCTGGTGTTTGTCTTGTCCGTATTCCTGATTCCCTTGTTTTGGCCGTTCTAAAAGAATAATCGCTTATGGAAAATAACCACATATATCCCATCTTCGACCGTATGTTGGGTCGGAAAGATAAAGAAGAGCTGCTGGGGCAGCGCAGTGTCATGATTTGGTTTACCGGTTTGTCCGGTTCGGGCAAGAGCACGGTGGCCATTGCCCTGGAACGCGAGTTGCAACGCCGGGGGCTGTTGTGCCGCATCCTGGACGGCGACAATATCCGCAGCGGCATCAACAACAACCTGGGTTTCACCGAAGTCGACCGGATGGAGAACATCCGGCGCATCGCCGAGGTGGGCCGCCTGTTTATTGACTCGGGCATCATCACGATTGCCGCTTTCATCAGTCCGAACGATGAAATGCGGCGGATGGCTTCCCGCATCATCGGCGAGGACGATTTTCTTGAAGTCTATGTGAACACGCCTCTTTCTGTGTGCGAGCAGCGCGACGTGAAGGGCTTGTACGCCAAGGCCCGTCGGGGCGAGATAGCCCATTTCACCGGCATCAGCGCTCCTTTCGAGGCACCGACGCATCCGGCTTTGACGCTTGATACGTCGCAGTTGTCCGTGCAAGAGTCGGTGGACCGGCTGCTGCGCCTGATATGGCCTATCGTCAAGCCCGGTTGCGAAGCAGTGACAACCCATGAAGAATAACCCGTTGAACCCTAAAAAATAAAGATAAAATGGCAGAGTATAAGTTGAGCCACTTGCAGGAGTTGGAGGCCGAGTCCATCCACATCATCCGCGAGGTGGCTGCCGAATTTGAAAATCCTGTGATGCTTTATTCCATCGGTAAAGACTCGTCTGTGATGGTGCGTCTGGCCGAGAAGGCTTTCGCCCCGGGCAAAGTGCCTTTCCCGCTCATGCACATCGATTCGCGGTGGAAATTTAAGGAAATGATAGAGTTTCGCGACACGTATGCACGCGAACACGGATGGAACCTGATTGTTGAATCGAACGAGGAGGCTTTTCGTGCCGGAGTGGGGCCCTTCACCCATGGCAGCAAAGTGCACACCGACCTGATGAAGACGCAGGCGCTGCTGGCTGCGTTGGACAAGTACAAGTTTGATGCGGCATTCGGCGGAGCCCGCCGTGACGAGGAAAAGAGCCGCGCCAAGGAGCGCATCTATTCGTTCCGCGACCGTTTCCACCAATGGGATCCGAAAAACCAGCGACCGGAATTGTGGGACATCTACAACGGCCGTGTGCACAAAGGTGAGAGCATCCGTGTGTTCCCCCTGAGCAATTGGACCGAACTGGACATTTGGCAGTACATCCGTCTGGAAAACATCCCTATCGTTCCTCTGTATTTTGCCAAGGAACGCCCTGTGGTTGAAATAGACGGAAACCTCATCATGGCCGACGATGACCGTCTGCCGGAAAAATATCGCAATCAGATACAGATGCGCCGCGTGCGTTTCCGTACGTTGGGATGCTGGCCGTTGACCGGCGCGGTGGAAAGCGATGCCGACACGATAGAGAAAATCGTCGAGGAAATGATGACAACGACGAAGAGCGAGCGCACCACGCGTGTCATCGACTTCGACCAGGACGCCAGCATGGAACAGAAAAAACGGGAGGGATATTTTTAAAGGAAGTACAATTATGGACAATCAATTAGATATCAAAGCGTTCCTTGATAAGGACGAACAGAAAGACCAGTTGCGCCTGCTGACGGCCGGCTCGGTCGACGACGGCAAGTCGACGCTCATCGGACGCCTTTTGTTCGATAGCAAGAAACTGTATGAAGACCAACTGGATGCACTCGAGCGCGACAGCAAGCGGGTGGGCAATGCCGGCGACCACATCGACTACGCCCTTCTGCTGGACGGACTGAAGGCTGAACGCGAGCAGGGCATCACCATCGACGTGGCGTACCGCTATTTCTCGACGAATAACCGTAAGTTCATCATCGCCGATACGCCGGGACACGAGCAGTATACGCGCAACATGATTACGGGCGGTTCGACGGCCAATCTGGCCATCATTCTCGTCGATGCCCGTTCGGGCGTCATCACCCAGACGCGTCGCCATACCTATTTGGTTTCGTTGCTGGGAATCAAGCATGTGGTGCTGGCGGTGAACAAGATGGACCTGGTGGATTTCTCGGAATCGACTTTCAGCCAGATTGTCGACGAATACCTCCGATTCGTGCAATCGTTGGGCATCCCCGACGTGCGTTGCATCCCCTTGTCCGCCCTGGATGGCGACAATGTGGTGGAGAAGTCGGAGCGTACACCTTGGTACGAAGGCCCTTCGTTGCTTGAATTCCTCGAAACCGTGCCCATTGCCGCCGACCACAATCTGACGGATTTCCGCTATCCGGTGCAGTATGTGCTTCGCCCTAACCTTGACTTCCGCGGCTTCTGCGCCAAGGTGGCCTCGGGCGTGGTGCGCAAGGGCGATACCGTGATGGCCCTTCCTTCGGGAAAGACGTCGCGTGTGAAGAGCATTGTCACCTACGAAGGCGAACTGGATGAGGCCTTCCCGCCGCAGAGTGTCACGCTGACATTGGAGGACGAAATCGATGTGTCGCGTGGTGACATGTTGGTGCATCCGGACAACCTGCCCCTGGTGGATCGCCATTTTTCGGCCATGCTGGTATGGATGGACGAAGAGCCCATGGACCCCAACAAACATTTCTATTTGAAGCAGACAACGCACCTCACGCGTGCTCACCTCGATGCCATCCATTATCGCGTCGATGTCAACACAATGGAGCAGGTGCCCAATGTGCCTGCCCTGCAGTTGAACGAAATTGCCAAGGTTGTGCTGACAACGGCCCAGCCTCTTTTCTTTGATCCTTATGTCAAGAACAAGGCCTGTGGTTCGTTCATTCTCATCGACCCCATCACGAACAATACCAGCGCAGTGGGCATGATTATTGATGCCGTGGATGCGAAGAGCCTGGCAACGGAAGAATTGCCTGAACTCAATCTGTCCCGTCTGGGCATCGACCCCGTCCACTACGAGGCCATTGAAGTGGCTTGCCGTGATTTGGCACGTCAAGGTGTGGCCGTGAAGATTGTCAAGTAAACGAAATATCAACAGAAAACAAGAAACGAGAAAATGGGATTATTGGAGTTTAGCAAATTGCCTATCAACACGTTGGTGGGAGCTGATTGGAAGACCTTTCGCGCAGTGACGGGTGGACGTGAAATCGACAAAGGATATCGTCAGAAATATTACCTGACCAAAGGCGTATGTCGCTTGCTCAGTCTGCTGACCCCGCTGCAGGACCGCCGTTACAAGCGTCTGTTGGCCGACACTCCGCTTGAAACGGATCCGGTGTTCATCCTTGGACACTGGCGAAGCGGCACGACTTTTGTCCACAATGTGTTTTCGTGCGACAAGCATTTTGGTTACAATACCACCTATCAGACCGTTTTCCCGCATCTGATGATGTGGGGACAGCCTTTCTTCAAGAAGAACATGTCGTGGCTGATGCCCGACAAGCGCCCGACCGACAACATGGAACTGGCTGTCGACCTTCCGCAAGAAGAAGAGTTCGCATTGGCCAACATGATGCCGTACACCTACTATAACTTTTGGTTCCTTCCCCGCTACATGCAGGAGTATGCCGACAAGTATCTGCTGTTCGACGACATCTCGGACGAAGAACTCCGTCGGTTTGAGGAGGTGTTTGTCAAACTGATTAAGATATCGTTGTGGAACACCGGTGGTACGCAATTCTTGTCGAAGAATCCTCCGCATACCGGCCGCGTGAAAGAACTGGTCAAGATGTTCCCGAATGCCAAGTTCATCTATCTGATGCGCAATCCTTACACGGTGTTTGAGAGCACACGCAGTTTCTTTACCAACACCATCCAACCGCTGAAGTTACAGAACATCAGCGAGGCGGAACTGGAGGAAAACATCCTGTCCATTTATGCCAAACTCTACCATAAGTACGAGGCGGACAAACACTTGATCCCTGAGGGAAACCTGGTGGAAGTGAAGTTTGAAGATTTCGAGGCCGACGCTTCCGCCCTGACACAGGACATCTACAAACGCTTGCAATTGTCGGGTTACGATGAGGCTCGTCCTGCCATCGAAGCCTACTTGGGCAAGAAGAAAGGATACAAGAAGAACAAGTATCAGTATGACGAGCGGACAATCCGTCTGGTGGAATCGCGTTGGGACTTCGCTTTGTCTGACTGGAACTATTCTTTGTAAGCAAACGGAAAGGAGAATCATCTATTCATGGACAGAAAGAAACTATTGACTATTGGCTTGTGTGCAGGAATCGCCGTGTCGGCCGTTGCACAAGAAGAAAAGGTCGTTCCTGTTCGCTATGGTGATATGGACCAGTGGGTGACTCGTATCATCCATGAATCTGGCATCATCGGAGGGGAAGACAAGTCGGTCTATGCCATCGGTCCGACTCAGACCATCGAAGGCAATAACGCCTATAAGAATTTGGGCGGATCGCCATGGGGTACATCAAACATCTATGCCAAAGTGGCTGGCATCCACAAGACCAACGTGTCTGCTTTTCCCGAGAAACGTGGCGACGGTTACTGCGCCCGGTTGGAGACGCGTTATGAGAGCGTGAAAGTGTTTGGCTTGATTGATATTGAGGTGATTGCGGCCGGCTCTATGTTTCTGGGGCAAATGCATGAACCGATTACTGGTACCAAGAACCCCATGCGGATGCTTGACATGGGTGTCCCCTTCACCCATAAGCCCAAGGCTTTGCGCTTCGACTGTAAGGTGAAGATGTCCGGCAGCCCCGACCGGGTTCGTTCGACTGGCTTCAGCCCGAAGAAGAAGGTGAAAGGCATGGACCATCCCGCGGTCATCTGCCTGCTGCAGAAACGCTGGGAGGATGCCAAAGGCAATGTCTTTGCTAAACGAGTTGGAACGATGGTCATCCGCTACAGTAAGGATGCCGAGTGGAGTACTGTCACCTATCCCATTCACTATGGTGACATCTCCGGACAGGACTGCTACGTGGAGGAGTGGATGCGGATTCAAGACCAGGAGCGGTATTGCACCAACAGCAAGGGAAAGATTGTTCCCATCCAGGAGACAGGTTGGGGAACGGAATCCGATGTACCAACGCATATGGTGCTTCAATTCACCTCCAGCCACGGAGGTGCATATATCGGATCGCCTGGCAACACGTTGTGGGTGGACAATGTATCCTTTGTCTATTGATGGTGTGCCATGGGACGAATCTTAGCCTTGGATTACGGAACAAAGCGTACGGGTTTGGCGGTTACCGACCCGTTGCAACTGATAGCCGGCGGATTGGCTACCGTGCCTACGGGTGAGTTGTTGGCGTATGTGCAAGCGTATGTACAGCGCGAGCCCGTCGACCTTATCTTGGTGGGTCTTCCGCGTACGATGTCTGGCGAGTATTCCGATAGCATGAAACACATTCGCCCTTTTGTGGAACGGTTGCGGCGTGCCTTGCCCGAAATGCCGGTGGAGTATGCTGACGAGCGTTTCACGTCGGTGCTGGCCCATCAGACCATGCTGGATGCGGGCCTGCGGAAAAAAGCCCGGCAGGATAAAGCTTTGGTGGACGAACTCAGTGCCACAATCCTGTTGCAGGATTACATGGAAAGTCGTGCTTTTCGTCGGCCTGCCGGCGGAAACGAATGATGAACGGATAGAAATAAAACAGAATTTTAGAATCGCTATATGATACTACCTATTTATACGTATGGCCATCCGGTACTTCGCCGTGTGGCCGATGACATTACTCCCGATTATCCGGGCTTGAAGGAACTCATCGATAATATGTTCGAAACAATGGACCATGCCGACGGCGTGGGACTGGCTGCCCCTCAGATTGGATTGCCCATCCGGGTAGTGGTCATCGACCTTGATGTATTGTCTGAAGACATGCCGGAATATGCCGGCTTCCGTCATGCTTACATCAATGCCCACATCCACGAGGTGGAGGGAGAAGAAGAAACCATGGACGAGGGATGCCTCAGCCTGCCGGGCATTCACGAAGGAGTGAAGCGCAAAGGACGGATTCACGTTACTTATCTGGACGAAGAACTCCGTCCGCACGACGAGTGGGTGGAAGGTTATTTGGCTCGTGTGATGCAGCATGAGTTCGACCACCTGGAAGGACGTATGTTTATCGACCATCTCTCTCCTTTGCGCAAGCAGTTGATTCGTGGCAAACTCAACGCCATCATCCAAGGCAAGGCACGTGTGGCATACCGTACGCGTGGCGTGAAATAATACAGCAAGTTCGGCCTACCGATACCTCGTTGTTTGGAACGAGGCGGTAGGCCGGATTCTTGTTTGCCCGTCGTCTGGCTTTGATGCAGGTGTGGGGCATTTCCCCTTCACTCATATGTGTTGAGGGATAATCCATTTTCTTGCCTAATTCGAAAAGGCGGATAGCCGGATGGGGTGCCTCTAAGACTGTTGTCGGACGCGTGGCCGTACGCGGTGCAGTCAGTGCAATCTTCCCATCTACAATAGAAGCATTAATTTTATCTTTCTTAGGCTGGGGTGCGGTGTGGCGTGCCTTAGGTCAATCTCGTCGTGACCCACAGTACAGATCTTTCTTGTATACGTAAGAGCAAAACTTCTCCGGACCTTCGCTGAGGTGGCCGGAAGAAAGGATGGAAGAGATGGAAATCATAGCCCAAAGTAGGAAGATATAGCGAAGAGGTTGGCTGGGTGTCTTCGAAAAGTATTTGACGATTGTGCGGATGACATTGTGAGCGGTGAAAGCAGGCCGCTGAACAGGTCTTTGCAGGTGCTTGTCTGGGCTTCCGATGATACTTTTGTTGTCCTGTGCAGCCTGCTGCTTGGGAGAGTGTTCCCACTCCTAAACGGTTGTAGACGAAATTGGTACGAGGAAGTAGGTCGGATTGTAACGGTGGCATGCGTGGCCGGGCGCCTCAAAGGAGACGTTAAACTGTACTAAATTATAGTACTATGTTATACAAGGTACTGTACGTTTTGTATATTTGTCTCATCAAAGTAAATGCCATGAATGCAGACAATGTAAAATCGCAAATGAGAAAGGGCATGTTGGAATATTGCGTCCTATTGCTCTTGCATCGCGAGCCGGCTTATTCGTCGGACATCATCAATCGTTTGAAGGACGCTCAACTGATCGTGGTAGAGGGTACGCTTTATCCGTTGCTGACCCGCCTGAAGAATGATGGACTTTTGAGTTACGAATGGGTTGAATCGACACAAGGGCCTCCGCGCAAATACTATAGGCTGACCGAAAACGGAGAATCTTTTTTAGGCGAATTGGAAAAAGCCTGGAGCGAGTTGTGCCTCACCATCGATCACATAATGAATCATTAACAACCAAAAGGATATGAAAAAAACATTGACCGTCAATTTAGGTGGTACGGTGTATCACATGGATGAAGATGCCTACCAATTGCTGGAAGCGTATCTGACCGGCCTGCACGATTGCTTTCGCCACGAACAAGGAGCAGACGAAATTGTGAAAGATTTCGAGATACGTATGGCGGAACTCTTCGGAGTAGAACGTCAGGGTGATTCTCAGCCCATTACGGCAGAAGAAGTGGAGAAAGTTATCGGGAGGATGGGGCGTCCGGAGGATTTTGTGGACGACAGTTGCCAGGAATCAGCCGGGAAAGAGGCGAGTGGAAACCGAAAGGAAAAGTCGTCCAAGAAACTGTTTCGCGACCCTGACGATCGAATGCTGGGCGGGGTGGCTTCGGGTATTGCAGCCTATGGCGGCTTTGACACCACGTTGGTGCGCATCGTGTGCCTGTTGTTGCTTTTCATCCCCGGCTTGGGAATGACTACCGTTTTGGCCTACATGGCTTTGTGGCTGGTTGTGCCCATGGCGAGAACCGCTGCCGACAAACTGTCCATGAGAGGGGAAAAAGTGACTGTGGAAGGAATAGGCCGGACGGTGACTGGTGGTTTCGAGCGGGCCGTTGATGCTGGTCGTGAATGTTTTCAATCGGAGCAGAAGCGTTCCTCCTGGAAGCGAATTGGAGACGTGGCGGTGACTGTGGCTGGCGCGGTGCTCAAGGTGGCTCTGATACTGATGGCGTTGTTGTTTTGCCCCATAATCGTATTCTGCCTGATTGTGGTCGTGATGGCATTGATAGGCATGGCATTCGGCGGAGGCGTATGGCTGTATAGTTTTCTTCCCGATGCGTTACCCACCTTTTCGTTTGCTCCGTCCGTAATCCTTTTCTTGACCGTCATGCTGATTCTGTTGGCGGGCATTCCGTTGGTGGGTTTGATTCATGTTGTTCTGACTCGTTTGTTCCATACGTGGGGGCCGATGTCGACCATGGTCAAACGTGTTTTGTGGGTCTTGTGGCTCGGGGCGTTGGTTTCACTCATCGTCTGGCTGATGTGTCATCCTGAATTGTTCACGGACTTTTCATGGTTTTTGGAAACGCTTAATGGATAAGTTCGATGTGATATCAGAACGCTTTTCGATTATTTTGATTTGATAAAAGCCTCCGAATGGCAGACGTTTCGTTTGCTTCGGGGGCTTTCGATGGATAATCCGTATGCTCCGCTGGCTTTCTATGCCACGACAAATGGGCAACTGGACGATATCTCGGAATCAATCGATAGGCCACTCGTTAAAAACATCTGTCGTGTGCCGACGGAATTCCAAAGGAAGTTGCTACCTTTGCACGACTTTTAGCAATAGAAAATAAAGGAGGCAAAATCATGAGGCTGAAACGCATCAAGCAGAATTGGCATCCGCAGAAAGGGTGTCCATTGACAGAGTTGGACAAACGGGTGCTCTATTACCAGAACAAAGGACATCTGGTGCCCAGCCGAAATCTGATAAAAACGCCTGAACAGATAGAAGGAATCCGGCGTAGTGGCGAGGTGAACACGGGGGTGCTCGACTTGGTGGCGCGCGAGATACATGCAGGCATGGCAACGGCGGAAATCGATCGACTGGTCTACGACTATACGGTGGCACACGGAGCCACACCGGCCCCCTTGGGATATGAAGGATTTCCCAAAAGCGTATGTACCAGCATCAACGAGGTGGTCTGCCATGGCATTCCCAGTGAAGAGGAAGTGTTGCAGGAAGGGGACATCGTCAATGTTGATGTGTCCACCATCTTGGACGGGTATTATTCGGATGCGTCGCGTATGTTCATAATCGGACAAACCTCGCCCGAGAAAGAAAAATTGGTGCGTGTAGCCAAAGAATGCTTGCAGATAGGTATGGAAGCGGCCCGGCCGTTTGGCTTTGTAGGTGACATCGGACATGCCATTCAGACGCATGCACACCGGAATGGCTTTTCTGTGGTACGTGATTTGTGCGGCCATGGAGTCGGGCTGGATTTCCACGAAGAACCCGATGTGGAGCATTTCGGTAGAAAAGGAACGGGCATGCTGCTTGTGCCGGGGATGGTATTTACCATAGAACCGATGATTAATATGGGCACGTACGAGGTGTTTGTCGACGAAGAAGACGGATGGACAGTGGTGACGGAGGACGAACTGCCTTCGGCTCAGTGGGAACATACGTTTGTCATGACCGAACATGGACTGGAGATATTGACGTACTAAAAAAGAACGAGATGGAAGAGCAAGAAAAGAAAAAAGACATCATCATATTGGGCATCGAATCGTCGTGTGACGACACATCGGCGGCTGTCATTCGTGACGGCGTGTTGCTCAGCAATGTGGTGGCCAGCCAGGCCGTGCACGAAGCCTATGGGGGCGTTGTGCCTGAGTTGGCCTCGCGGGCGCACCAGCAGAATATCGTCCCGGTGGTGCACGAAGCATTGCGTAGGGCGGGTGTCACAAAAGAACAGTTAAGTGCCGTTGCCTTCACCCGAGGACCGGGGTTGATGGGCTCTCTCTTGGTGGGCGTTTCATTCGCCAAGGGTTTTGCCCGTGCATTGGGCATACCTCTAATCGATGTGAACCATCTGCAGGCGCATGTGTTGGCGCACTTCATCCGTGAGCCGGAAGTGCCTGCCCATGTGCCGGCGTTCCCATTTCTCTGCCTGCTGGTATCGGGCGGAAATTCACAGATTATACGGGTAGACGCATACAATCGAATGACGGTCATCGGACAGACCATTGACGATGCTGCAGGCGAGGCCATTGACAAATGTTCGAAAGTGATGGGATTGGGATATCCCGGCGGACCCATTATCGATCGATTGGCCCGAAAAGGGAATCCGAAAGCCTATGCGTTCAGCAAACCGCATCTCGCAGGCTACGACTATAGTTTCAGCGGGCTGAAGACTTCATTTCTCTATTCGCTTCGGGAATGGGTGAAGGAGGATCCTGATTTCGTCGAACATCATAAAGAAGACTTGGCCGCCTCGCTTGAAGCGACTGTGGTGGATATACTGATGGGAAAACTTCGTAAGGCTGCGAAGGACACCCGCATCAATCAGGTGGCAGTAGCGGGAGGCGTGTCGGCAAATACGGGACTCCGAGAAGCATTCCTCGACCATGCGAAACGATTGGGATGGGAGGTCTTTATTCCGAAATTTGGATTTACAACCGACAACGCGGCCATGGTGGCCATTACGGGTTATTACAAGTATCTCGACCACGCATTTTGTTCTATTGATTTGCCCGCTTTCGCGCGGGTGACGATGAATGATTCGTCAAAATAGGGAGTATAGTGGTATGGATTGTGTGATGGAAAACCTGAGCCGCCAAATAGGGCTTGTCTTGATGCGGCGGGGATGTACGGTGGGATGTGCGGAAAGTTGTACGGGTGGAAACATCGCCGCCTCGTTGACTGCTGTTCCTGGGAGTTCGGCCTATTTTAAGGGAAGTGTGGTGGCCTATGCCGCTGAGGTGAAAACCTCCCTGCTGGGTGTGAACCCGCAAACGTTGGCATGCGAGGGAGTGGTGAGTCGCCAGACGGTATGCGAGATGGTGTCAGGTGCGCTGAAAGCATTAAGAACGGATTATGCCGTCGCTACAACGGGGGTGGCTGGCCCGGGTGGTGGTACGGATCGTGTTCCGGTTGGAACTATCTGGATTGCAGCAGGGTCAGAAAAAAAGATGGTATCCTTCTGCCAAACCATTGACAAGGGTAGGGAAGCCAATGTGGAGCGCGCGACTCGAAAAGCGTTGGAAATGCTGCTGGAGTTATTGCAAAGTTACGAAAATGACTCAAAAGGATGAATTATTTAAGTGAACACTTGTTTTATTTCAGGAAATGTGCTTACTTTGCGCTCTGTTTGAAATAAGTATGGAGTAAAACTATAAAATTAAGATAGCAATGTCGAAGATTTGTCAAATTACCGGAAAGAAAGCCATGATTGGCAACAATGTTTCGCACTCGAAGAGAAGAACGAAAAGAACCTTTGATGTGAACTTGTTTACGAAGAAGTTCTACTATGTAGAGCAGGACTGCTGGATCAGCCTTAAGATTTGTGCCAACGGCCTGCGCGTGATTAACAAGAAGGGATTGGATGCAGCCCTCAACGAGGCCGTAGCGAAAGGCTATTGCGATTGGAAAAGCATTAAAGTGATTGCATAATCAGTAAGAGGAGATATAGAAAAATGGCAAAGAAAGCAAAAGGCAACAGAGTGCAGGTGATTTTGGAGTGCACCGAACACAAGGATAGCGGTATGCCGGGAACGTCTCGTTATATTACAACGAAGAACAGAAAAAATACCCCTGAGAGATTGGAGTTGAAAAAGTACAACCCCATCCTGAAAAGAGTAACCGTTCATAAAGAAATTAAATAAGAGTGACCTATGGCAAAGAAAACAGTCGCAACCCTTCAAACAGGCAAGGAAGGCCGTTCGTATACGAAAGTCATCAAGATGGTGAAGTCGCCGAAGACGGGCGCTTACGTATTTGATGAACAAATGGTGCCCAACGAAAAAGTTCAAGACTTTTTTAAGAAATAAAGCCGTAAGGCAGATGGGAAGCAAGGGATTGCTTCCTGTAAAAAGGCCTCCACGCCATTGGCGTAGGAGGCCTTTTGCGTTTAGGGCCTATCTCTTCTTTGTAATTATCTTGCCTTTGGTTTCGAAATCCGGCCAAAACGACATCGTTAGGGGGCAAATAATTTGTCTTTATGTGTTTGACTTGCGCTATTTTACTTATTTTTGTAGCCATTATTGAATAAAATGAATCCGTATGGGTATATTTAGTTTTTTCTCAAAAGAAAAGAAAGAGACGTTGGACAAGGGCTTGTCTAAGACGAAGGAAAGCGTATTTGGTAAAATTGCACGTGCCGTTGCAGGAAAACGAAAAGTGGACGACGAAGTGCTCGACAATCTGGAAGAGGTGTTGATTACTTCGGACGTAGGCGTGGAAACGACCTTGAATATCATCAAACGCATTGAAGAACGGGTGGCGCGCGACAAATACGTGGGAACAGAAGAACTGAACCGGATTCTGAAGGAAGAAGTGGCTGCCTTGCTGATGGACAATAAGGCGGAAGATGCGGCTGATTTTGATTTGCCTGCACAAGCAAAGCCTTATGTGGTGTTGGTGGTCGGCGTGAATGGGGTTGGCAAGACAACTACCATTGGGAAGTTGGCGTATCAGTTTAAAAAGGCTGGCAAGAAAGTCTACTTGGGCGCGGCTGATACGTTCCGGGCGGCGGCTGTCGAACAACTTGTGGCTTGGGGCGAACGTGTGGGTGTTCCTGTGGTCAAGCAGAAAATGGGGTCCGATCCCGCTTCGGTGGCTTATGATACGTTGAGTTCGGCGGTGGCCAATGAGGCGGATGTGGTCATCGTGGACACCGCTGGGCGTTTGCACAACAAAATCAATTTGATGAACGAGTTGACCAAGATAAAGAATGTGATGAAAAAGGTTGTCCCCGACGCTCCGCACGAGGTGTTGCTGGTGCTCGACGGCTCTACCGGACAGAATGCATACGAGCAGGCGCGCCAGTTTACGAAGGCCACCGAGGTCACGGCTTTGGCCGTAACGAAGTTGGATGGAACCGCCAAGGGTGGCGTTGTAGTCGGCATCTCTGACCAGTTCAAAATCCCGGTGAGGTATATTGGCCTGGGCGAGGGCATGGAAGATTTGCAGGCGTTTCGCAGAAAAGAATTTGTGGATGCTTTATTTGGCGATGCACAATGAGAAGGAATACCATAGACATCATAACACTGGGTTGCTCGAAAAATCTGGTGGATTCGGAAAAACTGATGCGACAGTTGGAAGCCAATGGCTATCATGTGACGCATGACAGTGAGAACCCAAGAGGCGAAATAGCTGTGGTGAACACGTGCGGATTCATTGGCGACGCCAAAGAAGAATCAGTGCAGACCATTTTGGAATTTGCCCAAGCCAAGGATGAAGGCCGATTGAAACGCCTCTATGTCATGGGTTGCCTCTCTGAACGTTATTTGCACGAATTGGAAGCGGAAATACCGCAAGTGGATCGGTTCTATGGCAAATTCGATTGGACGGCATTACTGCATGATTTGGGAAAAGTTTACAATCCGGAACTGCATACTGAACGCCACCTGACTACGCCGTCTCATTACGCCTATTTGAAGATTTCGGAAGGGTGCGATCGCAAATGCGCCTATTGCGCTATTCCTTTGATAACAGGAAAACATACGTCGCGCCCTATGGAAGAAATCCTGGACGAGGCGCGGACCCTGGTGACAAAGGGTGTGAAAGAGTTTCAGGTGATTGCACAGGAACTGACGTATTATGGTGTAGACCTTTATCACGAGCAACGTCTGCCTCAACTTATTGAGCAAATGGCTCAAATACCTGGGGTGGAATGGATTCGACTTCATTATGCGTATCCGGCCCATTTCCCCGATGAGTTGCTGCGTGTGATGCGCGAGCATGACAATGTGTGCAAGTACCTTGACATTGCTTTGCAACATATTAGCAATCCCGTGCTGGAACGGATGCAACGTCATGTGACGGAGGAAGAAACATATGAACTTATCCGGAGGCTCAGACAGGAAGTGCCTGGTATTCATTTGCGTACGACATTGATGGTGGGCTTCCCGGGCGAAACAGAAGAAGATTTTGAGGCGCTGAAGCAGTTCGTCAAGCATGTGCGCTTTGATCGTATGGGTGCATTCGCTTATTCGGAAGAGGAGGGCACTCCGGCTGCTCAAATGCTGGTTGACGATGTTCCACAGGAGGTGAAGCAACAACGCCTGGACGAATTGATGGATATTCAGCAGACAATTTCAAGCGAACTGAATGCCGCCAAGGTGGGGCAGACCTTACGTGTAATAGTCGATCGTTTGGAAGGAGACTATTACGTGGCCCGGACAGAGTACGACTCTCCCGAAGTAGATCCTGAGGTACTCATCCGAAAAGAAACTGCAACCCTTGAGGTTGGAAGGTTCTATCGCGTGTCTGTGATTGCGGCGGACGATTTTGATTTATATGCCGAGGTAATCCATGAATAATAAGGAATTGACATCTGAATTGGCCAAACGGTTGGGGTACACGGTGAAGGATACTGCAAGCCTACTTCAAGAGACGGTGGAGGTCATGACACAGAAACTGCAAGACGGATGTACGGTCGGTATGACGGGTTTCGGCACGTTGGAGGTTCGTAAAAAGATGGAACGCATCGCAGTCAATCCTGCCACCGGGCAGCGCATGCTGGTACCTCCCAAATTGGTGCTGACCTACAAGCCTGCTTCTTCGCTAAAGGAAAAATTCAAATAAAAGTTGTCGAAAGAAAGTGGAAGAAAGAATCAACTTGCAAGATATTGCCCGTAAGGTGGGAGAAGCGCGCGGTCTCTCTCTGGCGGAATCCGATGCGTTTGTGAGGACGTGGATGGCGTTGATGGAAGAGGCTTTGGAAACCGATCATGTGGTGAAAATCAAAGGTCTGGGCACATTCAAGCGCATAGAGGTGGAAAGTCGCGAGAGTGTTCATGTGAACACGGGTGAACGCATTCGCATAGAAAGCCACTACAAACTGTCTTTCGTGCCCGACCCCTGGATGCGCGAGCAAATCAATCGCCCTTTCTCGCATTTCGAAACTGTCGTCTTGAACGAAGGGGTGAACTTTGAGGATATTCCCGTCTTATCTTATGAAGAAGAGGCGGAAGAAGAAGAAACGACTCTCCCTTTGCAACCCAATCCACCTGCATCTGTAGAGGAAACGCCCGAATTTTCGAATCCGGTCGAGGAGGAAGAAATTCGGGAAGACCTTCCCGGTAGGCCTTCATCTGTGGATCCGGTGGAAATTGAACCCGTTTCTTGTGAACCAGAACAAGACGATACAACCTTTCCGCAACGGCACACCCGATGGAGGGTTTGGGCTGCGTGTCTGGTCATGGCGGGTGTCCTTGGTGCGGCAGTGGCCGTTTGGCAATACGCACAGAGTGCGGGCTCGTATGCGGAACTCGCGTCAGACCGTTCCAATGGGCAGGTAGAAGTTCGTTCAGAAATGCCGCAGGCGGCGGTAAAGGTGGAAACGCCTCTGTGGTCGGAGACAACCGGTGAACAACCGGAATCCATGGCAGATGAAAAGGTTTCTGCGGCAAGTGTGGAGGCTACGGTGGCGATGGACACGACAAAAACCATCATCAGCGGAGTGAGGAAAGGGCGGGAGACGGTTGTGGCCGATTCGACAAGTTATGTGATTGTCGGTACGATGACCACCCATCGTATCCAACCGGGCGAGACGCTGACGATGATTTCGCGTCGCTTCTACGAAACCAAGGATTTGTGGCCCTACCTGGTGATGCACAATCGGGACGTTGTAAAGAATCCCAATCAGGTGCCGGTAGGGACCTGTCTGCGTATCCCGGCACTGAGAGATAGGTGAAAGACACTTTTTTAGTATATCCCTTTCATATTTCGAATAATTTTTTGTACGTTTGTGTGTCTCAAAAAATGTAGGTCATGAACGTACCCTATATATTCCGCTTCTTGAAAGACTTGTCGGAGCACAACAATCGCGAATGGTTTCGTGCCCATAAGGAGGAATATCGATTGGCGCAGCAGGAGTTTGAGTCCCTTTTAACGCAGGTGATAGGGCGCATTGCTGTATTTGATGAGTCAGTGCGAAGTGTTCAAGCAAGTGATTGCACCTATCGCATCTATCGAGATACACGTTTCTCTGCTGACAAGACTCCGTTCAAAGTACATTTCGGTGGATATATCAATGCACATGGGAAAAAATCAGACTATTGCGGTTATTATGTGCATTTGGAAAATGGGCATTGCATGTTGGCCGGTGGAAGCATTTGCCTGCCTCCGAAGACGTTGAAAGCCATCCGACGCTCGATTTACGAGAATATCGAAGAATATGTATCCATCGTAGAAGATCCCTCATTTAAACGCTTTTTCCCGCAAATCGGTGATGAACATCTGAAGATGCCTCCCAAAGGTTTCCCAAAAGATTTCCCTCAGATAGATTATTTGAAATGTAAAGATTATACCTGTACCTATATGGTGCCGGACGATTTCTTTTATGCACCCGATTGGCTGGACCGTACTGAGGAGGTGTTCCGGCAGTTGAAGCGTTTTGCTGATTTCACGAACTATGCGATAGAAGAAATGGGATGACAACAAATAAGAGATGGCAAATAGATTATTAACTTAAAAACCAATAAATATGATTGTAGACAGATTAGAAAATTTGGATAAATACGTGGCCTTGAACCCCTTGTTTGCTCAGGCTGCTGAATAT
>JBJEHD010000078.1:0-8647 GCA_051875715.1 Bacteroidaceae bacterium
AGCGAGGTGGAAGAAGGCAGCATCACCTGGAAGGTGCACCGGTCCGACTCGTAGGTGCTGAACAGGTTGCGCCAAAAGGCGATGTCGTCATAACTCTCCACATAGGCCACCACCCGGCGTTTGGCATTGTGCGAGGCCATTCGGTTGGCCGCGCTCACCCAGTCGGAAGTGACATGTGCACTCAGTCGTTTTGCCATGATCGTGCCCTCCCGCTACCTGGTCGAACTGATGTCGCTCACCTCAGTCACCGCGTCGAGCCACCCGTCCATGATGACAGCCGGCGAATGGGTGGTCAGAATGACCTGCGCCTGCGGATTCAGTTCGCGAACGAGGGTTATCAGTTGCTGCTGCCACTCGATGTGAAGCGACACTTCGGGCTCATCCATGAACAAGACGGCGGGCTGACAATCCTGCACCAAGGCAGTAAGCAAAATGACGAGCATCTGTTTCTCGCCCGACGACAACTGGTACGGGCAGAGCACCTCATCGCCCTGCACGAATCGGATTTCATTGCTTCGTCGGTCGATGCGTTTGCCCGTCTCCCCGAACAGGCGGTCCACCATGTCCTGGAAGCGGCGTTTCGGCAGGGACACCTCTTCGGCCCGCGTCCGGGCTTCGGCATCGCCCGCCGTGAGCAGTTCAATCATGCGGTTTCCGACGTTGACCTGATAGTCGAGATACCGGCGCTGCAACTGATAGACCTGCCAGTCCAGTTCGGTACGGACAGCCTTTTCGGCCATCTTCTCCAACAAGTCGGAATGGAGCAGCGGACGGTCGAAACTGCGGATGACGTCGTAGCGCACAAAGGTGGCATCGGCAGGCTCGAACTCAATGTTCACCTGCATCCCCAGTCCGGGCTGCTGAACGGTGCGGTCCAGCCTGCCCACCGAGGCATTGAGGATGCTGCTTTTGCCGATGCCGTTGATGCCGGCAAGGATGTTCACGTCGGGGCGCAGTTCCCAGGCAATGTTTTTCCATCCCCACAGGCCCCTTATCTCGATGCGCTTGATGTATGATGCTTGTTTCTCCATTTCCTTCGTCGAATCAGGTTAGTTACTCCTGCAAAAATAAACCTATTTCACGAAAAAGCCGTACTTTCGCATCGAAATTAAACCCCAAACCGGCCATGCAGAAAACATCGCCCCCATCTCCGACCCACGCCTCCGCCCTTGCCGACCTGCAACGCCAGCAACTGCTGCTCCGCATGGAGTACGAATACGAGAAAGAGGAGTTCCGCCGCCAGACGGAAGTGATGGGCGTGGCCCGCAAGGTGAAGCGCGGGCTCTGCTGGTTTCCGGCCAAGGCGGGCCGCAGTTACTACAACTCGCTGGGCAACCTGGTGGTGGAAATCAGCCGGAGCGAGGACCTCGACATCGAGCACAACTTCGAATACGGCCGCCCCGTGTGCTTCTTCACCCTCGACGCGTCCGGCCTCCTGCACTATTTCTCCTTCACCGGCACGGTCAGTTATGCCACCGACGAGTCTATGGTCGTCATGCTGCCGGGTGCAGGCGCACTGGCCTCGCTTCAGCAAGCCGAACGGCTGGGCGTGCAGCTCTATTTCGACGAGACCAGCTACCGGGTGCAGTTCGAGGCGTTGGCCGATGTCATTCGGGCCAAGGGGAGCCGGCTCGAGACGCTGCGCGAAACGCTTCTCGGCCCGCTTCCGCCCACGTGGCGTGCTTCGTCCAACCTACGCTTTCCGTGGCTGAACCCCACGCAAGAGGCGGCCGTGGACCTGGTGATGCGTGCCAAGGAGGCAGCCGTGGTCCACGGCCCTCCCGGTACGGGCAAGACCACCACCCTGGTCGAGGCCATCGGCGAAACCCTGCGACGCGAGAACCAGGTGCTGGTGTGCGCACAGAGCAACATGGCCGTGGACTGGATTTCGGAGCAACTGACCGACAGAGGCATCTCCGTGCTCCGCATCGGAAACCCCACCCGCGTGAACGACAAGATGCTCTCTTTTACCTACGAACGACGTTTTGAGGCACATCCCGACTATCCCGAACTCTGGAGCATTCGCAAGGCCATCCGCGAACTGCAGCAGCGCCGCCGCGACCGCCGTTCTGCCGACTGGCACGACCGCCTGGCTTCGCTGCGCGACAGAGCCACCGAACTGGAAATCCGCATCAACGAGGCACTGTTTGCCGAAGCACGTGTCGTGGCCTGCACGCTCATCGGCTCGGCCCACCGCACCCTGCAGGGAAGGCACTTCCCCACCCTGTTCATCGACGAAGCCGCCCAGGCGCTCGAAGCCGCCTGCTGGGCTGCCATCCGCAAGGCCGACCGTGTCATCCTGGCCGGCGACCACCAGCAACTGCCCCCTACCATCCAGTGCATCGAGGCAGCCCGAGGCGGACTGGACCGCACGCTCATGCAGAAACTGGCGCAGCAGAAGCCAACGTGCGTGTCGCTCCTGCAGGTGCAGTACCGCATGCACGCCGACATCATGCGGTTTTCCTCCGACTGGTTCTATCACGGCGAACTGAAGGCCGCCCCGGAAGTAAGCCGGCGCAACATCCTGGAGTGGGACGTTCCCATGGAATGGCACGACACCGCCGACCTCGACGCACCGGAAGAATTCGTAGGCGAGCACTTCGGACGCATCAACAAGCCCGAGGCCGAACGGCTCGTCGCCCTTCTGCACTCCTACGTGGAACGCATTGGCATGCACCGCCTACTGGACGAACGCATCGACTTCGGTGTCATCTCGCCCTACCGGGCTCAGGTGCAGTATCTCCGCCAACTCATCAAGGCCGACGCGTTCCTCCGTCCGCTGCGCAGCCTCATCTCCATCAATACCGTCGACGGTTTTCAGGGGCAAGAGCGCGACGTTGTCCTCATCAGCCTTGTCCGGGCCAATGCCGAAGGGCAGATTGGCTTCCTGTCCGACCTTCGCCGCATGAACGTGGCCATCACAAGGGCTCGCATGAAGGTGATTGTGGCCGGCCACGTGGCCACCCTTACCCGGCATCCTTTCTACCGCAAACTGTACGAGTACATCCAAAGCCTGCACCAAGAGCAGCCGGCGGACTGATGGGCCCCACGCCCGGGACCGATCATCCCAAAACGGTCATTAGGCCGCCCCTGCGCAAACGAACTTCCCGTTTTTTCATCTGTCTTCCCGTTTTTCGGCTACAAGGGAGTCGCATTGCTACCTCGAAACGGAAAAACGTCTGCACAAATGTTATGGCCGATTGGGGGTTACAAGAAAGGCGCACCTCGCAGAGAGGTACGCCTTTCTCAGTTTTTCAGTCAACGGAACATCAGATGTTGAGCGAAGCGCGAACAGCCTTCACCTTTTCTTCTGCTTCCTGGTTCACCTTGTCGTAGTCGGCAGCCGAAGCCATCTGTCCTTTCACCTCGATGTAGAACTTGATTTTCGGTTCCGTACCCGACGGACGAACAGAAATCTTCGTACCGTCTTCGGTGAAGTACTGCAGCACGTTGCTCGTTTCGGGCATGTCCAGCTTGCCTTCCTTGCCGTTTTCAATCAACGTAAGTGTCTTGTAGTCCTTGATGACGGCCACCTTCGAGCCACCGATTTCCTGCGGCGGGTTGGCGCGGAAGTTCTCCATCATGGCCTTGATTTCGTCGGCGCCGCTCTTTCCGGGTTTCACCACGTTGACGGTGGTTTCCTTCGAGAATCCGTATTCCTGATAGATTTCCATCAGCACGTCGTAGAGCGTCTTGCCCTGGTCCTTGGCCCACGCGCAGATTTCTGCCAACAGCGTACAAGCCGATACGGCATCTTTGTCGCGTACGAAGTCCTCAGCCAGGAAGCCGTAACTTTCTTCACCACCACCGATGTATTGCTGTTTGCCTTCGCGCAGACGGATTTCGCGTGCAATCCATTTGAAGCCCGTGTAGCAGTCGAGCATTTCGATGTTGTTCTTTTCGGCCACCTTCTTGATGAGTTCGGTCGTCACGATGGTCTTCACTACGAAGTCCGTCGCTTTCATCTTGCCCGTAGCGAGGCGGTTCTTGATGATGTAGTACAAGAAGATGAGGCAAGTCTGGTTTCCGTTGACGAGCACCCATTCGCCCTTGTCATTCTTGCAAGCCATGCCCACGCGGTCAGCATCGGGGTCGCTGGCCATCACGATGTCGCCGTCAATCTGCTTGGCCAGTGCGATGGCCATGCTCAAGGCTTCGGCGTTTTCGGGGTTCGGAGAGATGACCGTCGGGAAATCGCCGCTCTTCACCATCTGTTCGGGCACGGTGTAGACGTTTTCGAAGCCCCACATCTTCAGTGCGCGCGGAATCAGCATCATGCCGGTGCCGTGGATCGGCGTGTAGACAATCTTCAGGTCTTTCTGGCGACGGATGACTTCCGGATCGATGGAGATGCCATGAACTTTTTCCAGGTAAACGCTGTCGACGTCTTCGCCGATAATCTGGATGAGTTCCTTGTTGCCTTCAAACTTGATGTCGGCGGCCGAAGCAATCTTGTTCACTTCGTCGATGATGCCCTTGTCGTGCGGAGCCAGCACCTGTGCGCCGTCGTCCCAATAAGCCTTGTAGCCGTTGTATTCCTTCGGGTTGTGCGAAGCCGTCAGGATGATACCGCTCTGGCAGCCTAGATGGCGGATGGCAAACGACATTTCAGGCGTCGGACGCATGTCGTCGAACAAGTAGACCTTGATGCCGTTGGCCGAGAAGATGTCGGCCGAGATTTCGGCAAACAAGCGGCTGTTGTTACGGCAGTCGTGACCTACGACAACCGAAATCTGGTCCATGTCCTTGAAGTTCTTATTCAAATAGTTGGAGAGGCCTTGCGTAGCGGCGCCCACCGTATAGATGTTCATCCGGTTGCTGCCCACGCCCATGATGCCGCGGAGGCCGCCTGTTCCAAATTCCAAATCTTTGTAGAATGCCTCGATGAGTTCCGTTTTGTCCGGATTGTCGAGCATACGTCTTACTTCCGCCTGCGTTTCGGCGTCATAAGCAGGAGTCAACCACTTTTGTGCCTTCGCGGTTACTTCTGCAATCAGTTGTTCATTGTTCATGGTACTTATGTATTAGATGTTTGATAATCGGTTTACACCCACAAATGTAGGGGGATTGAACGAAAAAACCTAATGTCCTGTCTTTTTTTTCTCGACAAATCATTCGGCGGGCATCAGGTAGCGGTCGCCCGTGGCCTTGACCACCTCGCGCAGGAACTCCTCGGGATAGCACGGACGGACGACGGGCGCGGGGAATCCGGTGGCGGTGCGTTCGAAACGTCCGTCCTTCATGCGCTTCACCACCATGTCGTTGTACTTCACGATGAGGAACTCACCCAACCGCTTCCAGGCGTCGAACGCGCTGGTGGCCGTCATTCCGGTATAGCGGGTCAGGAAGTCGCAGGCCTGCGCCGGATCGTCCTGATACATCTTCAGGGCTGCGGCCTCGATGCCGGCCTGGGCGTCGAGGTAGGTGCCCTCCAGTTGCTGTTGCTGTGCCTTCAGGTCTCCTATCATCTGGCTGTAGCGCGGATAGACCATGTTGGACACCCAGTTGAATATCCAGAACGACGAATCCCACGAGAAGGTCAGATAGTCAGCCTTTTCCTTGCGCAGGCAGTCGGGCACCTCCGTGGCGCAGCAGTAGACAGGTGTATAGACCGTCATGTTGGCATCGTCGGTGCCGAACCACAATACGCCGCCGACGGCATCGGGCAGGTCGGCACGCATCTGTGCCACAAACGACCAGCCTGTCTGCTGGGTGGAGATGGGGCGTTCGTTAAAGTACTCTTTCCCGTCTACCTTGAACGACAACGGCGACGGACGATACGGCATCCGAAACGCGCCGGCGCCCAGGTCGTTTGTGATGTCGAGCGGCGTGCCCTCGTAGTGGTCGCGCATGGCCTCCATCACATCGTGGACCGACAGTTTGCGGGCCGGTTTCACCCAGAGGGGCATCCGCTCGGCCTGCTTGTCGCCGTTGATGTAGGGCAGATAGGCCTCCATGCCCGTGGCGAAGCGATTGTAGTAGCTCCACACGCGTGCGTCGCAATAGCGGATGCCGCCGAAGTCGAGCGGGTTGTAGGCATCGGCAAAACTGAAGTCCTTGTTCAGTCCGTCGAAGTAGCCCTTCTCGCGGGCGAACGAGATTACGTCGGGCGAATAGATGCAGTTCTCCTTGTCGTTCAGAGGGAACCGACGGATGCGGCTCTGGTTGGCATGGGCGGCGATGCAGTCGTCCGGCACACGGACGGCCACCCATACGGCTCCCTTCGAGCCCGGTCCTTTGCCAATCATCTCCATAATCCACACCTCGCCCGGATCGGCGATGGTGAACGACTCGCCTTCGCTGTAGTAGCCGTATTCCTTCACCAGGCTCGTCATGACATTGATGGCCTCGCGTGCCGTGCGCGACCGTTGCAGGGCGATGTATATCAGGCTTCCGTAGTCGATTACGCCGGTCGAGTCGGCCAGTTCGGGCCGTCCGCCAAACGTGGTCTCGCCGATGGTGACCTGGTGTTCGTTCATGTTTCCTATCACGTTGTAGGTCTTCTTGGCCTGCTCAATCTGGCCCAGGTACTTGCCCGTATCCCAGTCATACACGTCGAGCATGGTCCCCTTCGGGTAAGAGGCTGCCGGGTAATGACACAGATAACCGAACAGGCCGTACGAGTCGGCCGAATACGACACGAACGTCGAACCGTCAGTCGAAGCGTTTTTTCCCACAATCAGGTTGGTGCAGGCCCACGAAGCCGCAATGCAGGCCATCCAGGCCGCACAAAACAGTGCAAATCTTTTCATAGTCTTCTTTTCTTTCTTTATTATATGAATCGTTTTACAATTGAACATATCTCTCTACCGTGGCGACGTTTCCCGCCCCGTCGGTCACCCAGAGGCGAAACAGGCGTCGTCCGCGGGGCAGGCGGTCTGCCGGCAGCCGGCACTCCAGCACTCCCCTCATGGCCGAATAGGCCACCAGGACGAACTGTCCGTCCACCGTGCCGCGCCACGCCTGCAGGCCCGTTCCCACGTCGGTCACTTTGTAGCGCAGCGTGCGTGCCGCCTCTCCGCCCGTCAGCGGTGTCAGCACGGGTGCCACGCTGTCCACGGCCACGCGATAGGTGCCACCCTCGCGGATGGTCGTCCGCACCCATCCGTCGGCATAGGTCCCGCCCATGCTGACGGATCTACGTTTCCCGACGCGCTGGATGTAGTAACGGGCCGAGTCGGCATCCGGCTGCGGCCGCCGCACCCCTATCCGCAGTTCGCAGTCGCCGTCGAAGGGCAGCGGGCTGTCGTGCAGGGTGTATTCCCACGAGGCGGCTTCCGGGTCGGTGCGCACGTCCACCTTCAGGTCGACGTCGTCATACAACATGCCGCGGGGGATGGTCAGTTGCATGCCGGCCTCCTGCACCACGTTGGCCCGGTCGAAAAGCAGCCGGTGCGGCCCGGCGGCAGGAGCCTCCGCCAGGGGCATCCGTTCGCCCCGCAGCGTGAATGTGTATTCCGTCCGGTTGCCTGCCAGGTCTTCCAGCCGGTAGACGAAATGGTAGTCCCGTTCCTCGTCGATGCAGACCGTGCCGCGACGCTCGTCGGTGCGCACGGCACGGAGTCTGTTTCCCGGTGCCACGTACGAACGCATCATCCACGTGCCCGTCCGCTCGCGCAAGGCATAGTCGGCCAATGTGTTGACGGTCCTGTTCTCGGCGAAGGCCACGCGGTCCATCGTGTAGGCGAACAGTTCGGTCGAATCCACCCACAACGTCACACTGCGCACCCCGTATCGGTTCGTGGTCCGGTCCATGCGGTCTTCCGCCGCGATGCCCAGGCTCACCTTTCCCCAGGCCTTGGCCAGCGTCCCCAGCCGTACACGCCGCCCCTCCTCCCGGACGGGATGAATCAGCGGTTCTCCTCCGCCGTCCACGCAGCCTTCGTCCCGATGCGGATAGACCGCAAGGGCCGAAGCCCGGGGCGGGGTCGAGTCCTTCACCCGATTCCTGTAGAAAGGCAGCGGGTCAATCAGTTCTTCCGTATCGGTGCGGCGCAGTTCCAGATGCAGGTGCGGGCCCATCGAGAAGCCCGTATTGCCGCTTCGGCCGATTGCCTCGCCCCGGCGTACGGGGAACAAGGTGGAGTCCGGCTCGAGGTCCACGACGAACGTCTCGTGTTCGTACTGGTACGCCTCCACGTAGGCGTTCACCGCCGGTGCAAAAGCGTTCAGATGTCCGTACACGGCTGTCGTTCCGTCCGGATGGTTCACGTAGAGCGCCTTGCCGTATCCTCCGGCCGAAACCCTGACGCGGGCCACATAGCCGTCCTCCATGCTGCGCACCGTTTTGTCCGTCACGCCCTGCGTCTTCAGGTCGATGCCGCCGTGAAAGTGGTTGGTACGCAGTTCGCCGAAGTTCGCGCTCAGCAGCAGAGGTATGTCCAATGGCGAGGCGTAACGGGCTGTGTCCGCCTGCGCTATCGCACACAGTCCCACCCATCCCATCAGCCATGCCGTCCAGATTCGTTTCATGGGGTTGTCGTTTGTTGGTTCGTTGTTCGTTGGTTTCTTTTTCTGTTCCGAGAGGGCAAAGATAACGTTCTTTTTCATACCAGCAGCCGGCTACCTCTGTTTTTACGTGCATCCGCCGCTGTGACATGATACAGATTTACTTCACACGTAATTAACAATTAAATAGTGTAGTAAT
>JBJEHD010000079.1:0-39036 GCA_051875715.1 Bacteroidaceae bacterium
AAGACTATGTCTGTCGGCATTTGCAGAAGAGGGATGCTATGCTGGTATACCGAGGAAGGATGAAAAATATATATGTGATGAAGGTCGTCGATTTGTTTGACGAAGCGGCGGCGAAAGATGAAAAACTGACTCTGATAATCCAGGGCGACGGCCGGGTGACGGAGGCCGAACTGCAGGAGATGGAAACTTACATGGACGGATCTCCATATCGAAATAGAATGCGATATGTCGCATTGACGGATAGAGACACTTTAAAATAACATCAGATTATGCAAAGATACGACTATTTGATTGTCGGCTCCGGCTTGTTCGGGGCCACGTTTGCCTATCGGGTCAAGGCGGCTGGCAAACGGTGTTTGGTGATAGACCGCCGTCCACATCTGGGCGGCAACGTGTATTGTGAGCAGGTGGACGGAATCAACGTGCACAAGTATGGGGCGCACATCTTCCATACGAACAACCGGGAGGTGTGGGATTTCGTCAACTCGCTGGTGGAGTTCAACCGGTATACGAACAGCCCGGTGGCCAACTATCGTGGGCGGCTGTTCAGCTTGCCGTTCAACATGAACACGTTCTACCAGATGTGGGGCGTGACAACTCCGGCGGAGGCTTCGGCGAAGATAGAGGAACAGAAGGCGGAGGCAGTGGCTGCCCTGCAAGGGCGCGCTCCGTCCAACCTGGAGGAGCAGGCCCTGACGCTGGTGGGCCGCGACATCTTCGAGACACTGATTAAAGAGTATACCGAGAAGCAATGGGGCCGCCGGTGCAGCGAACTTCCGGCCTTCATCATCAAACGCCTTCCGGTTCGCCTGGTGTTCGACAACAACTACTTCAACGACCGCTACCAGGGCATCCCAGTCGGGGGATACAACCGGCTGACGGAGGCCCTGCTGGAGGGAACAGAGTGCCGGACGGGCGTGGACTTCTTCACGTCGGAGTATCGCGACTGGTGTCGGTATGCCGACCGGTTGGTGTACACGGGTGCGCTGGACGAATATTTCGACTATCGTCTGGGACGGTTGGATTGGCGGACGGTCAGTTTCCGCACCCGCGTGGAACCGATGCCCAACTATCAGGGCAATGCGGTGGTGAACTACACGAGCCATGAGGTGCCCTATACGCGTGTGATAGAGCACAAGCATTTCGAGATGTTCGGGCAGGAAGTATGCGACTGCCCGACGACGGTAGTGAGCGAGGAATATTCCACCGAGTACCGTGAAGGAATGGAACCGTACTATCCGGTGAACGACGAGCGGAACAACCGCCTGGCGGATGCTTATCGTGCTTTGGCGGCCCAGGAAACGGATGTCATCTTTGGCGGACGCCTGGCCCAGTATCGCTACTACGATATGGCTCCCGTGATAGAACAGGTACTGAATCTGGAGGAGGTGTGAGGATGGAGTGGATAAGGAGTATATTCGGACGATTCCGCAACCTGATTCTCTATGGCGTTATCGGAAGTTTGACGTCCATGTTGGATTTCGCAGTCTTTACCGTTCTGACATCCTGCTTGGGTGTGTATTATTTATTGGCCAACTGTCTGTCGGTATTGGTCGGCATATCTACGAGTTTTGTGCTGAACCGCTCGTACAACTTCAAAGTGAAAGACAAGACAAAGCGCCGCTTTCTGATTTTCCTGTCCGTAGGACTCTCGGGACTGTGCATGAGCAACTTGATCCTGTGGATAGGTATTGACAAACTGCAAGCGAACGAACAACTGACAAAACTGGCCTCCATCGTGCTGGTGGTTTTCTTCCAGTTCTTATTGAACAAGTATATAACCTTTAAAGTAACAAGATAACAGATGGAAACGATTTATTTCGTGATGCCGGCTTACAATGAGGCGGCGAATATCGGCCAAGTGGTGGAACAATGGTATCCGCTGGTCGATAAAATTCAAAATGGGGGGGGGTAAAGCCCGCCTGGTGATTGCAAACGATGGCAGTAAGGATGAAACGTATGCCATCATGAAAGAGTTGCAGAAGTCATACCCATTGTTAGAACCACTGGACAAACCAAACTCCGGGCATGGGGCTACCGTCTTGTATCTTTATCGCTATGCACTGGAGCATGGCGCAGACTTTATTTTTCAGACCGATAGTGACGGGCAGACCAATCCTGACGAGTTTTGGCAGATGTGGGAGCACCGAAACGAGTATGACTTCCAAATCGGTTATCGCCGCGGAAGGCAAGATGGTTTCAGCCGGGTGTTCGTGACGAAGACATTGCGCCTGGTGGTGTGGATGATGTTTCACGAGTGGGTGACGGATGCAAACACGCCTTTCCGATTGATGGCAAAGGAGAAATTGAAGGCCATCATGGATGTGATACCGCAGGACTATTTCCTGTGCAATGTGGCAATCTCGGCCATTGCAGTGAAATGGAAATACAAGATAAAATTCTATGAAATCACGTTTAAACCCAGACAGGGTGGTGTCAACAGTATCAATATGAAGCGCATCTTCAAAATTGGCTGGAAAGCGTTGGGGGATTTTCGTGGAATCAATAATAATCTGAAGAGGAACAATAAATGATTGGTATGAGAACACGAATTCTTCAGATGGAACAGATGCTGTCAAGTAATCGTGGTATCTGCTACACGCTATTCTTATTTACATCTGTGTTGTTTTTATCGTTCTATTCTTTCTCTACTTCTCCGTTGTTCTACAATGAAGGGATGGATAGCGCGGTCTTCAAGACAATGGGTTTGGCTATTTTGCATGGGAAAGTACCTTATGTGGATGTTTTTGACCATAAGGGCCCCGTGTTGTATTTTATAAACGCTCTTGGTCAATGGCTTATTCCAGGAAGAGGTGGCATATTTGCGTTACAAGTAGTAGGTATGACTGTGATGTTGGGATGCTGGTTTCGTATGGCTAAACTTTTTGTACGTCCCGTTCAAGCTCTGCTGGCCATTCTTTGTGCTTTGTTTTTGTATGGAGGACTTATACAGGAGGGTAACCAATGTGAAGAATGGATGATGATATTCTTCTCTATATCATTGAGTGTGGTCATCTCTCATTACAAGGTTAGCCCGTATCAGCCCTTGCCTTTTGGAACCAGCATGGTACTTGGGCTATGTTTTGGTTTGACATTTTTAATCCGACCAAATGATGCAGTAGCCCAAGTAGGTGGTATTATGACATGGCTTTCGGTGCAGATGTTGTATAAGGAGGAATTTAGGAACTTCTGGAGAAATACAATAGGCTTTCTAATGGGGACTATTGTTGTATTGGTACCGGTGGTAATTTACTTTGCACATCATGGTGCATTGTATGATTTATGGTATGGCCTCATCGGGTTTAATCAGTCCTATTCAGGGGGATTGGCTGCTATGATAACATTCTCTTTTAAAGTGAGTTTATGGCTTTTTATGATATCCATGGGATGCCTAATGATTCATGTGGGTTTAAGAAACATATTGATGTTAACTCTGATTCCCATGTGCTTGACAATCCTGTTGATGGGTAAAAATGGCTTTCCTCATTATGGAATAGTGTTGATGCCTTACTATATGTTGGCAATCACGATGTTGATGAGAAGAACAGAGAAGACATTCTTTGTGCTGGTTTTGTCTGTGTTGCTATTTGCACCTCAAGTGGGCAATCGCCATGTATTGGCTCTGGCGGGAAAGAATGTGGTAAAAATAGTACGCTTATGTTGGAAAGGGCAAGATAGCATCAAAGAATATTATGATGCTTCAACGAAGTTGTTAGAACACATTCCGTCTGAAGAGAGAGGACAGGTATGGAACTACGATCTGAGATGGGATAGTGGTAATGTGACCGATCCTGCTGCTTTTTCCGTGTTGTGGCATAATGGAATTGTGCAATGTAACAAAATCACCTATGGGTGTAATCCGAAATTATTAGAGGAGGATAAGTTGGAATTACATACTCCTCGTTGGGTGCTTGTCTCAAATGCGGAGCATTTTGAGTCTGATGGGAATCGGGTATCTGTATATGATAAAACTGGAGAGATGAAGACGTCGCATGGTAATTTGTACCTATATAAACGACGTATGAATTAAACCCAAATCGGTCGTTAGCGTTATGATGATAACGACTGCTATTCTTGAGCAGATGTTTTCTCGTTTTGAGGGCGCAATGGGACTCCATTGTAACCGAGAAACGGGAAGACAGATGCCAAAAAGAAAGTTCGTTTGCGCATAATGGCCTAATGGCCGTTTTGGGTTAAAGCATGATATGTAAGAGTTGAATACGTATTTCAAAAGACGAGAAAAGCCGGAGGGCATTGCGCCCTCCGGCTTTTCTCGTCTTAAGGCCTTGACCTCTTATTGCTGGTTCTTATTAGTCAGCGCTTGGCCCTGGTATTCGCCGGTCTGAGCTTCGAGGAAACTCTTGACTTTCTGAATGTCGGCATCGGGCATGGTGCGGCCGACCTGGTAGAGCGACATCATTTCGATGGCTTTCTCCAAGGTGGCTACGCTGCCGTCGTGGTAGTACGGCCAGGTAAGGGCTACGTTGCGCAATGTAGGCGTTTTGAAGCGATAGCGGTCGCGTTCTACGCCGGTCTGGGCCCAACGTCCGTTGTCTGCATCGGTCAGGCCGGACTGTGCATTCAGTTCGCGGTCTTTGAAGTAGTCGGCACGCTGTCCCATCATCTCGTATGACAAGCCACCCATGTTGACACCGGCATGGCAGGTAGCGCAGTTGTACTCCTTGAAGAGGGCATAGCCTTCCACTTGTTCGGCGGTCAGGGCTTGCTTGTCGCCTTTGAGGTAGCGGTCGAACGGCGAGTTGGGGGTGATGAGCGTCTTCTCGTACTCGGCAATGGCGTCCGTGATGGTCTGCTGGCTGTAGCCTTCGGGATAGACGGCTAAGAACTGGGTCGTGAATGCTTTGTCCTCGGAGAGGCGGGCGGCAATTTCCTCGAAGGAGGCAGAACCCATCTCTACCGGATTGAGAGGAGGACCGGCAGCCTGGTCGGCCAGGGTGGCGGCACGTCCGTCCCAGAACTGCACGAAGTTGAACACGGCATTGTAGGACGTGGGGGCGTTGATGCCACCGAACTGTCCGCCGATGCCTTCGGAGTATTGCAGGTTGTCGACACCGGCAGTCTCGATGCCGTGGCAGGTGGCGCACGAAATGGTGCCGTCGCCCGACAGACGGGTGTCGTGGTAAAGCAGTTTACCCAAGGCAACCTTGGACGGATTGGTCTCTACGGCATCGGGCAGCGGACGTACAGGCTCGTTTTTGAACTCATCGGCGGCCAGTGGGTTAGGATAGAACGTTTCGCGGTGCTGCTTGACCCATTGCAGGGCAATGTCGGTCTTGGCCGCCGTGAGCGATGAACCCCAGTGGGCGATGTAGTAGGAGAAGAGGGGCATGCTGCCGTCGGCAACACACTTTTCCACCTTGGCCAGGTCTACTTCGTTGACGGCCTGACCGGACGAGAGAGCCTCCATCATGGGGGCGATGTCGAACGACTGGTATCCGTTGCGGACGTGGCTGCCAATCAGTTGGTCGGCAACGGGCCACTCGGCGTAGAACGGGAGGTCGGGATTGGCGGTGTGGCAGAAGACGCAACCACCATCGTTGAGAATCTGTGTCATCTGCCCGTCGATGGGCAACGACGCGTCGGGGGCCTGGTTGACGGCTCGGTAGGCAATGGCCAAAGCGGCAACTCCGATGGCGGCACCGACGATGATTTTACTGGATTGTTTCATAATTACTTTTATTTAAGTGAATAGAATTTATTGTTTTCTAAGCGAAGAGGTCGAATCCTGTGTCAGGAGGTGCTGTAACTGTGCATGCTGGCAGCGGCCGAAGGGAGAAAGTTGACACCGTACCAACACATCTGCAGCAAGGCGAAACCGACAATCAGCCAGACGTAGGAACCGACGAAGCGGGTCTTGGCGTTGGGGACGAACTGCCGGTGGAGGTAGACGAGGTAGGCACACCAGGTGGCAACAGCCCAGGTCTCTTTCGGATCCCAACTCCAGTAGGTACCCCAGGCTTGCTTGGCCCAGATGCAACCGGACAGCATGCCGAAGGTAAGAAAGGCAAGGCCGATGCCGACCAACTGGCTGGTATGGGCCAGATAGGATGCGGTGCGTTGCCACAGACCGGCCAGGGCCAGCAGGAAGGTGCAGCCGAAAAGACTATAGGAGAAGATGTAGACCGTGACGTGGGGAACGAACCAGGCACTCTGAAGCGCCGGCATCAGCGAACGGTCGTGTATCTCGGGATGTAGCAGGTTGAGCAGGATGAACACGGTGGCGGTGATGAGTGAGAACAACGGAATCCACCGATATCGCCAGCGGAGGTAGACGAACCAGCCGGAAGCGACCATGAACAGGGAGTACCACAGACGTGTTTCGCCCAGTGTGCGGAGCGGCGGCCGTTCGAGGGTGTGCCACAGGCCGGCGATGAAGGCTATGTAGACCAGCAGGCCGGCGGCTGTGAACCAGGCGCTGAGCCGTTCGCATCGGCGGCTCCGGCAGAGTGCCAAAACCGAACCGATCGTCCATGGCAGGATGGACAGCAGGGCGAAGAGGCCGAATTGATTCCACGTGATGTTCATACGCTACGGGGTTTGAGGTTTCGCAAAGTCCATCCGGCACCGACCAGCAGGAGGACAATGCCGGAGAAGAGGACGTATTTCCAAGGCTGCCGAACGACCTGCAGAACGCAATAGCGCACGTCGGCCGGAGAGGATTGACGGTCGTAGTTGAGCAGATACAGGTCCTCGCCCCATCGGATGGCATGAGGCGCGTTGATGGACAGGCGGACCGGCTCTCCGTCCAGCAGCACCGTGGCCACGTATTGGGTGGGCGTTTGGTCGTGGGGCAGCCGTTCGACGACGAAATCCTGCAACTGGAGTGTGTAGGGCAGGGTATGTGGCCGGCCGGCTGCATCGACGGCCTGGGTGGTGGCCTCGGCACGCGATACCTGGACGTGCCACTCTTGTGTGTCGGGTGCACCGAACAGCCCGCCGAACAGGCAGAGCCATACGCCTCCATGGGTCAGCAGAAAGGCTCCGTCGCGTGAGGGACGGATGCTGCGGAGACGATGGAAGAGCAGGAGGGTGAGGTGGCCCAACAAGGCCGTCAGCAGGGCGACGAATGGCCACGAGGTGGGGAACTGGTAGAACCCCAATCGCATCAGCAGGATGCCCCAGAATCCATCGGCCGAAGGGTGGGGCGTCTGGGGCAGGCAACCGCCAATGATGCTCCAAAGCGCCAAGGCTGCCAGCAGGGCGCAGGCCATTCGGGACGAGCGCAGGGAACGCAGCCAGGAACTCTGCTCCTTTTCGCGCGAAAGCACATACAAAAGGGCAATGAAGGCGATGCCCACCGACCAACTGATGGGAGCCGACAGATACGCCGGTTGCAGATTGCCGACGAGGCATTGCAGCGTGGCGAAGCAGGCGAGATAGATGAGCAACCCGATGACCATGATTAGTTTCTGTTGTTAAACGAACAAAAATAGAAAAGCCTTTTCAGATACTTGCGGGCTGTGGAGGGTTTCCTTTCAGAAAAATACATCTTTTAACGATTGGGGAGTGGCATGATGCCGGAAAGCAAGCGTCCGGAACGGATGCCGAGGCGTCGGGCCGAGAAGAAACGTTCGGACTGGCTGTAGGTGCAGAGCCCGGATACTTCGATGTGCGAGGGCGAAAGGCCCTGCTGGAGGAGTTGCAGACGGTTGGCTTCCCAAAGGTCGATATGCCATTTTCCGGATTGGGGATGGCGGAAGGCGATGCGCTTCATCGGGAATCCAGCATCGGCGAAGGCCTGACAGACCTCGTCGCCTACTTCGAAGGCTTGGGGCGAGATGGACGGTCCGATGCCGGCAACCAGGTGGCCGGTCGGCAGCCGAATATCTGCTGCAGGGAGGCGATTGTTTGCCGGGTGATGCCGGCCACGGTGCCTCTCCATCCGGCATGGATGGCTGCTACGGTGTTCGTCTGCGCGTCGGCAATGAGAATGGGGACGCAGTCGGCCGTGGAGATGGCCAGGCAGAGGCCCGGCGTGCGGGTGGCCAGGGCGTCGACTCCTTCCAGCAGGGCGGATTGTTGTTCCTCGTCGAGGCGGAAAAAGGTGTCGTCGAGCACGCGCATCGTGGTGCCGTGGGTCTGGTGGGGGATGGCGAGGGCCTTGGGCAGTTGTGGAAATGCCTGCAGCAGCCGTTCGCGGTTGAGGCGGACGTGCTCGGGGTTGTCGCCGCAGTAGTGGGTGCAGTTGAGCGAGGCGTACGCGCCTTGGCTGACACCTCCCTGGCGGGTGGTGACGAAATGGAAACTGCCTGGACTCGCCTGCCGTAGCAGTTCGAATCCAAGCAGTTCGGGTATGGGTGTGGCAGACGTCATCGGGTCATTGCGGGTCGTCCCAGTCTTCTTCGTACTCGTATTCGAAGTCGTCGTCCTCTTCGGTGTCTTCGTATTCGAAGTCGAAATCTTCGTCCTCACCTTCGTCCTTCAGTTCGGCCGGTAGCAGGTTGAGGTCTTTGGGGCGGTGGACGATGGACTCGTGGCGCAGGCCTTCGAGGCGGTTCTCGTCGCTGTTGAGCGCAGTCCAGAGGAGGTCTTTCAAGGCGGCGATACCCAGTCCGGTGACGGATGAGATGAAGAGGTGGGGAACGCCTTCGGGCAGGGTCGGCTCTATTTCGTTCATCAGTTCCTCGTCCAGCATGTCGCTTTTGGTGACGGCCAGGACGCGCTGCTTGTCCAGCATCTCCGGGTTGAACTGGGCCAACTCGTTGAGCAGGATGTTGTATTCGCGGTGGATGTCGTCGCTGTCGGCGGGTACCATGAAGAGGAGGAGCGAGTTGCGCTCGATGTGGCGCAGGAAGCGCAGGCCGAGACCTTTTCCTTCGCTGGCTCCCTCGATGATGCCGGGGATGTCGGCCATGACGAACGATTTGCCGTCGTGGTAGGAGACGATGCCCAGGTTGGGTTCGAGGGTGGTGAAGGGGTAGTTGGCTATCTTGGGTTTGGCGGCCGAGACGGACGAGAGCAGGGTGCTCTTCCCGGCATTGGGGAAGCCCACCAGGCCGACGTCGGCCAGCAACTTGAGTTCGAGGATGACGGTCAGTTCCTGCATCGGTTCGCCGGGTTGGGCGAAGCGGGGTGCCTGCCGGGTGGCGGTGCGGAAGTGCCAGTTGCCCAGGCCGCCTCGTCCGCCTTTCAGCAGGATGACCTCTTGTCCGTCGTCGGTGATGTCGCAGATGTAGGCACCGGTCTCGGCGTTGTAGACCACCGTGCCGCAGGGGACTTCGATGACCTTGTCGGCTCCGTCTTTTCCGAAACTGCGTCCGCGGCTGCCGGCTTCACCGTGTCCGGCAAAGACGTGGCGTTCGTACTTCAGGTGGAGCAGGGTCCAATAGTTTCGGTTGCCGCGCAGGATGACATGGCCGCCTCGTCCTCCGTCGCCTCCGTCGGGTCCGCCGTTGGGGACGAACTTCTCCCGCCTCATGTGCGTGGAACCTCTTCCGCCCTTGCCCGAGCGGCAATATATTTTCACGTAATCGGCAAAATTGGATTCAGCCATGTCGGGTTTTCCTCCTGTTTATGCGTTTTCGATTGCCTTGGCGATGTCGGCGAAGATGGTCTCCATTTCGCCCAGGCCGTTGATGTGGCAGTATTGTCCTTCTTCTTTATACCATTCTTTCAGCGGCGCGGTCTGTTCGTGGTAGACCACCAGGCGTTTGCGGATGGTTTCTTCGTTGTCGTCGGCCCGTCCGGATTCCTGTCCGCGTTTGATGAGGCGCGTCATGAGTTCGTCTTCGGGAACGTCCAGGTCCAGCATGATGGAGACCTGTTGGCCACGTTCGTGCAACATCGCCTTGAGTGCTTCGGCCTGTGCGATGGTGCGCGGGAAGCCGTCGAAGATGACACCTTTGCTGTCGGTGAACGAATCGAGCACGTGGGCCAGGATGTCAATCATCAGGCTGTCGGGGATCAACTGTCCGTTGTCGATGTATCCTTTGGCGGTTTGTCCCAGTTCGGTTCCGTTCTTGATTTCTGCGCGAAGTACGTCGCCCGTCGAGATGTGGTTGATGCCGTATTTCGCTACAATCCGTTCGCTTTGTGTCCCCTTGCCGGAGCCGGGGGCACCAAAAATAACAATGTTCAACATCTTTCTTCTTTCCTAAATAGAGTAGTATTATTGTATTTTGTCCTTAGTCTTCTTCTGTAACCGTGTAGATGTCGCGATAGTTTCGTCCGTAGCCGTCGTAGTCCAGGCCGTAGCCGACGATGAAGTCGTTGGGGATGTGCATGGCCGCATAGTCGATGTGGAGGTCGACCTTCAGTTTGTCCGGTTTCACCAGCAGGGAGGCGATGCGGATTTCCTTCGGACGGCGTGCGCGCAGGGTCTCGAGCAGGCGGACCATGGTGAGCCCGGTGTCGACGATGTCCTCGACGATGACGACGGTACGTCCTTCGATGTCGTCGGACAACCCGACCAGTTCGCTTACGGTCCCGGTGGAGGTGGTGCCTTGGTAGGAGGCCAGTTTGACGAAGGAGATTTGGCAGGGAATGTCGATGTGCCGCATCAGGTCGGCGGTGAACATGAACGAGCCGTTCAGCACGCTGAGGAAGAGGGGTTCCTTGCCCTTCAGGTCGCGATTGATTTCGGATGCTACTCGCTTTACTTCTCTTTGGATTTCGGATTCGGGGATAGACACCTTGAAGGTCTTGTCCTTAATGCTAATCGTTCCCATACGCTTGGTTACAGTTTTATAAAGATGGCGCAAAAGTAGTTATTTTTATGATAAACGAACGCAATCAGTGCACTTTTATGTGGTCGAAGCCTTTGCCGTATACACCAATGACGGCGCTTTGCGAGACGAAGGCGTCGGGGTCGATTTCCTTGATGAGGCGGAAGATGATGTCCGACTCGCGGCGTTTGGCCAGCACGAACATCATTTTGACGGGTGCGCCGGTGTAGCAGCCGGTGCCGTCAAGGAAGGTGACGCCCCGGTGGAGGTCTTGATTGATGTGGTGGCCGATCTCTTCATATTTGCTGGAGACGATGAAGAACTGGACGGACTGGCGGGCGCTATAGACTACGCGGTCGACGGCGAAACTGCTGACAAACAGGGTGACGTAGCCGTAGAGCACCTTTTCCCAGTCCTGCAGGACGAAGTAACTGCACGAGATGATGATGAGGTCGCACACCAGCATGACGGTGCCGAAGGTGATTTCGCGGTATTTGTTGACGATGGCGGCCACGATGTCGGTGCCGCCCAGGCTGCCGTTGGCCGAGAAGGCGCAGCCGATGCCGGCGCCGCAGAACGAACCGCCCAGGATGCAGGCCATGAAAGGTTGGTCGTGCAGGAGGTTGAGGTCGGCGGTGAACAGTTGGAATATCTCCAGGAAGAAGGTCAGGGTGAAGACCGAGAAGATGGTCTTCAGGCAGAAACGCAGGCCCAGAATCTTCAGGGCGAGCAGCAAGAGGGCGATGTTGATGGGGAAGTAGACGTATTGTACGGGGATGCCGGTGGCGAAGTAGACGATGGATGCGATGCCGGGCACGCCTCCCGAGGTGATGTCGTTGGGCAACTGGAAGATAGTCCACCCGATGCAGTAGAGCAGGATGCCGAAGGTGATGGTCAGATAGTCGCGCAAGGTGCCGTACTTGTACTGAAGTCCGAACTTGGGTTCGTCCTTCGTTGCTGCGTTTTCTGTTTTCATAGCAAAGATGTTTAAGCTCAAAGTATCTGCGGACAAAGGTAGCAAAACGATGCAGATTTAATCTATCTTTGCCGACGTATTTTTAGCATATAAAAAAGGAAAAAACCATGAGTGCATTTACGATTTATGTATCGGACGAAATACGGCGTGCCTGTCCGCAGTTCAGAGGGGCGGCTTTGTACGCCGAAGTGCGAAACACGGCCTACGACGAGGGCCTGTGGCGGGAGATAGACGCATTTTCGGAGGCCTATCGGCAGCGCTACACGCTCGACTCCATCAAGCAGATGTCGGCCATCCTGGCCACGCGTCAGGCCTACAAAGCCTGCGGAAAGGACCCGAGCCGCTACCGGCCGGCGGCCGAGGCACTGTGTCGGCGCATCCTGCGGGGCATTCCGCTCTATCAGATAGACACGCTGGTGGACTTGGTCAACCTGGTTTCCATCCGCAGTGGCTACTCCATCGGTGGTTTCGATGCCGACCGGGTGCAGGGCCGTGTGCTGACGCTGGGTATCGGCCGGGCCGGCGAACCGTACGAAGGCATCGGGCGTGGTGTGCTCAACATCGAGGGCTTGCCTGTCTACCGGGATGCGGAAGGCGGCATCGGCACACCGACGAGCGACCACGAGCGCACGAAGATGTCGGTGGAGACCACGCACCTGCTGGCCATCATCAATGCGTACGATGGCGACGAGGCGGCCTTGCGCGAGGCGGTGGCCTACATGCAGGACCTGCTCCGGCGCTTTGCAGCGTCGGACGGCGGCGAAGCGACCTATTTCTGACGCTTCCTCCCGCCGCCGGACCAGCAAAAAGAAACGGGAAGTCCGGTGCTGGTTTGAGATTAAAGCAAAATACTCCCGTCGAATGAAGGAATGTTATCCGATTGGAGAAAAAAGTTTCATTTTGTTTTGCCGGTTGGATTATTTGCCTACCTTTGCAGCGTTGTTAACGAAAGCAAACGATGAAGCATCTGTTCAGACATAACCTACTGTGCGGTTTCACTCTGCTCCTGGCAGGACTCGGAGGAAGTGGGATGCGTGCATGAATGTATGTCTTGACAGACAACGATAGAAGAGCCTTTCTCACTTCCTTGGTGCGAAAGGCTTTTTTGATGGAAGGAACGTATAACAAATCAATACAACTACGATATGCAAGACAGATTATTCATTTTCGATACGACTCTGCGCGATGGCGAGCAGGTGCCGGGATGCCAGTTGAACACGGTAGAGAAGATTCAGGTGGCCAAAGCACTGGAGGCGTTGGGCGTGGACGTCATCGAGGCGGGCTTCCCCATCTCCAGCCCGGGCGACTTCAATTCGGTGATTGAAATCTCGAAGGCGGTGACGTGGCCCACCATTTGTGCGCTGACACGTGCCGTGCAGAAGGACATCGACGTGGCGGCCGACGCGCTCCGCTATGCCAAGCGCAAGCGCATCCATACCGGCATCGGGACCTCGGATTCGCACATCCGCTATAAGTTCAACTCCAATCGCGAGGAAATCATCGAACGGGCCGTGGCGGCCGTGAAGTATGCCCGCCGTTTTGTGGACGACGTGGAGTTTTATGCCGAGGATGCCGGCCGTACGGACAACGAGTATTTGGCCCGCGTGGTCGAAGCCGTCATCAAGGCGGGGGCCACGGTGGTCAACATCCCCGACACGACGGGCTATTGCCTCCCGGCGGAATACGGGGCCAAAATCAAGTACCTGATGGACCACGTCGACGGCATCGACCGCGCCATCCTCTCCACCCACTGCCATAACGACCTGGGCATGGCCACGGCCAATACCATGGCCGGTGTGCTGAACGGGGCGCGGCAGGTGGAGGTGACCATCAACGGCATCGGCGAACGCGCCGGCAACACAGCCCTCGAGGAGGTGGCCATGATTATCAAGTGCCATCGCGACATCGACATTCAGACCAACATCAATACGCAGAAAATCTATCCTACCAGCCGCATGGTGTCCAGCCTGATGAATATGCCCGTGCAACCCAACAAGGCCATCGTCGGCCGCAATGCCTTCGCCCATTCGTCGGGCATCCACCAGGACGGGGTGCTGAAGAACGTGCAGACGTACGAAATCATCGACCCGCACGATGTGGGCCTCGACGACAATGCCATCGTCCTGACCGCACGCAGCGGACGGGCGGCCTTGAAGAACCGCTTGGCCGTATTGGGCATCCAACTGGACCAGCCGAAACTGGACAAAGTATACGAGGAGTTCTTGAAACTGGCCGACAAGAAGAAGGACATCAACGACGACGACATCCTCGTGCTGGCCGGTGCCGACCGTTCGCTCAACCACCGCATCAAGTTGGACTACCTGCAGGTGACCAGCGGTGTGGGTGTCCGCTCGGTGGCCAGCATCGGGCTGAACATCTCGGGCGAGAAGTTCGAGGCGGCCGCCAGCGGCAACGGGCCGGTGGATGCAGCCATCAGGGCACTCAAGAAGATTGTCAACCGCCACATGGTGCTGAAGGAGTTCACCATCCAGGCCATCAGCCGCGGCAGCGACGACGTGGGCAAGGTGCACATGCAGGTGGAGCACGACAACCACGTCTACTATGGCTTCGGGGCCAATACCGACATCGTGGCGGCCTCGGTCGAAGCCTACATCGATTGTATCAACAAGTTTAGCGCAGACTGATTATGAATACGTTGTTCGATAAAATATGGGACGCCCATGTGGTGCAGCAAATCCAGGACGGACCCACCCAGTTGTACATCGACCGCTTGTATTGCCACGAGGTGACCAGCCCGCAGGCGTTCGACGGCCTTCGGGCCCGGGGCATCGGCTGCTTCCGGCCGGACCACATCTTCTGCATGCCGGACCACAACACGCCGACGCACGACCAGGACCGGCCCATCGCCGACCCCGTGTCGCGCCGGCAGGTCGATGCGCTGGCCCGCAATGCGAAGGACTTCGGCCTTGCCCATTTCGGCATGATGGACCCCCGCAACGGCATCATCCACGTGGTAGGCCCCGAGCGCGGACTGACCCTGCCGGGCATGACCATCGTGTGTGGCGACTCGCATACCTCGACCCATGGTGCCATGGGAGCCGTGGCGTTTGGTATCGGTACGAGCGAGGTGGAGATGGTGCTGGCTTCGCAGTGCATCCTGCAGGCACGCCCGAAGACGATGCGCATCACCGTCGACGGACGGCTGGGCGCGGGCGTGACGGCCAAGGACCTGGCCCTCTACATGATGTCGAAGATGTCGACCAGCGGTGCGACGGGCTATTTCGTGGAATACGCCGGCGAGGCCGTCCGCAGCCTTTCGATGGAGGGACGGCTCACGCTCTGCAACCTCTCCATCGAGATGGGGGCACGGGGCGGCATGGTGGCGCCGGACGAAACCACGTTCCAATATATAAAAGGTAGGGACTATGCGCCGAAGGGTGCCGACTGGGACAAGGCGGTGGCCTATTGGCGCACGCTGCATAGCGAGCCGGATGCGGTGTTCGACAAGGAGGTGCGTTTCGATGCGGCCGACATCGAACCGATGATCACCTATGGCACCAACCCCGGCATGGGGATGGGCATTACCGGCCGCATCCCGACGGGCGACGACAGTGCGTCGTTCCAAAAGGCCCTGCAGTACATGGGCTTTGCGCCCGGCGAGTCGCTGTTGGGCAAGTCGGTCGACTATGTCTTCCTCGGGGCGTGCACCAACGGACGCATCGAGGACTTCCGCGCCTTCGCTTCGGTGGTGAAGGGACGGCAGAAGGCACCGGGTGTGACGGCCTGGCTCGTGCCCGGCTCGTGGATGGTGGATGCCCAAATCCGCGAGGAGGGACTCGACAGGGTGCTGGAGGAGGCCGGATTCGCCATCCGCCAGCCCGGCTGCTCGGCCTGCCTGGCCATGAACGACGACAAGGTGCCTGCCGGATGCTATGCCGTGTCCACCAGCAACCGCAACTTCGAAGGCCGTCAGGGGCCGGGTGCGCGTACTTTGCTGGCCAGCCCGTTGGTGGCTGCGGCGGCAGCCGTGACCGGTGTGATAACCGACCCCCGCACGCTGATGGGGACGAACTGATTTGTACGACATATATAATATAAGGAGAAAAGATGAAGACCAAATTCCATACATTGGTAAGCCGGTGTGTGCCGCTCCCGTTGGAGAACGTGGATACCGACCAGATTATCCCCGCCCGCTTTCTGAAAGCAACCACCAAGGAGGGTTTCGGCGAGAACCTGTTCCGCGACTGGCGGTTCGACGAGCAGGGCCATCCCATTGCCTCGTTCGTGCTCAACGACCCCACCTACGGCGGTCAGGTGCTGGTGGCGGGCAAGAACTTCGGTTGCGGCTCCAGTCGCGAACATGCCGCGTGGGCCATTGCCGACTACGGTTTCCGCGTGGTGGTGAGCAGTTTCTTTGCCGACATCCACAAGCAGAACGAACTGAACAACTTCGTGCTGCCCGTGGTGGTGAGCGAGCCGTTCCTGCAGGAACTGTTTGCCTCCATTGCCGCCAATCCCGCCATGGAGGTGGAGGTGGACCTGCCGGAGCAGACCATCACCAACCGGGCGACCGGCCGCAGCGAGCATTTCGAAATCAATGCCTACAAGAAGTTGTGCCTGATGGAGGGCCTCGACGACATCGACTACTTGTTGGCCAACAAGGACAAGATAGAGGCCTGGGAACGCCGGGCCGAATAGTGTAAAAAAAACGATAGAAGAAAGGAGAAACGACGAATATGGATTTGAAGATTGCAGTGTTGGCCGGCGACGGAATCGGCCCCGAAATCTCCGTGCAAGGAGTGGATGTGATGACGGCCGTATGCGAGAAGTTCGGCCATCGAGTGTCTTACCAATATGCCGTCTGCGGCGCCGACGCCATCGACAAGGTGGGCGACCCCTTCCCCGAAGAGACCTATCAGGCATGCCGGGAGGCGGATGCCGTGCTGTTCTCGGCCGTGGGCGACCCGAAGTTCGACAACGACCCCACGGCCAAGGTCCGCCCCGAGCAGGGGTTGCTGGCCATGCGCAAACGGCTGGGTCTGTTTGCCAACATCCGTCCCGTGCAGACCTTCCGCTGCCTGGTCCACAAGTCGCCCCTGCGTGCCGAACTGGTGCAGGATGCCGACTTCCTCTGCATCCGCGAGCTGACGGGCGGCATGTATTTCGGCGAGAAATACCAGGACAACGACAAGGCCTACGACACCAACCTCTATACGCGGACCGAGATTGAGCGCATCCTGCGTGTGGCCTTCGATTATGCCATGAAGCGCCGCCGCCACCTCACCGTGGTGGACAAGGCTAACGTGCTGGCCTCGTCGCGGCTGTGGCGTCAGGTGGCGCAGGAGATGGCGCCGCAGTATCCCGAGGTGCAGACCGACTACATGTACGTCGACAATGCCGCCATGCGCATGATTCAGGAACCCACGTTCTTCGACGTGATGGTGACGGAAAACACCTTCGGCGACATCCTGACGGACGAAGGTTCGGTCATCAGCGGCTCCATGGGGTTGCTGCCCTCGGCCTCGACGGGCGAGAGCACGCCGGTGTTCGAACCCATCCATGGCTCGTGGCCGCAGGCGAAGGGGCAGAACATCGCCAACCCCTTGGCGCAGATTCTGTCCGTGGCCATGCTGTTCGAGCATTTCGGCTGCCGCGAGGAGGGTGCGCTCATCCGTCGTGCTGTCGATGCGTCGCTCGACGCCGGTGTGCGTACGCCCGAAATCCAGGTGGAGGGTGGCGCCCGCTACGGCACCAAGGAGGTCGGCGCCTGGATTGTCGACTACATCCGTCGCGCCTGAGAGAGACTTCCCTGTTCCGGCCCTTCGGCCCTCTGACGTCCGGACGGCTTCCCCACCTGCACACGCGGCAGGCCCGGAAGCCGCCCGGACGTTTTCGTATGGGCCCGCCGCTGTGCGTTGCACTTGTGTTGCAATGCCGTTGCAATGCCATTGCAATGCCGTTGCAACGCTTCGTCGGCCGAGGTGCTTGGCGCGGGCGGCGGGGCGTGTGGGGCATGAAATGTACAATATTGTCCAACAACGGGACGATTTTGTAGGCGGGGTTGCCGGCATTCGCCTACTTTTGCCGTCGATAGAATCTTTAACCCTAAACGGTCATTAGGCCTTTATGCGCAAACGAACTTTCTTTTTGGCATCTGTGTTCCCATTTCTCGGTTACAATGGATCCCCATTGCGCCCTCAAAAACGAGAACACATCTTCTCAAAAATAGAAGTTGTTATCATCATAACGCTAATGACCGATTTGGCTTTAACTTTTTAATTTTATATCCATGAAAAAACAAGTTTTACTTTTTGTCTTGTTGTGTGCCGCAAGCGTAGCGAATGCGGCCATCTATTTCTTGAGCCCGGACGGCTCGTGGGCAGGCGAAGCCGGCAAGGCCGAGACCAGCCTCGACGCCGCGCTGGCCAAACTGACCGCCAACGGCGACGTGCTCTGCATCGCAGGCGGAGCGTACACGTTGTCGGCACCGTATTCGGTTCCTCAACCCAACATCCAGCTGTACGGCGGCTTCGACGGAACGGAAGTCATCACGGACGAGCTTTCGCTGAACAGTGCGCTGGCCGGCCGCGTGCGTAACTCCGCCGATGCGTGGGACTTTGCCAACAAGTCCGTCATCACGGCCGCTGCCGACTGGAACGTGGCCAACAAGCAGATGTTCGTGTGGACAAAAGCAGGCCTGGTGGTTGACGGACTGAGCGTGCAGAACGTGAACTCGAACGTGGAAGATGTGTTCGGCTGCACGAGCGGTATTTCGTCCGGCGGTGTGTTCCGCAACTGCCTGTTCGAGAACAACAACGCCAAGAAGGCGATGATTACGACCTACAACAGCGTGCTGCAGGTGGAGGATTGCTGCTTCCGTGGCAATGAGGCCAGCGTAGACGGTAATGGCGGCTCGGTGTATGTGGGTGGAAGCAATGCCAGCAGACAGGTGACGGTGACCCGTTGCCTGTTCGACGGCAACAGCAATACGGCCGGCAAGGCGGCTTCCGTGCGCGGCCAATGGTATATCAACGTGTCGCAGTGCGTCTTCACCAACCACGCCACGGGCTATGCATTCTATGCGCAGGCTGCTGCGGGCTCTGTGTTGACCAACTGCCTCTTCACGGGTAATAAAACGACGATGGTCTACTTCAACGGGGGTACCGTGACGAACTCCGTCTTCCTGAACAATGAGGCCAACCTCGCTAATTTCGCCGTATCTAAGACGGACGGGACGGGCAACCCCTGCTACCTGACCAACAGCCTGGTGCTGAACACCAAAGCCATCAGTGGTAAATTCAATGTGGAAGGTACGCCTAACTACCTGTCGGGCAACGTATGGTGCTATTCGAATTTGAGCGAACCGGTGAACTCGAAGATTACGGACAACACCTACATGGGCAACGTCGCCGAACTGGACCTGACGGCCATCTGGAACGAATGGGAATACGTGTGGGACACGAAGGCGCTCAACGACCTCTGTACCGGGTTGCAGACCTGGACACCGAGCGTGAAGGTGCATTCCGTCTTGCTCGGCGAAGGGGAGGACCTGAACTGCACGCACGCCATCACGGCCACGCAGGGCGTGGAATACACACGCGAATTCACCCTCACCGGCAACTGGGAGACCATCGTGCTGCCGTTCAAGCCGACCGCCATGCTCAACTTTGCCGGCATGGATGCGTCGGCCATGTTCGAGTTCGAACGCTTCCAGGAAATCAACGCCGACGAGAAGGTGGTCTTCGAGGCCGTGCCCTTCGCCGAACTCGAAGCCAACGTGCCCTACCTGGTACGCTACAACGACGAGGCCGAGCCCGAACTGACAGTGCCCTGCACCTTCACCGCCGCCTCGCTGCAGCCGACAACCGAATGGACGGCACCGCTGGCCGGCACGTATGCCACGCTGACCGCTCCGGTCGAGGGCTTCGACTGCTATGCCTTCGCGGTGTCGGACGAGGGCGTTTCTTCGTTCGAGGTAATGGCCGACGCTGCCACGGTGGCTCCGTATCGCGCTTACCTGCGGATGGCTACCGCCGACACCAACCCTGCCCGCTATGCGGTGCTCCATGCCAACGAGGTGGAAGACCCGACCGAAATCACCGCCTCTGCCACCGAAGGCCTGCGCCTTTGGGGTGCCAAGGGCCAACTCTGCATCGAGGCCGGTATGCCGCAGCAAATCGACGTGTATGCAGTGGACGGCCGTCTGGTTCGCTCCGAGTGGGTGGACGGACAGACGGTTCTCAGCCTGCCTGCCGGCTTCTATCTGGTGAACGGACAGAAGTTAACCGTGCGCTAAACACTTGTTTACCATAGATTGAACGGCCGGCCTCGCACGCCTTTCCCATGCCGGGAGGGGGTGCGAGGCCGGCTCTTTTGTCCGGCGGTGTGTCCGGACGAAATGCCTGCTCTCTATGACGGCCCTTACGGACCTTCCTTTTAGGTACCGGGCTTTCAGCCCTCGTCCCTCAGCCCTCGTCCCTCATCCCTCATCCGCGTTCCGCCACGCCCGCTTGCGTATTCAGAGAGCAGCCGCTTGCAATGCTGTTGCAAGGCCGTTGCACAACCCGGATTCCGCTGCGTGCATAGGCGCAGACGAGGGTTCGGATTACGAAGTCTCTATGGAACATTGTCGGGCGGCAATAGGGCAGAATCTATGTCCAATGACATCGGACGTACGTCCAATGTCACCGGATGTACGTCCAACGTCATTGGATGTATGTCCGCTGACGTTGGATGTAGAATTTCCCCTCGTTCGCGGCGATGTGTGTGGGCTTCGGACGGCCTTTGCGGATACGGTTGTGGCGGACGGCGGAGGGTCTTCGAGTGCGGTTCTTGCGGTCGTACGACCGCCTGTTACGGGGCGTGACAAGGGAAGGATGGGCTGAATAAGGAATGTTTAAGTATGCAAAATCGGGCGTAAAAGGGGATGAAAAGGGGATGTTTTGCACATTTTCCCATCAAATTGATTGCTTTTCACGATAATTAGAATAGTTTTGCAAAATAGAGTTGCAGAGATTGAACCTAAACGTATATAAAGAATAATGAGTATGAAGATTCGAAACTTGGCTTTGAGTTCCTTGCTTTGCCTGTCGGTGTGGACGGGCCTGAATGCACAAAACGTAGCACCGTCGTTCGTACGGCAGAACGCCGCTCCGGCGCAGTCCGTCGCCTCCGCCCCGACCAAGGCGGTCGCCGAGGGCGAGGTCGTGTTGGGCTATTGCCCGGACGAAATTTCGTCCAAGGCCAGCATCATCGGCCTGAGCGGGCAGGCGGCTTCCGTGGCAGCAGCCATCCGCATCCCCTCGACGAAGATGGCCGGCATGGTGGGGGGGCAAATCACTAAAATCCGCGTCGGTGCCAAGGCCGGTGTCAATCGCGTCTACGTGTGGATACGTCCCTCGCTGTCGGAGCCGGCGGTGGTTTTGGAAAAGTTGGGCGACACGGTCGACGGATGGAACGAACTCACGCTCGCGAATCCTTACGAAATCACGGGCGACGAAATCTATATCGGTTTCTCGGGCCAGATGACGGCAGCGTGCGAAGGCCTCTACTTCGACGGCGAGACGCACGAAGACGCCTGCTGGCTCAGCCTGAACAGCACATGGGGAAACTATGCCGACCAAAACTGGGGCTCGCTCTGCATCCAGGCCGTGGCACAGGCCACGCTGCCCGACTGCGACCTGGCCATCGGCAACCTGACCTACGAAAAGACATTCTACAACACGGAAGAGAAACTGGACTTCACGGCCCGCATCTTCAACCAGGGCAAGACGGACCTGACCGGCTACGTGGTGTCGTACGGCATCGACGGACAGACCCTGAAGGAAGAGACGGTGAACGCCGTGCTTCAGGCCGGCGAGAGTGAGGAGTTCAGCGGCAGCGTCGACCTGTCCGACCTGACGGAGGCCACCTATCAGGTAAAGGTGAGCGTGCGTCCGGCCGAGGAGTCGGTGACCGACGAAGTGGAGGCCAACAACACAATCTCGGGCTCGTTCAGCATCTTCCTGACCTCGTATGACAAGAAGGTCCTCATCGAGCAGTTCACCACCATCAACTGTCCCAACTGCCCCGCCGGCTCGGCCGTGCTCAACCAGATGGCGTCGACGCGCGACAACCTGGTGTGGGTGGCCCATCATGTGGGTTACGGCACAGACGAACTGACCCTGACGGCCAGCAACACGGTGATGAACAACTTCCAGGTGGGCGGCGCTCCCTTTGCCTTGCTCGACCGCACCTACATCTCGGCCGAAGGGGCCGTGGCCGTGGGCATCGGCTACACCAGCACGTCCTACGGGGCAGGCATCGTCGGCACGTATGTCGACTACTGCGCCTCGTTCCCGGCCTTTGCGTCGGTCGACGTGACGGGCAACTACAACCCCGAGACCCGCGAACTGACCGTCGACGTGACGGGCGAGAAGAACAACCTCTTCGACACCTACTACGATGCGGCCAACCTGACCGTCTATCTGATTGAGAACGGCATCGTGGCCAACCAGCCGCAGAGCGGCTATTCGGGTCAGAGTTCGTACGTCCACAACCACGTGCTCCGGGCCACGCTGACCCCCATCATGGGGCAGGCCGTGACGTGGGACGGCAACACCTATTCCTACCACACCACCACCACCCTCGACGAGGCCTGGGTGGCCGGACGGATGGGCATCGTCGCCTTCCTCAACAAACCCTATGCCTCCAACTATGCCGAGGCACAGGTCATCAACGCCAACCAGGTCATGGTGAACGACCCCACCTATTCGTCCATCGAATCGGCCGAAGCGCAGGGCCTCAGCGTTCGGGCGTACGAAGGCACCGTAGTGGTCGACGGAACGTACGACCGAATGGAAATCTTTGCCGCCGACGGCCGACTGATGCGCAACGGCACGCTGACCGAGGGCCTGTACGTGGTGCGCGTGGTGGCCGGGACGCAGAGCCGGGTGGCGAAGGTATGGGTCGACCGTTAAACCTCCCTTAAGTCCCTGTTAAAAACGACATAAATGATGTTTCACTTAAATAAATGTTAGTATGAAGAGACAATTACTCACATTGGCTTGTGCGGCTGTCATGGCCGTCGCAGGCATGGCCCAGAACATGGAAATGTATAAGGGCATCGCATTCGAAAAGGTTTCGCCCGACGGCCTTTGGCTGGCCACGTACACGGATGGCCTCGTGACCATCTTCAACAAGATGGATTCGACGCTCTATGAGTATGAGAGCGACTATATGGAGGGGACGGAGTACTCGCTGGGCAACGGCAACTGCATGGCTGCCGACGGCATCGTGGTCGGTGCCATCTCGGACATCCAGCCGGCCTACTGGCAGAACGGCGAATGGACGCCGCTGCCCGTGCGCGAGGAGGACACCAAGCCTTACAACAACGCCAACGGCGTCAGTGCCGACGGATCGCGCATCTGCGGTTACGTCGCAGTGGGTTCTTGGGGATCCGACGGCCTGATGATCAAGCCCGTGCTGTGGGAGAAGGGCGTCGACGGCAACTACAAGGAGTACATCGACCTGCCTTACCCGACGACCGACTTCACAGGCCGTACGCCGCAGTACGTCACCACGCTGAACATCAGCGACGACGGTAAGAAGGTTTTCGGCCAGGTGCAGAGCTACGACGGATTCAGCACCAGCATGATCGTATTCACCGAGGACGAAAAGGGCGAGTGGAGTTACGAGGAATTCGGCAGCTCGCTGTTCTACGAGTTCACCGACGAGTACACCGCCTTCCCGCAGTGGCCGAGTTACGAGCCGAAATCTCCGAAGGCAGAAGATTACATCACGGCAGAGGAGGCGGCAGCCTACAACGAGGCTGCTCAGGCGTATGCAGATTCTGTCGCCCTGTATTGGGATGGAACACTGTCATCCTATCCGAATTACTACCCCTATCCGAGAGATTTCATCGTAAAGAACAAGGAAGCATACGATGCTGCCCTTACAAAGTACAATGAAGAAAGCACGGCCTATACGGATTCGATGTGGGCGTTCTACGACGTGTATGACGCGGTGACGACCAACGTGTCCTTCATGTTCAACAACGTGCTCTCCACCCCCGACGGCCGCTACGTGACCACGACGATGTCCTATCCCGACCCGGATGCCGAAGACACCGGAGGCGTGATGCCCCTCGGCGGCGGTGGTATGTATGGAATGGCTCTGTCGTATGTGCCGGTGGTGTTCGACACGCAGGCCGACGACATCCTGGGCAGCATGGTTCAGAAGGATGCCGCCAAGGGCAAACTGGTGACCAGCATGATGGCCGACGGAGGTCTCGTGGCCTGTTCGCCCATCAGCGACCCGTACGCTCGTGCCGCATACATCGTTCCGGCCGACAAGGACGAAGCCATCGAGTTTGCCGAATGGATAAAGGCCAAATCGCAGAAGGCATACGAATGGATGCTCGACACGTTGGTGGTGGACTTCGTGACATACGATTACGATGACGAATGGAACCTCGTTGAGACGGTCATCCCCGACTCGCTGGTGACGGGTACGGTGTACTGCACGCCCGATGCTTCGGTGTTCATCGGTGCCATGTATGAGATATGGAGCGAGACAGGCACGTATGTTTCCTACTCCATCGACCTCGTGGACCACGAGGCAGTCGGCATCGCAGCCCGTCCGACGGAAGCACAACTCAACGCCTTCGTGGCTCCGAAGAGCAACCTGCTCACCATCGAGGGCGAAGCCGCACGGGTATGCGTGCTCGACTTCTCCGGCCGCATCGTCTACGATGCCGCACCGCAAGGCAACAGCGTGCCGATGGGCGGCAAGGGCATCTACCTCGTTCGCCTGACCGACGCCGAAGGCAACGTCACGGTGAAGAAGGTCATCAACCAGTAAGCGGCTGATTCCGCCAAACATAAAAAAGGAGAGTTGTCTGCGGACGACTCTCCTTTTTTTGCGTACATTTGCTTACTTAACAATCATAGGAGGACTGACAGATGATGCGCGTGTGTTTCGCAATGTGGATATGGATGCTGGTGGCATGGATGCCGTGCCTGGCCGTTGTGCAGCCGGATGAGCTGCGCCGCGAGGTGGATGAGGCCGTGAGGCGAAAGGCGTGGGCGGAAGTGGAGACCCGCTTCCAGCGCTGGGTGGAACGGGATGCTGAGGCGGCAGCCCGGTACTACGAGACGGTTTCCCGCTCCGTTTGGCCCTGCCGTGCAGCCATGGCACGACGGCTGGGCGATTTCTACCGGCAGAGGCGCGACTATCCGCGTGCCTTCGGGTTCTACAACGAGTGGTCGACGTGCGAGCCGCAGTCGGTCGACGGCCTGCTGGCCTGTGCCGAGATGAAGGTGATGGGAGGCTGCGAAGAAGAGGCCTTGCCCTACTACGAGCGCGTGTTGCTGCTGGATGCCGAGAACCGGACCGCCAACCTGTTTGTGGGCAACTACCTTTTCGCCCGGGCCGAGGCGGCCTGTCGGGCGTTGAAGCAGGCATACGAAGGCCTTGCCTCCCCTACGAAGATGGACTATGCCCGCTATCGCGAGCAGCTGGACGCCCTGGTGCAGGGCGACTATGCCCGGGCCAAGGCTCATCTGATACGGGTGGCCTCGCAATTCCGGTCGCAGGGCATCGGGCAGGTGTTGGAGCGCATCCGGGCCGTCGAGGAGGAGAGCAAGCAGTGAGGCCCGTCAGAATTGCAACCATTTAATGGAGTTTATCAGATACGTGGAAATATGGATTGGAAAGAAAAAGCAATAAGGATACTGAAGGATAGTCTTTATCCTATTCCTGCAGAATTAAATGAACTGGATTGGAAAAGCGGTTTGTCAGACAAGACAGAGCGTCTTGCACAACATATTTCGGCATTTGCCAATATGAAAGGTGGCGGCATACTGGTGTATGGCGTGAATAACGACGGATCTTGCTTTAATCTGACCAAGGATGAAGTAGACAAAATCGTGCAAACCTTGGGAAATATAGCTCATAACAATTTAGCATACTCCATTCCTATAGAACACTCTAAGGTGGACTTTGAAGGCTATACCTTGCTCTTTGTCTATATCCCGGAACAGAGCGATAAACCGGTCCATTTGCGCGGTAAGGATATATACTCTTCTTATTATCGTTCTGCCGGTCAAACGATTAAAATGTCAAGAAACCAAGTGAAAGCATTGGTTGCAACTTCACAAGGAATTACTTTCGAAGCACAGGTTGCGAGGGGGAGTTTGACCAAAGACGAGGTGTTGGCTCTTTTGGATTATAAAGCATTGTATCGAATTTTAGATAAGAATGTACCTCAATCAACAGACTCAATCATTGACCGTTTGGTTGATTACAAACTATGTGGTCAGATAGGTGAAGATTGGGTAATTACAAATCTGGGGGCAATTCTATTTGCAAACAAACTCGTAGACTTTCCCAGTTTGGTTGGACATGAAGTTATTGTGCGAAAATACGTCGGAACGAATAATAGACAGCAAGAATTTGAACAACATGGAGTGTATGGTTATGCTGTCGGTTTTGAAGGCTTGGTTGATTTTATAATGCGCAATACGAGCGTTGAGCAGATTGATGTGAAACGTCAGGCTATACCAACATATCCGAGAGTTGCAATTAGAGAATTTGTGGCAAATGCGTTGGTTCATCAGGATTTCGGGATAACAGGGATGCCTGTAACAATAGAGATATTCTCTAACAGGCTTTCGATAACAAATGCAGGTGCTCCACTAAATGATATAAATCGGTTGATCGATTTACCACCACAGTCCAGAAATGAACAATTAGCTCAGATGATGTTTACGTTAGGTATTTGTGAACGACGAGGCAGTGGGATTGACCGTGCTATTGCTGCAGTCGAGGACATGTTTCTGCCACCCGTGAAATTTACGAAGAGTGAGCAGCATACAAGAGTGTTTCTGTACCCACAGAAGAGTCTTAAAGATATGACTAAGCTGGAAAAGATTTCAGCCTGTTATCAGCATGCATGCCTGATGTATGAAGATGGAGAAAGAATCAACAATCAATCAGTGAGAGAAAGATTTGAATTATCTAAGAATGAATCTTCCGTGGCATCTCGTATTATATCCGATACATTGGAAGCAGGACTGATAAAGTCTGCTGATGCAGAAACTGCCTCAAAAAAGTATATGACTTACATCCCGTATTATGGATAGTTTTTATTTGCAGGATAAATCAAAGGGATGCGTATTTGGCTGTTATTGAGGGATTTCTTTTTTGCAGAGTAAATCCTAATAGGCTTTGCCCTCCCCTACAAAGATGGGTTATGCCCGGGCCAAGGCTCATCTGATGCGTGTGGCGGCCCACTTCCGGTCGCAGGGCATCGGACGCACGCTGGAGCGCATCCGAACCGTCGAGGAGGAGAGCAGGCAGTGAGGCCCGTCAGAGCACGTATTGGATTTCCTTGAAGGCATAGGCCCGTTCGCCGCCGTTGCGGCGTTGCACCACCAACAGCCCCGACGGCTCCACACGGACAATGCGTCCCTCGAACGGGCCGTCGTGGTCGGCAAAGGTGGCCCATGCCTGTTTGCGGAAGAGGCTGTCGAAGTAGCGGCGGGCGTAGGGGGCATCGTCTGCTCCGCCGCGCAGCACCTCGTAAGCCCGACGGATGCGGCCGAGGATGTCGGTCAGCAGCGCGGCCGGGTCGGTGTCGAGTCCCAGAATCTGTCGGAGCGAGACGGGGTTTGGAGCCGGACTGGTGAACACCTGCTGGTTGACGTTCAGACCGATACCCACGATGGTCCACGAGAGGTGGCTGCCCTGCAATCCGTGCTCGATGAGGATGCCGGCTATCTTCCGGTCGTGCCAATAGATGTCGTTGGGCCACTTGATGGAGATGCCATCGACGTACACGTCGAGCGCGTCCTTTATCGCCAGCGAAACCATTTCGGAGAGAACGAACTGCCGGTTGGCCTCCACAAAGCCGGGAGCAAGCAGCAGGCTGAAGGTCAGGTTCATGCCCGGCTCAGCCTCCCAGGTGTTGCCCCGCTGTCCGCGGCCGGCCGTCTGATTGTCGGTCACGACGACCGTGTATTCCGGCACCTCGCCGGCGTCGCACATCCTCCGCAGGTAGAGGCTGGTGGAGTCGGTCTGTGGCAGATAGCACAGGCGGAACGGAGACTCAAGGCAGTAGGTCATAGGCTTGCTTCATCTTTCGGGTGAACTTCTGCACCACCAGGTCGTAGGAATGGTCGATGAGTTCCCGCACGAGCCGTTCGTCGGCATCGCCGTCCAAGGCCACCTGGTTCCAGTGTTTCTTGTTGAAGTGGAAGGCCGGCTCGATGGAACGGTATCGGTCGCGCAGTTCGATGGCCCGATCCGGATCGCATTTGAGCGCGATGCGGTTGTCGCCTTCCAGGCTGATGAGGATGAACATCTTCCCCATCACCTTCATGACGAGGCTGGTGTCGTCGAAAGGCATGGATTCTTCCACGCCCTTCTTCCGAAGACAGTATTCTCTGACGGTTTCTATATCCATGCCGCAAAAATAGGCTTTTTTGCGGACTAACCGAATCGTCCGTGTTCTCTTTCCCAAATAGTTTCTTATTTTTGTCCGTCTCAAAACATACAGTCAAGATGGAAATCAAATTGGATGATGCCTATTTCATGAAGCAGGCCCTGCAGGAAGCCGACAAAGCATCGGCCCGGGGCGAAGTGCCGGTAGGCGCGGTGGTGGTGTGCAAACAGCGTATCGTAGCCCGGGCGCACAACCTGACCGAGACCTTGAACGACGTGACGGCCCATGCCGAGATGCAGGCCATCACGGCTGCGGCCGAGATGCTGGGCGGCAAGTATCTGGCCGACTGCACCCTGTACGTCACGGTGGAGCCGTGCGTCATGTGCGCGGGGGCCATCGGATGGTCGCAGATGGGGCGGCTCGTCTATGGGGCATCCGACGAGAAACGCGGATTCCGCAGGTACGCCCCGGCGGCTTTGCATCCCAAGACCGAGGTGACGGAGGGCGTGCTGAAGGACGAGTGCGCCGAACGCATGAAGGCCTTTTTCCAGCGCAGGCGATGAATCTCGTTTCAGATTCTTCCGAGGCTGTAGTAAAAAAGCGTGCATCGCTTGCAGATGCGGACGAAAATCCGTTACTTGCGTCCGTGGACGAGAAACCCATTCCACAAGTAAAGAACAAGAGTATAAACGTTTAAAAGAGAAATCAGATGGACAGATTGAAAAAACTGGGTGCGCTGATGCTGTTGTTGGGCGTGTTTGCCGCCTCGGCCGTGGCGCAGAGCGTCAGCGTGGTGCTGAACGACGGCACGCTGAAGAAGTTCGGAGCCGACTACATCAAGGAAATGACCATTCAGGAAGGCGAACCGGAAGCCCCTCTGTTGCAGATGGACGAGATTTCCCTGAGCCCCTACGGCTACGGAAACGTCACCATCGTCATGAAAAACACAGAGATCAACACCGTGTTCAGTTGCGACCTTTACGGGCCGGAAGACGCGGTCTTCCTCCATGCCGGGCAGTATCCGGCGAAGGAGAACGGAGATTCGTTCTACATGTCGTATAACAAAGAATACACCTACGTGGAAACGGGCGATGTGCGGAAGGGCATCCTGTCCGGACGGGTGGACATCGCCAACGACGGCCCTACGTACACCATCGAAGCCACGCTGGCGCTGGAAGACAACTCCGGCTTCCGCTGCCAGTACGTCGGCAAACTGCCCCGCTACACTCCTTATATAGAAATGGAACTGGCGCAGGCATCCTACAACGAGAACCCGATGGAGAAAGGGGAGTTCTACGTGAAGATGAACGACCAGGATTGGGCGCTCGACATGGCCATCGACTTCCGGGCCGACGCCTCGGCCACCGTGTTGCCGGCCGGAACGTACACCTATTCCACCGAGAAGACACCGGGCACCTTCTCTGAAGGGAGCTACCTGAACACCTACTCGCCGTATGCCGCTGCCAAGATGGCGGAAGGAAGCACGGTGACGGTGGCAGAAGAAGGCGGTGTGTACACCCTGACGCTGGACCTGGTGCTGGACGACGGCCGCCGCGCCGCGCTGACCTACGTGGGCGCAATCGCCGGCACGCCCTCCTTCAAGGGCGAGGAAGTGACCCCCGACCTGGTTTATACGGTTTCGAGTGCGGCATACAACTCGAACCAGCCGCGCGAGAAGGGCGAGTTCTACGTGAAGATGAACGACCAGAACTGGACGTTCGAAATGGCTATCGACTTCTTTGCCGACCCCTCGGCCACGCTCTTGCCGGCCGGCACGTACGTCTATGCGACCGAAAACAAGCCGGGTACGTTCTCGTCAAAGAGTTATCTCGACATCTACAGCCCCTCCTATGCCGGGTGCAAAATGAAGGAAGGCAGCGTCATCACCGTGACCGAGGACGGCGAAAACCGTACGCTCGACATGTTGCTGCTGCTCGACGACGGCCGTTGGGCGAAGGTGACGTTTACGGGACTCATCGAAGGCACGCCCGCGTTCAAAAATTAGTTGTTCAATCCCCAAACAAAGCATAACAATATGAAGAAATTGATTCTTACGATAGCGGCGATGGCAATCGGTTGCGTCGCTGCCTTCTCGGCCAACGAGGGCTATTCGTTGGTGGTGACCCTGAACTCGGGAGACGAGGTGGAATATCGTTTCGCCGACACGCCGGTGGCCACGTTCGAGAACGACGACCTGGTCATCACGACGCAAGGCGGACTCAGCAAGGTGCAGCACCCGCTTTCCAACTTTGCCAAGATGACCATCAAGGCCGCACCGGCCGATGCCATCGAGACCGTGGATGCCGTGCGCGCATCGTTCTTGGTCGGCGAGGCATGGCTGCAGGCCCAGAACCTGGAGGAAGGCACACGTGTGTCGGTCTATTCGGATGCAGGCACGCTGATGGCGGCCGGCGAGGCCGATGCCGCCGGACGGGTGTCCGTGTCGCTGGCGGCCTGCGGCAAGGGTGTCTATGTGGTGAAGGCAGGCAATCATACTTTTAAATTCGTAAAATGACGCACATTATGAAAAGATATCTATTCTTCCTGATGGCGCTGGCCTCGTCGGTGGCGATGCTGGCGCAAACAAGAAACCTGGTGATAGAAGAGACGAACGGAAAGTTTACCTACATCCCTACGGACGACGTCGCAGGCATCCTGTTCGAGGAAGCACCTCCCTATCAGGAGGCTTCGTACCTGCTGGCCTCCACCTATGGCATCAAGGACGGATTCGGCAACTACATGTTGTATCTGGCCACGGCTCAGCCCAATTCCGACGGTTCCATCAAAGACCGTAGAGACGTGCAGGTGCAGCTGGTACTGGTGGGCCCGCAGTCCGACGACAAGTACAACGCCAAGATTCCGGCCGGCTACTACACCGTAGGCAATTCCACGAAGGAGTTCTCGTTCGACGTGGCGCAGACGGCTGTGCTGGTGTGGGTGGAAGACCCCACGACGACCGGCAACATGGATATGATTTCGAACGGAGGAGTGGACGTGCGCGTCAAGGACGACGGCTCGTATGACATCCGCCTGGAACTGATGGCCCTCTCGGGCAACGAGTACAACCTGCGCTACGAGGGCGATGTCGCTTTCTCGTTGGATGCTTCAGCCTACGACGAGTTCCCCGCAGATGCTTCTACTACGTTCACACAGGCGCAAGGCCGCTTCTACGGCAACTGGTACAACCACTTCACCCACGACATCCTGATGCAGTTCTACAACGGCGTGATTCAGAACGGCATGCAGAAGAGCGGCTATTTCTTCAACCTGCCTCTGCAGATGCCTCTGGTGGACGACCCGATGAACAAAACGCAGAAGGTGGCCGACGGCGTCTATACGGTGGATGCACGCGAGAAATCGCCTTACTATGCCTACAAGCCCTTCTCGTATGTCAGCGGACGCGAGATAGACCTGTTCGGCACCAAGGCGTACAGCGGAAGCTACATCACCTGCCTCACGGAAGAGGGACGCCGTTATATTGGTCTGGTCGTGGACGGTACCATCACGGTGTCGGCCGGCGGCACGCAGTTCGTGTTCGATCTGGTGCTGGAGAACGGCAAGAAACTGACGGCCACCTACTCGGGCAATCCGCTCATCACGAACTATTGCGACAACGAAACGCAGGAACTGAAGCGTCCCTACTCGCTGCTCGAGGCCGACCATGTCATCTCGAAATGGTCTGACGATACACTGGCCTATACGTACAACGAAGGCAACTCCATCCATCCGGATCTGGATACGTGGGTGACGGTCATCGGCCACTACCAGAACGCCAAGGGCGACTATGTTCAGATGTACATCCTGACGGAGCCGGGCAAGGGCATCGAACCGGGCACATACCCGATTTGCGCTTCGTTGGCACCGGGCTCGGTGGTGTTCGGCTGCACGGACTACGGCGGCAACATGCTGTTCTCGTGGTATGGCGACCTGGACAGCACCGATGCCGACGGCTATCAGTCGGTGCTGGCACCGCTGTATGAGGGAACGGTGACCATCAGCAAGGATGCGGAAGGCAAGTTCACCTTTGTGTTCGACATGAAGGACGACAAGGGATATAAGATGACAGGCCAGTACACCGGCCTCCTGTTCGACATTACGGACGACGTAAACGGAGTGAGCGAACTGCAGTCCCGTAGCAAGAAGTTCTCCAACCGGGGCTTTTACCGCATGCCGCGCCGGCGGTAAGCCGCGACCGCGAGAAAACACAAACGCCCTGAGGCATCCATGCATCGACAGATGGTGCATGGACGCCTCAGGGCGTTCTTCGTTTGTGATGGATGCGGCCGAACCCGGATATGGATGGCCGTGATGGCGCATCGCCGAAATCAGTCGGGAATCTCTTCGAAGTCGACGTATTCGCCTTCGTCGGCCTCGAACACCTTCTTGTGCGAGCCGGAGGAATGGTGGGGCGATTCGGCGTAGGAGTCGTCCGTGCGTCGGTCTTCCTGACGGACGGATTGTCGCTTGGAGCGGCCGGCTCCGGAGAAAAGGCGCCAAACGGTGCTGACGATGGACAATCCAATCATCAGGACTATGAAGAGGATAAAAAAGAGTAATCCAAAAAGTAGATGCATAACCTATGGTTTAGGGATGGGTATGGCAACGAACGTACAACAATCGTGCCAAGACGAAATCATGCCCGTCTCCAAACAAGAACGGACAAGAAGATGTACCAGACGATGATGGCCGCCAATCCGCTGATTCCTCCCCAAAGCAACAAGGGGATGCACACCAGTAGGAAGGTGAACGGAAGTTTGTTGTCTGCCCAGGAGAGATTCTTGAACTTGAGGGAAAACATGGGGATTTCCGATACCAGCAAGTAGGAGAACAGACAAATCAGGGCGACAAGGTAGAGCGGATTGCACCATTCGGCCAGCAGCCATTCGCGCCCGCCTACCACCAGTGCACCCCAGAACAGGGCATTGGCCGGGACGGGCAGACCGATGAACGAGGTGGTCTGACGTGTGTCGTTGTTGAATTTGGCCAGCCGCAGGGCCGAGAACACCGCGATGAGGAAGGCGGCATACGGCAGGAAGGGCTGCAGCGTACCGAGGTAGGCCGGATAGTGCATCTCCTGCAAGAAGGAGAAAAGCACGGTGGCAGGGGCCATGCCGAAACTGATGTCGTCGGCCAGCGAATCAATGTCTTTGCCGATGACGGAGTGGGCATCGAGCAGGCGGGCCAGCATGCCGTCGAAGAAATCGAACACGGCGCTCAGCACCATGCAGAGCAGGGCTCCTTCGTAGTTGCCCCGTAAAGCCAACACGCAGGCGATGCAGCCCGAGAAGAGGTTGAGGCAGGTGACGGTGTTCGGTATGTGGCGCGTGATTCGGTTTGCCATGGTGGGTCTATTTGAGTTTCGCAATGACGGTCTGGTTGCCGGTGGTGTGCTGACCCATTTCGATGCAAATCTCCGTTCCGAGCGGCAGGTAGACATCCACGCGCGAGCCGAACTTGATGAAGCCCATGTGTTCATCGATGTAGCAGTCCTCGCCCGGTTCGGCATAAGTGACGATGCGCCGGGCCATGGCTCCGGCTATCTGGCGTGCCATGACCTCCACGCCGTTCGGCGTTTCGATGATGACCATGGAGCGTTCGTTCTCGGTGCTGGCTTTCGGAAGCCAGGCCTTCATGAAGCGTCCGTTCTGGTGCGACACGTGCTTCACGGTGCCGTCCACCGGATACCAGTTGGCATGTACGTTGAGAATGCTCATGAAGATGGAGACCATGATGCGGCGGTCGTGGAAATATTCGTGCTCGTCCACTTCCTCGATGACGACAATGCGTCCGTCGGCCGGAGCCACGACCGTCTTCTCCGTATCGCCCTCGAACAGGCGGATGGGGCAGCGGAAGAAATTCACCATCAAGAGGTAGACAATCACGCTGACAGCCAGGGTTACGTAGAAGGGAATGTGGGAGGCGAAGGCAAAGAAGCAAGCCAGATTCAAGGCTGCCAAAGCCGTGAATGTGACCGCCAGGATGTGGGTGCCTTCTCTATGAAGCCGGATTCTTTTCAGTTTTCTCAGTCGACTCATGCGTCAGTTCATCTATGTTACGCGGCAAAAATAAACTTATTTTAAGAAAGGAACAAATAAAAGAAAGCAGAATTGCAGAAAGAAGAGGTAATTCATAGAAAAAGGTGGGGTGTTCATAACTTTTAAAGTTTGGTTTTGCCCATATCGGGAAAGTGCGGTATATTTAACCCCTCTTTCGGACAAGGTGTCCGGCAAATAGACAAAGAATATATATGCAGGATTTTGTACATCTACATGTCCATACCCAATACTCCATCTTGGACGGACAGGCCAGCATCCCCAAACTGGTGGACAAGGCGATGGCGGACGGCATGCGGGGCATAGCCGTCACCGACCATGGCAACATGTTTGGCATCAAGGAATTCTTCAACTACGTCAACAAGAAGAACGGGCCGGCGAACGATGAGATAAAGAAACTGAAGAAACAACTGGCTGCGCTGGAACAGGAACCGACGGATGCGGCAGACTTGCCCGAGCGGCTGGCCGCCTGTCGCGAACAACTGGAGGCGGCCAGGCAGAAACTGTTCAAACCCATCTTCGGCTGTGAGATGTATGTGGCCCGGAGGCGTCTATTTAATAAGGAAGGAAAAACCGACCAGGGAGGTTACCACTTGGTGGTGCTGGCCAAGAACGAGAAGGGGTATCATAACCTGATTAAACTGGTCTCGAAAGCCTGGACCGAGGGGTTCTACATGCGTCCGCGTACGGACCGGGTGGAATTGGAGAAATACCACGAGGGCCTGATTGTGGCCTCGGCCTGCCTGGGCGGCGAGATACCGAAACGCATCACCAACGAACAGTTCGACGAAGCCGAGGAAGCCATCCAATGGTACAAACGCGTGTTCGGCGACGACTTCTATCTGGAACTGCAGCTGCACCAGGCAACCGTGCCGCGTGCCAACCACGAGGCGTATCCTATGCAGCTGAAGGTGAACAAATATTTGCATGAATATGCGGAGAAATACGGCATCAAACTGATATGCACGAACGACGTACACTTCGTGGACGAGGAAAATGCCGAAGCGCACGACCGGCTCATCTGCCTGAGTACGGGGAAAGACCTGGACGACCCCAACCGGATGCTCTACTCCAAGCAGGAGTGGATGAAGACCCGTGAGGAAATGTACCGGGTGTTCCCGGACGATGCCGAAGCCCTGGCCAACACGGTGGAGATATGCGACAAGGTGGAGGTGTACTCGATAGACCATGCGCCCATCATGCCGACATTCGCCATCCCCGAAGACTTCGGGACGGAGGAGGAATACCGGCAGAAATACAGCGAAAAGGATTTGTTCGACGAGTTCACCTGCGACGAACATGGAAACGTCGTGATGAGCGAGGACGATGCCCATGCCAAAATCAAGCGATTGGGCGGATACGACAAACTGTACCGCATCAAGTTGGAGGCCGACTACCTGAGGAAACTGGCCTTCGACGGCGCACGCGAACGTTACGGCGAGGACATGGACGAGGAGACGCGCGAACGGCTGAACTTTGAACTGCACATCATGAAGACGATGGGTTTCCCGGGCTACTTCCTGATTGTGCAGGATTTTATTGCGGCCGGACGGGCCATGGGCGTTTCCATCGGACCGGGCCGTGGTTCGGCGGCAGGTTCGGCAGTGGCCTACTGCCTGGGCATCACCAAAATCGACCCCATCAAGTACGACCTGCTGTTTGAGCGATTCTTGAATCCGGACCGTATTTCTTTGCCCGATATCGACGTCGACTTCGACGACGACGGACGCGGACAGGTGCTGCGCTGGGTGACGGAGAAGTACGGAGCGGAAAAGGTGGCGCACATCATCACCTATGGCACGATGGCCACGAAACTGGCCATCAAGGATGTGGCGCGCGTACAGAAACTGCCCTTGTCGGAATCGGACCGGCTGGCCAAACTGGTACCGGACAAGATTCCGGACAAGAAACTGAACCTGTCCAACGCCATCGCCTACGTGCCCGAACTGCAGCAGGCCGAGATGTCGAGCGACCCGCTGGTGCGCGATACCCTGAAATATGCCAAGATGCTGGAGGGAAACGTGCGAGGGACGGGCGTCCATGCCTGCGGTACCATCATCTGCCGCGACGACATCACGGACTGGGTGCCGGTGAGCACGGCGGAAGACAAGGAAACCGGCGAGAAGATGCTGGTGACGCAATACGAAGGGTCGGTGATTGAGGATACGGGACTCATCAAGATGGACTTCCTGGGACTGAAGACCTTGTCCATCATCAAGGAGGCCATCGAGAACATCCGCCTGAGTCTGGGCGTCGAAGTGGACATCGACAAGGTGTCGATTGAAGACCTGCCGACTTACCGGCTTTACAGCGACGGCCGTACCATCGGAACGTTCCAGTTCGAATCGGCCGGCATGCAGAAATATTTGCGCGAACTGCAACCTACCACCTTCGAGGACCTGATAGCCATGAACGCCCTCTACCGGCCCGGCCCGATGGACTACATCCCGGACTTCATCGACCGAAAGCAGGGACGGAAGCCCATCGAGTACGACATCCCCATCATGGAGAAATACCTCAAGGATACGTACGGCATCACGGTCTACCAGGAGCAGGTCATGCTGTTGTCGCGCTTGCTGGCCGACTTCACCCGAGGCGAGTCCGACGCGTTGCGGAAGGCCATGGGTAAGAAGTTGCGCGACAAACTGGACCACATGAAGCCGAAGTTCATCGAGGGCGGACGGCGAAACGGACACGACCCGAAGGTCCTGGAGAAAATCTGGGCCGACTGGGAAAAGTTCGCCTCGTATGCCTTCAACAAGTCGCACGCCACGTGCTATTCGTGGGTGGCCTACCAGACGGCCTACCTCAAGGCCAACTATCCGGCCCAGTACATGGCGGCGACGTTGAGCCGCAACATCTCGAACATCACGGAAATCACGAAACTGATGGACGAATGCAAGGCCATGGGCGTTCCGGTGTTGGGCCCGGATGTGAACGAAAGCTACCTGAAGTTTATGGTCAACCGCCGGGGCGAAATCCGCTTTGGCATGGGTGCCGTGAAGGGCGTGGGCGAAGGGGCCGTGCAGGCCATCGTGGAGGAGCGGGAGGCCAACGGCCCGTACCAGGACATCTTCGATTTTGCCCGACGGGTGAACCTGACGGCCTGCAACCGGAAGTGCTTCGAAAACCTGGCCTTGTCCGGCGGCTTCGATTGCTTCCCCAAGATGAAGCGCGAACAGTATTTCGCTGTCAACGCGAAGGGAGAATCGTTCTTGGATACCTTGCTCCGCTACGGAAACCGCTATCAGACGGAAAAGTCCGTGGCGCTCAACTCGCTGTTCGGCGGGGAGAATACAGTGGAGATTACGCCTCCCGACATCCTGCCTGCCGAGTCGTGGACCGACCTGGAACGGCTGAACCGGGAAAAAGACCTGGTAGGCATCTACCTCTCGGCCCATCCGTTGGACGAATATGCCATCGTGCTGGAGGAGGTGTGCACGACCCGGGTTTCCGAATTGGCAGACAAAACGGCGCTGGCCAACCGGGACTTGACCTTCGGTGGCATCGTCACCAACGTACGCGAGGGGTACAGCAAGGCAGGCAAACCATACGGCATCGTCCGTCTGGAGGACTATTCCGGCTCTGGCGAACTGGCTTTCTTCGGCAATGACTGGATAGAGTGGCGCAACTACCTGGTGGTCGGCATGTTCTTGTTCTTCAAGGCCAAGTGTGCCCCGCGCCAGTGGAAGCCCTCGGAGTTCGACATCAAAGTCAACAGCATCGAACTGCTGGCCGACGTGAAGGAGTCGTGCGTCGAGAAGCTGACCATCTCGGTGCCGCTTGCCGACTTGAACGAGGAACTGATTGTGGAACTGTCGTCGCTGGTCAAGAAGCAACCGGGTTCGGTGGAATTGTACTTCAAGGTGCACGACGTGGAAAACCACATGTCGGTCGACCTGTTGTCGCACAGCCTGAAAATCGGCGTGCACAAGGAACTGATGGCCTATCTGAAAAGCAAGCCCTGTCTGGAATATAAAATCAACTGACCATTCGCTGCTTGTTTCTCCGGATAATTACTATCTTTGCCCGGCAAGGATACAGATAAATCAATTAACGAACATCATAAAAACAATAGTAACTATGGCATTGGAAATTAAAGATTCGAATTTTGAAGAACTGGTACAGCAGAACGAGTACATGGTTGTGGACTTCTGGGCTACCTGGTGCGGACCTTGTCGGCAAATCGCTCCTTACATCGAGGAACTGGCCGAAGAATATCAGGGCAAGATTGCCGTGGGCAAGTGCGACGTAGACGAGAACGACGAACTGCCCGGCCAGTTTGGCGTGCGCAACATCCCCACCGTCCTGTTCCTGAAGAACGGCGAACTGGTGAACAAGTCGGTCGGTGCTGTGACGAAGAGCAAACTGAAAGACCTGTTCGAGGACCTGCTGAGCAAGTAACCCTTTTACGGAAGCATACATCATTAAAAAACGCAATAACATGGAAGACGATTTCTTATTGGAAGATGCGGACGATGAGAAGACCATCGAGTTCATCCGCAATTATCTGCCGCAGGAACTGAAAGACCGGTTCAGCGACGATGAATTGTATTATATCTTGGATGTGATTGTCGACTACTACACCACAAGCGGATGCTTGGATGCACAGCCCGACAAGGACGGATATATCGTAATCGACTCGGATAAGATCGTCGACTATGTGGTCCGTGAAGCCAAGAAGGACGGCATGGGAGAGTTCGACCCGGAAGCCGTCTTCTGGGTGGTCCAAGGCGAAATGGAGTATGGCAATTCGCTGGAAGAATAATGCCTGACGGGGATAGCCCCCGGTTGGAACAAACGCTTCGCGCTCCGATACCGACAGATGGACGGCATCGGAGCGCGAAGCGTTTTTAGAGTCCGACCTGTTCGGTAAAACTCAACGTGACATGATACAGATTTACTTCACACGTAATTAACAATTAAATAGTGTAGTAA
>JBJEHD010000080.1:0-8242 GCA_051875715.1 Bacteroidaceae bacterium
GAAGTAAACTCGTAAATAAACAAATAATCTGTGAAGTAAAATCAGTCATAGTCAGTTGGCGGTGGAGTTGGCTTTTGGCCCTATGCGCGTGGTCCGATGAGGGTATGCTCATGGGGCTGCGAACATAGGCGCGAGAGCCTGTGCGCATACTTGCCCGGACGGATGCAGGCCGGTGCCCCCGGAAATGAGGGAAGTACCTTGCATCTCGACCATTCTGATGTACATTAGAGGCTGTGCCAAAATCCTGTATTTTTGACACAGCCTCTCCAAGAAGTTTCAGGATGGCCGTTCTGACAGACCATCGATTAGTCCGCCTCCGGCGTGCGGTGGCTTAGAACTGGAAGAAGTTGCGGGCGTTGTAGTAGCAGATGTCTTCTACCATTTGCTCGATGCGCGGCATTTCCGATGCCGGAATCTCGCCGTTCTCCACGTCGCGGCCGATGAGGTTGCAAAGCGTGCGGCGGAAGTATTCATGACGCGGGTAGGAGAGGAAGCTGCGCGAGTCGGTGAGCATGCCCACGAAGCGGCTCAGCAGGCCAAGTACGGACAGGGCGTTCATCTGCTTCTCCATGCCGTCCTTCTGGTCGAGGAACCACCATCCCGAACCGAACTGGATTTTGCCCGGCACGCTGCCGTCCTGGAAGTTGCCCAGCATAGTGGCGATGACTTCGTTGGCGCAGGGGTTGAGGTTGTAGAGGATGGTCTTGGTGAGGTGGCCGGCCGTGTTGAGGCGGTCGAGGAACTTGGCCATGGCCTTGGCCGTGGTGAACTCGCCGATGGAGTCGAAACCCGTGTCGGGGCCCAGCAGGCGGAACATCTTGGTGTTGTTGTTGCGGATGGCACCGTAGTGGAACTGCTGCGTCCAACCCGTTTCCCAGTCCATTTCGGCAAAGACAACCAGCATGGCCGACTTGAACTTGCGGATTTCCTCCTGCGTCAGTTCGGCTCCTCCATATACCTTATTAAATAAGGCGCGGATTTCGGCGTCGGTGTAGTCCTCGGCGTAGAATTCTTCGATGCCGTGGTCGGACAGGCGGCAACCCTGTTCGGCAAAGAAGGCATGACGGCGGCGCAGGGCTTCAATCATGTCGTCGAATGTCGAGATGGTCACTCCGGCCACTTCGCCCAACTTCTCGACGTAAGCGCGGAATTCGGCAGGCACCTCTACGGCCATGGCCTTGTCCGGGCGCCACGTAGGCAGCATGCGGATTTCAAAACCGCTCTCACGCGTCTTGATGTGGTATTCGAGCGAGTCGACGGGGTCGTCGGTGGTGCACACCACTTCCACGCGATAACGGCGCATCATGCCGCGTGCCGAATATTCCGGCAAGGCCAACTTGGCGTTGCACTCGTCGTAGATTTCGCGGGCCGTCTGCGGGTTCAGCACCTTGTTGATGCCGAAGGCCGTCTTCAGTTCGAGGTGCGTCCAGTGGTAGAGCGGGTTGCGCATCGTGTAGGGGACGGTTTCGGCCCATTTTTCAAATTTTTCCCAGTCGGACGTGTCCTTGCCCGTGCAGTACCGTTCGTCCACTCCGTTCGTACGCATCGCACGCCACTTGTAGTGGTCGCCGCCCAACCAGATTTCGGTGAGCGAGCGGAAGCGGTAGTCGTCCGCCACCATTTGCGGAATCAAGTGGCAATGATAGTCGATGATGGGCATCGGAGCGGCATGCTCGTGATACAGGCGCTGAGCCGTTTCGGTCTGCAGCAGGAAGTTTTCGTCCATGAAGTTTTTCATAACTGAACAGCTGTTTTAAGATTAAGTAAATATGTTATTAAATTTCCAATTCTTCTGGCTTTTGCCGACTCCTTTTGCGGAAGCCGGCCGGTTTTTTGTATTTATTAGCCGTTTTCGAACACGAAAGTAGATATTTTCTTTGGAATTACAAAACATTTCGTATCTTTGCCGCGAAAATTTAGAATATTTAAGTGGGATGCACACCTCGAAGCTCGCTCATTTATAAAATTCTATTACTATGGAAGACAGAAAATACACCATCAAGGACATAGCCCGTATGGCCGGCGTATCGGCCGGCACGGTCGACCGCGTGATGCACGAGCGGGGCGAGGTGTCGGAAGCCAGCCGGGCGAAGGTGCAGCGGGTGCTCGACGAAATCAACTACCGCCCCAACGTGTTCGCCATCGGGCTGGCCGCCAAGAAAAAATACACGCTGGCCTGCCTGATTCCGTCCCATTCGGCCGACGACTATTGGGCCGAGGTAGGCGAGGGCATCGACCGGGCGGCCGACGAACTGCAAGCCTTCGGAGTGGGCGTCCGCCTGTTCACCTACGAACAGGACTCAGCCCCGTCGTATGCCGAGAGTCAACGCCAATTGCTCGAAGCCGGCCCCGACGCCGTGTTGGTGGCCCCCAACTTCCGCGACGACACGCGGCGGTTTGTGGCGCGGTTGGACGAACGCGCCATCCCGTATGCTTTTGTCGACGTCAATCCCGAACAGACCCATGCCGTCCAGTACATCGGACAAGATTCGCACCAAAGCGGCTATGTGGCCGCCAAGATGCTGATGCAGGCCTACGACCCCTCGTGCGAACTGATTCTTTTTTTGGGGAACAGCCGCGAACACCCTTCGGCCTTTCAGATGCAACGGCGGTTGGAAGGCTTCATGCGCTACTTGGACGAGCGGCAGCTGCACCCCGTGATTCACGAAGTGGTGTTCCACCGCGACGACCCTTCGCGCACGGAAGCCAGCCTCGACGATTTCTTTTCCACCCATCGCGGACGTTACCTGGGCGTGGTGTTCAGTTCGCGCATCTATCAGGTCGGACGCTATCTGGCCGAACGGCGGCAGCCGATGGTGTCGCTTGCCGGATACGACCTGCTGCCTGCCAATGTAGACTTGCTGCGCTCGGGCGTGGTCAGTTTCCTCATCGGCCAGCGTCCGCGCCTCCAAGGCTACTGCGGCGTCAAGGTGCTGGCAGACCGGGTGGTGTTCAAGAAAGAGGTGCCGCCCCTCCACTACATGCCCATCGACATCCTCATCCGCGACAACATCGACTATTATGCCGAGATTGTCTGACCCCAATCTTCCTACTGACGAACTTATTTATTCACTCCTATAAAATAACAACATCATTATGCAACCATTGAACAAACAAACGGCTCCGAAGGCACAACGCCCCGAGCGCATCATCCAATTCGGCGAAGGAAACTTCTTGCGTGCATTTGTCGACTGGATTATCTTCAACATGAACGAGAAGGCTGACTTCAACAGCAGCGTCGTAGTGGTTCAGCCCATCGACAAAGGCATGGTGGACATGCTGAATGCACAGGACTGCCTCTACCACGTCAACCTGCAAGGCCTTGACAAAGGCGAAACGGTGAACAGCCTGACGCGCATCGACGTCATCAGCCGCGCTTTGAACCCCTATACGCAGAACGACGAGTTCATGCGTCTGGCCGAACAGCCCGAAATGCGTTTCGTCATCTCGAACACCACCGAGGCCGGCATCACCTTCGACCCGACGTGCAAACTGACGGACGCTCCGGCATCGTCGTATCCCGGCAAACTGACTCAATTGCTCTACCATCGCTTCAAAACATTCGGCGGCGACAAGAGCAAGGGTCTCATCATCTTCCCCTGCGAGTTGATTTTCTTGAACGGACACAAACTGAAAGAAACCATCTACCAGTACATCGAACTGTGGAACCTGGGCGAAGAATTCAAGACGTGGTTCGAAGAGGCCTGCGGCGTATATGCTACGCTGGTAGACCGCATCGTGCCGGGCTTCCCCCGCAAGGACATCGCCGCCATCAAGGAAAAACTCCAGTATGACGACAACCTGGTGGTACAGGCCGAAATCTTCCACCTTTGGGTCATCGAAGCTCCGCAGGAAGTGGCCAAGGAATTCCCCGCCGACAAGGCCGGGCTCAACGTGCTGTTCGTACCGTCGGAGGCTCCGTATCACGAACGCAAAGTGACGCTGCTTAACGGCCCGCACACCGTGTTGTCGCCCGTGGCTTACCTGTCGGGCATCGACATCGTCCGCGACGCTTGCCAGCACGAAGTGGTGGGACGCTACATCCACAAGGTGATGTTCGACGAACTGATGGAGACCCTCAACCTGCCGAAGGCCGAACTGGAGCAGTTCGCCACCGACGTGCTCGAGCGCTTCAACAACCCCTTCGTCGACCATGCCGTGACGAGCATCATGCTCAACTCCTTCCCCAAATTCCAGACGCGCGACCTGCCCGGTCTGAAGACCTATCTGGAGCGCAAGGGCGAACTGCCGCGCGGACTGGTGCTCGGTCTGGCTGCCATCATTACTTATTATAAGGGCGGATGCCGTGCCGACGGCGCAGAAATCGTTCCGAACGATGCACCGGAAATCATCGCATTGCTCCAGCGTCTGTGGGCCAGCGGTTGCACCCGCACGGTGGCCGAAGGCGTGCTGGCCGAAAAGTCCATCTGGGGTGAGGACCTGAACCTGATTCCGGGCCTGACCGACGCCGTACGCGCCAACCTCGACTCCATCCAGGAGAAGGGCATGCTGGAGACGGTGAAGAGCATCCTGTAAAAAGACAAAGACGTCGGCCAAGGGCCGGCAGATACATACAAAGTGGGGGAGGCCTCGTTCCGAACGGAAATGGGGCAGCCCCCACTTCTTTTTCCTCTTGTTGAATCAAAGTTGAAACAAATTATCCTCAATGTATTAGAAATTATTGTTGTCCGCTTTATGAGGGCCCGGTAAATTGTGCGCTTTAGAGTTTTAGCGGACAGCAATAATAATTGCCGTGGAGTATTTATATTAGTTACATGATAAATGCAAGAATAAGCAATACGGAAGAAGGGATGAATAAACTGAGCATCAATGTATAGCTTTTTGCCGGGCATCTTGTACCTTTGCGCCGTCAAATTTCGCATGATAACGTATGAAAAAACTATTTGAGGCCCTCAAACGCAATGCGTTGTTGTTTGCCATGTGCCTGGGCGTGTGCGTCTACGAACTGTTTTCCCGAGTCGAGGTGTTGACCCCCATCGGGAACAGGGTAGGCCCCTGGCTGTCCGAATGGTTGCCCGTCGGACTATTTTCGTTGCTCTACGTCACGTTCTGCAAAATCAAGATAGAAGAGTTGCGGCCGCGGACGTGGCATTTCGTCATCCAACTGGTCCGCACAGCTCTGGCCGGCATCATGGTGCTGCTCATCACGCTCTTCGGAGATAATGCCGAGGTGAAACTCGTCCTCGAAGGGATGTTCATCTGCTTCATCTGTCCCACGGCATCGGCCGTCGTAGTCGTCACCGAGAAACTGGGAGGCAGCATCGGGTCGCTGACCGTGTTCACCATCATCGCCAACCTGGTGACGATGTTCATCATCCCCCTGTTCTTCCCCCTGGTGGAACACAATGCCGACATCGGTTTCGTGAGCACCATGTGGATGCTGCTGCGCAACGTCACCGTCGTGCTGGTGATTCCTTTGACACTGGCCCTCCTTTCGCGGCGCTATGTACCCCGGTTGGTCCGCTGGCTCAACACGTTTCGCAACCTGGGCTTCTACATCTGGTGCGTCAATCTGAGCATCGTCACCGGCGTCACCCTGCACAACATCACGCACAACACCGTGGCAGGATGGGTCATGTGGTGCCTGCTCCTGACCCCGCTGGCCGTCTGCCTCCTGCAGTTTGGCCTGGGGAAAGCCATCGGCCGCCACTGGGGCGACAGCATCAGCGCCGGACAGGCACTCGGACAGAAAAACACCGTGGTGGGCATCTGGCTGACGCTCACCTTCCTCAATCCGCTGGCGGCCGTGGCCCCGGGGGCTTATGTGCTCTGGCAGAACCTGGTCAACGGCTGGCAAATCTGGTATAAGGAGAAATATGGAGAACTCAAATGGTAAACGAAACAACCCCATGACGGAAAAAGAGAAAATGCTCAGCGGCCAACTCTATCAGGCCACCGACCCCGAACTAATCAGGGAACTCAACGAAGTGAAAAATCTTTGCCAGGAGTACAACCAGCTCCGGCCCACCATGCTGAAGGAACGCAACGAGATGCTGCGACGGATGCTTGGCCAGGCAGACGAAGACACATTCATCAACCAACCCTTCTACTGCGACTACGGCAAGCACATCCGGGTAGGAAAGCGCTTCTTTGCCAACTTCGGTTGGACGGTGCTGGACGAGGCTTATGTCACCATCGGCGACGATTGCTTCATCGGGCCCCATGTAGGCATCTACACGGCTTGTCACAGCACCGACTCCGTCGAGCGTAATTCGCGGAAAGAATGGGCCGAACCCGTCACCATCGGCGACAACTGTTGGATAGGGGGAGGCGTCACCATCCTGCCTGGTGTAAGCATCGGCGACAATGTCACCATCGGGGCCGGCAGCGTGGTGGTCGACGACATTCCATCGGACACGGTGGCCGTGGGCAATCCGGCCCGGGTCGTCAAGCATCTGCGGTGAAACACGGCAAATGCGCCGACTGACGCAAGCGAGCGAAGGCTTTGTTTGGATATGTGGGCAGAACTTGCTACTTTTGCACGCTTCAAAGAATGGAACCGAAAAGGAACAAAATAGAATAAAAACATAAATCTATGGCAAAGGAACTGAAAGAACTGACCAAGCGCAGTGAGAACTACTCGCAATGGTACAATGATTTGGTGGTAAAGGCCGATTTGGCAGAACAATCGCCCGTGCGCGGATGCATGGTGATCAAGCCTTACGGATACGCCATTTGGGAGAAAATGCAACGGCAACTGGACGACATGTTCAAGGCAACGGGTCACGTGAACGCGTACTTCCCGCTGCTGATTCCGAAGTCGTACCTCAGCCGTGAAGCCGAACACGTAGAAGGTTTTGCAAAAGAATGTGCGGTAGTGACCCACTACCGTCTGAAAAATGCAGAAGACGGCAGCGGTGTCGTAGTGGACCCGGCCGCCCGCCTGGAAGAGGAACTGATTATCCGACCCACTTCGGAAACAATCATCTGGAGCACCTATAAGAACTGGATCAACTCCTACCGCGACCTGCCTATCCTGTGCAACCAATGGGCAAACGTCATGCGTTGGGAAATGCGTACGCGCCTCTTCCTGCGTACGGCCGAATTCCTCTGGCAAGAAGGACATACGGCACACGCCACACGCGAAGAAGCCGAAGCCGAAGCACAAAAGATGTTGCACGTGTATGGCGACTTTGCCGAAAAATACATGGCCGTTCCGGTCATCAAGGGCGTGAAGTCGGCCAACGAACGGTTTGCCGGTGCGTTGGACACCTATACCATCGAAGGCTTGATGCAGGACGGGAAGGCTCTGCAATGTGGTACGTCGCACTTCCTGGGACAGAATTTCGCCAAGGCGTTCAACGTGCAGTTCGTGGACAAGAACAACAAGTTGGATTATGTGTGGGCTACGTCGTGGGGTGTCTCGACGCGTCTGATGGGTGCACTCATCATGACCCACTCCGACGACAACGGATTGGTGCTCCCTCCGAAGTTGGCCCCGATACAGGTGGTGATTGTCCCCATCTACAAGAACGACGAGCAACTGAAGCAAATCGACGCCAAGGTGGAAGGCATCGTGTGCCGCCTGCGTGAGATGGGCATCTCGGTGAAATACGACAATGCGGACAACAAACGCCCCGGATTCAAGTTTGCCGATTACGAACTGAAGGGTGTTCCCGTGCGTCTGGTAATGGGCTCGCGCGACTTGGAAAACAACACCATGGAAGTGATGCGCCGCGACACACTGGAGAAAGAAACCGTGTCGTGCGAAGGCATCGAGGAATATGTGAAGCAACTGCTGGATGACGTGCAAGCCAACATCTACAAGAAAGCTTTGGACTATCGCAACCAGCACATCACAAAGGTGGATTCTTTCGAAGAATTTAAGACGCAAATCGAGAAAGGCGGCTTCGTGCTGGCCCATTGGGACGGGACGACCGAAACCGAAGAAAGAATCAAGGAGGAAACCAAGGCAACCATCCGTTGTATTCCCTTCGAGGCGGACGAAGAAAGCCTCACACCCGGTGTGGACATGCTGACGGGCAAGCCCTCGGCACGCCGCGTGCTCTTTGCTCGGGCCTATTGATTGCTACGTGGAGGTTGCGTCGGAACGAAAGAGGCGGTCGGCGCAACCTCTGCTTTTTCTCGTTCGCACAGGACGGAGGTGTCCGCATCGACGCCCTTGAACCCAAAACGGTCGTTAGGCCGCCCCTGCGCAAACGAACGTTCTTTTTGGCATCTGTCTTCCCGTTTCTCGGTTACAATGGAGCCCCATTGCGCC
>JBJEHD010000081.1:0-1596 GCA_051875715.1 Bacteroidaceae bacterium
AGACAAGATTCCTGTACGTGTCAGAAAAGGACAGGGGAGTGTACGATGCCATGAACAAAGGAGTATTGATGGCCCGCGGATCGTATGTCCAATTCATGAACGGAGGAGATTGTTTCCACGATGCCAACGTGTTGTCGAGGTTTGAGCAGACGATGGAGGCCGTGGAGGCCGATGCCTACTATGGAAATACGATGATGGAGTTCTATGAAGGACGTGGAATCCATCATGAGAACGAGGAGTGGCATCGAGATGCAGTCATGCCTTTCATCCACCAGTCTGTGATAGTCAGGAGGTCGTTGCTTTTGACCCATCCTTTTGATTTGTCTTATCGCATTCTGGCGGACAGGGAGTTCTTCTATTGGATGCGCCAATGTGGATGTCGTTTCCATTACGAGGACTTTGTCGTGTCGGACTATGATGCCAAGGAAGGCCTCAGCGAAAATAATCCTTATCTTATAGCCTTGGAGGGAGACCGTATCGTGGGGTTGGACCAGCGGCCGGGGTATTGGTTGCGGAGAATCAAACTTCGTGTGTGCAAGGGCATCATTCAGCCGATAAAGGATTATGCGCCTCGATGGGTGTTGAACCGCTATTTCCGTTGGAAGAAACGTCATATTATATGGGTAGAATAAACGAAAAGTCGGTTGTTGATTTATCGGTGATTATCCCGGTGTACAACGCAATGCCGTTGTTGGAGCGTTGTCTGGACTCGGTGTTCGGCCAGACCACGCGTTATGCAGTGGAGGTAATCTTGGTGGACGACGGGAGCACGGACACGATCGTGGACTACATCCGTTCGCGCAAGGAACCGAACCTGGTGCTGCACCGGCAGGCGAACGCCGGACCGGCTGCCGCCCGGAACAAAGGGGTGGAACTGGCGCAAGGCCGCTACTGCGCCTATCTGGATGCCGACGATTACTGGATGGACGGCTACGTGGAGCAGACAGTGGCGTTTTTGGATGCCCACGCCGACTGCGTGGCCGTGACGGTGGGACAACGGCATCGGACGGTGTCGGGCGAGACGATTGCACCATCGTGTATTGGTGAGTTTACCGCTCCTGTTGTGCTGGGAGATTTCTTTGATTTTTGGGCTGCTTATATGCATGTGTGTACGGGCAGTGTGACGATTCGCCGAGACGCGATACAGGAAACGGGTGGGCAACGGCAGGATTTACGCATCACGGAGGACTTGGAATTTTGGGCCTTATTGGGTAGTTACGGAAACTGGGGGTTAATTCCGAAAATTATGTTTACGAGCGACGGAACTGATTTGGCTTCCAACCGCCGGCAATGGTTGGCGAAAATGGAGCGTCGGTGGCGGAACGCCCCGAGCGTGGGCGAATGGGAGCACCGGGTGGTGGCGCGGCTGCCGCAACCATTGCCCGAGGGCTATTTGAAGGCTCGTGGAAGAATTGCCCGCAACCTGGTGTATTGCCAACTGCTGTCCGGCCGCGAATCATTGGCCCGGCAGGAGGCGTTGACCTACGGCGATTACTTCACACGCGACGCGATAGGACGGCTGATGAGGTTGGCCCGAAGAAATGCTCTCCTGTGGCATGGCCTGTGCCGCTTCCTCCGCTATCGGGAGTATCATCG
>JBJEHD010000082.1:0-36820 GCA_051875715.1 Bacteroidaceae bacterium
CTCTTTCGCATTGCTAAACTTTACGCCTATCCACACTGAATAGCTACTGAGCCCTATGCTCCCGGCGGTCGGAGAGCATAGGCGCAAACAAAAACCTTCCCCCGACTCTCGTCGGAGGAAGGCCACAACACAAACACAAAATAAAACACGACAAAACTACTATGCAACGCCCCTCTGTATGCCGATGCATACAATCGCAGACAAGCAGGTATTCACATATCCACTGCCCGCACGGGCTTGTTGCATTTCGAATGCAAATATAAGGGTTTTCTTTTTGGTTGTATCAGAAGAAATGTTAATTCTACTGAATACCGCGTTCGCGGAGTTTCAATTGCCAATTCCAGGCTGAGCGAAGCGTGTCTTCGATGGAGATTTCTGCCTTCCAGCCCAGTTCGTTGTTGGCCCGTTCGGGGTTGGCCCACACCTTTACGATGTCGCCTGCACGGCGGCCTACAATCTTGTAGTTGAGTTTCACGCCGGTGGCTTTCTCGAATCCGTGGATGAGTTCGAGCACGGAGAGTCCGCGTCCCGTACCGATGTTGAACACCTCTACCTTGTCCTTCTGTTTGCCCTGCAGGATGCGGTCCATAGCGATGACGTGTGCCTTGGCCAGGTCAACCACGTTGATGAAATCGCGGATGCACGAGCCGTCGGGCGTGTCATAGTCATCACCGAAGACACTGAGGCACTCGCGGATGCCGATGGCGGTCTGCGTGAGGTACGGCACCAGGTTTTGCGGCACGCCGTTGGGCAATTCGCCCAGCAGGGCCGACGGATGTGCGCCGATGGGGTTGAAGTAGCGCAACATGATGGCATGAATGGGTGCTCCCGAAGCCACGGTGTCGAGGATGATTTCTTCGTTAATCTGCTTGGTGTTGCCATAGGGCGATTCGGCCTTCTTGATGGGAGCCTGCTCCGTCACGGGGAGTTGGTCGGGCTGCCCGTAGACCGTGCACGACGACGAGAAGATGATGCCTTCCACGCCGTGTTTCGGCATGAGTTCGAGCAGGTTGATGAGCGAAACGAGGTTGTTCCGATAGTAGAGCAACGGTTTTTCCACCGACTCGCCCACGGCTTTGCTGGCGGCGAAATGGATGATGCCGCGGATGCCCGGATAGCGTGTGAAGAGGTTGTCGAGCCCTTCCAGGTCGAGGCAGTCCAGTTGCTCGAACACGGGGCGGATGCCGGATACGCGCTCGATGTTATCCACCACGTCGGCACGCGAGTTGGAGAGGTTGTCCACGATGATGACTTCATAGCCGCTGCGTTGCAGTTCGACCACGGTGTGCGAGCCGATGTAGCCCGTACCGCCTGTCACTAAGATTCTTTTTTCCATGATACGTATTTTAGGGTTGATTAAATAGGTTCGCTGTTTTTCCCGGGAAACATCGGTACGGGGTAGACACCCTTGCGGGTCAGTTCGCCGATGCGGAGGATGGCCTGGCTTCGGTCTTCGGCAGACACCAACCCCATCCAGCGGGCGGGCGTCTCCACGGTGCGTACGCGCAAGCCCTGACGGATGCGGCCGTTGACGAAGGCCGGAATGGAGTAATGCGCCTTGAGGTCGTGTCCGTATTCATCGACGAAAGCATCGAAGGCCGTGTGCAGCGAGCGGAACACGACGGGCGAAAAGCCCCACATGTTCATCGACACCCAGGCATCGGGGTCGAGCGGTTCGGTTTTGCCCCATTCGTCCGTACACATCGGACTTCCGCCCACGCGCTCCACACCCTGGCGGTCGACCACCGAGACGAGGTCTCCTTCGGGTGTCAACTGACAAATGCCGCGTGTGACGCTGGCGTTCTCGGGCAACACGTTGGCCAGCCGGTAGCGAATCAGGAAGGCTTCTTCGCCGTCGGCATCCAACCGCTTCAAACGGTCGTACAACAGGTCGAAACTCTCGCGCTGATAGAAGTTGACGGCATTGATGACGCCGAACGGCCCGTCGACGGCCTCCTCGGCCATCAAGACCGCATGGGCCGACCCCCACAACAGGTTTCGCTTGGGGTTCCGCAGCGGTTCGGGCACCATCTCCACCTCCTGATAGACATAGCCCACCTCGATCAGGCCTTCGTACTTGCCCGCCACGCGTTGCTTGAATTCGGTCTCGAAGTGGCGGCTGATGACGAATATGACTTTCGAAAAGCCCGCACGGGCAGCGTCGTAGACCGAATAGTCGAGGATGGTCTCCCCGCACGGCCCTATTCCTTCCAGCTGTTTCAAGCCTCCGTATCGGTTGCCCATGGTGGCAGCAAGCACAATCAGTGTCATGATGGATTTTCCTGTTTTTATCGTTTCAACCCGACAAAAGTAGGCATTCTCCGCGAATTTACCCAAGAATGGTGTAAAATAAAACGTTCCCGGGTGCGCGGTTCTTTCATTCGACCCTAATCGGTTATTGACCCTAAAACGGTCATAATGGGCAGACAATCGTTTCGTCTTTCTCCGCATATATATAAGACTGACGGCCCGGCATGAAGTTTAGAAAGTACCCAACCAGCGGATGCAAGTTTTTCGGTCGAAAACGAAGGCGATGTGAAAAAAAAGGCTACATTTGTCGCAATTGTATCAATCGAAGGTGTATCCCGATGGCCATCTGCAGCGCCTCCTTGCCGCCTGACCATCCCGGCACGCCTCAGAAACGTTATTTTTAACTTAAAACCGAATGGACATGAAACAATTGGTTCGAACCTTATGTACCGCCATGCTGGCCACCTGTGCCTTCAGCACCGCCGTCGCCCAGCAGATGCCTCCCATCCCGACAGACCCCCACGTGCGCATCGGCACGCTGGACAACGGGCTAACCTATTACATCCGCCACAACGCCCTGCCCGAGCACCGGGCCGACTTCTACATCGCCCAAAAGGTGGGTTCCATCCTCGAAGAGGACAGCCAGCGCGGTCTGGCCCACTTCCTGGAGCACATGTGCTTCAACGGAACGACGCACTTCCCCGGCGATGCGCTGAAAAACTACCTTGAGAGCATCGGCGTGAAGTTCGGCGAGAACCTCAACGCCTACACCTCGCTGGACGAAACGGTGTACAACATCTGCAACGTGCCGGTCAGCCGCGACGGCATCATCGACTCGTGCCTGCTCATCCTGCACGACTGGTCGAACGACCTGACGCTGGCCCCCGAGGAAATCGACAAGGAGCGTGGAGTCATCCACGAAGAATGGCGCACCCGCTCGGGTGCCATGATGCGCATGTACGAGAAGACCTTCCCCATCATCTACGAAGGGAGCCGCTACGCCTACCGCCTGCCCATCGGCACGATGGAGGTGGTGGACAACTTCCCCTACCAGGTGCTGCGCGACTATTATGAGAAGTGGTATCGGCCCGACCAGCAAGGCATCGTCGTGGTGGGCGACATCAACGTGGACCAGATAGAAGCCAAAATCAAGGCCACCTTCGCCGACATCGCCAAATCCGAGAACCCCGCCGAGCGCGTCTACTACCCCGTCCCGGACAACAAAGAGCCCATCGTGGCCATCGAAAAGGACAAGGAACAGACGCAAGCCAGCATGTACGTGTTCTACAAGCACGAGCCGGTTGCCAACGAAGACAAGACGGACATCAACTACCTGGTATGGGACTACGCCACCTCGCTCATCAGCGAGATGATTTGCACCCGGTTCAGCGAACTGATGCAGAGTGCCCAGCCGCCCTTCATCTACGCCTACGCCTATGACGGCGACTTCTTCGTATCGAAAACAAAAGGAGCCTTCACCGGCTATGCCGCCAGCAAGGACGACGGCATCGAAACAGCCCTCACCGCCCTGATGCGCGAGATGGAACGCGCCCGCCGCTTCGGCTTCACCGCATCAGAATACGAACGCGCCCGCGCCGAATACCTGCGCCAGCTGGAGTCGGCCTACAACGAGCGCGACAAGCAGAAGAACAACACCTACGTGAAAGAATACGTACGCCACTTCATCGACAACGAGCCCATCGCCGGCATCGAGAACGAATACGCCCTCATGAACCAACTGGCCCCGAACATCCCCGTCGACGTGCTGAACCAGGTCATGGGCAGCCTGATGAGCGACTCGAACCTGGTGGTAGCCCTCTACTGCCCCGAGAAGGAAGGCCTGCGCCTACCCACCACCGACGACGTACGCGCCCTCATCGACCGCGTGAAGGCCGAAAAAATCGAAGCCTATGTAGACAAGGTGTCCGACGAACCGCTCATGGCCTCGAAGCCGAAGGCCGGCAAGGTGAAGAAGACGGCGAAAGGCCCGCTGGGCAGCACCGTATGGACCCTCTCGAATGGTGCCAAGGTGGTGCTGAAGAAGACCGACTACAAAGCCGACGAGATACAAATGCAAGCCTTCAGTTTCGGCGGCTCGTCGCTCTATGGCAACGAAGAGATTCTGAACGTCCGGGCCATGAACGAAGTCATCGGCATCGGCGGACTGGGCAACTTCAGCCTGGTGGACCTGCAGAAGGTGCTGGCCGGCAAGAAAGCATCGGCAAGCGCCAGCATCGGCGACAAGACCGAAGGCATCTCTGGCGACTGCTCGCCCAAGGACCTGGAGACAATGCTCCAACTGACGCACCTGCTCTTCACCGCCCCGCGTATGGACAGCGAAGCCTTCGAATCGTATAAAAACCGCACAAAGGCCGCCCTGCAGAACCGTGAGGCCAACCCGATGGTGACCTTCTCCGACTCGCTCCAGGCCACGCTCTACAGCCACCACCCGCGCACCCTGCGCATCAAGGCCGACATGGTGGACCACATCGACTACGACCGCATCATGCAGATGTACCGCGACCGCTTTGCCGATGCCAGCGACTTCACCTTCGTCTTCGTAGGCAACATCGACGAGGCCGTACTCCGGCCGCTGGTCGAGACCTATCTGGCCTCGCTGCCCGCCACCAAGCGCAAAGAGAACTTCCGCGACAACCACCTCTACTTCCGTCAGGGCGAATGCCGCAACCTCTTCACCAAACAGATGGAGACCCCGAAGACCACCGTCTTCGCCTTCTACAACGGCCAATGCCCCTACACGCTGGAGAACTGCATCCTGGCCGACGCCCTGTCGCAGGTGATGGACATCGTCTACACCGAAGAAGTGCGCGAGAAGGAAGGCGGGACCTACGGCGTAGGCGTCTACTGCAGCCTGAACAAGCATCCCAAGGAAGAGGCCTACATGCAGATTGTGTTCGACACCGACCCCGACAAGTACGAGAAGATGGTGGGCATCATCCTGGCCGAGGCAAAAAAGATGGCCCAGGAAGGACCGAAAGAAGCCATCCTCGAGAAGGTGAAAGAGTTCATGCTGAAGAAGTATAAGGAAGACGTGAAGGAGAACGGCTTCTGGATGGAAGGACTGAAGGAGTACTACATCAACGGCATCGATGCCGTCACGGACTACGAAGCCCTGGTGAAGGGACTGACGCCCGCCGCCCTGCAAGACTTCACACGCCGTCTGCTTGACCAGAAGAACCGCACGGAAGTCATCATGACGGCCGAATAAAACCCACAGGCCGCATGCTTTATTCCGACCTGCGCCTGCACCGCACGTTGGCCGAGCGTCGAAACCCGGCCTTCGACCAAAACCGCTTCGCCAAGCGCTTCATGCGCTTTGGCGAAGCGTTCATGCTGGCTTACGCCCTCTTCATCGGCGTGATGCTGAAATTCATGTTCGAAGGCATCTTCCCCCACATGGAGCCCTACCACATCTTCAACAAGGGCTGGCTGTATTTCTTCGCCTTCGATTTCCTGCTGCGCTTCGCTTTCCAAAAGATTCCGGCCCAGGAGATGAAGCCTTACATGCTGCTGCCCATCGGGAAGAAACGCCTGCTGAACACCTACCTGCTGCTGAGCACCACTCAGGGCTACAACCTGGTGTGGATGGCGCTGCTCGTCCCCTTCGCACTGCTCACCGTGACCCGCTTCTACGGGCTGACGGGCGTGCTGCTCTACCTGGTCGGGATGTGGCTGCTGACCCTGGTCAACAACTACTGGTACCTGCTCTGCCGCATCCTGCTGAACGAGCGGACTCTCTTCCTGGCCCTGCCGCTTGGCTTCTACGCCGCGCTCGCCGCCATCGAGTTCGGGTGCGGCCATCCCCTCTCCACCCTGACCATGGACTGGGGCGAAGCCTTCATCCTGGGCAGGTCCTGGGTCTACGCCGCCACCATCGCGCTTGTCCTTGCCGCCGCCTGGACCGTCCGCACCGTGCAGGCCCGGCTCATCTACAGCGAGCAAGCCCGGACGGCCGACACGAAGGTGCGCCACGTGAGCGAATACCGCTTCCTCGAACGTTACGGCGAGGTAGGCGAATACCTGCGGCTGGAGTTGAAACTGATTTTCCGCAACAAGAACTGCCGCCGTGCGTTCCGCACCGGTCTGGTGGCCGTGGCCATGTTCAGCCTGCTCATCAACATCGAGATAGACGGCGAAACGATGTACGCCGGCCCCCTCGGACAGAGTTTCGTGCTGGCCTACTGCTACGCCGTGCTGGCCCTGACGCTGACCCAGATCATGAGTTTCGAGGGCAACTACCTCGATGGCCTCATGAGCCGGCGCGAGTCGCTCTACAGCCTGCTGCGGGCCAAGTACTGCTACTACTGCTTCGTGGCCCTGGTGCCGTTCGTCCTGCTGCTGCCGGCCGTCTTCATGGGGCACATCACCCTGCTCGCCTCGACGGCCTACCTGATGCTGGCCGTCGGTCCGGTCTATGCGATGATGTTCCAGCTGGCTGTCTACAACAAGCAGACCGCCTCGCTCAACGAGAGCCTCACCGGCAAGAACCGGGGCGGCACCTTCTTTCAAACCCTCATCACCCTGGCGGCCTTCTTCCTGCCCATGCTGCTGAACAGCCTGCTCACCGCACTCGTCGGGCCGGAGGCCACCTGGTGGACCTTTATCGGGCTGGGCCTGGCGGTGGTCGCCACCTCGCCCCTCTGGCTACGAAACGTCTACGTCCGCTTCATGCGCCGACGCTACGAAAACATGGAGGGATTCCGCAGCACCCGCTGACCCCTCCCCTCCGAAACGGATAAAAAAAAGAACACATCCCTCATGATTGACATCGAAAACCTACAGAAAAACTTCGGCACGAAACAAGCCGTCGACATCGAACACTACACCATCGCCGACGGCGAACTCGTCGGGCTGGTGGGCAACAACGGAGCCGGAAAGACCACCTTGTTCCGCCTCACGCTGGACCTTCTCCGGGCCGACCGGGGCGTGGTCCGCATCGACGGCATCGACGTGGCCGGAAGCGAAGAGTGGAAACGCCACACGGGCGCCTTCATCGACGAAGGCTTCCTCATCGACTACCTCACGCCGGAAGAGTATTTCCGCTTCCTCGGCAAGATGTACGGACTGGACGCCGCCACCATCGACGAGCGGCTCGCGCCCTTCGAGCGGTTCATGAACGGCGAGGTGATGGGACAGTCGAAATACATCCGAAACTTCTCCATGGGCAACAAGCAGAAAATCGGCATCATCGGCGCCATGCTGCACCAGCCCCGCCTGCTCATCCTCGACGAGCCCTTCAACTTTCTCGACCCCAGTTCGCAATCGGTCGTCAAGCACCTGCTGCAGACCTACAACGCCGAGACCGGCGCCACCATCGTGGTATCGAGCCACAACCTGAACCACACCACCGACATCTGTACGCGCATCGCCCTGATGGAGGAAGGCCGCCTGCTGCGCGACATCGACAACACCGGACATACGGCCGAAAAAGAACTGGAGGACTACTTCCATGTGGACTGACCTCCGCCGCCTCGCCTGCCTGGCCGTCGTGGCCGTCTGCCTCAGTGCCTGCCGCACCACGGCCCCCTCGGCCGACTACCGGGCATTGGCCAAAGCCGCCGTGCGCCTCGGGGTGGACATCGACCTCGCCGACCACCATCCCCTCTACCTCGAAGCCTCGCGCTGGATAGGCACACCCTACCGCCACGGAGGTACGACGCGCCAAGGGGTGGACTGCTCAGGGCTGGTCCAGTCCATCTACCGGCACGTCTACCACGTCGACCTGCCACGCAGCGCAGAAGCGCAACGCACCATCCGCTGCCGCACGGTCGACCGCCGGCACCTGCAGGAGGGCGACCTCGTGTTCTTCGGCGAAGGCCGACGCCCGCGCCACGCCTCCCACGTAGGCATCTATCTGAAACAAGGCAAGTTCGTCCACGCCAGTTCGAGCCAGGGAGTCGTCGTCAGCAGCCTCGACGAGCCCTACTACCAACGCACCTGGCTGAACGGCGGAAAAGTAACCCATTAACCCCATCCCACCATGGCCGACAATTACTTAGAGAAACAATACGAATCCTACCTGGCCCGCAAGGCCGCCTGGGAGAAAGCCAAGAAATACGGTGTCCGCAAGCCGCGTCCCGCCGCCAAGGCCGCCGGCACCACCCCCGAACCCACCGACACGCATGAGAAGCCCCGCCGCTGACCCCGCCTGCCGGCTGCACCGCTTCGCGTCGGATGCCAGCCTTGCCGCGCCCCCACGGCAGTTCACCAACCCCTTCTGCTACGCGCCCCATCCGCTATGCCTGGCCGCCGCCCGCGAGGTGCAGGAATGGCTGGCCAGCGAGGCCTCCCTAACGGCCGACCTGGCGCACGAAGGCAAGATGTTCGGCGTACTCGTCGTGCGCGACGGCGACGGCCGCCTCGGCTTCCTGGCCGCCTTCTCCGGCCTGCTCGGCGGCACCAACGATCTCCCCTACTTCGTCCCGCCCGTGTTCGACCTGCTCCGGCCCGGCGAATGGTTTCGCACCGAAGAGGCCGGCATCTCTGCCCTGAACCGCCGCATCGCCGACCTCGAGCAGGCCTACTCCGCCTCCGGCCTTGCCCGGCAGCTGGCCCTCCGGTCGGCCCAAGCCGAGGCACGGATTGAATCGCTCAAGCAGCACATCAAGCAGCACAAGGCCGAACGCGACCTGCGCCGACAGCGTCCGCTCAGCCCCGACGAAGCCGAAACCCTCGTCCGGCAAAGCCAGCACGAGAAGGCCGAACTGCGCCGGGTCCGCCAGGCCGAAGCCGAGGCCCTCGCCGCCCTCGCCGCCGAGGCCGACCGCTACGTGCAGCCACTCGATGCCTGGAGGGCCGAACGCCGCCGCCGAAGCGCCGACCTGCAGGAATGGCTGTTCCGCCAGTTCCGCTTCCGAAACGCCCGGGGCACCGCCGCCGACCTACCGGCCCTTTTCGAGGCCGCCGACCAAGGCACGCCGCCCGCCGGGGCAGGCGAATGCGCCGCCCCCAAACTGCTGCAACACGCCTACCTCCACCGCCTCACGCCTCTGTGCATGGCCGAATTCTGGTGGGGCGCACCCCGGACCGACGGCCTGCGCCGCCCCGGCCGCTTCTATCCTGCCTGCACAGGCAAGTGCCGCCCCATCCTGGGCTTCATGCTGCAAGGACTGGACGTGGAGCCCGACCCCTCGGCCGCGCCCCGACCGGAAGACGAAGGGCTACGGGTGGTGTACGAAGACGAACAAATCGTGGTGGTGGAGAAGCCGGCCGGCCTGCTGTCCGTCCCCGGACGGGATGAGGCCGACTCCGTTCTGACGCGTCTGCGCCGCCTGCGGCCCGATGCCGAGGGCCCCCTGCTGGTCCATCGGTTGGACATGGCCACCTCCGGCCTGCTGCTGGCCGCCAAAGACAAGGCCACGCACCGTGCGCTGCAGGCCCAGTTCGAGGCACGCACCGTGCGCAAGCGCTATTCCGCCTGGCTCTCAGGCCCGGTCGGTCCCGACGAGGGGACCCTCTCCCTCCCCCTTGGCCCGGACTGGCACCACCGGCCCTGCCAGCGTGTCGACCTCGAGCAAGGCAAGCCTGCCCTCACGCATTTCCGCGTCGAACGCCGCGAGGCCGGCCTCACCCTGGTGTCATTCTTCCCCCAGACAGGCCGCACGCATCAGTTGCGCGTTCATGCCGCGTCCGCATTGGGCCTCGATGCGCCCATCGTGGGCGATGCGCTCTATGGCCGACCGGCCGACCGCCTCTACCTGCATGCCGCCTCGCTCGCCTTCACCCATCCCGCCACGGGGAAGGAAGTCGGCATCGAGTGCGAAGCCGCCTGGGCCCGTCCCGATGCGGAGCCTCCTCACTGCGCGCGATAGGCCTGCGGCGTCATGCCCAGATGCGCCTTCACGTATTGCGAGAAGAAGGAAGCGTTGCCGAAGGCGTACTTGTCGGCCAGTTGGGCGATGGGGATGTCCGTCAACTTCAGGTCGAGTTTGATTTGCTGGATGGCGTGGCGGCGGATGTACGCCAAAGGGCGCACGCCCGTTTTCTGTCGGACGACTTTCGAGAGATGCTTCGGTGTGACACAGAGTTTGTCGGCATAATAGGCTATGGTGCGATGGCGGCCCCCATCCTCGTTCAGCAGCAGCACGAACTGACGGAACAGCGCCTCGGCACGTCCGGCAGGTTTCGCCGTGCCCTCTGCCGGCTGCCCGGTCGCGTTTTCGCCGCACAAGAGGGAGCGAAGCACCTCGAACATGAGCGTGCTGAACAGGTGAAACACCGTATGGCTGTAGAAAGGGGCGGTGCGGTCTCCCATGCGCCTGCACAGCATCTCGAGCAGGGGACGGACCTGGACGTTCATCGCCTCTTCGGCGAAATGCACCTTCAGCGAAGGCACACATTCCAACACGTTCGCCAGGTTTCGGTTCGCCGGCAGCATGTGGTCCACCGTTTGGGGCGAATAAAAGAGGAAGACGGCCTGGCTGTCACCATGGGCCGACGCACGATGGATGGTGGTGAACGGTTTGCAGAGAAGGGCATCCCCCCGGGACAGTTGACAAGCCTCGTCGTCCACAAACATCTGCAGACGGCCGTTCAAACAAAAGCAGACCATCAGCATCTCCGATTGGAAGCCTTCGTCGACGCATGGCAGTTGAGAAAGTTGTTCGCACAACACGAAATCCCGTTCCAGACACTGCATGGAAGGAATGGAAGCAAGTTGCTCGGCCGTAATACGCTGTATCATGACGTAAAGGTACACATTCCGGCCAAAAGTCAAACATCCGATAATGCGCCTTTTCTATCGGATTTCTATCTCTCCCGGGCATTCCTGCCCCCCAATCGTCCATCAGGCTGTTATACGCAAACGACCCCTCTTCTTGCCGCCTGTCCTTTCATGACACACCTTCGTCTGCGTCTGTACACGCATCAGCCTTCACGTGTACACGCATTAGCCCTCACGTGTACACGCATCGGCCCTCACGTGCGCACGCATTCGGAAGAGGAGCGGGAGGCCGCCGTTGCAATGGCGTTGCAATGGCGTTGCAATGGCATTTAAACGGCGTTGCAATACTCTTTTAACGGTGTTCAAAACCACCTGTCCGGGCCTCACGGCAGGAACGGCCTACACGCTTGTCAACGGGAGTTCCACGACAAGCGCAACAGCAAAATAAGCGAAGAATCAAACATTTTCGGCTTCAAGTCCTGAACGGACACCGGCATGGGATTGCGTACTTTTGCGGTCGAAAAAAAACATATTCACATGAAGATAAAAATCCTATTGCTACTGGCCGCATGCCATGCCGGCACGTTCTTGAAGGCCCAACACGTGCTGGAAGCGAATCTGGATGAGTTGTTCGGCATAGCCAATCAGAACAGCCAACAGATTCGCGTCAGCATGACGGGGCACGAAGCAGCCTACGAAAGTACGAAATCGGCCAAAAGCCAACGTCTGCCGGACATCCAACTCCACCTAAACGGCAGCTACATCGGCAACGCAAGCGTGCTGAGCCGCCGCTTCAGCCGCACCGGGACGACCACCGTCCCCTACGCCATCGGTGCCGGGCAAGTGGAAAACGGGTCGCAGCCCACACCCCATTGGGGAAACGACTTCGTGGCGCAGGTCACACAAGTCATCTATGCAGGAGGGGGTATCGCCGCCAGCATCAAACTGGCCGACCAAGGAGAGAAGATGGCCCTGCTGGACATCGAAAAGAACCGCCAGGAAGTGCGATTTGTGCTGACGGGCCATTACCTGGAACTGTACAAACTCCACAATCAGCTGAAGGTGGTGCGCAAAAACATCGAATTGGCAGAAAGTCTGCTGCAGGCCATGCATGCGCGCCTCGACGAAGGCACAGCCCTGCAAAACGACATCACCCGCTACGAACTGCAACTGCAGAGTCTGCAACTGAACGAGACCCGGCTGGCAGGCCTCGTCGACATCGAGAACCACCAGCTCGTGACAATGCTTCACCTGCCCACCGGCACCGAGATTCATCCCATCATGGAGCTGGACCTCAGCGAGAATCGACAACTGGACTACTGGCAAAGCCTGGCCTTGACCGACAACCTCTCTTTGAGACAGGCCCGGCTGGCGGCAGACATGCGTGAGACGGAAGTGAAGGCCGCAAGGGCCGCCAGGCTGCCCAACATAGCCGCCGTAGCCGAAAACCGGCTGACCGGTCCGTACGTGAACGATTTAATCCCCGTAGACGCCAACATCAACGCCTGGTTCGTCGGCGTGGGCGTCAGGTATGACCTGGGCAGTCTGTGGCGCAAGAACCACGACGTCAAGAGAGCACGCATCCAGGCCCGTCAAAGCCACGAACAGACCGCCTTGGCCGTCGAGCACATCAGCGATGCCGTACAAGCAGACTACGTGAACCTTCAGACAGCATCCGTAGAAGTCGGCACCCAAAAGAAGCAAGTGGAACTGGCCGACAAAAACTACCGCGTGATACGAAACCGATACGACCACGGGCTTGCCCTGCTGACAGACATGCTGGATGCAAGCCACCTGAAACTGTCGGCCGACATCGACCTGGTCAACGCACAAATCAACCTCATCTACCATTATTATAAACTGAAATACATCACCTGTACCTTATGAAACATTTCTATAACACCATTGTCGTAGTCCTGCTCCTGACAGGTGCGGCCATCGTCATCCTGAATTTCGCCCATTTCGGACGCATCGAGTTCACCGACAACGCACGTGTACGTCAGCACGTCACGCCGCAAAACACCCGTGTGCAAGGGTTTATCAAAGAAATCAGATTTGAAGAGTTCCAGCAAGTCAGGAAGGGAGACACGCTGGTCGTCATCGAGCAAGCCGAGTTTCGCCTGCGGCTGGCCCAAGCGGAAGCCGACCTGGCACGTGCACAAGAGAATGCGAAACAGGCAGGGAGCAGCATCGAAACCACCGAAGCAGGCATGCACGTGACAGACGCCGGCATCGAAGAAGCCCGCGTCCTCTTAGAGAACGCCCAACGGGAAGACACCCGATTCGAGAAACTCCTCGCCCAAGATGCCGTGACACGCCAACAATACGACCACGTACACACCGCCTACCTGGGGGCCAAAGCGAAATACGAACAGGCCACCCGCTCGCGCACCACACAGACCCGTGTAAAGGCCGAACAAGGCTATCGTTTCTCCGCGTCCAACCATACGCTGAAACTCGCCCAGGCGGCCGTCGACCTGGCACGCCTGAACCTGTCGTATTGCTACATCGTGGCCACGGCCAACGGCGTATCCGGCAAGAAAAGCATCCAAGAAGGCATGTTGGTCCAACCCGGGCAGACCCTGGTGGACATCGTAGAAGACGGCGAACGATGGATTGAAGCCAACTACCGGGAAACCCAGTTGACGCACATCGCGGTCGGAGCCCGGGTCCGCATCAAAGTGGATGCCGTGCCGGGAGTGGAATACGCCGGGGTCGTCGAACGCATATCAGACGCAACCGGGAGTGCCTACAGCCTGATTCCCCAAGACAACGCAGCCGGGAATTTCGTGAAGGTGGAACAGCGTGTACCCGTCCGCATCAGCCTCGAAGGCAACAAGCCCGAGGACCTGCAGAAACTCCGCGCCGGACTGAATGTGGAATGTGAAGTAATCTACTAAGATGACACCGACGCCCCCTGCTTTCTCCATGCCCATGTTCCGCAGTTTCGTTCCACGACGACTGCGTCCCTGGATCTACGTACTCATGGCTTTCTGCTTCCAACTCGGCGGCAGCGTCTATTTGGGCGCGCAAAACGAAATGATAGGCGGACGGGCCATCATGCGCGAGGACGTGACCATGTGCCTGTATTCAAACCTGGCCGGCATGGCCGTTTACTTCCCGGTGTTGTTTCGCATGAAATTCCGATTCAGCAATCAAAGTCTGCTCATCACCTCCGCCCTCGTCGTGGCGGTTTGCAACTGGCTTTTCGTCCACCTCACGTTTCTCCCCCTCCTATGGGTCGTCTGCTTCGTAGCGGGCATGGCCAAAATCCAGGGCACATTCGAATGCATGTCGAACATCCAACTATGGCTGACCCCCACACGCAACATGGGCGTGTTCTTCCCCTTTCTGCACATCATCCTGCTCACCAGCATCGTGACGCAGGCCTGGTACAGTGCCTTCTTTGCGCACGATTATCACTGGTTCGCCTCCCATTGGTTCGTGATGGGACTCATGATGCTTGTCGTAATCCTTCAGTTCGGTCTGACGCGTCCTTGGTGTCCGATGCCGCAACGTATGTCTCTGCGAGGCATCGACTGGCTGGGAGCGGCCTTCTGGAGTTTGCTCGGCCTGCAGATTGCCTGCCTTTTCAATTATGGCGACTGGCTCGATTGGTGGCACTCGTCCACCATTCGGACGCTTGCCGGCACCAGCCTCATCACACTCGGCGGTTGTCTGCATCGGATGTGGACCAAATCCAATCCCTTCTTCGCACCAAAGATGTGGACCTACCGGCGACTGATGCCCATCCTGCTGATCATGGCCCTCACGGAAGGATTGCTGGCCTCGGAGCACGTGCTCGAAGAAGTGTTCTACGAAGAAGTGATGGACTATGAAATGCTCACCTCCCGCGGTCTGACGCTATGGACCCTGCCCGGCATCTGGCTGGGATGCGCACTCTCCTGGTGGTGGCTGAAGCAGGAACGATTCAACGTCTGCTACCTCCTTGCCATCGGTCTGCTCGGCTTGACGCTGTACGCCTGCGGTTTCTATTTTCTTGTAGCCGATTATATCAGTGCAGACTTGCTGCGTCTGCCCCTCCTCCTCCGAGGCTTCGGATACGCCGTACTCAGCATCTCGCTCATGTGGAGTTTGCATAAAATCATGAGTTTCGACCACTTCTTCCAGTCGCTTTCCGTATTCAACTTCGTCCACATGTACGTGGGCGGCGTCATCGGCTGCGCACTCTACGCCTGGGGCATCCGTTACTACATGGCCGACAACATCTTGTGCAGCACGGCCTACCTCGACCATCCCTCCCTCTCCCCCAGCCCCGACGCCGTCGGCCTCCAGATGGAACACCTTGTGCGTGCCGCCATGACCATCAGCGTCAAGCAACTCTACGGATGGACCTTCGTCCTGACGGGAGTGCTGGCAGCGGGATGTGCGTTGTGGCGCCATCGGCCTGCCTTTCGGAAGCACCCAAGGAAGTCATAAGGGAATGATGCCTTGTTTATGCGAGTACTCGCGTGGCGGTCGACGAGTACTCGTGCGGCCGCTTGTGACTACTCACGTGACGGCATGAGAGTACTCACACCCACGGAGGCAGGTATCATGTGAATCCCTCCGGCCAAAGTGAAAATGAAAAAGCCGCAGGAAAAACAGGAGCAGACTTGTTTTTGCCCCCGTTTTGCTTTATTTTTGTTCCGATTTATGCGCGACGCGCCAATAAACAAAGAACAAGAAAACATCCCCACGGCCCATGAAGAAAGACCCCACGCCCAAACGCCCCACAAACGTCCAGACGAAAAAGGCCTGCCATCCCGTCTGGTGGTGGCTGAAAAACGGAGCGGCCGCCGCCCTCGTGCTGCTGCTATTGCAAAGCGCACGCAACGCACAACCCACCTACGACTGGGTGTACACACAACTGCTGCGGAAGAACTATGAACTGACACGCGCCTACCCCGACGCCACCTTCGACCAAAAGATGGAAATGAAGCTGGGCGAGAGTTACCGCTTCTTGCGCTACATCCGGCAAAGCACGCCGGAAGACGCCGTCATCCTCTTCCCCTCGGCCGAAGACTTCCGAACGCCGGACAACCCCTTCAAACAAGAGATTCACAACAAACTGTTCGCCACGCGGTTTCTCTATCCGCGCCGACTCGTGCAGCGTCAGGAACTGGAGCAAAGCCCATACGCCGAACGCATCACACACGTGGTCGTGGTGAACGGAAGGGGAAAGGACGACCTGCCCTACCCCGTAGACCCGAACGTGAAACACGCCGTCATGCCCCTGCATCGGTAAAGAAACATCCAGAAAAGAACCAGAAAACGAAAATCGACCCATGCTCACACTCTCCCTATTCTGCACCTTCCTCGTCGGCCTGCTGGCCGCCCTCGCCCTTGCACCCCGCCTGAACGCCTTCGAGGCATCGGGCCTCGCCTTCCCCATCGGCATCGGCCTGCTGACCCTGCTCATGCTGCTGACGGACTTCGTCGGCATCCCGCTGACCGCCGCCTCGGTATGGGTGCTCACGGCCCTGCTGCTCGGCGGCACAGGCTATGCCCTCTGGCGGAGGCGGGCCTCGATGGCCGAACGCATCCGCCAAGCACACCGGCCCGAGTGGCGGAAGATGAACCTGGTGTTCGTGGTGCTGGTAGGCATCGTCGGCGCGCTGGAGTACATGAACTGGACAAAATGCCTCTACTTCCCCACCTTCGACCGCGACAGCCTGGCCGGTTTCGACACCATCGGCTACGTCGTGGCCCAAGAACACACGCTGCACGGACTGAGCCTGTTCGACCCATCGTACATGCCCCACATGCACGCGGCCGGCAGCTACATCAGCTACATCCCGATGGTGCAACTCAGCTACGCCTACGTCTATCTGATGGGAGCAGCCACCTCGAAACTCATCCCGGCCCTGATGTTTGCATCGCTATTGGTGGCCTTCGGGGGCTGCATGTACCGATGGGTGGGACGAACGGGTGCGGCAGCGGCCACGCTGGGCCTGCTGATGACCCCGGAGATGGTGGCCTTTTCGTCGCTCTCCGCCACGAACGTCATCCACGCGGTGTATGCATCGATGGGGGTCATCTACCTCGCCCTCTGGTTTCGCACGCGCTCCGATACCGACCTTTGGCTGGGAGTGCTGCTGCTGGGGCTGAACCTCTGGACACGCATGGACGGCATCGCCTTCGTAGGGGCGGCAGCCGTGGTGATGGCGGCGGATGCCCTGCGGAGGCGGACATGGAGGCCGCTGGCGGCCCTGTCGGCAGCACTGATTCCGGTAGTGGTATGGGCAGCCTACAGCCGTACCTACGGACTGACATCGGAGAGCATCGCCATCCTCCGTCCGTTCTGGGACGGCGAGAAAGCGGCCCTCATCGGCCAGGCCATCGGCGGACACCTGGCCAACACGGGTCTGTACGGATGGACGTTCGTCCTCGCAGCCCTGTCGGGGGTAGCCAACGTGTGGTTCTTGGTGCGCCGGCGCGACAACCTGCCCCTGCTCTGCATGATTCTGACGGCCATAGGGCTGTACATGGCATCACTCTATCAGGTGAACTACATCTGGGACAGCATCGGCAACGTGCTGGCCTATTCGGCCAAACGCTTCCTGTTCTGCTTCGTGCCGATGGCCTGGTGCTATGCGTTCGGCAACGAATGGATGGTGCACCTTTGGCGGAAAGTGGAGCAACTGCTGGCCTGACCACACCGCCCAGGCACCGACACGAACGCCACAAATAGACGGTTATAGAACCGTCACTTGCCATCAGACCAATTCCCGCACAAAATCGTCCAAGGAATCGTCTTTGTCGAGATTCAGTTTCTGGCGCAGCCGATAGCGGGCCATGTTGACGCTGCGCGGAGCAATGCCCAACAGGAACGACACCTGACCAGTGTCCTGCCCCAAAATGATGAGCATGCACAGCAGTTCTTCTCGGCGGGTGACACCGGGTGCCTCCTTACGCAGACGGGGCAGGAAGGTGGGATAAAGTTGTTCGAACCGATGACGGAAGGCGGCATCTCCCTCATCGCGCAAGACGATGGGCGTCAAGGCCTCAAGATCGGCACGGGCAGAAGGGTCGTCGAGCAAGGCGGAAAGACGATGTTCGGCGGCATAGGTCTGCTTCCGACTGGCCTCCAACGTATCCATCAACCGCTGCAACCGCTGCTCGAGCAGGAGTTGGCGCATACGGTAGACCCGTCGGCGATTGATGACAACCAGCAGCAGAACGACGCAGACAGCCGTCAGCAACACCAGCAGCACCGCCCAGAGCAGGCGGGCATTTTTCATCCGCGCCGTAGCGAGTTCGTACTCGCGGCGTTCTTTCTCGGTCTGAAACTGCACGATGTTTTCGTACAGGCGGGCAGTCGTTTTCCGCTCGATGCTCGACTCATGCTCGTGCAACAGGTCTTGCGCATGGCGCGACAAGCGGGCGAAATCGCCCTTGCGGATGTAGTGACGCAGGATGATGCCGTAGTCCACCCCACCGAGATAAATCGGCGAGAGCCCCTGATGGAGCAAAGCGTACATGCTGTCCAACGCCGCCTCGCCCTTGTCCGAACGGTGCTGGCGGAAATAGCCTTCGGCCTGATGATAGTAGGCTCGGGCGCGGATGACAGGCGTGCCAAGCGCGGCCACCTTGCGCAAAAGATCGAGCCCCATCGCCACCGAGTCCTGTCCGGCCGACTGCACCAGCAACGCTCCGGTGAGGCACTCCACATCGGAAGGACCGCTGTTGTAAGGCAACGCCTCGCCCCGCAAGGATGCCAGACGATAGCACTCCAAGGCCGAATCTGTCCGGCCCAGCTGGCGCAGCGACTCGCCGTGAAGCAGATAGGCCTGCATGGCTATCATGGGATTGTCTGTTCGGACGGCCTGCGCCAGCGCCACAGACCGAGCGGCATAGCGGGCGGCATACGCGGGGAGGTCCCAATAGAGGTATAGGCTGGCCAGAGAGTTGTAACTGTTGATCTGGGCCAGGCTGTCATCCTTGGCCCGGGCCTCGTCGAGGCTCTGCTGAAGCAGATCGACAGACTCGTACAACCGTCCGGTGCGTTTATATATCATGCCCAAAACGGAGGCGACATACGAGCGGCCGCGCAACCCGGGGCAAGAGTCAGCCAAGGCCAAAGCCTGCCGGCCCCAGGCGATGACATCTTCCTGCCGGTCGGGATGAGCAAAGAATACGGCGGAGGCATAGGCATAGTCGCGAAAAAGACGGGCCGGAGTGGGCTGATGGAGCGGAAGGGCCAGGGCGCTATCCATCAACCGGTAGGCCTCATCCATCCGCTCGGTGCGCGAAAGGGCGTAGGCCGACACCACGCACAGGTCTCGCCAACCCTGGCAGGCCAGCAGGCGCGAAGGGGGGCAGCGGCGAAGCGCATCGAGGCAAAGCGCACACGAGTCGGCCGTGCCCTGGCTCTGATAGGTGTTGAGCAACTGCACCAGGGCATCGGACACCCAGGGCAGCAGGGAGTCGCGTTCGGACGGTACGGATGAGTCGAAGTACAAGCAGGTCCGGAAGGCTTCGATGGCCTCGGTGGTACGACCGTCGCGCTGGAGCGAACGGCCCCGGCGAACGTCTGCCTACAACGGACGACAACCGAGTCGGCAGCAACGGCATCGGCCCGACCTGCTCGGCCGACACACGACGCGCCGACCACCACCCACAAGGCACAAAGAAAGAAAAGAGAGGGAAAAGTTTTCATCTGTCACAGTTTTTTTGGAGGAGGAACGGGTTCCGGAGCTTCCTGCAAGCGGAGGAGGCGGCCGGAGGGAAGGAGCACATGGGCCTGGCACATAGGCGGCCCACCGGCAACCTCGGCCGGACAGGCCGTCAGACGGATGGCACCGGGGAGCCAGACGGTGGACGGCAACTCGACGACGAGCCGATACCAACGAAGCACGCCATCGCCGACCACCTCGACCACCGAGGGGCCGTGGGAGATGCCGGACGCATCGACCAGGCGGGCTGCTGCAAATCGTTTCATCGGGGAAGCGAGTCTTTACGGGCAGGACGCACAGGGCCTTCGCGGCGTACGCGGGCCGTATCAGCCGGCAAAACGACGCGGGCGGTGTCGGCCTCGGCGGCACGGCGGTAGCGCATCAGGCGGATGCTGTCCAGCAAGAGGCCTTCGCCCCCACCCCGTCCGGGATAATAGACATAGCCGGACAACGACTTGGGCCGAACGCCCGAATCGCATGCCAACGTGAGCGAGTCTGCGCCAGACGCGCACACCCGACGCCGGACAGCAAAGACAGAGTCAGACTCGGTGCGTGCGCTAAGCATCATCCAGGCGGTGTCGGTCGGCATCTCGAAAAGCGGCAGGAAAGAGGCCCGCCAGTACCAAACAAAACGGTCGCCCGGCAGGAAATGAGCATCGGCCGGCACCTCGAAGGAGAACTGGTTGAGTAGCGGAGAGCCTTGCGACAAAGCGTACAGCCGGTTGCCCGTCCACACATCCACCGAGTCGCCCGGAGCACTCTCGCGGGGCTTGTTGTCGCGAATGGCAATCAGGTGGTCCACCCGGGCCTGCTCCCGCTTGAACCGGAGGCCCAGATTGACGTAAATCTTCGAGAGTTCGTCGGTGTGGCGGGTATACCACACCAACGACGAGTCGAACTCGGCCCGGCTGACATGATGTTTCTCCAGCACATAGGCATAGTATTGGTGCTGGCGGTAGCGCTCGGCAAACGGCAACTCGCCGCTCATCGCCTTGGCCAAATGGAAGTCGTAGAGCAAATCCTCCATGGCGGCCGGTTGGACAACCTCGTCGGGCACACCCTGACGGCATCCGGCAACCAGCAGCGCCAGGCCGACCATCCAGGCCAGCAGCGTGCGTTCGGACCTCGGTCTCATCGGGCGGATGCGTTTTTCGAACCGGTCAGGCCGTTCAAGTACTTGCCATAGAACAGCAACAGGGCCACGATGCCACAACTGATGGCCGCATCGGCAAAGTTGAAGATGGGGCTGAAGAAGACGAAATGCTCACCACCCACCCAGGGCATCCAATCGGGCCACGTGGTCTCAATAAGGGGGAAATAGAACATGTCCACCACCCTGCCATACAACCAAGGGGCATAGCCTTCACCCAATGGGACGAAGGTGGCCAGGGAGGCATGGGTGCTCTCGCTGAACACGACACCGTAGAAAACGCAGTCGATGATGTTTCCCAACGCACCGGCCAGGATGAGCGACAGGCAGACGATGAAGCCCGTGGGAGCACCGCGCCGGACAACCTTGCACAAGTAATAAAGGATGAAGCCCACCGCGACGATGCGGAAGGTGGTTAGAAACAGTTTGCCGAACACCTCCATGCCGAAGGCCATCCCGTTGTTCTCGGTGAAAAAGAGGTAGAACCAATCGGTGATGCGGATGCTGTCGTGCCAATACATGTGGGTCTTCACCCAGATTTTGATAGCCTGGTCGACAAGCAGTACGGCCAGGATGAGCACGGCCGACAAACGGCCTTTGGTAAGAAATCTCATGCGATACGGAATAAGTTTTATGTCAACACATCAAAATCCTCGGGAAGGCCGCCGGCGAATGTGAGCGACCGACGGCCTTCCTTCGGAGGGAGAGGGGGAATCAATGTTTGCCCGTCTTGGCCTCGATGCTCAGGGTGGCATGGGGTACAGCACGCAGGCGTTCGGCCGGAATCAGCTTGCCTGTTTCGCGGCAGATGCCGTAGGTTTTGTTCTCGATACGGACCAAAGCGGCCTGCAGGCTCTGAATGAACTTGAGTTGTCGCTGTGCCAGGCGGGTAGTCTCCTCCTTCGACAGCGTGCTGGCCCCTTCTTCCAGCACCTTGTAGGTGGGCGAGGTGTCGTCCGTATCATTTCCGTCCTGATTCATGATGCTGGCCTTCAGCTGGTCGTAGTCTCGTTCGGCTTTGGCCAGTTTGTCCAGGATGATGGCACGGAACTCTTCCAGTTCCGCATCCGAATAGCGTGTCTTTTCTGCCATAGTCTTTTCTGTTTTTTATAGATATTCTTTTGGGTTACATGGATTCTTTTTCCACACGGGCCTGCAGGGTGAAGTCGTCGAAATCGAGCGACGTTCCTTCCACTCCATCGGCCAAGGTCAACGAGGTGGCCAACACCTGCGCACAGATGTATTGGCGGTAATGCTCGATGGCGGCATCGGAAGCGGCGTGACGGCTCAATGTCACGCGAATCTTGTCGGTGATTTCAAAGCCGCTGGCCTTGCGCATGTTCTGGATGCGGTTCACCAGTTCGCGTGCGATACCCTCCTGGCGCAGTTCGTCGGTGATGGTCACCTCCAAGGCCACCGTGAGGCGTCCGTCGTTGGCCACCAACCATCCGGGGATGTCTTCGCTGATGATTTCCACATCGTCTGCTTCGATGACGGCTTCTCCGCCTTCGAGCGTCAGGGCGTAACGTCCGTTGCGTTCCAGTTCGGCAATGGCTTCCTGCGTCAGAGCAGCCACGGCAGCGGCCACGGCCTTCATCTGCTTGCCGAACTTCGGTCCGAGTTTCTTGAAGTCGCACTTCACACGCTTCACCAGGATGCCTTCCGCCCCATCGACGAAGCGAATTTCCTTCACGTTCACCTCGCTCATAATGAGCGACATCACTGCCTCAACATGGCGGCGTTGTGCCTCGTCCACCACGGGCAGCATGATGCACTGCAGCGGCTGGCGTACCTTGATGCCTACCTTGCGACGCAGGGCGAGCACCATCGACGTGATGTCCTGCGCCACCTGCATCCGGGCTTCCAACTCCGTGTCGACGAGCGACTCGTCGCACGTGGGAAATTGGGACAGATGGACGGAAACTGCCTTATCGCGTCCGGTGCAACCGACCAGGTCGGCATAGAGCATATCCGAATAGAAAGGAGCAATGGGGGCCATCAGTTTGGCAACGGTCTCCAGACAGGTGTACAATGTCTGATAGGCCGAAAGTTTGTCGGTGGTGAAACCGCCACCCCAAAAACGTTTGCGGTTGAGGCGCACGTACCAGTTGGACAGGTTGTCGCCCACGAAATCGGCGATGAGCCGTCCGGCACGTGTGGGTTCGTAGTCGGCGTAGCAGGCATCGACATTCTTCACCAACGTGTTGAGCACGGAAAGAATCCACCGGTCCACCTCCGGCCGTTGGGAAACCGGCACGTCGGGCTCGGCATAGGTGAAGCCGTCGACGTTGGCATACAGGGCGAAGAAAGAATAGGTGTTGTAGAGCGTGCCGAAGAACTTGCGACGCACTTCCTCGACGCCTTCCGTATCAAACTTAAGGTTGTCCCACGGCGAGGAGTTGGTAATCATGTACCAACGCAAGGGGTCCGAACCGTATTTCTCGATGGCGGCGAAGGGATCGACGGCATTGCCCAAGCGTTTGGACATCTTGTTGCCGTTCTTGTCGAGCACCAGTCCGTTGGAAATGACGGCCTTGTAGGCCACGCTGTCGAACACCATCGTCGCGATGGCATGCAAGGTGAAGAACCAACCGCGCGTCTGGTCCACGCCTTCGGCGATGAAGTCGGCCGGATAGACAAAACCACCGTCCAGCAATGCTTTGTTTTCGAAGGGATAGTGAATCTGTGCGTAAGGCATGGCGCCGGAATCGAACCACACGTCGATGAGGTCCGTCTCACGCTTCATGGGCCGTCCGTTCTCGCTCACCAGCACGATGTCGTCCACGTAAGGACGGTGCAGGTCAATCCGGTCGTAGTTTTCCTTCGTATATTCGCCCGGGACGAAGCCCCTTTCGCGATAAGGATTGGCCTCCATCAGCCCGGCCTCCACGGCCTTGTCGATTTCGTGGTAGAGTTCTTCGACCGATCCGATGCACTTCTCTTCTCCCTCCTCGCTGCGCCAGATGGGCAGCGGAGTGCCCCAATAACGCGAGCGGCTCAAGTTCCAGTCGTTCAAGTTCTCCAACCATTTTCCGAAACGGCCCGTACCGGTCGACTCGGGCTTCCAATTGATGGACTTGTTCAGTTCCATCATGCGTTCTTTGCAGGCAGTGGAGCGGATGAACCAACTGTCCAGCGGATAGTAGAGCACCGGCTTGTCCGTACGCCAGCAGTGGGGATAGTTGTGGACGTGTTTCTCTATCTTGAAGGCCTGTCCGGCAGCTTTCAAGGTCAAACAGATGTAGATGTCGAGGTTTTCGGCAGCCTGTGCGGCCTTCTCGTCATATTTGCCATCGACGGTGAACTGCGGGTCGTAGGCGTTCTTCACCCAACGGCCTTCAAACTCACGATAACGCCCGGCATCGACACAGGCGGCCGTGAAGGCATCGTCCAGTTCCTCCATCCGGTAGAATTTACCGGTGAGGTCGACCATCGGACGCTTCTCTCCACGCTTGTTGATCATGAACAAGCCAGGTACGCCGGCTGCACGCGCTACAAAGGCGTCGTCCGCACCGAAAGTCGGAGCGATGTGTACGATACCCGTACCGTCCTCGGTGGTCACGTAATCGCCCGGGATGACACGGAAGGCTTTCTGCGAGGCTTCGCGCCATCCGCCGTCCTCGGTAGCCTCCACCGGCTTCACCCAGGGCAACAGCTGCTCATACTCCATGCCCACGAGGTCGGTGCCCTTGTATTCGCCCACCACGCGATAGGGGACGAGTTTGTCGCCCGGCTTGTAGTCCTCCAAAGCCAGGCCCTCGGCCTTCTTATTGAAATGCATGCCCAGCAGGGCCTTTGCCAACACTACGGTGACGGGGTCGCCCGTATAGGCATTGTAGGTCTGTACGGCCACATAGTCTATCTTCGGTCCAACGCAGAGGGCCGTGTTCGAAGGCAGAGTCCACGGAGTAGTGGTCCAAGCCAGGAAGCAGGGAACGCCCCATGCGGCCATCTCAGGTTTCGGGTTCTTCATACGGAACTGGGCCACCACGGTGGTGTCCTTCACATCGCGGTAGCAACCCGGCTGGTTCAATTCGTGCGAACTCAGTCCAGTACCGGCAGCCGGCGAATAAGGTTGGATAGTATATCCCTTGTACAGCAGATTCTTAGCATACAACTGCTTGAGCAGCCACCACAACGTCTCAATATAGCGGTTGTCGTACGTGATGTAAGGGTCGTCGAGGTCCACCCAGTAGCCCATGCGATGGGTCAGTTCGGTCCATTCGCGGGTGTATTTCATCACATCCTTGCGGCAGGCGGCATTGTAGTCGGCCACCGAGATGGTACGCCCGATGTCTTCCTTCGTGATGCCCAACGCCTTTTCTACACCCAGCTCCACAGGCAGGCCGTGCGTGTCCCATCCGGCCTTACGCTTCACCTGGTATCCCTTCATGGTCTTATAACGGCAGAAGATGTCCTTGATGGAACGTGCCATGACGTGGTGGATGCCCGGCATTCCATTGGCCGAAGGAGGCCCTTCGTAGAAGACGAACGAGGGGCAACCCTCCCGTTCGGTCATGCTCTTGGCGAAAACATCGTTCTCGTCCCATTTGCGCAGCACCTCCTGGTTGATTTTCGAGAGGTCGAACTGGCTGTATTCAGCAAATTTCTTTTTCATAGATGCTCTGTTATATTTCTTCGTTTTATACTTCAATGTCCATTGGGGAGCCATGACACCCGAGATCCCTCCCCGAAAATAAGGCGCAAATCTACATAAAAACTTTGGAATAACGAAGGATGTATTTTCTATTCATTTTCTTCCTAAGAAAAAAGCGGGCATCCGCGCCTTCGTTTCCATTTTTTCCATACCTTTACACCCCGGTAAACCCCTTGCATACATCAAAAACACAAAGGATATGGAAAACAGAAGTTTAGTCACCATTGCCGAGCACTCGAAGGAGCGTCTGCTCTACCTCTTGGAGATGGCCCGCCAGTTTGAGTTGTGCCCCAACCGCAAAATCCTGGACGGACGCATCGTAGCCACCCTTTTCTTCGAACCTTCCACACGCACGCGCCTCAGTTTCGAGACGGCCGCCAACCGGCTTGGCGCACGCGTCATCGGCTTCACCGATCCGAAAGTCACCAGTTCGTCGAAAGGCGAGACGCTGAAAGACACCATCCTGATGGTGAGCAACTACGCCGACGTCATCGTCATGCGGCATTACCTGGAAGGAGCCGCCCGATATGCCAGCGAGATAGCCCCCGTCCCCATCATCAACGCAGGCGACGGAGCCAACCAGCATCCCTCCCAGACCATGCTCGACCTCTACTCCATCCAGAAGACGCAGGGGACACTCGAGAACCTGAACATTTTCCTGGTGGGCGACCTGAAATACGGACGCACAGTGCACTCGCTCCTGATGGCCATGAGACACTTCAACCCGACGTTCCACTTCATCGCACCGGACGAACTTCGGATGCCCGACGAATATAAACTCTACTGCCAGGAACACCATATTAAATACGTGGAACACACCGACTTTACCGAAGAAACCCTGGCCGATGCCGACATCCTCTACATGACACGCGTACAACGCGAACGCTTCACCGACCTGATGGAGTACGAACGCGTGAAAAACGTCTACATCCTGCGCAACAAGATGCTGGAGCACACACGCCCCAACCTGCGCATCCTGCACCCCCTGCCGCGTGTGAACGAGATTGCCTACGATGTCGACGACAATCCCAAAGCTTACTACATCCAGCAGGCCCAAAACGGACTCTACGCCCGTCAGGCCATCATCTGCGACGCACTCGGACTCACGCTGGATGACATCCGGGTAAAATGACAATCCCCAAAATGTACAAGACCTTTTTATAAAGAGAAAAAACTTATGAGCGATAAGAAACAAGAACTGCAGGTGGCCGCCCTACGCAATGGCACGGTCATTGACCACATACCCAGCCAGAAACTGTTCACCGTGGTGTCCATGCTCGGACTGGAAAAGATGGATTCGAACATCACCATCGGCTTCAACCTCAAAAGCCGGAAACTGGGCAAGAAAGGAATCATCAAGATTGCGGACAAATTCTTCGATGATGCTGAAATCAACCGCATCGCCGTGGTGGCCCCGAATGTCAAACTGAACATCATCCGCGACTACGAAGTGGTGGAGAAGAAAGAGGTGCAACTGCCCGACGAATTGCGCGGAATCGTGCGCTGCGCCAACCCCAAGTGCATCACCAACAACGAACCCATGCCTACGCTCTTCCACGTAGTGGACAAAGAGAAAGGCCTGCTCAAGTGCCACTACTGCGAGAAAGAACAACGACGCGACGACATCAGCATCCTCTAATCCCTCCATATGCACGCCTCTATGAGCAAAATAGACTGGAAACCCGGGACGATGATCTATCCGCTGCCCGCCGTCCTGGTGAGTTGCGGAGCCGACGAGAGCGAGTACAACCTCATCACCCTCTCGTGGGTGGGAACGCTCTGCACCAATCCCCCCATGTGCTACATCGCTGTGCGGCCCGAACGGCACTCCTACCCCATCCTGCGCAAGAACATGGAGTTTGTCATCAACCTCACCACGAAGGACATGGCCTTCGCCACCGACTGGTGCGGTGTGCGCTCCGGACGCGACTACCGCAAGTTCGAAGAGATGCACCTCACCCCCGGACGCGCCTCGGTGGTGCAGGCGCCCATCGTGGAAGAATCGCCCTTGTGCATCGAATGCCGCGTCAGAGAAATCGTCGCACTCGGCTCGCACGACCTATTCATCGCCGACGTAGTCAACGTGAAGGCCGACGAACGCTACCTCAACGCAGAAACAGGCAAGTTGGAACTGGCTGAAGCAGGTCCGCTGGTCTACGTCCACGGCGGATACTACGAGTTAGGTCCCAAGATCGGCAAGTTCGGCTGGTCAGTCGAGAAAAAGAAATAACTCCAGCACTGCCCCATGCCGCACCGCTCCCTCCTCCTCGCCTTCTTTACTCTGGCCCTGCTCGCTCCGGCCTCGCCCCTCGCGGCCCAATCGACGGAGCACGCGAAGCCGAAACGGGAAGTCAAGGTGAACTATGGCCTAAAGGGAGGGTTCACCTCGTCGATGAACATCGTGAAGAAATTCAAGATTGCAGACGTCACCATCGACGATGTGCAGAACAACTACCGCATCGGCTACATGGCCTCAGCCTTCTTCCGCGTCCATGCGGGCCGCCATTTCCTGCAGCCCGAACTGTGCTATACGGTAAGCCGAAGCGAGATACAGTTCGACAAACGAGGGACGCAACACCCCGACATCACTCCTGACTACGCCACAATCGATGCCACGCTCCACCTCATCGAGATACCCGTGCTCTACGGGTTCGACCTGGTCAAAACGGGCATCTACGAAATGTTTGCCTACGCCGGCCCCAAGGCCCAACTGGTGTGGAAAAAGAAAAGCCGGATGGAACTTCACAACCTGGCCGACCGCAGCCTGCACGAAGACCTCTACCGCTTCAACGGCAGTGTCCTGCTGGGCGTGGGCGTACGCATCTCCCATCTCTTGCTCGACTTCCGTTATGACATCGGAATCGACAACGTTTCACGCCGCGTGCAGTACGCCCAATTGCTACCCGACGGCACAATTGAAACGGCCGACATCACCCTCCGCCGGCGCAACAACATCCTCAGTTTCTCCGTCGGCGTGCTGTTCTAAACAATTGAACCCATCCAACCTATTTCATGTGAAAAGGAACGGAAAGAAGTCCGTTTGCTGATTCTAAGGTTTCTCCGAATAGCCAAGATACAAATCCGAACGCCGGACAGCAATGCAGCAATAATTTCCTATAAGTCCACTTGGCAGCAACGAACTTCTCCCCTCACGCGCAATCCGCCCAATTGTAACCGAGACACAATACACACCTCTCCCACGTACGTTCATCCGGCGCAGTCCATCGCCATCCATATCGGCAACCCTCCATAAAAAAGGAATCCGACAGACAAGGATGCCAACGCATCCTGTCTGCCGGATTATAAAATGCAAAGAAATTATGGTCTTACTTTACAATCACCACGCGGTTCAACGAGTTAGACTCGAACATATTTGCAACACCACCTTTGGCTTCTACCGTCAACTGATTAGCATTGACACCAAATTCATCCACCAACATCTTGTATACGTTTTCAGCACGCTTCTGCGTCAGCATTTGGTTGTATTCGGCCGTACCGGTTGCATTGTCGGCATAACCCATGATTGTGAACTTCACATCAGGGTTCGACTTCATCTGTTCAGCCATATAGCGTACGCGAACTTTCTCACGTGCGGAGATAGTGGCTTTGTTAATGTCGAAGAATACCAAGCGCGGAGCCATCTTCACAGGCTGAGCCTTCGGCTCTTCCTTCACGGCAGCCTTGCGGCTCTTTTCTCTTGCCAACTCATCTTCCAATGCCTGATTCTTGGCAATCTGGTCGTTCAAATCATTACGAACAGCATCTATCTCGGCCTGCGAGATACCCGTCGTGCGAACGATAGCCTTGCCGAAGCCACGCGGTTTGAAATGGTACGTAGCACCTACGCTCAAGCCCAACATGGCATCCATTTTCTTTCCGGCACGAACCTGGTCGAATTCGTCGCGCATCATGAGCGAGCTAACCTCCAAGTTCACATCCCAACCGTCGGCCACACGGAAACGGTTCACCAAACCGGCATTGATGCCTGCATGGAGATGACGCGCGCCATATGCGTCTTTCTGCAAATTGGTTACGAGACCGATACCTACATAAGGAATAGCGCTGTAAAGACGGTCTTCCTTGTATCCGCCAATGGCATTGCACAAGTCGAACATCACGTCAAAGTGGAAATTTCCATATTTCACTTTTTTCTTGAAAAGGTCGTCCTTGTAGAAATCGCCCAAGAAACTTTCACCGGCTTTTCCATAACCTCTGGCATTGATACCGCTATACATCAAGCGGAGACCCAAGGTCGGAGTGAACCACTTGCCCACGCCTACATTGACAGACGGAGAGATACGGCCGCCGAAGCTACCGTCGCCGCCATGGTCGCCCAAAAACACTTGAGCACCCACCTGGCCCGTTACGAACCAGTTGGCACCAAAACGATTCGTCAAGACAGAATACTTCTCATCCGTCTTGCCCAACGTCTTTTCCGTATCCTGCGCCATGCCTTGCATAGAGGCCAGCGCAAGCATTGCACAAATCAATACGCTCTTTTTCATCTTATTATGTTTCTAAAAATGTTATGCGATGTAAAATCGAGTCAAAAATAAGCATTAATTCTATCTAATAAACAAAAGCCAAGCCGCAAATGGCCGGTTTTTTAATTTTATTAACACACAGTACCGACCATACGCTTTTACTCCTGCAACACGCCCTCCTGCAGCAAGAACGCATGTACAAGCCGGGGAAAAGCATAGCGCACCAGGTCCGCGTGTGCAATCTTCTGAAAACCATCCCATACAGCCACATCCTCCGGCAGACACACTTCATAGAAATCGGCACGAATCACCTGATGAGAAAGCACATGCTTCACCCCTTGGCATTTCATCCGGACGTCTACTGGCACCGAGTCGTCCATCCATTGTTTCCACTCCGGTCGGCCGACAAGTTCATCCAAACCGTCAAGCGGAACATGCGTCTCAACCAAAGGCAACTCATACAGTCCCTCCCAAATATCCTTGCCTGCGCGTTTATGTATAAAGGTATACGCGCCCGCACGTACATATATATAAGTAAAGAAGCGGTCACGAACCTTGGTTCGCCCCTGCTTCACCGGGAGTTCTGCCACCCGGCCAGCACTCAGCGCCACGCAACTATCGGCCAGCGGACACGATGCACAGTCCGGAGCAGACGGTGTACACTGCATGGCCCCAAAATCCATAATTGCCTGGTTATACAAACCCGGACATTCCTCCGGCATCATCGTCCGGGCCAGCGTGGCAAATTCCTTCTTCCCTTTTGTGGAATCAATCGGCACGTCCATTCCCATATAACGGGCCAAGACCCGATATACGTTTCCATCTACCACGGCATAAGGCAAATCGTATGCGATACTGCATATAGCCGCCGCCGTATACTCGCCCACCCCCTTCAAAGCGCGCACACCTTCGTACGTGTCGGGGAAACTCTCTGCCACGCTCTTCGCCGCCGCATGCAGGTTGCGCGCCCTGGAATAGTAGCCCAGTCCTTGCCAATGCCGCAGTACCTCGTCCTCCGAAGCCTCAGCCAGCGACTTCACATCCGGAAAGCGGGCTACAAAGCGCTCGTAGTAAGCACGTCCCTGCGCCACTCTCGTCTGCTGCAAAATAATCTCCGATATCCAGATGCGATAAGGGTCGGACGTACCACGCCAGGGCAAATCCCTCTTATGCACTGCATACCAATCCAATAAAATCGATGCAAACCGTTCCATTCATTCTCTCATTATTTAATCCGGTCAGCCATCAGGCCTCCTGTACCCTCCCTTTCTTCATCGTTCTTTCCACTCCCGACTGCAACCGCCGAAACATCCGTCCAGCGTGCGCCGGCGAGCAATCCGAAACACAAGTTCCAAAGCAGGATTCGGGTTGCAAAATTAACAGAATGGCGCATACTTGCCAGTCCTCCAGTCCAATTTTCGAAAAATGTTCAGCAGATATTTTTGTGTAAGTTTAAAAAGGTATATATTTGCAGTCCAAAAAATTATGAGAACGTATAACCATATTACCCTAGTAAAATGACAAAAGCTGACATTGTAAACGAGATTGCCCACAACACGGGCATCGATAAAACCACAGTGCTCACGACGGTTGAAGCATTCATGGAAGCAGTGAAAGGTTCCCTGGAGAAAGAGGAAAACGTTTACTTGCGTGGTTTCGGAAGTTTCATCGTGAAGAAGAGAGCACAGAAGACCGCCCGCAACATCTCGAAGAACACCACCATCATCATTCCCGAGCACAACATCCCCGCATTCAAACCTGCAAAGACTTTTACCCTTGCAGTAAAAAAATAACAAACAAGAGTATTAACCCCTAAATTTCAAAGGCTATGCCAAACGGAAAGAAGAAAAAAAGACATAAAATGTCTACGCACAAGCGTAAAAAAAGACTGAGAAAGAACAGACATAAAAGCAAAAAATAAGTCTTAGTCTGTTGCTCAACAGCATAAAGAACAAACTTGCAAAGTCTTTCCAAACCTTTCGAGTTTGTTCTTTGTTTACATGGATAAGAAAGTTTAAACAAAAAGAAAGAAGCAACCGTGACAAGCGAACTAGTTGTTGACGTTAAGCCCAAAGAAATTTCCATCGCCCTGCTGGAAGACAAAAGGCTGGTGGAACTACAGAAGGAAGGCAGAAGCCTCTCTTTCTCGGTGGGCAACATTTATGTAGGCCGCGTCAAAAAGTTGATGCCCGGTCTGAATGCATGTTTCGTGGATGTCGGCTACGGTAAGGACGCTTTTCTTCATTATTTAGACTTAGGACCCCAATTCAACTCTCTGGACAAATACGTAAGACAGACCATCAGTGACCGCAAGAAACTGAACCCCATCACCCGCGCCCACATCATGCCCGACATCGAGAAGGAAGGCACTGTGGCCAACCACCTCAAAGTGGGACAAGAAGTGGTGGTGCAAATCGTCAAGGAGCCGATATCGACCAAAGGGCCACGACTCACCTGCGAACTCTCTTTCGCCGGCAGATACCTCGTGCTCATCCCTTTCAATGACAAGGTGTCCGTATCACAAAAAATTAAATCGAGCGAAGAACGCGCCCGCCTCAAGCAACTGCTCCAAAGCATCAAGCCGAAGAATTTCGGTGTCATCGTACGTACGGTGGCGGAAGGGAAACGCGTGGCCGAACTCGACGGCGAACTGAAGGTCTTGGTGAAACACTGGGAAGAAACCATCGCCAAAGTGCAGAAGGCCACCAAACTACCCTCTCTGGTCTACGAAGAGACCAGCCGGACTGTTGCCTTGCTGCGCGACCTGTTCAATCCCTCGTTTGAGAGCATCCACATCAACGATGCCGCCGTCTACGAGGAAGTGAAAGACTACGTCACGCTCATCGCCCCCGAACGGGCGGAAATCGTGAAACTCTACAAAGGCGAACTTCCTATTTTCGACAACTTTGCCATCACCAAACAAATCAAGTCGTCGTTTGGGAAAACAGTGTCTTACAAAAGCGGCGCCTACCTCATCATCGAACACACAGAGGCCCTGCATGTGGTGGACGTGAACAGCGGAAACCGTTCGAAATCAAACAACGGACAAGAGGCGAACGCCCTCGATGTCAACCTGGGAGCCGCCGACGAGTTGGCACGCCAACTCCGCCTGCGCGACATGGGCGGCATCATCGTGGTAGACTTCATCGACATGAATGAAGCCGAAAACCGACAAAAACTTTACGAACGGATGTGCCGCAACATGCAGCAAGACCGTGCCCGTCACAACATCTTGCCACTGAGCAAATTCGGCCTGATGCAAATCACGCGGCAACGCGTTCGGCCGGCCATGGACGTCGACACGAGCGAAACCTGCCCCACCTGTTTCGGCAAAGGCACCATCAAATCGTCCATCCTGTTCACCGACACCCTGGAGAGTAAGATAGACTACCTGGTCAACAAGTTGAAGATTAAAAAGTTCAAACTGCACATCCATCCGTACATCGCCGCCTATGTCAACCAAGGACTTCTGTCCTTGAAATACAAATGGCAGATGAAATACGGATTCGGCATCAAGATTATTCCCGACCAAAGTCTGGCCTTCCTGCAATATAAGTTCTACGACTCCAACCGGGAGGAAATAGACATGAAGGAAGAAATCGAAATCAAATAGCAGCCAATCCTGCTATACAAAAAGAGGAGGTAAACGTCCCGCAGTCCATGCGGCGTTTGCCTCCTCTTTTTTTGCGTTACCGGTGTCGCAGCCCGGCCTCCTCCCCGCGGTTGTCAGCGCAGTCTCAATACCTCGCCTACCTCGGGTACATATTCCTCCGGATCCTTCTTGTTCATCTTATAAAGATACTTCAGCCGGATGCCATACATCTGTGAGATGCCGTGCATCGAATCTCCATCGCCCACCACGTGCGTCCGATACTTCTTCTCCGCCTTCTTGCGTTTCTCGTGCAGATAGACCACGTCGCCCTCTGCCAACGAATACTCCGGATGCAGGTCGTTGTACTCGATCAGGCGTTTGGCTTTGGTGCTGAATTCCTTGGCAATGTCCTCGAAGGTGTCGCCTCTGCGCGCCTTCACGTAGAGCAGGCCGTTGGCGATGTATACCTGATGAGGCACCAGTTCCTTCCCCTTCCGCCGTTTTCGCGATTTCTCCTGCACGTCGAAACGATACAGGTCGTACGTCTCTATCAACTGAATCAACCGGTTGGCATACGAGGGGTCGGTGGCATATCCCGCCTTCTTCAATCCATGCGCCCATCCCTTGTAGTCGGTCACTTCCAGACGGAACAACGAGGCGTACCGCGGACTCGACTTCAAAAAGAGGGAATGGTCCTCGTAAGAGTCACGCACATGCGCATAGGCACGGAAGCACTCCTGCGGCGCATCATCGTCGGCCCGTACGGTGCGTCCGTTCCATCGTCCGCCACACTTGATGCCGAAATGGTTGTTCGACTGCCGGGCCAGGGCACTCTGCCCCGCGCCCGATTCCAGCAAGCCCTGTGCCAATGTGATGCTGGCGGGTATTTTGTGCAGACGCATCTGCTCCACGGCCAAATCCTTGTATTTCTCGATGTAAGCCATGTACCTACTGTTCCGGCGCACCGGCGACGAGGCCATCGAAAGGAGCATGACGGCCAGCAGGAGCACCCCTCCGCAAGCAAACTTCCTCTTCATTCTCATTGATTTTGGTTTTTCCCTACAAAAGTCCTAAAAATATTCGATAATACCAATTGCTCTTGCTACATTTGTCCTACAACTTAAAAGTCCATCGCCATGAAAGAAGTGAAATTGCAAACCACCCTACACGTCCTCCGCGAAGAGGAACTGAGCGACGACGACAAACGGCTTGTCGACAAAGCCAAAGAGATGACGCAGCATAGTTACGCCCCCTACTCGCGCTTCCGGGTGGGAGCCGCCGTCATGCTCGCCGACGGCACAATCGTGGGCGGAAGCAACCAAGAGAATGCCGCTTATCCATCCGGTCTGTGCGCCGAACGGACCACCCTGTTCTACGCCAACTCGCAATACCCCGACCAAGCCGTCTGCACACTGGCCATCGCCGCCCGTACCGACAACGGCTTCATCGACCGCCCCATCTCGCCCTGCGGGGCCTGCCGCCAGGTCATCCTGGAGACCGAGAAACGGTTCGAACGCCCCATCCGCATCCTGCTGTACGGAAAGAAAGAAACCTACCTCGTCGAAGGCATCGGAGCCTTGCTGCCTCTCTCGTTTGACGGGTCGGACATGGAACCGACCGACTAACCTTCACACGAATCATGAAAGAATCGGAAGAAATAGCCTGGTGGTTTGTGTTTTTCCACGACCAACTTTTACTCAGAAAAACGCCGACAGGCTATGCCGTTCCCTGCTCGGCCCTGCCTCCCGTGGACCTCACGGGAGCACACGTCCACGAAGTGAAAACGCTCGACGGCCTACCCTGCCGCGCCGCGTCGCTCCCCTGTCCGATCGAAGAGACTGACCACTACGCCATGATGGGACTTAGGGCTTCGTACGACCACCTGCCCTTGCCGCACTATCAGGCCGCCGGGAAAGCGAGACAGATTGTCCACTGGGGCTCGACCTACCGTTTCTGCCCCACCTGTGCCGTAGCGTTGGAACGAACCACACCCATCTGCAAACGCTGCCCGTCGTGCGGCCAGGAGTTCTATCCCGTCATCCACCCCGCCATCATCGTGCTCATCCGCCGGGGCGACTCCATCCTGCTGGTCCATGCACGAAATTTCCGGGGTACATTCCACGGCCTGGTGGCCGGTTTCCTCGAGACCGGAGAAACGCTGGAAGAATGTGTAGAACGCGAAGTGATGGAAGAGACCGGACTCAGCATCCGAAACATCCGCTACTTTGGCAGCCAGCCCTGGCCCTATCCCAGCGGACTGATGGTAGGCTTTACAGCCGATTACGCCGGCGGCGAAATCCGCCTGCAAGACGAAGAACTCAGCACAGGAGCCTTCTTCACAAAAGACAATCTGCCCGAGATTCCCAAGAAACTCAGCATCGCCCGACGCCTGATAGACTGGTGGCTGGCCGGACAACCCGAACGTTAACGGCGTCGGTCGGACTCCTTTTTCTCCTCGTAGGGGATGCGATAGGCCGTATACAACTGCAGCATCGCAGCCACCGTCAGACACACTACCCATTCGTTGTGACGGGTGGTGAACATGCACACCCCTGAAAGAGGAAGCAAGAACGCACCGAACAGACGTTGCCGGTACAACCGTTTCAGCACCACGTCGCCCACCTTGCGGTGTTGCGCACACTGCACGGCGCACACCATGACGGCACCTATACTATATAAATAAGGAGCATACATCCATCCCGTCACCATGACGGCCGCTCCGGCCAGCAGCAACAATGCCCCGACGGCAAACATGCCGGATTGCCATTTCATCATTCGTTGTCCGATTCAAAAACGTAAATATCCTCGTTCGGCTTTTTCATGCGATATTTCTCGCGAGCCACCTTCTCCAGCGCATCCGGGCTTGTCATCAAGTCGTTCAGCCGACGCGTACTTTCGTCGTATTCCGCCTGATAGTGCTCGATTTCCCGCTCCAGATGTAAGATTTCCCGTTTGTTGCGTATGCGCTGCAGATAGCTGTCCTCGTCCAGGAAGCCAGCCACCAGCACAAACGCGGCAATGGTGATGGCATACTTATGCTGCCGTACAAAGTTCCATATCGACAATAACCGACTCATTTCATCCCTGTTTTTATAAAAAAGGAAAAGGCGGCATTTCACAACGGCCAATCCGCAACGCCAGCATCGGCATTCGGGCTTCGGCCAAAGTACATCGGCTTTTACCTCTCAACCTCAACGTCCTGCACATCGGCCCTTCTGAAAAACCTTAAAGGCTGCGCCAAAATCATGTATTTTGACACAGCCTCTTTTGTAGTTGCGGAGGCCTGACTCGAACAGACGACCTTTGGGTTATGAGCCCAACGAGCT
>JBJEHD010000083.1:0-1545 GCA_051875715.1 Bacteroidaceae bacterium
GAAGTAAACTCGTAAACAAACAAATAATCTGTGAAGTAAAATCAGTCATAGTCAGGGGGTAGCGGTGCGCAGCCGCGGGAGCATACCCTCATGGCTTCACGAGCATACCTTCGCGGCCGCTTGTGCATACTTGCGCAGGCCTGTGCGGGTATGAGCATCCGTCCGTGGGCCTCCTTGGCAAAAACCGAAGGGCGGACGGGCTGAGGAGTGCGGCAATAATTTCCCGAAATCCATTTGCGTGTGGGCGGAAAGTCGTATCTTTGCGCCTTCTTTGCGACTCTCGGTCCATATCGTGGCCGGAAGATTCTGCATGGAACTAACGAAACAAAAACAATTAAGATTAAACAAAAGAAGAATGAAGAGACTCAACTCGTGGATGCAAGTCTTGGCATGGATTGCCGTTTCTACCTTGTGCTTCAACTGTTCCGAATCGGACCCTGTGACGGACGACCCCGACACGACCGAGGAACAAACGCCCGGTACACCCGGTGGCGAAACGCCCGAAGAAAAGCCCTCTACGCCCGGTGAAGACGAACCCGTCGTGCCCGAACCGCCCAAAGGACCTAACGCCGTCCTGGCCGGACAGTGGAGCAAACGAGCCACCATGGGGCTGTGGGTCATCGACCCCGAAGGCAACGTCAAGGTGCTGAACAAAAACTATGTGTTCCCCGTAGGATTGATTGTGTACAACCGCGACAGCAGTTATGTGGAACTGATCGAGGCTTACAAGTTCGACTACAATCCCGACGCACGCACCATGACCATTGCCGATGCGTCGACCGGGACCACGGCCGAGGCAAAGGACGTCCTCGTCGAGGAAAACCGCTTCACCTACGTGGATGCAGCCACCGAGGAGACGGGCGTTTTTCAGAGGATGGGCGACTACTGCAGCGTGGCCCCCGCGTCCATCGAAGGCTTGTACATGAGCGCGTTGCGCTATAAAGCCCATGGAATGCGCTATGCTGCCAACGGAAAAGCCTACCAATATTTCTTCTATGACGAGGTGGTGGACAACCTCATCTCGAGCTACACCTACAAGAGGGGAGTGGGCAACAAGGCGCACTTGGCCTATCACGTGAAGTATCGCCTGAATCCGCAAAAGATCATAGACTTCACCGGCAAAGTCAGAAACTACAGCGACGTCACGTTCGACATCCAAGGCGAACTCGACCTGGACTTCTATACCCACGAGGTGGATGAAAAATCCGGCGAGGAGTACTATCTCGGCGAGATGGACGGTCAGGCCACGATTACCACACTGAACAACAAAACGAACGTAGCCTCGATGTCCGTCATCACGGGACGCAAGTATTTTTCGTTGACGAGCGTACCCAAAGAATAAGCCGGCCTTCCCGCCCAATGGCGTATGACGTACCTTTGAGGCTGTGTCGAAACTCTGATTTTGACACAGCCTCATTTTCTTATGGAGTATGCGTTCGTTGCTTTTCTATCACTCCTTTTTCCTGACTTCGTTGCACAAAAACACGTATTTTATTATTGCTGTCCGGTAAAACTAAAATGAGCATGGAAAATCTGTCCGAAGCC
>JBJEHD010000084.1:0-35163 GCA_051875715.1 Bacteroidaceae bacterium
AAGTAAACTCGTAAACAAACAAATAATCTGTGAAGTAAAATCAGTCATAGTCAACAGGCTACGGCGCTGCGCCGTGACGGGCACCGCATCGCTCAGCACGCATATGCTCATGGGACCGTGCGCATATGCTCATGAGGCCGCACGAGTATCTTCAGGGGCTTGTGAGAGTACGCGCGGAGGCCACACGTCATACCTTTCAAAAATGGGCAACCGCAGAGTACCCGCACAATGGCACGAGAGTACTCGCGCAATGGCACGTGGGTACGAAGATTCTTCTGATTCCATGCACAACGACCCACAAAAAACCTGCTTATTCACAGTTTTGTAACACAAATGACGCACTTTCTTCGCAGCCACTTCATCATGCCGCAACAGGGTGCCGCTACTTTTGCGCTCAAAAAAAAACGAGGAGACGACTTATATGGATTTAGTAGTTTGTATGAAAAACGTAAAACGTAATGTATGGCTCGCAATCATGGCGATAGCAGCCTCTTTGATTTTAACCATGACGGTTCATGCCCAAACCCCGGATCAATGGAAGGGGATGAAGGGCGACGTGAGCCTTTTTCTTGCCAACGACCTTGGCCGAAACGGATATTACGACCAAAAGCCAATCGCTGCTCTGATGGGCGAGATGGCTGAAACAATTGGACCGGAGGCGGTACTTGCTTTGGGGGATGTCCACCATTTTTCAGGCGTTGCGTCGACTGCCGACCCGCTGTGGATGACCAACTATGAACTGATATACTCCCACCCCGAACTGATGATGCCTTGGCTGCCCATTCTGGGCAACCACGAATATCGAGGCAATACGCAAGCCGTGATGGATTATAGCAAAGTGTCGCGACGCTGGATGATGGAGGGACGCTATTACACGCAGGCGTTCGGCGACGACGAGGGCCGAGTGAGCATCCGAATCGTGTTCGTCGACACGACCCCGATGATCAATCGTTATCACAACAACCCCACCTATCCCGATGTCGACAGTCAGGATGTGGAGGCCCAACTGGCGTGGCTCGACCGCACGTTGTGCGATGCCAAGGAGGATTGGGTGATTGTGGTGGGACATCACCCCGTGTATGCCCAGACAGGCAAGGACATCATCGAGCAGCAGGATATGCAGCAAAGGCTGCTCCCCATACTCGACAAGCATAGCATGAAGGTGGCGATGTACGTATGCGGACATATCCATAATTTCCAGCATATTCGCCGAGGCAATGATGGCATCGACTTCGTAGTGAACTCGGCTGGATCATTGGCACGAAAGGTCAAGCCCACAGAAGGGACAGTGTTCTGCTCGCCCGAACCGGGATTTTCGGTACTCACAGCCACAAAGGAACAGTTATGCCTAAGCATGGTGGATAAGACGGGAACCGTCATCCATCGGATTGTTCGGACGCAAAAATAAGCAAAAGCATAGGGTAAAGGTATGAGAACAATATGGTTAGTTCTCCTGCTGCTGGTGGCCACAGGTGCAGCCCAGGCCAATTCCATCAAGGGCAAAGTGAAGGACAGACAGTCGGGCGAAGAGATTATTGGCGTGTCTATTCTGATAAAGGGTGACAGCAGGAAAGGGACTGTCACAGGACTTGATGGCAGTTTCCAGCTCTCGTTCAGCGACTTTCCCTGTACGTTAGTGTGCAGTTACATAGGCTACAAAACCAAGGAAATTGTCATCAACAGCGGCAATGTCACCGTTGATATCGACATGGAGACCGATAATGTGGCTCTTGGCGATGTAGTGATTGTGGCTGAAAATACAGGCCGGTCCGAGATGGCGGCAAGGCTCATGGAGCGCAATTCGCTGAACGTCGTCAACGTCATGAGCGCAAAAGCCATCGAACTGTCGCCCGACATCACCGTGGCCAACGTCATCCAGCGCATGAGTGGTGTCACCATGGAGCGCAACAGTTCGGGCGAGGGACAATATGCCATTTTGCGCGGAATGGACAAACGGTACAATTACACGCTTGTCAACGGGCTGAAGATACCAAGTCCCGACAGCAAGAACCGTTTTGTGCCGCTCGACATATTCCCTTCCGAGTTGCTCGACAGGCTGGAGGTGACCAAATCGCTCACGGCCGACATGGAGGGCGATGGCATAGGTGGGGCCGTCAATATGGTGATGAAGGATGCTCCGGCACGACGAATGCTCACGGCGAACCTCCAGACAGGCTACAGTTCGCACTTCATAGGCAATGATTTCCAATCGTTTGCGCATAGCGACATCATCGGTAGCAGCCCGAACGAACGTTATGGGCAAGCCTATCCCACCGATGAGACTGACTTTACGATGAAGAACCTCCACGTCCGGCAACGCAAGCCCCTGCCTGACATAGCGGCCGGATTGGCCTATGGCGATCGTTTCGCGGACGACCACCTCGGCGTGATGGTGGCATTCAGTTTCCGTAACAGCAACAAAGGGAAGACAAGCGATATGTATGAGGCTACGGCAGACAACGACGGCGTACAACGCATGACCAACCGTTTCTTCTCGGAAAATCAGACCAGGATTGGTGCCCATGCCAAACTGGACTATTACATCACGCAACGGCATAAACTCGCCCTGTACGGGGGATACATGAACTTCGGCAACTCGCAGGTGCGCGATGCTTTCGCCGAACAGGAAGAAACCTTGAGACTGCGCTGGCAGAGGCAGACCATTGCCAATGTCTCGCTGCTGGGAGAACACCGTATGCTGGAAGGCGACGCGCTGACATTGCAGTGGGGAGCCAACCTGGCTGAGGCGAGACAGAAGACACCGGACAATACACAAATCCAACTCAACAGCAATGCTGCCGGGACCTCGGTATGGGTGAACAAGAACGTGGGAGCCATCAGACGATGGGAACGCAATTCCGACAGGGACATCGCCGGACATCTGGATCTGGGATACAGGATAAAGGCCGGACAGGCTGCCCTCGCGATAGAGGCCGGAGCCATGTATCGCGACAAGAAGCGCGACAGTTATTACCACGAATATACGTTCCAGCCTTACGATGCTTCCAAGGAATCGCCCTACGACCAGTTCAAGGACATTGATTGGGACAACTACGATGCCATCAGCCTCAGGCTGAAGAGTTATACGCTAACCGACCCCATGAATTACGGTGCGACGGAGAAGATAGCCGCCGGCTACGGAAAACTGACGCTTACATCGGGGGCATGGCAATTCGTAGCCGGACTGCGGGTCGAGAACACGCGCCAGGGATATACCTTGCACTTTGCCACCGAAGGCAGTGCAAACAGAGGAGAGCAACGCTATACCGACTATCTGCCTGATGTTCATGTCAAATGGAACATACACCGCAATGCCAACCTCCGGCTTTCCTACTACGAGGCCATCAACCGTCCGAGTTTCTTCGAGATTGTACCCTATCACATCATCAACGAGGACTACAATGAATGCGGCAATCCCAATCTGAAACACACCACAGCGCATAATTTCGACTTGCGATATGAGTATTTCCCCGGACAAAGCGAGCAACTGATGGTATGCCTATTCTATAAGGACATTCACAACCCCATCGAATACGGCATGACCGCCATAGGACAGGAGACATTTTATGCGCCAGGCAACTATGGCAACGCGTCAAACCTCGGACTGGAAATTGACGTGATGAAATATTTCAACCGATTCGGCATCAAGGCCAACTATACCTATACCCACTCCAAGATTACGACCAGCAAACTGCGTGAACTGACCGACTCGGACGGCACTATCTACACCGACCATGCCGACCAAAGCCGCCCGCTCTTTGGTCAGGCTGCCCACGTGTTCAACTGCTCACTGCTCTATAAAGACACGAAGCGGGGCTGGGACGCACAGGTGGCGTGTTCGTATACGGGCAAACGCATTGCGGTGGTGGAACGACTCTACGAGAACGACCGCTGGGATGCACCGCTGTGGCAACTCGACGCAAGTGTGGAGAAAAAATGCAAGGGCGGCTGGAGCGTATTCGCCAAAGCACAAAACTTGCTCAATTCCTCCCTCATCCGGTACTACAACGCCAACGAACGGAACGCCGCTTTACAGAACGTGCGGCGATATGACGGAGGCGTGGTGGAAAGAGAAGAAAAGAACGGAGTGAGCCTGACGATAGGTGTGAGATGGAAACTGTAACAACAGGATAATTTTAGCAACAAGATGAAAAAAACAATGAATTTCCTGATGATGATGGCGATAGCCATCACATCTACTGTAACGATGACATCGTGCAACGACGATGACAACAAAGGTGCGACACTAAGCAAATTCACCATCGACCCCACAGCCTCTACGCTTACTCCGGGCGAGACTCTCAGTGTGAGCGTGCAATTCTTTCCGGAAAATGTGGACGAAAAGACGGTCGAATGGACTTCTTCCGACAACGAGGTGGCAACCGTCGCCAATGGTGTGGTTACAGCCATCAAACCCGGAACGGCCACCATTACGGCCACACCCGTAGCCATGCCATCGTTGGCAAAAACGCTCAGCGTAAGTGTTGCGGCCAACGCCATGACGGTCTCGGGAGAGGTGTCGGGCATATGGGCGGCCTATAGCACCGTGACCGTGAACGGACAACTGAAAGTCCCCACCGGAAAGAGCCTCACCATCGAGCAAGGCGTAGAAGTCATCTTCAACGCGGCCGATGCCACAGGTACCGGCATTGAGTTCGTTGTCGATGGCAATATCTACTGCCACGGAACGGCCGAAGCACCGGTCCTGTTCTCTATCCCCGCCACAGAGCGCAAGTTCAGCAACGTAACTGACTGCCGCAACCTGTGGGGTGGCTTCATGATGAACAACAGCGACACACAGGCCGAGGCACTCTTCGAGCATTGCGTCATCGAATATGCAGGTAGCGCAATGACCGAGACCTCTCCCTCCGTGCTCGCCGGCATTTACACTGCGGGCGAAGACTATGGCGTACAGATAACGACCGGCCCCAAATTCAAGGGTTCGCTCGTAGTGACCGACTGTGTCATACGTAACGGCTTTGCCGATGGCATCTATATGCAGGGAGGCCAGGCTCTCATCATCGGCAACACCTTCTCGGGTAACGGAGCAACCGGAGGCGAGGCTGTGAATGTGAAGGCAGGAACAAGTACGCTGGTGGCATACAACGTGATGTACAGCCCCAACACCAACGGCCTGAAACTTTCGAGTTCGGGACAGGACGATGCCGCCGGACGCGGACAAGCCAAGTGTGTGGCCTATAACAACACCATCGTCAATGCTGGATGGCGGCGCGACGGGACCAAGGGAGGATGTGTCTATGTGGAGAAGAACATTCTGGTCAACGTGTTCAACAATCTCATGGTCAACTGCAAGTACCGCGCACAGGCACCCAAATGGGGCAAGCCGGGTATTACTGACGGATGCGACGACAAATCGGTCATCGACTACAACTGTTATGTGGCCAGTGCCATCACCAGCACGCTGCAACAAGACATCGACGACGAGACCACCATTCCCTATCTCAATTATGTGTCGAACAAGAACTATGCCGATGCTGTAGATGCACACAGCATCATCGCCAAGGGCGCGAATGACCTGGGCGTGGCCTTCGCCAACTACGAGTTGGACACGAACCGTCTCGACAATGCCGACTACAACGAGGCATGGGACTTCACGGCGACGAGTCTGCCGGAGGGTGCCATCGATGATACCGCCCTCACCGGCATCGTGAAGGCATCGCTGACCGTAGCCGGCAAGGACTACACGGCAAAGGCTCCGCAAAAATTCTTCGGCGCGCGCAAGTAAGCAAATAGGTATTATCATTCAACCCAAATCGGTCAGTAGAGACTCCGTCCATCCCGGGAAATGCGGTAACTGCGAATACGGTATATCATACACGATTCGTCACTTACACATGGATGACAAGTCTCTACTGACCGATTTGGGTTAAAAACGGAGGGGCGGTACGGGCGCAGCCTCATGAAGGTATCCGCGCGGCGGCTTGCGAGTACCCGCGTTGCAACACGTACTTAACCATTCAGATTTCCCAACCATGGGAAAACGACTATTATCCTTGCTCCTGTTGCTCCTCTTGTCTTGCCAAGACGATGAGCATCAGAATCAATTCGTCTTCGAGCCCATCGGGATAAGCGTTTGCGGAATAAAAGACCCCGCTTGGATTACTGAGAAGGTGGGGAAAATTCTCCAACACGATGCCAAAAGGCCTACCGGGGTATATCTGCTCGCAGCGGAAAACACTGACTACGTCGCCATCGCCGATGCAGCGAACTCCGAACATGACAACTTGGTGTGCTTCTTCACCTGCACAGGCGAACGCATCGACATCACCCATCCGGCCTATCCCCTCCTGAGCGAATCGTTCCGAAACGCGGTCTTCCGGCTGGTTTGGAACAACCCGGCAGGCGAATAGCGCATCTTATTTGCAACCTTCGTGGATATTCCAGCAATCGAACGTGCGCGCACTCCACGCCCTACACATTTGCAACGAAGCCCACATTTCTTCTCCCAAATTGGTAGAAAAATTGACATTTCCATGTCATTTTCTCACTTATTAAGAGTTTGTGCATACACCCGAAGGCTTTTTTCCCTACATTTGCCGAAACGTAACAGAAAACAGTAATCTTAACGAATATGGCAAAAATAACCAAAGAAGCAGCCTTGCTTTATCACTCGCAAGGCAAACCGGGCAAGATAGAAGTCATCCCGACCAAGCCCTACAGTACGCAGACCGACCTCTCGCTGGCCTACTCACCCGGCGTGGCAGAACCGTGCCTGGAAATCGAAAAAAATCCGCAAGACGCTTACAAATACACCGCAAAAGGCAACCTGGTGGCCGTCATCTCCAACGGAACAGCCGTGTTGGGCCTGGGCGACATCGGCGCCCTGAGCGGCAAGCCGGTGATGGAGGGCAAAGGCCTGCTTTTCAAAATCTACGCAGGCATCGACGTGTTCGACATCGAAATCGACGAGAAAGACCCGGACAAGTTCATCGAGGCCGTGAAGGCCATCGCCCCGACCTTCGGAGGCATCAACCTGGAGGACATCAAGGCACCGGAATGTTTCGAAATCGAACGCCGGCTGAAGGAGGAACTGGACATCCCCGTGATGCACGACGACCAACATGGCACCGCCATCATCTCCAGCGCCGGACTGCTGAACGCTCTGGAGGTAGCCGGCAAGAAGATTGAGGACGTACGCATCGTCGTAAACGGAGCAGGTGCCTCGGCCGTATCGTGCACCAAGCTGTACATCTCGCTGGGTGCGCGCCTGGAAAACATCGTCATGCTGGACAGCAAGGGCGTCATCTCGAAGGCGCGAACCGACCTGAACGAGCAGAAACGCTATTTCGCCACCGACCGCACCGACATCCACACGTTGGCAGAGGCCATCCAAGGCGCCGATGTGTTCCTCGGCTTGTCGAGAGGGAACGTGCTCTCGCAGGACATGGTCCGCAGCATGGCACCCTCGCCCATCGTGTTCGCCCTGGCCAACCCCGTGCCGGAAATCTCGTACGAAGACGCCAAGGCTTCGCGCCCCGACATCCTGATTGCCACCGGACGTTCGGACTATCCGAACCAAATCAACAACGTCATCGGTTTCCCCTACATCTTCCGCGGTGCGCTCGACACACAGGCCAAGGCCATCAACGAGGAGATGAAACTGGCCGCCGTACGCGCCATCGCCGGATTGGCCAAGCAGCCGGTGCCCGACATCGTGAACGAGGCCTACCACGTGAACAACTTCACGTTCGGACCCGAATACTTCATCCCCAAGCCGGTTGACCCGCGCCTCATCACCGAGGTGTCGATGGCTGTGGCCAAGGCGGCCATGGAGTCGGGTGTGGCCCGCAAGCACATCGAAGACTGGGATGCCTACCGCACCCAACTGAAGGAGCTGATGGGGTACGAGTCGAAGATGACGCGCCAACTCTACGACACGGCACGCAGCAACCCGCAGCGCGTGGTATTCGCCGAAGGCATCCACCCCAACATGCTGAAGGCCGCCGTGGAGGCCAAGGCCGAAGGCATCTGCCACCCCATCCTGCTGGGCAACGACGAGCGCATCATGAAACTGGCCAAGGAACTGGACCTGAACCTCGACGGCATCGAAATCATCAACCTGCGCCACGACCGTGAGGCCGAACGCCGCGAACGCTATGCCCGCATCCTGGCCGAGAAGCGTGCACGCGAAGGTGCCACCTTCGAAGAGGCCAACGACAAGATGTTCGAGCGTAACTACTTCGGCATGATGATGGTAGAGACGGGCGAGGCCGATGCGTTCATCACCGGCCTGTACACCAAATACTCCAACACCATCAAGGTGGCCAAGGAAGTCATCGGCATCCGTCCGGAGTACAAACACTTCGCCACGATGCACATCCTCAACTCGAAGAAGGGCACCTACTTCATCTCGGACACGCTCATCAACCGCCACCCCGATGCGGAAACGCTCATCGATGTGGCACGCCTGACCGAGGAAACCGTCCGTTTCTTCAACCATACACCGGTGATGGCCATGCTGTCGTACTCCAACTTCGGTTCGGACCAGGTGGGCAGCCCGGCCACCGTGCACCATGCCGTGGAATACATGCAGACGAACTATCCCGACCTGGCCATCGACGGCGAGATGCAGGTGAACTTCGCCATGAACACCCAGCTGCGCGACGCCAAGTATCCCTTCACCCGCCTGGCCGGAAAGGACGTAAACACCCTGGTGTTCCCGAACCTCAGTTCGGCCAACTCCGGCTACAAACTGATCCAGGCCATGTGCGACACGGAGCTCATCGGCCCCATCCAGATGGGTCTGAACAAGCCCATCCACTTCACCGACTTCGAAAGTTCGGTGCGCGACATTGTCAACATCACGGCCGTGGCCGTCATCGACGCCATTGTCTACAAAAAGAAACAAGGCTTGAAATAGCCACCCGCCGAAGGGCGGTGCGTCACCCGAGGGCCAGCAGCCACGCAGCAGGCTGGCCGTCTGGACGCACCGCCCTTCTTTCACCCATTCCCAGACCTGCCACCATGAAAAAGCCGTTATCCCGCCCGCAAATCGTCTGCCTGCTGCTCCTCTGGATTGTGCTGTGTTTCCTCGTACTGACCACCTCGCCCCGACTGGACGGGCCGGTCATCCTCTCGCTGCTCATCTCGGGGGCACTCGTCTTTATTCCTTTATATAAGATGCTGCGCAAGAAGTAGCACACGCACACCTGCACACACCGTTTTGTTCGATAAACAGAAGGTTTGTACGCAATTTGTCATAAGAACAGGCATTTTATTTATAATCTGTTTGCATTTCTAATTTAATTACGTACTTTTGCAACCGCAACAAAAGGAAACAACCAATTAGATAAGAATACAGATTATGAATGCAACCAAGGTATTAGAGGATTTAAAGAGAAGATTTCCCAACGAACCCGAGTATCATCAAGCCGTAGAAGAGGTGCTTGGCACCATCGAAGAAGAATACAACCGCCATCCGGAGTTTGACAAGGCCAACCTGATTGAGCGTCTGTGCATCCCCGACCGCGTGTACCAGTTCCGCGTCACGTGGGTGGACGACCGCGGCAACGTGCAGACCAACATGGGCTACCGCGTGCAGCACAACAACGCCATCGGCCCCTACAAAGGCGGCATCCGCTTCCACAGTTCGGTCAACCTCGGCATCCTGAAGTTCCTCGCATTCGAACAGACCTTCAAGAACTCCCTCACCACCCTGCCCATGGGCGGCGGCAAAGGCGGCTCGGACTTCTCGCCCCGTGGCAAGTCGAACGCCGAGGTGATGCGTTTCTGCCAGGCCTTCATGCTGGAGTTGTGGCGCCACATCGGTCCCGACGTGGACGTTCCGGCCGGCGACATCGGCGTGGGCGGACGCGAAGTGGGCTTCATGTTCGGCATGTATAAGAAACTGACGCGCGAGTTCAGCGGCGTGCTGACCGGCAAGGGCCGCGAGTTCGGCGGTTCGCTCATCCGTCCCGAGGCTACGGGTTACGGCAACGTCTACTTCCTCATGGAGATGCTGAAGACCAGAGGCATGGACCTGCAGGGCAAGACGGTGCTGATCTCCGGGTCGGGCAACGTGGCCCAGTACACGGCCGAAAAGGTGCTGCAGATGGGCGGAAAGGTGCTCACCATGAGCGACTCGGACGGATACGTCTACGACCCCGAAGGCATCGACCGCGCCAAGTTGGACTACATCATGGAACTGAAGAACCTCTACCGGGGCCGCATCCGCGAATATGCCGAGCAGTATCCGGGCGTAAAATACGTGGAGGGAGCCAAGCCCTGGGGCGAGAAGGCAGACATCGCCCTCCCCTCGGCCACTCAGAACGAAATCAACGGCGACCAGGCGCGTCAGTTGGTGGCCAACGGCGTAATCGCCGTGAGCGAAGGTGCCAACATGCCCTCCACGCCCGAAGCCATCAAGGTGTTCCAGGAGGCCAAAATCCTCTATGCTCCGGGCAAGGCTGCCAACGCCGGCGGCGTGTCGGTATCGGGCCTGGAAATGACCCAGAACTCCGAACGCCTGTCGTGGAGCGCCGAGGAGGTGGACCAGAAGTTGCACCAAATCATGGAGAACATCCACGAGAACTGCGTGAAGTACGGCACCGAGTCCGACGGATACGTCAACTACGTGAAGGGGGCCAACATCGCCGGCTTCATGAAGGTGGCCAAGGCCATGATGGCGCAAGGCATCGTCTGACCCGGCGAATGTTCCCGGCCACACGACAACGGACATAGTTTTACGCGATATTTACAACTAAATGAGGGAGAGGAGCACCATCTGTCAAGATTGGATGCTCCTCTCGCTATATAATTTGGAGAAGAATCGATCCCACGCATTTCCGGCCGTTGGAGGAAAGCAGAAAAGTGCATCGGATACGGCATGGACTCAACCAACTTATATTCAACAGCAAAATCATTCATTCGACTCACCGTCCGACCCCTCCGGCACGCCAATACGCAACTTTCCGCCCCGAAAAGTTTGCCGCCTCGAATATTAGGTCTACCTTTGCCGCGTAAAAAACTTTTATATTCATTCATCCATTAAAACAATTACGACATGAAGATTTTACATCGCACAAAGGCCCTTGCGGCCTGCGCACTGACGGCCGCACTGGCCATCGGTTGCACTGAAGAGCAATCCTCGCTGGAAATCAGCGATATGCCCGGCAAAGCTACCATCCAAGGACTCGTGACCTACAGCGAAGGAACCATCCTGGAAAACGGGAAGTTCAAGGAATTGATGAAGCCGGCCGCCGGCAAGCAGGTGGACATCCTGCTGAACAATGCCGACTATCAGTCGACGGCCAGCGGCAAGACGCTCTACAAGACCATCAAGACCGACGCCAACGGCCGTTTCTCCTTGGCTGTGCCCGTCCCGGTCGATGGAAACGTGACGGCCACCGTTCGTCCGCACGCTTTCGAGGGCGAATTCAACACCGTGGAACGCATCAACAACGAAATCAAGGCCGTGAAGGACACGGTATATTTCTACACCACAGGACAGACCCTCACCCTTTCGTCCGGCGCCATCAAAACGGCCGAGTGCGAGTATGACCAATACGACAGCCGCGACCAGGTGGCCACGTTCAACCAGTACGTGACCTTCGGCGGCGTGATCGGCAAGCAGATGGAGAAATACTATGCCGCCGTCAGCAACACCATCAAGGAAGAAGGTGCCAACAAGGGCAAACTGGACCTGGTAAGCGCACCGCGCCGCGTCACCTACTACGACAAGATGGCCAACGCGGACCTGCTCGTCAACGTGACGTACTACAGCCTGACACGCACGTACAACTGCACGACCAACGCCAACGGCGAATTCACGCTGAACATCCCCGTCAACGAACTGCCCTGCACCCTCACGTGCGAAATCGAGGCAATGCCCGTCGTGAGCGACTACACGTTCTACGAAGAAGTGGAAAAGGAATGGAGCGAAACGGAACTGGCCAAGTGGGCTTCGTACTACCAGTACCGCTTCCCCTACACCACCGACTACAAGAGCAAGACGGTGAAGGGCTACTATGCGTCGAGCACAGTGAACAGCACATTCTCTTACAAAGTAGACCTGCCTCAGTCCTACAAATTCAAGATGATGAGCTTCGTTCCGACCGACGGCACCGAAGTCAGCCTCAACGGCGAACTCTGGCTGGACGAACTGCTGGAGCAAGAGAAGAACAGCAACAACTAACCCACTAACGACGCAACCGAATGAAAAAGATTATTTCCTGCTTACTGATTGCGCTGCTCCCGATGGCGGCTGCCAGCGCACAAGAGAAGGCCCAGAAGCAGTACCTGCCCGAGGAGGGCGACTGGGCGCTGGGTATCGACGTGATTCCCTTGCTGAAATACGTGGGCAACGCCTTCAACGGCAACACGAACAACGACATCACCTACCTGGGCGGTGCGCCGTTCGTGAAAGAGAACGCCCGCTTCAAGAACCGGGGCCTGATGCCCGACGTGTCCATCCAGGGGAAATACATGCTGACGGACGAGTGGGGCCTGCGTGCCAACATCGGCCTCATGCTCCGTTCGAAGTACGACAACCGCTACGTGACCGACGATGCCGCCACCGCCCTCAACGGACTGAGCGAGGACAAGGTGGTGGACCAGGCACACAACTGGCGCAACGGCATGAGCATCATGCTGGGCAGCGAATACCGCAAGGGTAGCAAGCGCGTACAGGGTGTGTTCGGTTTCGGTGTCCTGTTCGCCTTCCAAAACGACAAGACCACCTACACCTACGGCAACGAGATGACGGCCATCAACCAGACCCCGAGCACGAACTTCGCCGGCATATACGACGCCAACAACCGCCGTCTGACGAAGACCAACGGCAAAGCCTCCGACTTCTACGCCGGCATCACGGGCAGCGCAGGCATCGAATGGTTCGTCGCCCCGAAGATTTCGCTGGGCGCAGAGGTGAACCTGAGCATGTACTACATCTTCGGCGGACAGCAGTACGAAGAGCGCGAGGGCTACAACGCCAACCTCGGCCGCGTAGAGACCCGCACGGACCTGGTACGTCCTCGCTACCGCGAGTTCTACCTCGGCACGGAAAGCCTGGGCGGCTCGCTCAACATGACGTTCTACTTCTGATTCCGACCGAACGTCCGCATAAAGGCAGAAAGCCCTGCAAGGAACACGACTCCTTGCAGGGCTTTTTCGCATCTCTTCGGCCGCCGGCTTTTAACCCAAAACGGTCATTAGGCCATTATGCGCAAACGAACTTTCTTTTTGGCATCTGCGTTCCCGTTTCTCGGTTACAATGGAGCCCCATTGCGCCCTCAAAACGAGAACACATCTGCTCAAAAACAAAAGTCGTTATCATCATAACGCTAACGACCGATTTGGGTTTAAACGTCGTTTAAACGGCATTGCAACGCTGTTGCAACGCCGTTGCAAGACCATTGCAAGACCATTGCAAACGCGTGCGCACACGAAGGCAAATGCGTGTACACGTGAAGGCAAACGCGTGTACACGCGAAGGCAGATACGTGCGCACGCGTTTTATCCTGTCTCACGACCCCTTCGGCAGCATCACCACGCCCCGGTTCTTCTTGCCGTCCATCTTCACCGTCAGCGGATGGTCGAAGTGCACATGGCGCAGGAACTTCGTTTCGAACACCGCCGGCTGCGCATCCAGGAAAGCCTGGTTGTACACCCCGTCGCCCCGGAAGGCGTTGATGGTGAAATAGCCTACGCCGAACGACGTCAGGTTCTGGAAGAAGTGCGTGCCCTGGCTGGGGTCTACGCGGTAGTTCGTCAGCCCCGCCTCCACGATGACCCTGGCCGCCGAGATGTGCGGCCACTTCACCGGGATGCCTAGCCACGAATCGCTGCTTCCCCAGCGGCCCGGGCCCACCAGCACGTAGTTCTTGCCCGCCGCGAGGAACTGTTGGTTCAGTTGCTCTATCTCGTACGCGATCGTCGGGTTGTTCGAGGCCGAATAGCCATCCGTCTTCACATACACCACGTCCTGCAGGTCCGTCATGATGCCGTGCCCCAGCGAGTTCTCCGAGCGCAGCAGCACCTCGTCGTCCGGGATGAGCGACAAGTCCTCGTCCAGCATCTCCTTGCTGTCCACGATCGGCCGTATCTGCAGCAGGTAAAACGTGCCCGACTTGCCGTTCTCCTTGTTCAGCGTGACCGCGAACTCGATTTCCACCGGCCGGCGCATCTCGCCCTGCCCGTGCTCCAGCACCAGCTGCAGGATACGCGCCAAGGGGAACACGTCGTGCTGCAGCACGTTGGCAAACGTGAGCAGTTTCCGTCCGCCCGGGTAGTAGCCGTCGCGTATCACCTGGTCGTAAGGGTCGTAGGTCGACACGATGTAGCGCAGCGAGCCGTCCTCCTCGGCATCCTTCACCCGCAGTTTCAGCAGGTTGAAGCCGTCGTCGATGGAGAAGTTCTCGCCCACGTTCCGCAGGTCGAGCGCATAAAACTGCGTCTGCGTCTCGCGCAAGGCCATCTCCATCTCGCTGGTCTGCAGCACCTGGTTCGGGTGGTAAGGCGAGAAGCGCAGCGTCATGCCTCCGTCCACGATGTACTTGCCCAGCCCCAGCGCCAGGTTCACCGTCCCCTCCTCGGGACGTTCGTCGCCGATGGGATAATAGTTGAGCGAACGCGCCACGCCCGACATGGTCGGGTAGAACCGTTCGCCATACGAATTACCGACCACCTGCTGCAGGATGACGGCCATCTTCTCCTGGTCGATGACGTTCGACGTGGCCTGCATATACGCCTTGCTGTCGCGGTAATAGACCGAGGCATACACGCCCTTGATGGCATCGCTCAGCATGCGCAGCATCTCATATTTGTCGTCGAGATAAGGAATCATGTAGGTCGAATAGATGCCCGCGAAGGGCTGGTAGTGCGAGTCCTCCAGCAGGCTGGACGAACGGATGGCGATGGGCGCCTTCACCACGTCGAAGAACGTGAAGAAGTCCTCCACCAGGCGGTCGGGCAGTTTGGCCTTCAGGAAATACTTCAGGATGACATCGTCCGGCGCATCCGACAAAGCTACCTGGTACAGGTTGTTCGTGTCCATGAACTCATCGAACACGTCCGTACACAGCACCACCGTCTTCGGGATGGCCACCTCGGCGTTCTCGAACTGCTCGAACTCCGGATGATGCTTCACCATGTTGTCGATGAACGCCAGGCCGCGGCCCTTTCCGCCCAGCGAGCCTTCGCCGATGCGGGCGAAGTTGGAGTAGCGGTCGAACCGGTCGCGCTTGAACACGGCCACCACGCCCTGATTCTTCATCTTGCGGTACTTCACAATCGACTCGAAGATGATGCGCCGGTGCGCATCCACGTCTTGCAGGCTGTCCCACGTGATCTGCTTCAGAAACTCCGCCACCGGGAACATGGCCCGCGAGTAGAGCCAACGCGACACGTGGTTGCGGCTGATGTGGTAGAGGAACGATTCCTTCGGGATGGCGAAGATGACGTTCTGCAGTTCCTTCAGATTTCGCACCCGGGCGATTTCCTCGCGGGTGGTCGGGTTGCGGAAGATGAAGTCGCCGAACCCGAAATGGTCCGACACGGCCTGCCGCAGGTCGATGTTCATCTTCTTCGAATTCTTGTCGATGAAGCTGGCGTGGAAACGCGAGGCGTACACCCGGTTCTCCGTCTCCGACGACTGCATGATGACCGGCAGGAACTCGTCGTGCTTGCGCACCTCCGACACGAACTTCACCCCCGCCAGGGCGTCCGTCACACCTCCACGCGGAAAACGCACGTCGGTGATGATGCCCAACACGTTGTCGGCATACTTCTCGTACAGCGCCGTAGCCTCCTCGTACGACCGCGCCAAGGCAATCTTGGGCCGTCCGCGCATCCGCAGCGTCTGCTGGTGCGCGTTCAGTGCCTCGGTCGAAAATTCCTGGCTCTGCTTCAGCACGAACTTGAACAAGTAAGGCAGCACCGACGAATAGAAACGGATGGAATCCTCCACCAACAGAATCACCTGCACGCCCACCTCCTTCACATCGTGCTCGAGGTTCATCTTGTCCTCGATCAGTTTGATGATGGACAGCAGCAAGTCCGTATTCCCCAGCCAGCAGAACACATACTCGAACATACTCAGGTCCTCGTGCTCCATGCGCTGGGTGATGCCATGCGAGAAAGGAGTCAGCACCACCAGCGGAATATGCTCGTATTCCTTCTTTATATTACGCGCAATCTGGAAACTGTCGCAGTTGTCCGTGCCCGGCATGCAGATGACCAGGTCGAACGGGATGTTGTTCAACTGCCGCCAGGCCTCCTCCTCGGTCGACACCTGGGTGAAACGCGGAGGATAGCGCAGACTCAGTTCGGTGTATTCATTGAAGATTTTCTCGTCGATGCGTCCGTCGTCCTCCAGCATGAAAGCATCGTAGGGATTGGCCACCAGCAAGACGTTGAAAATACGCTTCGTCATCAGATTGACAAACGAAGTGTCCTTGAAATAAAGTTGACTCAGTTTTAATTTACTAAGCATCGCATTTTCTTCTATTAGTATGTATAAGGTAGAGCAAAAGTGAGAAAAAAATAGCAATCAGCCAACAGCCGCGCCCATATTCCTTCATTCTGTCATTTGCGCCGGCCTCCGCCCGCCCGCGTCCGTATCCGCACCGATTCCCCGAAAACTATCTTTTTATCATTCTTAACGCAAAATTTCGCCTAAAAGATTAGGCTCATACAATAAAATCCATATCTTTGCCCCTGTAATTGTTGACAAAATAACAATAACCCTTAACATACAATATTATGAATATCGAACGAATCATGGCCTCCCTTGAGGCAAAACACCCCGGTGAATTGGAATACCTCCAGGCCGTCAAAGAAGTGTTGATGTCCATCGAAGACATCTACAACGAACACCCCGAATTTGAAAAAGCAAAAATCATAGAACGCCTTGTCGAACCGGACCGCATCTTCACCTTCCGCGTAACTTGGATTGACGACCGCGGCGAAGTGCAGACCAACCTCGGCTATCGCGTCCAGTTCAACAACGCCATCGGCCCGTACAAAGGCGGCATCCGTTTCCACGCATCCGTCACCCTGTCCATCCTGAAGTTCCTCGGCTTCGAGCAGACCTTCAAGAACGCCCTGACCACCCTGCCTATGGGCGGCGGTAAAGGAGGTTCGGACTTCTCGCCCCGCGGCAAGAGCGACGCCGAAATCATGCGCTTCTGCCAGGCCTTCATCCTCGAACTGTGGCGTCACCTGGGTCCCGACATGGACGTTCCGGCAGGCGACATCGGCGTAGGCGGCCGCGAAGTAGGCTACATGTTCGGCATGTTCAAGAAACTGACGCGCGAACACACCGGCACCTTCACCGGCAAGGGCCTGGAATTCGGCGGCTCGCTCATCCGTCCTGAGGCAACCGGCTACGGCGCATGTTACTTCGTTCAGTCCATGCTGAAAGACAAAGGCACCTGCTTCGAAGGCAAGACGGTGGCCATCTCCGGCTTCGGCAACGTGGCTTGGGGCGCAGCCAAGAAGGCAACCGAACTGGGCGCAAAGGTAGTGACCATCTCCGGACCGGACGGCTACATCTACGACCCGGACGGCATCCAAGGCGAAAAAATCGACTACATGCTTGAACTCCGCGCATCGGGCAACGACATCGTGGCTCCTTACGCTGAAAAATATCCGAACGCAACCTTCTTCCCGGGCAAGAAACCTTGGGAACAGAAAGTGGACATCGCCATGCCGTGCGCCACTCAGAACGAACTGAACGGCGACGACGCCAAGATGCTGGTGGACAACGGCGTGTTCTGCGTAGGCGAAGTGTCCAACATGGGCTGCCGTCCGGAAGCCATCGACACCTTCATTAACGCACGCATCATGTACGGACCGGGCAAGGCCGTCAATGCAGGCGGTGTGGCCACCTCGGGCCTGGAAATGACCCAGAACGCCATGCACATCTCCTGGACCGCAGAAGAAGTCGACAAGCACCTGCACCAGATCATGAGCGACATCCATACGCAGTGCGTGAAGTACGGTACGGAGAAAGATGGCTACATCAACTACATGAAGGGCGCAAACATCGCCGGCTTCATGAAAGTGGCTCACGCCATGATGGGACAAGGCATCATTTAATGCAATAATTGAATTCTCGTTTAGTTGTATTTGTATTTTGTGTATACGCCGCCTCTTTTGTGAAAAAGGGGCGGCGTTTTTTGTTCCCACCCCAGTCCCATACCGACCCCCAAACGGTCACCAGGCTGCCCCTGCCATGGAAACAGCTGTTCAAGAACAAAGCCTTATCATCCTGACACGAATGACCGATTTGGGAACAAAAAAAGTGTCCTCCACGTGGGAGGACACTTTTTTTGTACTATCGGGAACGCCGTTTCTTACAGCGCGCCCACTTCCTTCAACGCACCGTTGGTCTTGCGTACGGCAGCAGCGCTGGCAGCGAACTTCGCCTTCTCGTCGTCCGTCAGTTCCAGTTCGACGATTCTTTCTACGCCGTTGCGGCCCAGGATGACCGGAACACCCACGCAGAGGTCCGTCTCGCCGTATTCGCCTTCCACATATACCGAGCACGGAATCATCTTGTGCTGGTTGTGGAGGATGGATTCAACCACGAATGCACCTGCCGCACCCGGAGCATACCAGGCGGACGTGCCGAGCAACTTCGTCAGCGTAGCACCGCCGACCATCGTGGCAGCAGCCACCTCGTTGAGTTTCTCTTCGCTCAGCAACGTCGAAACGGGCACACCCTTGTACGTAGCCAGACGCGTCAACGGAATCATCGTCGTATCGCCGTGGCCACCGATGACCATGCCTTCCACTTCGTTGGCATTGCAGCCCAAAGCCTGCGACAAGAAGTACTTGAAGCGCGAGCTGTCCAATGCACCGCCCATACCGATGACGCGGTTCTTCGGCAGGCCCAGCGACTTCAGCGTCAGATACGTCATCGTATCCATCGGGTTGGAGATGATGACAAAGATAGCCTCGGGAGAGTATTTCAGGATGTTTTCAGCCACCGACTTCACGATGCCGGCGTTGACGCCGATCAGTTCTTCGCGCGTCATGCCCGGCTTGCGGGGAATACCCGAGGTGATGACAACCACGTCGGAGTTAGCCGTTTTCTCATAGTCGTTCGTGCAGCCGACAAGGGTCGAGTCGAAGCCCAGCAGTTGAGCCGTCTGCATCATGTCCATCGCCTTACCTTCGGAAACGCCTTCCTTCACGTCCAGCATCACCACTTCGTCTGCTACTTCATTAAAAGCAAGTACATTGGCACACGTAGCACCTACGTTACCTGCGCCTACAACAGTTACTTTTGACATACAATTTTGTTTTATAGGTTGATAAATAGTGTTTCTGTTTTTGCATGGGCAAAGGTAGATGTTATTTCTCTATTAAAGAAAAATTTCCATAATAATTTTCGTTAAGAAGCACAGATACGCCACCCCGGTCCCGCAGAAGCCGGCGGCCCGTCGGCAACCCATCTGTTCGCCGTTTCCCGATAAACCCATCCAACCCTTTGTGCTTCTTGCAAAAAGCACTACCTTTGCGCCGCAACTTAATAAGGAGACAAGCGATGAAAAATAAAAAGACATGGGTCATTGCGGCCATCACCATCCTGATTCTGGCCATCGCGGCCGTCACCACCCTGCTCGTCCGCGAGCGGAAAGAGAAAAACGACATGGCCCAACTCTTCTCGCTGGAAAAAGAAGAGATGGAGAACGAATACACCCGCTTTGCCAGCCAGTACGACGAATTGCAGTACCAACTGTCCAACGACTCGCTCATCGACGTGCTGGAGAAGGAGAAAGTGAAGACGCAACGGCTGCTGGAAGAACTGCGTTCGGTCAAGACCACCAACGCCCGCGAAATCATGCGCCTGAAAAAAGAACTGGCCACCGTCCGTGCGGTGCTGCGGACCTACGTGGTGCAAATCGACTCGCTCAATCGCCTCAACCAGGAACTAAGCCAGGAAAACAAAGAGGTGAAGAAGAAGTACAACGAAGCCACACGCCAGATTTCCAACCTGGCGCAAGAAAAGAAAGAACTGAACGAGAAGGTGGAACTGGCCTCGCAGCTGGACGCTACCGCCTTCTGGGTGAAGCCGCAAAACAAGCGAGGCCGCGAGACACAGAAAGTGAAAGACGTGACGAAACTGGCCATCGGCTTCACCATCACCAAAAACATCAGCGCCCGCACCGGCGAACGCATCCTGTACGTCCGCATCACCAAACCCGACAACGACGTGCTGACCAAGAAGGCCTCCGACACCTTCCCCTACGAGAACCGCACGCTCAACTATTCCATCAAGAAATACATTGAATACAATGGCGAAGAACAAGACGTCACCGTCTACTGGAACGTGGAGGAATTCCTCTACGCCGGCACCTACCGCATCGACCTGTTTGCCGACGGTGTCCTCATCGGTTCCAGTTCGTTCAGCCTGAAATAAAAACCCATCACGCACTTAACCATTACCACCATGATACAATCCATGACCGGCTACGGCAAGGCGACTGCCTCTTTCGGCGGCAAGAAAATCTACGTCGAAATAAAATCACTGAACAGCAAAGCGATGGACCTGTCCGCCCGCATCGCACCGCTCTATCGCGAAAAAGAAATGGAAATACGCAACCGGATTTCCCAAACGCTGGAACGCGGCAAGGTGGACTTCTCGCTGTGGGTCGAGAAAGAAGCCGACGAAGCAGCCACTCCCATCAACGCCGCCCTGGTTGAGAACTACTACCAGCAAATCAAACAGATTGCCGCAGCCAGCCACATCCCCGAGCCCCAAGAATGGTTCGCCACCCTGCTGCGCATGCCCGACGTGCTCACCAAAGTGGAGACGCAGGAACTCACCGACGAGGAATGGGCCGTGGTCAGCCAGGCCATCGACGAAGCCATCGGCCACCTGACCGACTTCCGCCGCCAGGAGGGTGCCGCCCTTGAAAAGAAATTCAACGAGAAAATCGACAACATCGAGCGGCTGCTCAAGGCCATCGAGCCTTACGAGACCGAACGCGTGGCCAAGATACGCGAACGCATCACCGACGCGCTGGAGAAGACACTCAACGTGGACTACGACAAGAACCGGCTGGAACAGGAACTGATTTTCTACATCGAGAAACTGGACATCAACGAAGAGAAGCAGCGCCTGACCAACCACCTCAACTACTTCCGCGAAACGCTGAGAGACGGACACGGCCAAGGCAAGAAACTGGGATTCATCGCCCAGGAGATGGGTCGCGAAATCAACACGACCGGCAGCAAATCCAACCAGGCCGAGATGCAAAACATCGTGGTGCAGATGAAAGACGAACTCGAACAAATCAAAGAGCAGGTGCTCAACGTCATGTAATCCCCCCATACCGCAAACCCCATGAAAGGAAAACTGATCATCTTCTCCGCCCCGTCCGGTTCGGGCAAATCGACCCTCATCAACTACCTGATGGAGCAGGGACTCCGCCTGGCCTTCTCCGTATCGGCCACCAGTCGTCCGCCCCGGGGCAGCGAACGCGACGGCGTGGAGTACTACTTCCTCACGCCCGAGGAGTTTCGCCGACGCATCGACAACCACGAATTTCTGGAGTATGAAGAGGTGTACAAAGACCGGTTCTACGGCACCCTGAAGGCCCCCATCGAACGGCAGTTGGACGAAGGCTACAACGTGGTGTTCGACGTCGACGTGGTCGGCGGATGCAACATCAAGAAGTTCTACGGCGACCGTGCCCTGTCGGTCTTCATCCAGCCGCCCAGCGTGGACGAACTGCGCAAGCGGCTGAACGGACGTGGGACAGATGCTCCCGAGGTCATCGAGAGCCGCATCGCCAAGGCGGAATACGAGTTGAGTTTCGCTCCGAAGTTCGACGTGGTCATCGTCAACGACGACCTGGAGCAAGCCAAAGCCGACGTACTACGCACCATCCGAACCTTCCTGGCCTCATGAAACGCGCTACCGGGCTCTTCGGCGGGTCGTTCAATCCCATCCACATCGGCCATCTGGCCCTGGCCAACTACCTGTGTGAATTTTCCGGGCTAGACGAAGTGTGGTTTCTGGTCAGCCCGCTGAACCCGCTGAAGCAGCATCACGACCTCCTGCCCGACGAGGTCCGCCTCTCGATGGTGGAGAAAGCCATCGGCGACTATCCCCGCTTCCGGGCCAGCGACTTCGAGTTCCACCTGCCCCGTCCCTCCTACACCATCCATACGCTCAATGCCCTCAAGCAGGCCTACCCCGACCGGGAGTTCCACCTGCTCATCGGCGGCGACAACTGGGCCCTGTTCGACCGCTGGTACGAACACGAACGCCTTGTCCGCGAAAATCCAATCCTTATTTATCCGCGACGCGACTCGCACATCAGCCCGGACAGCCTGCCGGACCACGTGCGCCTGGTCGACGCCCCCTTGCTCGACATCAGTTCCACCTTCATCCGCCGGTCGCTGGCCGCCGGCAAGGACGTCCGCTTCTTCCTGCCCGAAAGCATCCGCAGCGAGGCCGCCCTGCGGTTCGCTCCGTCCGCGGCCGACCACCCCCTGCGCTAAGGCTTCATCGTACGCAACGTCACCACGACCACCTCGCTCGGTGCCATCAGGCGCAGCTTGCGTCGCGACGTTCCGATGCCGTTCGTCACCCACACGGGCACACCTGCACTGCTCTGCCGCCGTCCGGTGCGGAATTTGCGTCCGTAGTGCGAAGCCGTACGGGGTGCCCACCCGAAGAGGGTCACCTGTCCGCCGTGCGTATGGCCGGCCAAGGCCAGGTCGGTGTGGCGCGTATCAGTCTGCTCCACGTAGTCGGGCGTATGCACCATCAGCACCACGAAATCATCGTCGTTCAGGTCCAGGGTCGGGCAGCGCCCGTTCCGCTGCAGGTCGAACGGGTTGCGCACACCGGCCAGCAGGATCTGTTCCCCATCCTTGCGCAACGTGTCCACCCGATGCTCCAGCACGCGGATGCCGTGCGCCTCCATCTCTTTTGCCAGCACATCGTGGCAGCGTTCGTAGTCGTTGTTTCCCATCACCCCGTACGTGCCGTACGGCGGATTCACCCGGGCCAGTTCCTCCACCAGTTCGGCTACATATTCACACCCTTCCTGATAGTCGCCTCCCAACAGCAACGCATCCGGCTGCAAACGCCGGAGCGTCTGCACCAGTCCCTTCAGCCGTTTGGAGCCGAAGCGGCTCTTGTAATGGAAATCCGATGCCCATACCAGGCGGAAGCCGTCAAACGACGGCGGCACGTCGCGATGGCAAAACTCGTAGCGGCGCACCCGTCCCACGCCGGGATGCGCCCCGTGCTTCGTCGTCACACACGACGACATCAGCCACACGCCTATGCAGGCAATCCACACCGTCTGTTTCATGATTTCCTGATTGTCAGATGAGCCGGAGTCCGCCCGGCTTTCATCCCTGGATGAGCACCACGGCATAGGCCGAGATGCCCTCTTCGCGCCCGGTGAAACCCAGTTTCTCGGTCGTCGTAGCCTTGATGGAGACCGCATCGGCCTCCACCCCCATCACCTCGGCCAGCACGGCCTGCATTTCGGGGATGCGGGCCTTCATCTTCGGACGTTCGGCACAGATGGTGGCATCCACGTTGCCGACCTCGTATCCCTTCGCCCGAATCAGTTCCAGGGTCCGCCGCAGCAGAATCTTGCTGTCGATGTTTTCGTATTCGCCGGCCGTGTCCGGAAAGTGGTAGCCGATGTCGCGCAGATTGGCCGCCCCCAGCAGTGCATCGCAGATGGCATGGATCAGCACGTCTGCATCCGAATGGCCCAGCAATCCTTTGCTGTGCTCCAGTTTGATGCCGCCCAGCCAAAGGTCGCGGCCCTCCACCAATTGGTGTACGTCGTATCCCAGTCCTACTCGAATCTTCATGGTCGTTATCTGCGTCTACGTCCGAACAAATCGCGGATGCCGTCCAGGTCGAACGCCAAGGAGAAGCGGAGCGTCTGGTCCAACGGGTTGCTTTGCGCCGTCGAAATCAGGTAGGCCGCATCCAGGGCGAACACACTCATGCGAAAACCCGCACCCACGGAGAAATATTTTCGGTTTCCCTTGTTGGCGGCCTCGTGGTGATAGCCGGCCCGCACGGCAAACTGGTTGTTGTACATGTATTCCACACCGGCCGACACCTGTATTTCCTGCAGTTCTTCCTTGAAGCCGCCCGGCGCGTCGCTGAACGACTTGAAGATACCCTTGATGGGCGACTGGTCGTAATACTCCTCCTGCAGGCGGTCCTGATAGTCCACGTCGGACTCGTCGTCGCGCTGCTTCGGCACGGTCGGCACCATCAGCTTGTTCAGGTCGAGGTTGACCGAGAAAGTGTTGTATTCGTTGATGGGGATGAGCAGCGATCCACCCAAACGGAAGTTGGTAGGCAGGAAGGCGCTCGTGTTGCCACTGTCGTACGAAATCTTGCTACCGATGTTCGACAGGTTCAAACCGAAGGCCAGCAGACACTCGCGTTGTCCCATCATGATGTAGTTGTTGTAGTACAAGGCGATGTCGGCTGCAAAGGCCGATCCGGGGCTGACATCGGCATCGGCCTTGTAGGCCAGATCCGAATAGATGTAGCGCAAGGCCACGGCCGCCGAGAACGTCTGCGACAGCATGCGCGAATAGGCCACGTCCACGGCCATTTCGTACGGATGGATGGAACCTTGGTTGATGCCATCGGACCCCGTCATCGGCACCTCGCCGAGCGAGAAATAGCGCAGCGATGCGCTGATGGCCTGGTAGTCGCCCAGGCGGACATAGCCGGCCAGGTAGGCCAGGTCGATGTCGTTGACCAGTTTGCGCAGCCACGGGGTATAGGAAATGGCCAGTCCGGCACGGCTGATGGTGAACGGATACTTGGCCGGGTTCCAATACTGCGAGTTGGCGTCCGGTTCGGTGGCTGCACCTACGTCGCCCAACGCGCCGCCTCGCGAGTCGGGCGCGATGCCCAACGAGTTGACACCCGTGTTGACCGGATTGAACGAACTTTTCCCATCGTCTGCCGCCTGCGCCCGGCCCAATAGGCCGAACAGGCATCCTATCACGATTGCTATCTTTACGTTTCTCATTTGATGTTCTTGCTACTTGTGTTACACTGTTAATACAAACTGCTTGCAGCGGTTATTATTGCCCTGCGATGACGATTTTTTGTGTCTCGGTGCTTTCGCGGCTGTCCTCCGTCCGGATGCTGGCCCTGTACAGATAGAGACCCGGCATGAGCCGTTGTCCGCTGTTGGTCCGCAGGTCCCAGTCCACGTAGTAGTAGTTTCCTTCGGCCTCGCCCGTCTCCCGATGCGTCCAGAGCGGCCTTCCGGCATTGTCGTACACCGTGATTTCCACTTCCACGCGTGCGTTGGGCCGGTCGTGGCTCAGCACGAACATGGTCTGGTCGTGGGCGGGACTCTTCGTGCACGTGATGCTCAGCCCGACGGGCAGGCCGTCCACCACCTCGAAATCGAGGTAGGCGGTGGAAGAGTTGTTCTTCATGTCCCAGGCGCGGAACAGCAGGCGGTGCTGTCCGTCGGGCAGGGAGGGGAAGGCAAAGCGGATGGAGCCTCGCGTATAGTCGCCGAAAACCGGCTCGTAATAGCTGTTCAACACGTAGGTGTAGCGCGTCGAGTTGTCGATGACGGCCACCAGGTCATGGCCGATGCCGCTTCCCGACGTATTGATGCCGTCCTCGTCTTCCAGTTCCACCACCAAATAGGGTGTGGCGTTCACCTTGGCACCCGACACGAAGTCCGGCGTGTTGAGGTACATCGTTATCTTGGGACCGACCGAGTCGGTGGTCATCGCCCCTTCCTCCGTGCCGCCCACGTAGAAGTCACCGAAGCTGCCGTGGCTCTCCATCTGGCCGTCGGCATTCATCGCGTAAAGGTTGAGCAGGCCCGGGCTGTCGGCATAGTTGATGTCGAGCGGCACCGGGAAGACGAAGTCGAAGCGTCCGGCCTGCACCGAATCGCTGCCCACGAAGAGGGTCTTCGTCCGGTCCATATAGGTGAACGGCGTGGGGGCGGTCCCGTTGTTGTTGTGCGTGGTAATCTGCTCCTCGCTGTCGAACACCTTGCTATAGAGTTTTCCTTCGAAGCCTTCCGCCAGCCGGCCGTCGGGGGTGAGCACACGTCCCTTCACCCGCACCTTGCCTCCGGCCTTCACCATGGGCCATTCCTCCGTCCCTGTTTCCACGGCGGCGAACTCGTCCACCACCATGTCGTAGTTGGGCAAGGTGTAGCGCAAGGCCGGATCGCCCACAAACACATAGTGCAGGTCGTTGGTCTGCGCCTTGCCTGCCAGGCCGGAGATGTACGCCTTCGTCTGGCGCACCACGTCGCCCAGGCGGCTTACGTCGCGTCCCTTGTTGGTCGCGGTGGCGGGCTGCGAGAACAGGTAGCGCACAAACACGGAGTCCATACGGCAGTTCGGGTCGGGGAACACCGTCCGGGCCGTCGCCATCACACCGATGGCCGCCCCGCGCAGGAAGGCCTGCTCGCCCAACGACACCTCGAGGCGGTCGATGGGAGCGATGTCGCACGCGGCCGTGAACCACACCGGCGGGCGGGTGGTGACCATGTCGGCCAGGTCGCGCACGGTGATGACGTATTCGTCCGACAAGGCCGTGGCGTCGCCGTGGCCTGTGTAGTTGAACAGCATCAACCCTTCCTTGAACAGTTTCTTCACCTTTGTGTTGATTTCCGGATACGAACTTCCGGTGGCCGTTTTCTCCATCTTGAAGGCATCCCAGTAGAGCTTGTTCACCACCAGCGAAGGCCGGCAGCGCTGGGCCACGGCTGCCACGGCGTCCGACTGCTCCATGTGGATGTTGCCGTCGTTGTTCTTTCCGTCGTCGCCCAGAAAGGCCACGGCGTTTTTCCAACTGCCCGGTTGCTTGTTGTCCATGTAGGCCAGCAGGCGGTCCACCGCTTCCTTGGCGTCGGCGGCCGAGCGGACGGGCAGACGCCCCACGCCCAGGTCTACGGCATAGGAATACAAACGGGTCACTTGGGCAGCATCCTCGTCGTCGAGCATGCCGAGATAGTCGTCGGACATGAACGAGGTGGTCTTGCTCAACGACTCTTTCGATTCGAAGCAGAGCAGGAAGTTGCGTGCGTCCTGCGTTTTCCACGACGTGGTCAGCAGGCGGTTGTCGAACGTAGCGTCGCCAAACAGCAGCAGGTATTTGGGTTCGCGGCCGGCTTCGGCCCGGTCATACAGCATCTTCATCAGCCAGCGGTAGGCCGTCGCGTCGGGAGTGCCGGACGAGAACTCGTTGTACACCTGGTCGGCCGTCACTACGGCCACCTGCAGGCTGTCGTAGGTCTTGTGCGCCCGAGCCAACCGTTCGGCATGCGGCAGGTAGTCGGGATTGTTGGCCACGATGATGACCATGTCCGCTCCCTCCAGGCCGTGCAGGTCCTGGTTGGGCACCTCGCCCATGTTCTCCACTTTCAAGAACGATTTCCCCTTCGTGTTCACCACCACAAACTCGTCAGTCTGCGCCGCCTGGCACACCGTCGAATAGGTGTCGCCGTCGAGTTTTCCGGCCAGTTGCGTCACCTGGTTCGATTCGTCCACGCGCCACACCCGTGTGTTGCCATCGGCCTGACCTATCCGGAAATGCTTCTTTCCGGTCGTCAGCGTACGAAACGTCGTATAGGCCCCGTACAAGGCCAGACGTCGCGTGAAGTTCAGGCGGATGTAGTCCAGCCGGCCCGATACGCCGGCCTCCCGCTCGTGCGTCAGCGTCACCACCGTCTTGGCGTTCTTGGCGCCGGGCCACGCCAGGTTGGCCTCGTTCAGTGCGGCGTGGCTGTAGTTGCCGATGCGGTCCACGGTCAGTTTGTCCGGCAGGTCCGTCCCGTCCACCTTGGCGGTCACGGTCGTCTTGCCGGTGGCCCGGTCGGCCGTAAAGGCCACTGTCACAAAGCCGTCGTCGTCGGTGATGCCCGTCAGGCCGTCAAACGTATACGAACGTGTGTTGCCGTTCTTGTAGTCGTACGCCTCAAACAGGTGTCGTCCGCCCTCCATCCAGGCATATTCTTCTTTTTCATGCAAGGCATAGTCCGGGAACGTGTTCACCACCACGGCCCCGAGTTCGTCGGGCGCATCTTCCTGGCGGAAGGCCATGGGGGGCCCCTCACTCTCCGTCAAGAAATAATAGCCGGCCGTCGAGAAATAGTTCTGCGTGTGGACAAACATTTTTCCACTCAGTTCCCAGCGCACGGTACCGTGGCCGTAGAACAACATATAGTCCGTCTCGCGCCACAGGGGCACTTCACAGAGATCGTCCGGTTTGAACTTAGTCAGATTCTCCGACAGCAACCGACCTCCGTAGCCGTACAGGCGCACCTTCTCGGGATGCGAGAAGCCCATCTTGGCCAGTTCGCTATGGGTCAACTGATAGACTCCAGTCTCTGCGACCTTGATTTTCACCCAGCGTCCGGAGGCCAGTACCGAATGGGCGGCATAGCGTTCCTCCTCGCCCGGCTGGGCGGCGGCACGTGCCGGACGCGGCACCGCTGTCAGTGCGAGCCGAAACGAGCGGATGCGCCGGTAGACACCGTCCTGGCAGACAATCGGCACGAACGAGGCCACCAGCGTGCCCTCTTTGGCCGACACCGAGCAGTGAACCTCCACCTCCGGCGTTGCCGGCAGGCACACACCACTTTCCGCCAAAGCCTTTGCTTCCTTGCGACTCAACGGCTCGTATTCAGGATATTCCACCGTCACCCGGTAGTCGGCCTGCGCATAATCGCGTCCCAACGGGAAACGTCCGATGTAGTACGGCAGCTGGGTCCCTTCTTGATAATAAGCCCCGGCAAAGCCCGGCAACTCGGTCACAACCCGTTCGTACCCCTCGTATCTCGGCGACGGATTCTTCCAGTCCAACGTCACAAAATCCTGCGCTGCCACGTTTCCTCTCACCAATAGCAGCAAGGCCACGAGCCAATAAGCGTATATGCGCATCTTTATCTCTTTCACAAGCACTTGTATTTCAGCGTACATAAAAATCGAGGAGTTTCTCTCCTTCCAGATAGCCCTGGAGGTGCTGTCCGATGCTCACCGGCCCCACACCCACCGGGGTGCCCGTATAGAGCAGGTCGCCCATCTTCAGCGTATAGAACCGGCTTATCCAGGCGATGAGTTCGTCCACGCGGAAAAGCATGTCCTCCGTACATCCGGCCTGCACCGGCCGCCCGTCGATGTGCAACCCGAAATGCAGGTGCTGCACGTCGGCGTATGCCTCCACCGGCCTCCACTCGCCGATGACGGCCGATCCGTCGAAGCCCTTCGACACCTCCCACGGCTGGCCGGCCTCGCGCAGGCGGCGTTGCAGGTCACGTGCCGTAAAGTCGATGCCTACGGTCAGGGCATCGTAGTAGCGATGCGCAAAACGCGCGGAGATGCTCTTGCCCAACCGGCAGATGCGTACCACAAGTTCGGTCTCGTAGTGCACCTCCTGTGAGAAATCGGGCAGGAAGAAAGGCTTTCCGTCCTTCAGCAAGGCCGTATCCGGCTTCATGAAGATAACAGGCCCCTCCGGTTTATCAAACGGAACATTCAGTTCTTTATTGTGCGCGGCATAGTTCATGCCCACGGCAAATATCTTCATCAGCGAATCTGGTTGAAATTAAGACGGTTGAACATGACGGCCAGGTGGGCGTAGAGCGAAGTGTTCTGCACTACGATATGCTCCGGCACACGGATTCGGAACGGGGTGAAATTCCATACGGCCTTGATGCCGCCAGCCACCATCTTGTCCGTGATAGACTGGGCAATACCGATGGGTACGGTCAACACCCCGATATTGACGTGATAGTCCTGCATCTTGGCGGGGAACTCGTCTGTATGGAAAATGGGTATGCCGTCGATGGTCGTCCCTACCAGGCACGGATTCACATCGAACGCAGCCACGATTTCCAAGCCGAAATGGTTCAAGCCGGAATCGCGCAGCAAAGCACCGCCCAGACTACCCACTCCGAACAAAAAGGCCTTATGTATATTCGTAAATCCCAAGAAATCCTCCAGCACACCTATCAACGTATCCACCTCATAGCCCACACGTGTGCGTCCCGACACATTCACATACGACAGGTCTTTGGCGATCTGCGAGGCATCGATGTTGATTTCTTTAGAGATTTGGGTAGACGAAACAAATTGTTCCCCCCGTTCTTTCATCAGTTTGATATTGGACAGATACCAAGGCAGCCGGCGCAGCGTAGGCTCAGGCACCTTGTCTCGGTCTTTCATCGTCAGATTACTCATATTCTTCTTTCTCGTTACTTGCAAACGGCACAAAAGTAGGTTTTTTCCGTCAAACTATGAAAAAAACGGCTTCAAATCACTACCTTTGCGCCACAACAGAGCAAGACAGGGCACGACGCGTGTGCGAGCACAAACGCCGAATGCCATCCAACCACAAACCACCATGAGCATCATCTACTCCACCAACCCTGACTTCCGCATCGAGGCGGAAGAAACCACCGTCGAAACCCTGGCCAAAGACAAGCAACCCCTGCGCGTGTCCATCGAGCGAAAAGGACGCGGAGGAAAAACCGTGACCCTCGTCGCCGGCTTCGTCGGAACCGACGACGACCTAAAAGAACTCGGAAAGTGGCTAAAGACGGCGTGCGGTGTAGGCGGAAGCGTCAAAGACGGAGAAGTAATCCTCCAAGGCGACCTGAAGCAAAGGGCAACCGACCTGCTCCGTAAAGGGGGCTACACCCGTACGCGTTAAGGAGCATACTCGCATCGGCCTCCGGGCCTATGCCCTCGGCCGCACGAGCATAGGCGCATCGCGCCATGCGAGTATGCGCCATCAAACAGCCCCATAAAGCCGGGGATCCGCCAGCATTTTCATCACCCCTGTTGCACCTTTGGCGAGGAAAAGTTACCTTCGCCGCGAACATCTGAAATCACAAGAAGGATTCCAATACAAGAAAATGAGGAAACTGACGGCCATAGGAATCTGCGTGCTGCTGGCACTGCTGGCGGCCGCACTGGCATGGCACGCCCACGACCGGTGCGGAGGCGCGATGCTCCGTCGGGCCGAGGCCTTGATGGGCACCAACCCGGACAGCGCACGCCAGGTGCTGGAGCAATACGTACCGGCCCGCCATCTGTGGGGGGAGCACCAAGCCCGCTACGCCCTGCTCCTCACCCAGGCACGTTTCAAAACATACCAGCCCACGGACAACGACTCCCTCATCCGCATCGCCGTGGACTATTACGCCCATTCCTCCGATTCCCTCCGAAAAGCCTGGAGCTGCTTCTACGCGGGACAAGTCTACCGCGACCTGAACGAGCCCCAAACAGCCGTACGTTATTTCCATCAGGCTGCCACGGCCGGCGAAGGGAAAGCCGACGAACGATTTCTGCATTTGCTCTATTTTCATTGGGGAACACTCCTGCAAGACATCAAGCCCTACGAAGAATCAGTACGCTTGCTAAAAAAAGCATTGCAGTATGCCCGTTTGTGCCACAATCCGTTCTACGAACTTTGTGCGTGGAGAGAATTGGCTTGGACCTATCTTTATCTGCATCAATACGAAGAAAGCAGAAAATGCAGTTCCCAAGGCATCCAACTGGCCCAGGCGAACACAAACTTCGTCAAGCATCTTCCTCCATTGTATCAGGTAATGGCGACTGCCTATCGGTTGGACAAACGGCCCAAAGAAGCCGCCCTTTATTTGGACAAAGAACTGGCCATCGCCGCGTCGGACTCCTCTTTCGACAGAAGACCATGCTACAACGTCAAAGCAAAAATCCACCTGGACTTGCAGCAATATGATTCTGCCGACTACTACAACGAGTTGAACTACCGACCGGAAAACATCTACATGCACGCCGGATACCAACTGCTGAAGGCACAAATCGCGAAAGGACGGAAAGACATCGGAACGTTTGCACGCCATCAAGAGATTTATGCCCAACTCCTTGATTCCATCCATCGTACGGAATCGGATATTACCCTGATGGAACTGCAGAAGAAGTACGACTATTCGCGGGTGGAGAATGAGAACATGCGAATACGTGTACGACAACAACGCTTACTAATCATATTCATTCTGCTTGCTATCTTTTTTGTCCTTCTCATTGGATTAGGACGAGCAACATTGCTCCGTCTACGCAGACAATACCAACAGAAAGAAAAGCAACTAGCCCAAAATCAATTATCATTAAAAGAATTACATGTTTCTCTTGAACTCTATCAAAAGAATGAAGAGGCCTTGCGCAAAGAAATTATCCAAAAAGAAGCCCAACTGGCATCAAACCTCAAACTTCAAGAGAAATTAAGAGAACAAATATCCTCAAACATTAATATTATAGAAATCATTGAAAAAAGAATTCTTTTATCAACCATCGATAAAGACACGCTTGCAAGCAAATTGATTCTCTCTCCCACTCAACAGAATCACCTACATCTCGAGTTAGACATAAAGCATCGAAACTTTGCCGCACGTTTGCACGAGCAATACCCCTCACTTGACAAAATAGAAATTTCTATTTGCTGCCTTCTTAAATTAAACATCAAAAATCAAGATATCACCTACCTTCTTGGCATCAGTGCCGATGCCCTCAAGAAAAGACGTCAGCGACTATGTAAATCAAAACTAAAAATCGAACAACCCCTCAACCAATTTATTTCAGATTTTTAGAAAACGACGAAAAAGAAATACGCAAAACCCCTTTCTTGCCGTATTAAATGGGGGATATTTTTATTATCCGCTGTTGCTCAATCGATTAAAGTCGAACAAGAAAATTACAATTGTCCCCTTTTGTCCCCTTCGATTCCGTTCTGTCTTCATAATTTTGCGGCATCAAAACAATAAAAATATAGATTATGAAACGGATTACATCTTTATTTTCGCTTCTATTGTTAGCACTACATCTGCTGGCAGACAACAAAGTCGAACTGACCCCTACTAAAACGAATGGTCAAGCATCCCAAAATCTGATTCCCGTCAACGTCAATTGGCAGAACCACTCTTCACTGCTGGAAGTCCAGTTCACAGGTCCCGTGCAGGCCGTGTTCGTAGTAGTGACCGGCCCGGACGGTGTGGTCTATCAGAACCAGATTACGACCGAGAACGCAAAATCCATCTATGTGGACCTAAAACCATATAGAGAAGGAGAGTACACCATCCGATTCCAAGATGTCTACGGGAACGAGGTGGAAGGAGACTTCTTCAAAGAATTTGAGGAAAACTAAAAAAATACACACTTAAAAATCAAACAATTATGAAAAACTTATCAAAAAACCTCGTCGCTATCTTAGCAAGCATTATCCTATTTTCCTCTTGCAACACTCATGAGCAAAAAGAAGTCATCCAAGATCAAACAGACGTGCAGACTCTTATGCTTAAATTACAAGCATTAAATAAAGCCACATTGGAGAAATATAATATTACGGACATCACAAAGGGAGGAACAGAACTAACGGGTCCCATCGTTAACAATCCTGTAATTGAGGCAGCTAAACGCAAATGGTGGCAAAGATTACTCGCCGTCATCGGAGCAGATGCAATGGGTGCAACTATAGGGACTGCAACTGGAGGTGCAATCGGAGGTGCGGCTTTAGGCATCATAGCATCCATAGAAATGTATCGTGAAACAGGATGTCTGGCATTGGCAGAAACTGGAGTTAACGAATATGACGAAGAACTGAGTTCCTACACCATCATCATGGATAGTATCAATCATAATTTAAATAACGAGCTCGGTTCTTATGATGTCATCGGAGATTGCCACAATGTTGTAATTCAGGAAATTATCGCAGACAAAGAACGATTTTTGAATGAGGATGGAACATTTAAGGCAGACGTACTTGCCAACGCAGTTCTTTCGTCCTTAGACAGAAAAGGATACATCATAGGAACAACCAATCCAAGAATACTGTCATTTGTAATACAGAATCTCAAAAATGGTAATGTCATCAACAAAGATGTCACATTAGAGGAACAAGTCTCCAATTTTGCGACCTTATATCCAGAACAGAGCAATGAAGCATTTATCCTAAAAGACTACATTACCACCGTGTCGGCTTTGCCCAATGTAGAAGCCGTCAAATCTTACTCCTATGAATTTGAGCGTGTATTGCTCCAGGCCAGTCCTGGAGTTGACCTAACAATCAACACACTTGCCGGGGTTTCAGTAGGCAAAAACAGCGCATCTGGCTGGAACATAGTCCCCACTAATCCTTAATAATTTATTCCCCGTCGGTATGGGTCGGAACTAATCCCATACCGACTCAACTCTTCCTCTTACCATAATGACTTAAAACCCCATAATGATGAAAACATCCATTCGACTTATCGCGGCCATGTGCATGACGGCATTGGTCGCCACCGCATCGGCCCAAGAAGAAAAAACCGCAGCAGGCCGTAGTTATCGAAACGTAGTGAGCCTTGAAGCCGGATACGGCCTGACCGGCTTCGCAGGAAGCAACCTTTCGCCGTGGGGCAAAGAATATGCCAGTCAGGTGAAGGGAGGCGTGGTAGCGCACCTGGAGTACGACCGTTTGTGGAATCGGAAGAAGCACTCCAACGACCAATGGGGTGTCGGGATGGCATACATGACCGGTAAGATGGCCTCGGCCGAATACACATTGGCCAATGGAGACCACGTGAAAGACAAAGTGGAGTGGCATTACCTGGCACCACAACTGGTGTTACGATATGCCTTCACACCGAAGTTTTGTGTGAACGGACGGCTGGGAGCCGGATACTTCCGCTACCACAATGCCGGTCGATGGAACACGGAAGCCTGCACTACCACCGGGAACGGGCTCGGCACGAACATCAGCCTCCAGTTGGAGTATCGTTTCATCCCGTCCGCCAGTTTCGCCGTGGGCATGAACGCACTGGACGCACGCATGGGAAGGCTGTTCCAAGAAAAGGCCGGAAAGGCCTCCACCATCCACCTGAACAGCGACTACGATTTCCGCCCGCGTAGCGCCGACATCATCGCCAGCGTCCGTTTCTACTTCTAAACCTTCTGCACGCCGGCATTTCCATCACCCCTGTTGCTCTTTTGGCGGGAAAAGCCTATCTTCGCCCCATAGTAACAAAACAAAGGAGGAGACCATGAACACTACCGATTTGAAGCGTTGCCCGGTGGGCATCCAGACATTTGAAAAAGTACGGGAAGGAGACTACCTCTATGTGGACAAGACGGACTTGATTTACCAGTTGGTACACACGGCCACATACGCTTTCCTCAGCCGCCCGC
>JBJEHD010000085.1:0-7388 GCA_051875715.1 Bacteroidaceae bacterium
GCCAAGCGCGACGACGAGAACTACTTCTACGTAGCCTGCTGGGAATACCAGGGCACCGACGAAAAGGCACCGACCTTGCTGAAGGAGCCGCTGGTATACGAAGCCATCAAGGTACAGACGCGTAACTACAAGAGCTAATCCGGCGAAGTTAAACAATAAAAGAATCAAAAGTAAGATGGATAAAAACATATCATTCACGCTGAAAGTTTGGCGTCAGAACGGCCCGAAAGAGAAAGGCCACTTCGATACATTCCAAATGAAAGACATCCCCGGCGACACCTCGTTTCTGGAGATGCTGGATATCTTGAACGAGCAGTTGATTGAGCAAGGCAAAGAGCCCGTCGTATTCGACCACGACTGCCGCGAAGGCATCTGCGGCATGTGCTCGCTCTACATCAACGGACATCCGCACGGCCCGGCCACCGGTGCCACCACCTGCCAAATCTACATGCGCCGCTTCAACGACGGCGACACCATCACGGTAGAGCCGTGGCGTTCGGCCGGCTTCCCGGTCATCAAAGACTTGATGGTAGACCGCACCGCCTACGACAAAATCATGCAGGCCGGCGGCTTCGTGAGCGTCCGCACAGGTGCTCCGCAAGACGCCAACGCCATCCTCATCCCGAAGCCGGTGGCCGACGAAGCCATGGATGCCGCCTCCTGCATCGGTTGCGGTGCCTGCGTAGCCGCCTGCAAAAACGGATCGGCCATGCTCTTCGTCTCGGCCAAGGTCAGCCAGCTGAACCTGCTTCCGCAAGGAAAGCCCGAAGCGTTGCGCCGCGCCAAGGCCATGCTGTCGAAGATGGACGAACTCGGCTTCGGCAACTGCACCAACACACGTGCCTGCGAAGCCGAATGCCCGAAGTGCGTTTCCATCAGCAACATCGCCCGCCTGAACCGCGACTTCATCAAAGCCAAACTGAAAGACTGATTGGCAGTCGTCAGGAGGCCCGCCGCCAATGCCCGGGCCTCCTCCTCACCACATAGCGTGCCATGCCGTCGACACTTTCCCGGTGCGCGGCATGGCACTGTCTTTTTTCGTCCGAACTCACCGGGACGTCTATTTAACCCAAAACGGTCATTAGGCCGCCCCTGCGCAAACGAACTTTCTTTTTGGCATCTGTGTTCCCGTTTTTCGGTTACAATGGAACCCCATTGCGCCCTCAAAACGAAAACACATCTGCTCAAAAACAGAAGTTGTTATCATCCTCACGCCAACGAGCGATTTGGGTTTATTAGGTCTCTTTTTTATCATATTCCAGGGTCTGGATACTTAAATCATTCAAGGAGAAGTATTGTTAAACCACTTGCAAATACATACCAATTCTACATATGGAAATCAAAAAAATAATCATAGCATTTTTATTAGTAATATTTGTCCCTTTGTTATTATTACTTTTTAGCGATATTTCTCAATACAAACAAATAGGTGACACTCACTTTTATTTGTTACCTAATGGAACGGGACAAGAATCGCTCCTTTATCATGATGGAGGAGTGGAAGGCATGTTCTTTCCAATAAATCATGAAGGACTTGTTCATGATGTATATTGGAATCAACAATACATTATAATCAAATGCGGTCAGCAAAACGTGGAAAACTGGTATATAATCAGAAATATGATTGACTATAATTACCCTAAATGTAAGATTCAGCATCTTTTGAATGAAAACGATTATGAAAGAGCTTTAGACTCATTGGATATATCTGAAAAATGTATGGAGTATACAGACGGAACCATTCCGTGGAATTTACATCTATATAAGTACAAGATAGAGTGCAATTCATATTGCTGACAACATGGGTCGCTGATTAAGGGGATTGTATGGCGCATAGAAGTGGAGAATCGGATTGAGAAACGGAAGTGAGTCCGGTCTCACCGGCATGTCTTAATTCCGCCAACGGGTTGCTTTCTTTTAATTCAATCAACAGATTACTCCTTGTCTTAACTTCCAGGAAGAGACTCCATAAACGTCATGCTTACGGCGGCCGCATATAAACCCCAAAGTGCCATAAGACCTCTTTTCTGCCTATTCAGATGAACCTTCATGAGGCTCATGACAGAGAGACCATGCCCTGTTGCCACACGGAACACAGACAGATGTGCGTGTGTGATGTTTTTAAGATGTTTTTAAGGCTCGACTATACATGATATTTATAGGCCTACTTTCCCTTTAATTCAAAATAGAATTTATAACTTTGTGTTGGTATTTCAAAATATAAATTTGAAAATTCACAGAGCATGATAACTAAGGATATACTGAAGCAGGTGTTGGCATCCAACCAAACGGATGTGGAAAGATACAAGGTCGTGAGCAGAGCACTGCCTTCGGACGACTTTTCTTGCCATGTATTTATGGGTGTCAGACGTGCCGGAAAGTCATTCTTGTTGTTCCAAAAGATGCAAGAGAGGATAGCCCTTGGTCATGGATGGGACGAGATGCTCTATATAAACTTTGAATTACCATGCCAACAGTCAGCAAGTATATCGAATATTGTGAGGCTGCATGGTTGCTGCTGCGTTTAAGAAATGTATCTGCTCCATTTGCAGAGAAGGAGACTGCATGCAAATACTATTTTGTGGATAATGGCGTACTCAACCTCTTTCTTCTGGGCGGTGAGACTATATTGCTTGAGAATGCCGTTGCACTCGCCCTTTTCCGAAAATATGGGCATGATGCGAACAATGAACGCGTGTTCTTTTACAATGAGAAAGTGGAGGTGGACTTTTACGTACCCGATGAAGAGCTTGCCATCCAGGTGTCGTACAGTATGGTTCAGTCTGCAGATACATTCAGCCGTGAGATCAATGCACTGAAGAAGTTGCCGAATATTCTCCCATGCCGTCAGCGACTGGTACTGACCAATGATGAGTCCGGTAAGGTTGAGGACGAGTATGGAACGATAGAAATCATGCCCGTGTGGAAATGGCTACTAATTTGACGAGAAGATGTAAAATAATTTATTGCTATCCGATAAAAACCTTTAATTCGTAGAAGAATTTGGGTGGAGACCATTTGCAGGTGTCCTTCCCCTTGATGTGATGCAAGTTCCAATACATGGCAATAACCTCACGCTTTGCGTTCAGCCAAGGCTGAACGGTCGTAGACTATAGGCTCAATGGCAAAGTAAGATAACCTGCTTGACCGTTCAGCCAAGGCTGAACGATAAACAACAATGCCCTATTTAACGGACAGCCGCTGTATGGTCAGGATAAATCCCCACCATAAAACGCCTTAGAGGCTGTACCCAAACGCGATGTTTTGCGGTACAGCCTCTTAAGGCGTTTCTTTAGGGGTTCTCTTAACGGACAGCCACCTTGACGGTCTGCTGGTTCACCCGAACCAGCCAAAGGCCGCTACCGAGCCGGAAAGAGGCTTCCCCGTCGACTTGGAACAGTTTCACCAGCGTGCCGTCGGCCGCATACACGGCCACCAGGGCTTCCTGGCCCAGGCCTTCCAGACTGACCAGCCCGTCCGTATGGCGCAGGCGGAAGGTAGCATCCGCCTGTTCGGTCTGACTGATGGACAGCCCCCTTTCAATCAATGCAGGGAACGGATCCCAGCCGTCGTTGCCCTTCGTGAAGTTGAGCAGCGTGATGTCCGTACCGTCGGCCAGTTTCGGCTCGGTCAGGACGCCGGCCCAGGACACACGCTTGGAGGTGTTGTCCACACCCGACAGTTCCTTCGTGCCATACTCCACGCAGTAGGGCGATTCGCCGCTCAGCGTGTTGTTCCAGCCTGCCGGCACAATCAGCGACTGGCCGTCGTAACCCGGACTATTGCTGGTCTCGATGGTGGTGTTGTAGAACACGGTCTCCGTGGTGTTCGGCTGCCAGGGCCGGCCGAAGTAGCCCGGTTTGGAGCGATAGGCCGAAGCCGTCTCCGTCTCGGGCTCGGCGGACGTCACCGTACATTCGTACATCAGATAGCCACGGCCGCTGTTCTGCTTGCCCGCCGTGATGTAGCTCACGTCGTTCTTGTCCTCGCTGGTGTTCATGGCCAACTGGCTCTGGTAGAACACGGCGGTCATCTCGCCGAAGAGGTAGTCCGTCGCACCCATCATCACACCCTTGTAGACGGCGACACGCACGCCGTCGCCTCCGTAGAAGGAATCCTGACGGCCAATCACGCGGCAGTTGTAGAGCACCACCTTGTCCGACCCTACCAGGGCCAATGCGGCCGCACGTTCCACGAAACTCTTGTTCTGCACGTCGGTGCTTCCGGCCGTGGTCGGACGGACGCCCTTGCCGCCGGTCTCCCACTCTACCACCACATCGTCGGCTTCCTTGGCCGAAACATACTGGTTGAACGAATTTTCGAAGATGATGTTCTCGGCCTCAAAGCCGTCGGCCGTTACGACCACCGTCGCGTTCCAATACGAACCGTTGGTCGAGCCGCTGCCCTTGTTTTCGTACGAGAGGTAGCCGTTCTCTTTGTTCACGGCCAGCACCTCCGCGTTCCACTTCTGGTTGTTCGCCATACTGTAGTAGCTGTACCCGTGTCCGTAGTACGAAGTGATGCGTACGGCATTCGCGTCGATGTTCACCCCCTTGTCCTTCAGGGCGATGCTCGGAACGGCCGCAGCATTGACTAACGAAATGTTGGGTACATCCACCACGAGCATCTCCTCGTAGTTGCCCGGTTCGATGAGCAAGGTCACGCGTTCGTTGTTCGGGCGTTCCATACCGCGTACGGCATCGAGGGCCTCGTTGATGGAGGCATAGTCCTTGCCCTGGCCAACGGTCAGCGTAGCCGCAAAGGGCACGACCTTGTCCACGCGGATGTTCGTCACATACGAGGTGGCTGCGAACGTGATGGTCACGCCACCCTCGGCCTCGTTCTGGTAAACCACCTTCTCCACCTTGCTGGTCGAGCCGGAGGCCGTCGTCACGGCTTCGCCGCCGTTGATGCTGAAGTTGGCCGCATAATAGTAGGACACCGTCAGCTTGTCGCCCTTCTGTGCCGGGACAACCACCGATGCGCCGTTGCCGGCCACCAGATGCCCTTTGGCCTTCTCGTTCTTCACGCCGCCGGCCAGTGCCATACCTTTATAATACGTATCAGAAGCCGTGATGTCGCGGTCGGCGAAATCCCATTCCGTCACGGTCTTGAACTGCACCGGCTTGCTCACGGCCTTGCCGTCCACCTTCAGGTTGGAGGTCAACGCCTGCTCCAACGGATAAGCCTCCAGTCCGCTCAGTTCGACGGCATACACGCCGTTGCGCAACGTCACACCGTCCAGCGAAGCAAAGGCATACACATAACCCTCTTCATGCAGATTCGTGAACGTGGCCTGCAACGTCGCCTTCTGTTCGGCCGTCAGGCCTTGCGCCTCCAGCGTCACGGCATAGCGCGGCTTCGGCTCGAACGTCAAGTCCATGGTCTGGTCTCCCGCAGCCGTGATGGCCTGCACAGTCAGTTCGTAGTCATTCACGCCTTGCGCCACAACGACATAAGGCACACCCGGCTCCAGCTGCACCGTATAGGTGCCGGCCGTTGCGTCGATTGCCGGTTCGGGCACATAGACACGCTCTTCCGCAGGTATGTAAGCCAATTGCAGGCGTGAGATGGACTCACCCAGTCCGTTGATGGCACCACTGACCGTACACAGGTCGACTTTCGATACAACTACATCCCGCACCACATCGGCTTCCTCTACGGCCAGCGACGTACCGTTCGAGATGACGTACCCATTGGCATTGGCCAACGAAAGGGCATACGTATGTCCCATCGGGAGCGATGCCTCGTATGTGCCTCCGCTCACCGTGGCCGTCCATTCCTTGCCGGCCTCGTTGGCGAACACCACCCCGTAGCCTTCTGCCAGCGAAGCATCGGCGCTCACCGCACCATGCACACGAGCATATACAGCAGGCTTGCGCAGCACACGGTAATACGACGGCTTGTCCTCCGTATCATAAATCTTGTATGTGCCGGCCTGTTTGGCGGCAAAGGTCAGCAGTGTGCCCGCCGTCGGAGCACTGCCCAGGTCGGTCTGTTTGGTCGGATCGGCGACATAGACGAAGTTGATTTTGCCCGTGCCGTTCTGCGAACTGCAGTAGAGCATCACCTCGTCGTCCTCGTTCAGTTCCAGGCTGAGGTAGCGGCTTGTTTGGGCAGCACCATTCACATAGATGTAGCCCGTCAGCGTTTGTCCTTCAATCGTGACCGCATTCTTGTTGTCGTAGCGTGTCAGGTTAGTGTTGGCCGTACGCAAGCGGTCGTTCTTGCCACCCGTCCAACTCAGGATGCCGGCCTTCCACGACGAAGGCAGCACGTTGTTCGTCGAGCCCACCTCGATGGAAGCGTCATACCATCCGTTGATGACATCCTCGGTCAGATGGTTGTTGTACACTGTTTCGTCCAGTTGGGCCGCACCGAAGTCCCACACATCGGTCCGTCCGTCCGACTCCTGCGTCACCACCGCCTTGACGAGGATGACCGGGACGTACACCGTGCCCGGGAAGGAGACCTTCAGCGTCGTGGCCTCTCCCCGATACGCAAAGTCCAGCGTACCCTGGTCTTCGTGGTAGCACAGGGCCGTCTGCGCCTCTTGCGTACCCACCACCGTGCCACCGGCGTCGGTCACGGTCATGGCGCCGGCCGCGCTGTAGTGGCACGCACCAATCTGCAGATTCACACTGCCGGCCACGCCGATTTCCAACACATTGGTCGCCCCGAAGGCAAAACCATGCTGGGCACCGTTGAAACTGAATGCATTCTGATTGACCACCACCCGGAAAAAGCCGTTGGTGTAGTTCACATTGCCAGCCACATCCGTCGGGATGATGGAGCCGTCTTGAAGACTAAGCGTGTAGTCTTCGCCCTTCACGGGAACATCCGGAAGAATTGTTGTCTGCGCCTGCACACCCAGATACGAGCCCAAGCACAGCAGCATGAGAAAAATTCTGTTCTTCATAGTTTGATTCGTTGATGTTATTTCACCAAACAAAGAACGATGTTTCCCGCCAATCGCATGTGTATTTTCTTTTCGTTATTGTATAAAATATGATTATATGCCCCTTTCCGCCGCCCATTGCGCCTCACGCCTCCCCCGTCAGCCGGAAACCCCGTGTTCACACACGGCGTATCTTTCTGCCACGGAAACCCCAATTTCCCCAGCAATTAGACATCTTGTGCGCGAAAACGGAGCGTCTTTTGTGAAAGAACATTAAATATCGCCTCCCGACGGCCAAAATGTTTGGAGCGTATACTTGAAACCCCTACATTTGCATCGTGATTTTTTTCATAGTATTAGATTTAAGGTTAACAAAGGTTGGAGTACAGCGGTACTCCTTTTTTTTTGCCCTTACCTCTCCCCCTCCATCGTTTTCGGCTCAGTAGCTATTCAGTGTGGATAGGCGTAAAGTTTAGCAATGCGAAAGAGA
>JBJEHD010000086.1:0-7257 GCA_051875715.1 Bacteroidaceae bacterium
TTTTTCTTGGATGGGCGCAAATGTACGCATAATTTTTAGAACGATAATTCTTCTCACCTATTTTTTTACCGTATTTTTTAGTAAAGAGACAGACCTATCGCGACATATTGGCTGAAATATGCTACATTAGCGCAAAATTTCACATCCGATAATTTCTAAAACATCAAAAGTAATGAAGAAAGTAATTTTCAGTGAAAAGGCCCCTGCTGCCATCGGGCCTTACAGCCAAGCCATCGAGGCCGGTGGAATGGTGTTCGTTTCCGGCCAGTTGCCGGTAGATGCGTCGACGGGCGAATTTGCTCCGGGCGGTGTGTCGGAGCAGACACGTCAATCGTTGGAGAACATGCGCCACATCCTGACAGAAGCAGGTCTGACGATGGACAACGTAGTCAAGACCACTGTGTTTTTGGCCGACATGGCCTTGTTTGCCGAAATGAATGCCGTATACGCCACCTATTTCGAAGGCGCGTTTCCCGCCCGTTCGGCTGTAGCGGTGAAGGCATTGCCCAAGGGCGCATTGGTGGAAATCGAATGCATCGCCGTCCGTTAAGAGCCTGGGCCGAGCGTACTATGCAAAAAAGGAGAGGACTTTTGCCCTCTCCTTTTTATATAATGGAATATTCTTTTATTTCTTGCTGGCGGAAGCCGGATTGTATCGTTTGTTCAGACCTTCCACGATTTCATTGGTAATGTTGTAAGCTTCATCAGCATAGAGCAAGTTGTCAAACCCAGTATTGCTCAAAATCAAACTGTAGCCTTTCTCTTGGTTATAACTCTTCAAAAACGAATTGATGGAGTCGCGCAGTTGCAGGCTGTTTTTCTGGTTCTCTGCTGCCAGTTCGTTCGTCAGCCGATTTTGCAATTCCTGCAAATCTTGTTGTTTCTTCATCAAGCGTGCATTTTCCTGCTCGGCGCGTTCACGGGTGGCAAAAGCATTGTTCTCCAGTTTGCGTTGGAACTCGCGGGCCTCGTTCTCCAGGTCGCGTGCTTTCTCGTTGAGTGTGGCGCGGATGTTTTCTTCTTTCTTCATCATCATCTCATTGAGGTCGTTCCAGAAGTTGTACTTCGTCAACAGGGTGTCTATTTCTACATAGGCAATCTTGAGTCCGCACATACCTCCCTTTTCTTCTGCCGCGGGAGTGGATACGCTCTGATTTTGCTGTCCGCAGCTTTGTGCAAACAAGAGCAGGGCCACTGCTGCCAAAAGCCCGCCAAACGTTTTTGTCATTCGTTTCATCATAAAGGTTATACTCTTTTTATTGATTTTTGGTTGATAGTTCGTTCTTACGACGTTCGGCCACGCTCCAACTGCTTTCCAAGCGCGCCTCCCGGTCCTGCGACTGTATGCATCCAACACCTTGCCTGCGCAACGCAGCATTGCCGCTCACATGTGTATGGGGGAACCGCCTGCTACGGGTGAAAAACACGTTCACGCCCAATAATGCCACGCAAATAGCAACTATTAACAATGTAATGAAGATAGTGTGAAGCATTTCTGTTATTTTTGCGCTGCAAAGATAGTTTTTTGTCACCAACCCCAGCAAACATATTTGTTAAAATATGCTGAGCGAGGGGTTTCACGAATAAATATAGAATAGACATGGAAAAGACAGACTTGAAACCCGCGGCAGTGTTTCACTATTTCAATGAGATTTGCCAAGTACCGCGGCCCTCGAAACGAGAAGAAAAAATAGTAGCCTACCTGAAAGCCTTTGGCGAGAAAAATGGTCTGCAGACCTTGTGCGACGAGGCAGGAAACGTGCTTATACGCAAGCCTGCCACGCCGGGTAAAGAACGCCTACAGACGGTGGTACTGCAATCGCACGTCGACATGGTGTGCGAAAAGAACAAGGACGTAGAGCATGACTTCCTCACCGACCCCATCCAAACGTACGTCGATGGTGAGTGGCTGCGGGCACGCGGTACGACACTGGGTGCAGACAACGGCATCGGCATGGCAGCGGCACTGGCCATCCTGGCGGCCAACGACATCGAACATGGGCCATTGGAATGCCTGTTCACAGTCGACGAAGAGACCGGACTAACCGGTGCATTCGCCCTAAAAGAAGGATTCATGCGCGGAAGCATCCTGCTGAACCTCGATTCGGAGGATGAGGGAGAAATGTTCATTGGCTGTGCCGGAGGCATCGACTCGGTTGCCGAATTCGCCTATACATCTGAATCCATACCCGAAGGATATTATTTCTTTCAAGTAGGTGTAAAAGGCCTTGTCGGCGGACACTCGGGCGACGACATCAACAAAAACCGAGCTAACGCAAACAAATTACTGGCACGTTTTCTCTGCCGTCTGGCCCGCCAGACTGATCTGAGACTCTGCCGCATCGATGGAGGAAATCTCCGAAATGCTATTCCACGCGAGGCTTCCGCCTTGTGCGCTGTACCGATGACGCAAAAAGAACAGGTTCGCATCCTGCTGAACGTACTTACAGCCGAGGTGGAAAACGAGTACGCCGTGAGCGAGCCGAATTTGGCCTGGACTCTCGAATCGGAAAGCCAGTGTGAGGCAGCCATCGACCGCGACACCACGGGCCGTCTGCTAAAGGCCCTGTTGGCTGTCCACCACGGTGTGTTCGCCATGAGTCAAGACATTCCCGGCCTTGTGGAAACATCGTCCAACCTTGCCTCCATCAAGATGGACGAACAAGCTCACGTCATCCGTATCGCCACCAGCCAACGCAGTTCTATCCTGTCAGCCCGAGACCACATGGCCGACGTGATTGCCGCCACATTCGAAATGGCCGGAGCCACCGTCACACGCGGCGAGGGCTATCCGGGCTGGAAGCCGAACCCCTCGTCGGCCATTCTACAGGTGGTGGTGGACGCATACCGCCGTTTGTTTGGCGAAGAGCCCAAAGTAAAAGCCATCCATGCCGGCCTGGAGTGCGGTCTTTTTCTCGAGAAGTATCCGTCGCTCGACATGGTGTCGTTCGGCCCGACCTTGCGCGGTGTCCATTCGCCCGACGAGCGGATGCTCATCCCCACCGTCGACAAGTTCTGGCGCCACCTTTTGGAAGTGTTGGCCTGCATCCCCGAAGCAAAATAAACCTGTTTGTCCAGTAGAAACGCATTGATGAAAAAACACTTCTGCCTGCTTTTTGCCGTCTGGCTCGGCCTGCTCTTCGGATGCGACGACGAGCGGTTCTCGTCCGACACATCCTATCACCTTTCCTTCTCGTCCGACACGGTATCGTTCGACACGATTTTTACGACCATCGGATCGGCCACCTACCAGTTGCGTGTCTACAACCGCAACGACCGTAGCCTAAACATCCGCTCCATCCGGGTGGCTGGCGCCGCACAAAGCGGTTTCCGAGTCAATGTGGACGGACATCAAGGGACATCGTTTGCCGATTTGGAGATTCGTCGAAACGACAGCATGTACGTATTTGTCGAGGTGAAGGTAGACCCTACGAATCAAGACGGGCCAGTGCTGGTGCGTGACGCCCTGATGTTTCAGTTGGAGAGCGGTGTAGAACAGCAAGTGGTATTGCAGGCCTACGGACGCGATATGATTCCACTACACGGACTGGTCGTGTCGGCCGACACGACCTTCACCGCCTATCGTCCCCTGTTGGTGTACGACAGCCTGCGGGTAGACGAAGGGGCGACCCTGACTTTGGAAGCTGGCACCGAACTGTATTTCCATGACAAGACGGGGCTGGACGTACATGGGCGTTTGGTGGCCAACGGCACACTCGGACGGCCGGTCGTCTTCCGTGGCGACCGGCTGGACAAGATGACCGAACTCGACCTGCCCTACGACCGCGTGGCCGGGCAGTGGGGAGGCATACGCCTGCACACATCCAGTTACGACAATGTACTGAACTACGTTGATGTGCACGGAGGGAACTACGGCATCCTGTGCGATTCATCAGACCTTTCGCGTCCGAAACTGTTGCTAGACAACTCGGTGGTTCACAATGTCAAGACAAACGGCCTGGAACTTGTGTCGACACAAGCTCAGATTGGCAACTGCGAAATCACCAATGCCGGAGGCAATTGCGTCGCCATGTTGGGAGGTTCGGCCGTGTTCGTCCACTGCACCATCGCCAATTTCTATTCGTGGGACATCCGGCGGGGCGATGCCGTCTACCTTATCAACAAGAAAGACGACATCTACTATCCTTTGGAACGGGCTTTCTTCTATAACTGCCTCATTACCGGCTCCACCACCGACGAACTGAACGGTGGGGCCGACAAGGAGACACCCGAAGAGATGCCCTTCGCCTACGGGTTTGCCTACTCGTTGGTCAATACCATTTTGGATGCCAAGGACGAAGAATACGACCAACTGGTGGCCAACCACTACCCCGAATGCCTTTGGGATGAAAAAAAGACAGACGACGGACGTTCGCTCGCCCGCGACAAGAACTTCGTATACATCGGCCGCGATGACTTCCGTTACGATTTCCATCTCGACTCCCTGTCCGCTGCAGTCAACCTCGGTGCGCCCCAATATGCATTGTACTACCCGTATGATCGCGACGGACGCATCCGTCTGACTGACGGTCTGCCGGACGCAGGATGCTACGAATGGATGCCCGGAGACAAACACAACAACGAATGATGCGCCCCTGCTTGCTCGTGTGGATACTGCTGGTCGGCTGCTGTAGGTGCTACGTCCTGGCGCAGGACCGTTTCCGGGCTATGTTCTATAATGTGGAAAACCTGTTCGACTGCACCCACGACAGTTTGAAAAACGATTGGGAATTTCTGCCAGACGGCATCCGTCACTGGCATCCCGGTCGGCTCCGCAGCAAGTTGCAACACCTATCGCAAGTGATTGTCGCCGCAGGTGAATGGGAGCCACCCGCGTTGGTAGGCGTGTGCGAAGTGGAAAACGAACAGGTGATGGACCAATGGGTGAAACACAGTCCGTTGCGTCATTGCGGCTATCGCTACGTGATGACCCATTCGGCTGACGAACGCGGTATCGACGTGGCCCTGTTGTGGCAGCGCGACCGCTTCCGCAAACTGGCCCACCGCTCCATCCGTGTCGAATTCCCCGACAACACGTTCAAACCGACGCGCGACGTACTGCACGTGAGCGGACGCGTTTTGTCCGGCGACACGCTGGACGTGTTCGTCTGCCATCTACCTTCGCGGGCGGGAGGAACCAAGGAGAGCGACCCCGCCCGGCTCTGGGTGGCATCAACCATGAAACATCAGATTGACAGCCTGTGCTCCGTACGCCGTTCGCCTTGCATCCTGGTCATGGGTGATTTCAACGACCCTCCAGCCTCGAAGGCCTTGTGTGACGGACTTATGGCCCACGTGCCAACCGACCCCATCGACCCATACCGGCTATACAACCTCGTAGCCGCCCCGAAGGGCGAAGGGACGTATTGCTATCAAGGCGAGTGGCAACAATTAGACCAGATGCTTGTGTCCGGACTGCTGCTGAGCCGAACGAATGGATTCCGCGTCGACGGACAACAGACCCACGTGCTCCGACTGCCCTTCTTGCTCGAGGACGATGTGCGTTACCAGTCCAAGCGCCCGCTGCGCACTTACGTAGGTCCGCAATACAAAGGCGGCTATAGCGACCATCTTCCCGTGATACTCGACTTCAAAACACACTGAAGCCGTGAGCGAATAGACAAAAAAACAAAACGTTTTGATTCAATAACGAAAAATGATAGTTGGAAAGATGAAACAGAAACAAACGATACCCTTACTGCTGGCATGCCTGCTGGCCATTGGCACTCCAAGTTATACACAAAACGCCCGGACGCAGAAAAAACAGAAGCCCGACCTTTCAATCGGAATCAACCCCATGCGCAGCGACTCACTGCGTACCTCGTTGTTCCATATCGGACTATTGGCCCGTGTACGCCAACTGAAGGGTGTAGGTATAAGCCTGGTGGCGGACGTGGTGCGAACCGATGCCAAAGGTTTGCAGGTAGCCGGATTGGCCAACGTGGTAGGCCGTAACACACACGGAGTCCAACTGGCCGGTGTGACCAATGTGAGTGGATACGACCAGTGCGGACTGATGGTCTCGGGTCTGGTAGGCGTGGCCGGTCATCAAGTAGCCGGCATCACAGCGAGCGGACTGGTTAGTGTAGCCGGAGGCTCGTTCTGCGGACTGGCGGCCAGCGGACTGGCCAACGTGGCAGCCGACTCCTACCGTGGCGTGGCCGTAGCCGCACTGGGCAATGTAGCAGCTGGCAGTGCCATCGGTCTGCAGGCAGGCGGACTAGTCGGTGTGATCGGCAGCAACCTCTATGGCCTACAGGCAGCCTCGCTGCTGAACGTGTGCGGCGACCGCACTTATGGCATACAGGTTTCCGCCCTGGCCAACGTAGGCGTACACCTGTACGGCATGCAATTGTCTGCCGTGGCCAATGTGGTTCCAGAGTCCATGCGCGGACTACAGGCCGCCGTGTTCAACTATGCCGGGACTGATGCCCGTGGCCTGCAGTTGGGCTTGGTCAACTATGCGAAAGACAGTCATACACGCCAATTGGGCTTGGTCAATCTAAAACCCGACACACAGACTCAACTGGTGCTGAGTGGCGGCAGCAGTATGGGTGGCCTGGTGGGCGTCCGGTTCTTGAACGCGCACACCTATACGCAATTGGGCGTGAGCCTTCCCTACCTCGATTGGAACGAACATTTCGGCACGGCCTTTTCCTATCGGGCAGGAGTTCATCAGCCAATCGGTCGCCGCTTCCGCTTAAGCGGCGATGCCGGTTTTGCCCACATCGAAACCTTCCGGGCGGACTCACCCTCGCTCCCAGCCCGGGCCTATGCTCTCCAATTGAGAATACAGGCCGAATGTCAGGTAGCTGCACGCTGTACACTATTTGCTGCAGGCGGCTACGGCTGGACACGCTCCTACCATGGCCCCTCCCTGGCCCACAAACCGTTTTACGAGTTTGGTCTGATTCTTTTCTAAACCAAGTCCATACGTTTGCTTCGTCCCTTCTTGCATCCCGTCGGTGCGAAAAGTTTTTCAGAAAAGTGATGGAAATATTTGCAGATATAAAAAAAAGCCCTACCTTTGCATCGCTTTTGAAAAACAAAGCACCATGATGGTGGCTGTAGTTCAGTTGGTTAGAGCGTCAGATTGTGGTTCTGAATGTCGTGGGTTCGAGTCCCATCTGCCACCCCACCTTAAGAGATACCTTCGGGTATCTCTTTTTTTATCCCCGACCGGAATGTCAGAATCGGCGAATTTTGGGTCAGCGGATTTTCCCGGTTGGCGGGGAAGATGTCGGAGTATAGTGTTAC
>JBJEHD010000087.1:0-34309 GCA_051875715.1 Bacteroidaceae bacterium
TGGTCACCCTCCTCAGTTCGTGTAACATTTCAGGTGAGGTCTTGAAGTTAATGTCCTTCACTCCCACTCGCCTGTAGAGCAGTCGGTCGTCTTCCTCTTGTATCTCAGTTGACTTTTCATCAATAAACTTCAGCGACATGGAGAATGTACCGATGTCGTCGAGGGTCACGTTGTAGCCTCTCGATAACAGGCTTGACAGTGTGTCGGAGATGAAGATACAGACAAAGTCAAACTACGGATGGTTGCCACTCGATTCCCAACGGTTCAACTCAATTTTGCTCGACCTGCAGAGCAGTGGACTGAAGGTGTGGGACAAGGACTTCAACCGCTTTCTCCACTCGCAGAAGGTGAAGATATACGACCCCGTACAGGACTATCTCTACGCCCTGAAGCGCGCGTGGGACGGCATCGACCACATAGGCAGGCTTGCCGACTGCATGCCTACCGACTGCAAACGATTGCCCACAACAGGAAGTATCAGATGCTATCGCCTGCTGAACAGTATTTCCGCCTGTGCTTCGAAGTATGCGATGACCCGGCTGAGATATGTCAACTACAGCCATCTTCCAGCGCATAAAACGAGAGGCAGGTTCGTCGTTAGGTGTCTCTGGCATTACGAATTTCGGCCAGTTTCTCGCCAATATCGACGGTATAGTGCGCAAGCGCATAAAGAACGGTACCGTTTATCTCGTAAAGCCACTGAAATGAATTATTAATTGCCGCGGTTGCCACGTATCTCGCCCGGACTCACTCCATATTCGTCCTTAAACCCAAATCGGTCGTTAGCGTTATGATGATAACAACTTCTATTTTTGAACAGATGTGTTCCCGTTTTGAGGGCGCAATGGGGCTCCATTGTAACCGAGAAACGGGAAGACAGATGCCAAAAAGAAAGTTCGTTTGCACAGGGGCGGCCTAATGACCGTTTTGGGTTTAACTTTTATTAGTCAACCATCCGTCATATTTAAAATGAGAGAGGGCATCTTTTGCCCTCTTTTTTCTACATTTGCGTTCTTATTCAATTAAACAAATTCAATTATGGGAACGATTAAATGTATTGGCATCTTGACCTCCGGAGGCGATGCACCAGGCATGAACGCCGCCATCCGTGCCGTCACCCGATCGGCCATCTACAATGGTTTTAAGGTAAAAGGCATCTATCGAGGATACGAAGGGTTGGTCAACGACGAAATCAAAGAGTTTCAGACGCAAAACGTCAGCAACATCATCCAGCAAGGCGGCACCATCCTCAAGACGGCCCGATCGAAAGAGTTTCAGACGCCGGAAGGCCGTAAGAAAGCTTACGACAACATGCAAAAAGAGGGCATCGATGCGCTCATCGTCATCGGCGGCGACGGTTCGCTAACCGGAGCCCGCATCTTTGCCGAAGAATACAACGTCCCCTGCGTCGGGCTTCCCGGCACCATCGACAACGATTTGTATGGGACTGACAGCACCATCGGCTATGACACGGCCATGAACACCATCATCGAATGCGTCGACAAAATTCGCGACACGGCCACCTCGCACGACCGGCTTTTCTTTGTCGAAGTGATGGGACGTGATGCCGGCTTCCTTGCCTTGAACACGGCCATCGCATCCGGTGCGGAAGCCGCCATCATCCCGGAAGACCGCACCGATGCCGACCAACTGGAAGAGTTCATCAGCCGCGGTTTCCGCAAAACCAAGAAGAGCAGCATCGTCATCGTGGCCGAGAGTCCGAAGGACGGAGGTGCCATGCACTACGCCGAACGCGTAAAGAACGAATATCCGCAGTACGACGTGCGTGTGACCATCCTGGGCCACATCCAGCGCGGAGGCCGTCCCACGGCACAAGACCGCATCTTGGCAAGTCGGTTAGGCTGTGCTGCCATCGAAGCCCTCTTGGAAGGACAACGCAACGTCATGATTGGCATACAGAACGACAAGGTTGTCTATGTGCCGTTCGTCAAGGCCATCAAGAACGACAAGCCCATCGACCGCAGCCTTATCCGCGTACTGGATGAATTGTCCATCTGATTGCCATAGCCACATTTCGGACAAGAAGGCACGAGGCTGTGTCAAAACTGAATGTTTTGGCGCAGCCTCAAAGGTGCGTCAGAATGGTCGAGATGCAAGGCGCTGAGGCTGAGGCCGAAGGGAGTGTACTGGCGTACACGACCAAGGCCGAATGCCGATAGCAACGCCGCAGATTGGCCATTATGACACACCGCCCAGCACTTATCCTACGTTTTGTGCTCTCATAACCCGATTCGCGTGCGGTCACAACTCCCTTTTCGAGCCACCACGACACATCACCTGCTTGTTCCTCTGGATGCGAAATGCGTTGTGCAACAAATCACATTCTTCTCCCTCAGTACCTTGCATATCGTCCCTTCTGACAGGCAAGAGACACCTTTTATTCCTGCTTCAGCGAAGCGAAATAGGTTTGCAGCAAGCGGTTTGCAGCCGAAAACGAAGTGACCATTCCGCCGAGCACCTGCTTTTCCTGCTCCGGCAACATTTGTTGAATGAGTGGGTTATGGTAGAAACTGTCGCGTAGGTGTTCGTTGATGCTCTCATACATCCAATACTTGGACTGCTCGTTTCGGCGATAGTCGAAATAGCCGTTCGCTTTCACGAAATCCATGTATTCGAACACCATGTCCCAAATTTCCTTCACACCCAAATTGTAGAATCCGGAATAGGTCAGCACCTTCGGGTTCCATCCCGACTCGGGCGCGGGGAACAGATGCAGGGCATTCCGAAACTGCGTGGCCGCCAGTTTGGCTTTCTCCACATTGCTGCCGTCGGCCTTGTTGATGACGATGCCGTCGGCCATCTCCATGATGCCACGTTTGATGCCTTGCAGTTCGTCGCCAGTTCCGGCCAGTTGTATCAACAAGAAGAAATCCACCATGGAGTGGACGGCCGTTTCGCTTTGCCCGACTCCCACGGTCTCGACGAAAATCTTGTCAAATCCGGCAGCCTCACACAACACGATGGTCTCTCGCGTCTTGCGTGCCACGCCACCCAACGACCCAGCCGAGGGACTGGGGCGGATAAACGCATCGGGATGGACCGCCAGTTTCTCCATACGGGTCTTGTCGCCCAGGATGCTGCCTTTGCTCCGTTCGCTGCTCGGGTCGATGGCAAGCACCGCCAATTTCCCTCCCGTGCGCTCCAGCACATGCAGGCCGAACACGTCAATCGACGTACTTTTTCCGGCACCAGGCACACCGCTGATACCCACGCGGATGGAGTTTCCGGTGTAAGGCAGACATTTCTCTATCACCTCCTGGGCCACTGTCTGATGTTCGGGCCGCAGGCTCTCCACCAGGGTGACAGCCCGGCTCAACACGGTGATGTCACCTTTGACAATGCCGTCCACGTACTCGGCCACACTCAATTCGCGTTTCTTGGCCGGACGGCGCAGTTTCAGGTATGGATTGACCGAGGCTGGCTGTGCAATGCCTTGGTTGACGGTCAAGCCTTTATATTCTTCGCTGTTTTCAGGGTGTTCCATCGCATCCATCATGTTATTTCTTGGTTTTAAGGTTAATGACCACGGTCGGGTGCTGCGGGTCGTTGGTGACCATGAGTAATTTGGGTGCCGCCTTATGCCGTTTCAGCATCTCCGGATGCAACGTCACCTTCATGACGGTCGACGCGCCCGGTTCGATATACCGTTTCTTCAGGCTGACCTCTATCGCAGGGTTGTACACCTGCAGCGAAGAGATGTCCAGCCGACGTTTCCCTTGGTTGGACAAGGTGATCTTCTGTGTCACTTTCTTTTTGCCGTCGTGCCCACTCATGTCCAGTTCGGTGGCAGAGAGGTGCATCGCCGGGGCATTTCTCCGCTCTGCCTCACTCAGGCTGGAGAAGTCCGGCACCCGTACGGCCGACACCACGATTTCATTTTCCTCACTCACCTTGTCGCCGGAGAAGCGAGCCAAGTAGACCGACGTCTGCGTCAGCCCGTGCCCGCTGAGTTTGTCCGGGTCGAGTGTCACGCGTATCACCCCTGCCCGTCCTTTTGCCAGACGAACCGGGATGGCTTCTGCCCTCAGATAGGGCGGCAGGTGCATCAGCACCGGTTCATATATCTGGTCGGACGTGTTGACCACACGGATTTCTTCCACGGGATGGCTACTCCGCGCCACCTCCATGAACTCCAGTTCGTTGCGGTCGATGCGCACCGTCCCTATCTGCACCGGGTAGGCACTGTAGTCCTTCACTTCGGTGCTCACCTTGCCCTTGATGGTCAGATACACAGGCTTGGATTCGGCATTGCAGAACACGCCAACCGACTTGTGAAATCGTCCGACGGCCTTCGTGTCGAACGTGGCCTCCACCACTCCATTATCGCCCGGTGCAATGGGCTGACGCGTCCATCCCGCCACGGTACAACCGCATGACGAGGTCACTTTGCTGATGACGAGTGGTTTGTCGCCCGTATTCGTCACCTTGAATCTCGCCGTGACCGGGGCCTTCCATTGTATCTCGCCAAAGTCATGCACCTTCTTGTCGAAAGCGGCCCGGGGCTGGGCCACAGCCCCGGCCGCCCATATGCCCAACAGGCATCCGTATATTATTCGCAGTCTCATTGCTTTTCGTCTCTGTAAATTCGTACAAATGTACGCTTTTTCTGCCATCCTTCCTGCATCCGTTCTTATTTTTCTGCGACAACAATGCGTTCGGCAATGGTGTGAGCCACCATTTCGGGCGCATAGGCCGACTGCAACGTCGCCAGTCCGGACAGGTATTCACCCACGCGGTCCACTCGGTAGGTTGTCTCCAGAATGTAGTTTCCTTTAGGCAAGCGGTCGAAGAAATAGTTTGTCGATGCGTCCTTCACGGCCACATAGGCTCCCGTTCCACCCATCCACCGATAACCCGAATGGTTGTCCACCGGTTCGAGGCAGGCGGCCCGTTCGTCCTTCAACTGTACAAAATCCATGTCTTCTTCCGAACGGACGAGAAGCCGGACAACGACCTTGTCGCCCACGTGCAGGCTGCCGGCTTGCGCCAACCCGATGTAGCGGCGTTGTCCGTCCACAGTCCGTTCCACCAGCAGTTCCTTACGTACAGAGAGCACGCCCTGACTGGCCTCGATCCGGTCGGTCCGTTCCAGGCACTGGCCGTACACTGCTCCCCAGGCCAGTCCTTCGTCCGTCTTCTCCACCTGGACGGCAGGCAGGCGGGCAGGTACGTCTTTCCCCGTCCAGGTCTGTTTCACATAAGTCAGTGGCGACTCGTCTGTCCGGCAAGTCTGCTTTCCCCATCGGATGACGGTATGACCCGTCGTCGGCAGGGATGTTCCCCGCTGCATCAGTGCGTAGACCGCGTCGGCCGTGGCCAGCGGCGAGTCCCACGCCTGCGTGCGTTTTTGTGTCAGGAGCCACAGTTTCAGTTGTTCTACGGCGGAGGAGTCGCGCGCCACCTCATCCATGGCTTCGATGACGGCCACCTGCGTGGGGATGCGGTATTCCGTCCATCCGTATCCGACGCGCTTCGTTTCATAGTGCATGCCCTTCTCCGGGCTGCTCACGGCATATTCCCGCAACGACTGGAGGAATCGGCCGGCCGCCTCGGTCCGTCTGTTCCGTTGCATCACATAGGCCGAACGAGCCTTGCCATAGATGGTTTGCAAGCCATTGCTCGATGCCAGTTTGTCCAACATGTATCGGCACACGGTCTTGTCTTCTGTCCGAACGGGCTCGCATAGCGTGCAGAGATACAGGTACTGCACCGTGGCCTCCGAGGGAAGCAGTTCTGTCTTTCCCTCCTTCTCCATCCGTCGCATCGAGTCATACTCCTTCCGCACCTGCTCCCACAGATATGTCCAGGCCCGGTCCATGCAGGTTTGTATTTCCTCCGACAGGGATTCACCCGTCAGTTTTTGCAGGCGCAACAGTTTCTCCATCACCTGCTGGGTCACGTACCAACTACCCGACATACCTTTGAACCAGGTCCATGCGCCATCGGCATTCTGCAGGTCGACCAGTTTGTCCACGACCGTCCGATGCTTGTCGGCCATCCGGTTCTCGTCGAACAGGCGTACCAACCCACGCATGCGTTCTTGTTCGTTGTCCGCATCGGCCACCCAGGGTGTTTCTTCCAGCAACAGTGTTTTCAGTTCGGCGTTCCGTTCCAGCAGGCTTTGCAGGCGGCTGTCTGTTCCGCCACTCGCCCGCCAAGTTTCCAGGGCGGTACGTATCTGCGGATTCCGGGTCAACGTATAGGCGGCCAATCGGTTGGCATAGCAAGCGGCCGCCCAGCTGATGGCATTGTCGGAGGTCGGTTCGTCCAGCACGCTCAATGCCTGAACGGCATACCATCCCGGGTTGCCGGCAAACTCCACCGTCAGCCGGCGTTCGGTGGCCGTCGAACTCTGGTGGTTGAAGAGGGCGGACAAGTCGGCCTCGCAGGTTGTCGGCCCCACCACGGTCAGCGGTACGCTTTCGGTCAGCCACTCTCTGTCGGTCAGCACGGGCAACAGGCGTTGCTCGCCATCGCTGAAGCGGTCGGCCTCGGCCACGACGCGGCAGGCCAGCACCGTCCATTCTTCTTTCACTTCAAAGGCAAAGCGGACCACCGTGGTGTTTCCGGCCGCCACATTGAAGCGCTGCTTCTGTTTCCACAACACTTTCTCCGTACGGGGGTCGAACAGTTCCATCCGAACCCAGCCGTCCGCCGCCTTCCCGCTCAGGTTGGTCAGCGTCGAAGCCAAAACGGTCTGGTCGCCCGCCCGCAGGAAGCGTGGCATGTGGGGCGTGACCATGAACTCTTTCTGTGCCGTAGCCATCGCATCCAAAGATGTCCAGTCCATCTCCGCCGTATGGGCCAGTCCCATGAAATGCCAGCGCGTCAGGCTTTCGGGAAGGGTGAACGCCATACGGATGTTGCCGCGCTTGTCGGCCCGCAACTGGGGATAGAAGAATGCCGTCTCCACCAGGTTCGTCCGCAACGCGTTCACGCTTTCCAGCACATCCTCCTGCCGGCTTTCCTCCTCTTCAATCGAACCAGCCGGGACCACACACGCCAATTCATCCACCACCTCCATGCTCTTGCACATCACGCTGTTCATCCGCATGGACGGTGAAACGGACTCATACAGCATGCAGTATCTCACTTCCAAAGGCGACAAGATACGCCAGCGGTCGGGCGTCCAATATTTCTCGGCAAACGGCATCGACGGGAAGAGAAGATTCACCCAACTTGTGGACACGTCGGTGATGCGCCAATCCCGATACGGGATGTAGCGTCCAAACGACAGGTCGAAATCCCACCGATGGGGTTGCAAAGCATCGAGCGAAGCGTCGTACATCGTGGCCAGCAACTCGCCCACGGCCGGTTTTCCGTCGGGATAGGTCAGCACAAGCGACCATTCCTCCTGTTGCCCCGGCTGCAAGCGGTCGCGGAAGGAAGTCCATCTCCACGTCAGTTGTTTCTTGGGTCGTGGCCGGGCCAGTGTGATGCTTTGCTGGTACAAATGTCCGTCCTGCACCAGGGCCACCTGGATACGGATGCCATCGGCATATTCCTCTTTATAGAGATAACTCCGTCTGATCAGCGTGTCGCTCAGGCAAAGGCGCTGGCTCTCGATGCGTTGGTCGCCGCAGAACACGTCGTAGAACACATAGGTGTCGGTCCGACTCGTGCCAAAGCAAAACGCAACGGGCTTGTCTTCTTCAAATTCCTCCGTGTGGCAATACATCAACAGGTCATCGAAGAACGGCAGACGGTCGTCCTGCTCCGAGAAGAGGGTGAAATCGTGCTCCGCCTGCACTTCGCGCCCCTGTTCGTCGACAACCCGTGCCACCAGTTGGTAGCGTCCCGAGGGCAGGGCCTTGATGGAGGCCATGTCCAACGGCCGACCTGCCTCGAACGGGAGTTGCAAGAGGCAGACTCCCCGTGTCCGTCCGTCGGAATAGGCGTATACATCGCATCGTCCCTTCAAGGCGATTTCCTCTCCATCCAGGTTCACCACCTGCAACCGGGCCGTCTGCGCATCTTCCTTCACCAGGCGCTGAGGCATGTCCACCTCTATCCGGCATGACACGTTGCCCAGATGCAACGTCGTGTTCGCATCTTGCGTCTCTCCACCGGCATCGGTCACTGCAGCCTCCACCCGGATATGCTGGCACCACCAGCCTGTCTGCGCGTCAGGGTCGGCCTCCAAAGCCACCTGGAATCGAAACTGTCCGTCGGCATCGGTGCGTACCACACCGTCGGCCAACCGCTGCTCCCCATAGCCTCTCCAATACCAGCCCGTCGTACGCCGCACGACGTAGTTCACCTCGGCCTCCTGCAAAGGCACTCCGCTGTAGGTCTTGGCCTCGCCACACACCCACACGGTGTCGCCGGCCCGGTAGCCTTCTTTCTGCGGGAAGAGGGTCACATCGAACGTCGGCCGTTTGTATTCTTCCACCCGGAAATGGCTTTCGGTCTGTCCGCAGCGCAAGCGGAACGAACCGGGCAGACAGGTGGTCGGCAACGTCAGTTCGGTGGCAAACGATCCGTAAGCATTCGTCCGCACACTCCGCGTGCCCACCGTTTTCCCGTGATTGTCTATCAGTTCCACCTCGTAGGAGGCATCGGGGCGGGCCGTCGTCCGGTCTCCCTGTTGGTCGTACGCCCATCCGGCCACGTAGACCGTCTGTCCGGGGCGATAAATGCTTCGGTCGGTAAAAAGATGCAGATGCATCTCCGGTTCCGACTCGTCCCTACCCCACGACCTGGAGGAGTACAGGTGTTTGAAGTCCATGGCCCGGTCGGTGCCCTTCACGGCCCGCACGGCAGTCCATCCGTCCCAGTCGCTTCGTACCACACCGGCAGCATCGGCGGTCAGCACGCTGTCGCGCACATACCCATTCTTCTTCTGCCGATAGCACCACAGTTCAGCGTTCGGCACAGGATGCCCGGTCCGCCCATCCAGCACTACAATCTCCATCTGCCGTTTGTCTACAGGGAGGCATACCACCCGCATGGCCGAGACATGCAACCACGCATATTCAGGCTCCACGCCTTTTACGTCGGTCTTCAGTTCCAGCAGATACAGACCTTCGGCCGGAGTCTTCCAGGTCTGTGTCGTATCCGTTTCGAGATAGTCCGGCGTAGGCAGCAGGCCGATGTCGAACGTGTCTGTTTTCCGGCCGTAGTTGGCAGCCAGCATTTTCCGGTCTCCGTTCCGACGTTTGCTTCCGTCGACCTTCAGGTTCATGTGGTACACCTGCAATGTGATCTTCGTCAGGTTCTTGTATTGGATGTTCAGCGACAATTCCTCGCCCGGATAGGCATCGGCAGGCATCCGCAAGCGAAAAGCCGGGCGTTCGATGTCCTGCGCACGTTTCTCCAGTTCGTCGATGCGGAAATAGTTCGGATAGCGGCGAACAGCCTCACGCACTTGCTGCATGGCTTCCACCTTTCGGTTTTGCAGGCAGAGTTCGTCCACCAGGGCCAGACTGACCTCGGCACATTCGTCCAGGTCGGCGTATTCGCGTTGCAAGCGGAACAGGCCTTGCAGGTAGGGCGAATCGGCATCCCCCATTCCCCGGTTCCAATGGTTACGGCGCAAGAAGTTGAGTCGTTCCAGTTCCATCCACATCACGGCCTTGCGGTTGGCATCGGCTTGGTAGAAACGGATCATCTTGCCATAAAGTACCAAGGCGATGTCCACACAGTTGTAGTCCGTCGGGGTGTCGGACGGGTTGCCGTCCAGGTCCTCGTCAACCTCTTGATCGTACTCAAACTCCAGTATCGACGAGCAGACGTTCAGTTCTTTGATGACCTTCAGCCCCACCACGTGCAACAGGTCGTGGCGGAAAATGGGGCCCACATTCCCTTCTTCGATCAAAGGTGCAAAGTCCGCCATCGCCCGCCGGCCGAGCACATCCGTATCGGCCAAGGCCAGACAGAGGTGGTCCACCGCCTTCCGGACAATCTGCATCGTGCTCCATTCGCGCAGGTCGGTCGATTTGCTTTCCGTATCGAAGGAATTGCTCCACCTATGATCCGAGGCATAATCGCTGTAGCAGCAGCCCAGCACCAGGTGCAGCATGGAGGCTTCGACAGGCTCCGTCGCACCGGCACACCACTGTTCCAGTTCGTGTATGTGTTGGTAGAAACTGTCCGGCGCAATTTCCTGCCGGCTTTGCATCATGGCCAGGTAGGCCTTGAGCAGTTGGGCTGTGTTCTTTTCCTTCTTGGCGCGGTCATAGATTCCCTGGGCCAGCTGCCATGTTTGTTTGGGCTGTCCATTTTCCCAGGCTTTCTCCACCTGCCTCCATTGTTTCTCATAACTTTGTGCGTTCATCTGCCCTACTCCTGCTAAATACATCAAGATTCCTACAATTCCTATTTTCCACTTCATGTCCGATGCTGTTTTTGTTTTCCGCCCGGTCAGCACCAGCGGGGCTGTCTTCCCACGCTCTCCTGCCAAAGCATCGAAAGCCCACTTCCGAGCAAGGGTCGGGAGCAGGCTTTCGGGTTATTGTTTACAATGATTGGGGGTTGCTTATCGCTTCGGTGTCTGCTCCAACGTGGCCACCAGGAAGTCATAAAACTTCTTCACGGTAGGTATCAGCACGCGCTCGGCCGGTGAGTGGGGCGAGCGGAGCGTCGGTCCGAACGAGATCATGTCCAGATGCGGCAGCGTGGCCCCGATGATGCCACACTCCAATCCGGCGTGTACGACCTTCACAGCCGGCTCGGTGCCGAACTGCGCCTTATACGATTCCTTCATGGCCTTCAGGATGGGCGATTCCACGTTGGGCTGCCATCCGGAGTATCCGCCGCTCATTTCCACTTTCATGCCGGCCATGCTGAAGCACGACTCCAGGCTGGTGGTGAGGCACTCCTTCATCGAGTCGGACGAACTGCGGGCCAGGATTTTGAACTCAGCCTTGCCTTCGCCGATGGTGATGATGGCCAGGTTCGACGAAGTCTCCACTGTGTCGGGGATGGCCGGGATGTTGCGCATCACGCCGTTCTGGCAAGCAAAGATGGCGTCGATGAGGTTGTCTTGGATTTCTTCAGGCACTTCTCCTGCAGGCAGGTCGACACGCTCGGCCGTGAACGAGATGGACGTCTCGATGCCTTTGTATTCGTCGTTGAACAGGTCTTCGCAGTATTGCACCAATCCGCGCAGTTCCTCTTCGTTCTCGGCCGGGATGGTCAGCACGGCGTGGGCTTCGCGAGGGATGGCATTGCGCATGTTGCCGCCTTCCCACGAGGCCAGACGGGCTTCGTACGAGGCGACGGCTTCGCGAACGAAGCGCACCAGCAGTTTGTTTGCATTGGCGCGCCCCTGGTTGATTTCCAGGCCGGAGTGTCCGCCACGCAGGCCCTTCAACGTCACCTTCACGGCCACGTCGTCAGCTTCGGGTTCCACCTCCTTATATTGCAGGCTGGCCGTCACGTCCATGCCGCCGGCACAGCCGATGTAGAGTTCGCCTTCGTCTTCCGAGTCCAGGTTGAGCAGGATTTCGCCCTGCAGCGTGCCCTCCTTCAGGCCGAACGCGCCATACATGCCCGTTTCTTCATCGGCCGTGATGAGCGCTTCCAGCGGTCCGTGCTTCAGCGTGTCGTCCTCGAGCACCGCCATGATGGCCGCCACACCCATGCCGTTGTCGGCACCCAGGGTCGTTCCGTTGGCCTTCACCCATTCGCCGTCCACGTAGGCTTCGATGGGATCTTTCTCAAAATCGTGCACCTTGTCGTTGTTCTTCTGCGGCACCATGTCCATGTGGGCCTGCAGGATAACCCCCTTGCGGTTCTCCATCCCCGGCGTGGCCGGTTTGCGGATGATGACATTGCCTACCTCATCCAGGAAGGATTCGAGGTTCAGCCGTTTGGCGAAGTCGAGCAAAAAGGTTTGCACCGGTTTCAGATAGCCCGAAGGGCGAGGAACTTGCGTCAGCGCATGGAAATGTTTCCACACATTCTGAGGGTCTAAGCATTCGATTGTTTTCATAGGTTCTTTGTTTTAGGGGAGAACGACAAAGCCATTGTCCCGTATATTCCCAACAAAATTAGCAAAAAAGTCTGGATTCCATGCACAAGCAGGGCAAAAATTCCGGCTTCTTCGGCCGAAACGCCATACAGCGTCATCATGGAGATGATGGCGAAGTGCCACGGCCCGGCCCCGTTCGGCGTAGGCACCACCACGGCTATCGTCCCCACCACGAACAATACGAGGCCTGCCTCAAGGCCCAACCCCTCGGTGAACGGGAAGCAGAAAAATGTCAGATAGAAGTGGAGGAAATAACTCAGCCATATCAAAAAGGTGTAGAGCGCAAACAGGGGCTTATTTTCCACATGGCGCAGCGAACGCACGCCTTCCCACACGTCGCGTACCATGCCCTTCACCCGGGCAAAGAACGAGAGCGTACGCAGCAGGTGATACGCCAGTACGCCGATGCCGACGACACAGGCGGCTATGATATAAAAATAAGGAGAGGTCAGCCAGGCGGCCACCGATCCGAGCCGGGTGCCGGTGCCAGCAAAAAAGCGTTCGAACACCCGCAACTGAAGCAGCAGCGTGAGCCCGGTCAGCAGGGCGGCGCAAAGCGAATCGACCAGCCGTTCGGTCACCACCGTCCCCAGAGCCTTCGAAAACGAAGTCCCCTCGCGCTTGGCCAGCACGCCACACCGCGACACCTCGCCCAGACGGGGCACTACCAGATTGGCTGCGTAGGACACGAGTACGGCCTGCACACAGACGGCCGCCGAAGGACGTTCGCCCAAAGGGGCCAGGGTCTGCCGCCACCGCCATCCCCGAAACAGATGGCCCGTCACGCCGAACACCAGCGAGAGCAGCATCCAGCCGTAGCGCATGTCCGACACGAGCACCCGCCGGGCTGCCTGGAAGTCGAAATCGCGGTACACCCACCACAGAATCAGGCCGCCCAACAGGAGCGGAAGCCCTACCTTGGTGGATTTTTTTAGTATCTTTTTCACCGAAGAGTCCTTTTGTTTACGTATTATTGATACATTTGCAGGCTGCAAATATAGCAGTAATCTAAGAACGAGCATACGGACCGACGCTAAAAAACAGACACCCGCATGAATTTGGTAAAACCTAAAAAGTTTCTCGGACAGCATTTCCTGAAAGACCAGTCCATCGCCCGGGCCATCGCCGACACGGTGGACGCCTGCCCCGACCTGCCTGTCCTCGAAGTAGGGCCTGGCATGGGAGTCCTCACCCAATACCTCCTGGCCAAACAACGGACGCTGAAGGTGGTGGAACTCGACCGGGAGTCGGTGGCCTACCTGCACGAGCACTTTCCCGCACTGGCCGACGGCATCGTCGAGGCCGACTTCCTGCAGATGCCCCTCGCCCCCCTGTTCGGCGGACAACCCTTCGTCCTGACCGGCAACTACCCCTACAACATCTCCAGCCAAATCTTCTTTCGGATGCTGGATCACAAGGAACTAATCCCGTGCTGCACAGGCATGATCCAACGCGAAGTGGCCCAACGCATGGCGGCCGCACCGGGCAGCAAGACCTACGGCATCCTGAGCGTCCTGTTGCAGGCCTGGTATCGGGTGGAATACCTCTTCACGGTGGACGAACACGTGTTCAACCCGCCCCCGAAGGTAAAAAGCGCCGTAGTACGCCTCACGCGCAACGACGTGACCGACCTCGGCTGCGACGAGGCCCTGTTCAAGCAGGTGGTGAAGACCACCTTCAACCAACGTCGCAAAACGCTGCGCAACTCTCTCAAGCCGCTGCTGGGCAAGGAGTCGGCCCTCTATGCCGACCCGTTGTGCGACAAACGGCCCGAGCAGTTGTCCGTGGCCGATTTCGTAAGCCTGACCAACCGCATCGCCGGCCAGCAGACTGCCTCCTGACAATACAGAAACGAGAACCCCTCATCCCCATTCCGCCATGAACGAAGCCTACATCGACCAAATCAAGCAGCTCATCGAGCAGAAAGAGTCCGACCAGATACGGACGTTGCTGACCGACCTCCACCCGGCCGACATCGCCGAGTTGTGCAACGAGCTGAATCCCGAAGAGGCCCGGTCCATCTACCTGCTGCTGGACAACGACACGGCCGCCGACGTCCTCATCGAGATGGACGAAGACGTGCGTAAGGAATTTCTGGACATCCTCCCCTCCGAAACCATTGCCAAACGGTTCCTCGACCACATGGACTCCGACGACGCCGTCGACATCATCCGCGAGATGGACGAGGACAAGCAGGAAGAGGTGCTCTCGCACATCGAGAACATCGACCAGGCGGGCGACATCGTCGACCTGCTGAAGTACGACGAAGACACCGCCGGCGGTATCATGGGTACGGAGATGGTCGTGGTGAACGAAAACTGGAGTATGCCCGAATGTCTGAAAGAGATGCGCATGCAGGCCGAAGAGATGGACGAAATCTACTACGTCTACGTAGTGGACGACGACGAACGCCTGCGCGGCGTGTTCCCGCTGAAGAAGATGATCACCAGCCCTTCGGTGTCGAAAGTGAAGCACGTGATGAAGAAAGACCCCATCTCGGTACGCGTCGAAACCTCCATCGACGAGGTGGTGCAGACCATCGAAAAATACGACCTGGTGGCCGTGCCGGTGGTCGACAGCATCGGACGCCTTGTCGGACGCATCACGGTGGACGACGTCATGGACGAGGTTCGCGAACAGGCCGAACGCGACTACCAGCTGGCCTCCGGTTTGTCCAAGGACGTCGAGACAGACGACAGCGTGGTGCGCCAGACTTCGGCCCGCCTGCCCTGGCTGCTCATCGGCATGCTGGGCGGCATCGGCAACTCCATGATCCTGGGCAACTTCGACAGCACCTTCGCCGCTCACCCCGAGATGGCGCTCTACATCCCCCTCATCGGCGGTACGGGTGGAAACGTAGGTACGCAGTCGTCCGCCCTCGTGGTGCAAGGCCTGGCCGGCGGCTCGCTCACGGCCGGCAACATCTGGCGCCAGGTGCTGAAAGAGTCCGTCGTGGCCCTCATCAACGCCACCATCATCTCGCTGCTGGTCTATGCGTACAACGTGGTCCGGTTCGGCCCCACCAGTGCCGTCACCTATTCGGTGTCCATCAGCCTCTTCGCCGTGGTCATGTTCGCCTCCACCTTCGGCACCCTGGTGCCCATGACGCTGGAAAGGCTGAAAATAGACCCCGCCATCGCCACCGGGCCCTTCATCGCCATCACCAACGACATCATCGGCATGGTGCTCTACATGGGCATCACCGTACTGCTGTCGTAGAAAGAACGAAAAAAACAAGCCCCAATCGCACCAACCAACCGAATTATTTCTTTTATTTGTGCTCTAATTTTGCGAATAGCAGTTCGTGTACCCTAAAAACATTACGACAATGACAGACTCCCATGACACTAATCTACCTTTGGAAGAAGGAAAATTAGAAGCAGAAAACATTGCACCGGAAGCCGCCGAGGCCCCCGCCCCGACCCCTTCGGAAGAGACAGCAGTTGAAACCGACCAGGCCGCTCAAGCCCCCAAAGCCTCGACCAAAGAGGAGATTATCAACCGTCTGAGAGAACTGGCCGCCGACCCCGACAAGGCCGAGAAAGCGGAAACCGACTCCCTGAAGCAGCAGTTCTACAAGTTCCTCCATGCCGAGCAGGAGGCCGCCCGTGCCGCCTTCGTCGAAACAGGAGGCGCACCGGCCGATTTCCGTCCGCAGCCCGACGCATTGGAAGAGACGTTCAAGACCCTGTCCGCCTCCATCCGCCAGGCGCGTGCCGCCCGTGCCGAGGCTCTCGAACAAGAAAAGGAAAAGAACCTGGCCGCCAAGTTGGCCATCATCGACCGCCTGAAAGAGTTGGTGGCCAACCCCGATGATGCCAACCGCGCCTACGATGAATACAAACAGCTGCAGCAGCAATGGAACGCCATCAAGCTCGTACCCGCCTCCGCCGTGGCCGACCTGTGGAAGAACTACCAACTCTACGCAGAACAGTTCTACGACCTCATCAAACTGAACAACGAATTCCGCGAATACGATTTCAAGAAAAACCTCGACGCCAAGATTCGCCTCTGCGAAACAGCAGAACGATTGGCCGAAGAACCCGATGTGGTATCGGCCTTCCGCCAGTTGCAGCAGCTGCACCAGGAATACCGCGAGACCGGCCCCGTGGCCAAAGAGCAACGCGAAGCCATTTGGGCACGTTTCAAGGCTGCCTCTACGGCCGTCAACCGCCGTCACCAGCAGCACTTCGAAGCCCTGAAAGCCCAAGAGCAGCAGAACCTCGACGCCAAGACCGCCATCTGCGAAATCATCGAAGCCATCGACCTCGAAGCCCTCACCACCTTTGCCGCATGGGACGAGAAAACACAGGAAGTGCTGGCATTGCAAGCCAAATGGAAGACCATCGGTTTCGCCCCGCAAAAGTCCAACCTGAAGATATTCGAACGTTTCCGTGCTGCCGCCGACCGCTTCTTCCAGCGCAAGAGCGCATTCTATAAAACCACGAAAGAGGCACAAGCCGCCAATCTGGAGAAGAAACGTGCTTTGGTGGAACAGGCCGAAGCCCTGAAAGACAGCACCGAATGGCGCGCCACGGCCGACACGCTCACGCGCCTGCAACAAGAATGGAAGGCCATCGGCTCCACGCCCAAACGGCAGGCCGACAGTCTGTGGAAACGCTTCATCGGAGCGTGCGACTACTTCTTCGAACAGCGCGGCAAGGCCACCTCGTCCGTACGCAGCGAAGAGGCCGAGAACCTCGGCAAGAAGAAAGCCATCATCCAGCGGCTGAAAGAACTCGACGAGAACGGCGAAGCCGAAGCCTCGCGCGAAGAAATCAAGGCCATCATGCAGGAGTGGAACGCCATTGGCCACGTCCCCTTCAAGGAAAAGGACAAGGTGTACAAGCAATACCGCGACCTGCTCGACCGCCACTTCGACCGACTCCACCTCAGCCAGGCCGACCGCCGGCTCAACAGCTTCCGCAGCAGCCTCAGCACCTCCGGCACAGGCGGCAAGTCCGACAACCTGCACCGCGAACGCGAACGGCTTGTCCGCGCCTACGAAGGTCTGAAGAGTGAGATCCAGACCTACGAGAACAACCTCGGTTTCCTCAACGCCTCGTCGAAGAAAGGCAACAGCCTCGTCAGCGAAGTAATGCGAAACATCGAGCGCCTCAAAGGCGAGTTGGCCCTCATCCAGCAGAAAATCGACGTGGTGGACCAGTCCATCGCCGACGCACAAGAAGCATAAGGACGCATCGCCGTCCGCCCCGTTTCCCATACGCCCCGCCCTGCCCATCCGGCACGGGCGGGGCGTTTTTTTATGCACATACCCGCATGGCTCCGCGAGCATACCCTCCCAGGTCTCTGAGCATACTCACCCAAGCCCATGAGCATACCCTCCCGAACAGGCGCACGCACTCAAAAAAAATACAGAGATTGTCTGCCATACAGAATAATTCTGTACCTTTGTCCTTTGATGATTATAGCGATTATCTTCTGTAGTCCTTTCTATTTCAATATTATAAGGTTACAACATTTTTCGCCAATCACCAATTCCCCAATCAAGGATAATTCATCGAACTCACGTTAATTAGCTATAAGAAGCAAATGGCGAAGAAAAGAGAAATACGAAATAGCACCGCTGAATTCCTCACCTTTGTAGCGGAAGGGAAAGAGAATGGCATACAGGTATTGTACAAAGACGAGACTATTTGGGCCACCCAAAAAGCAATGGCAGCCTTGTTTGATGTTGGCACTCCTGCCATCAACAAACATCTTACGAACATCTTTGCGGAAGGTGAGTTGAAGAAAGAAGCAACTGTTTCCAAAATGGAAATAGTTCAAACGGAAGGAAACAGAGAAGTCAAACGTATGATGGAGTTCTATAACCTTGATGCTATTATCAGTGTTGGGTATCGTGTCAACTCCATCCGTGCGACCCAATTCAGGCAATGGTGCACATACGTCATCCGACAGTTCTCACTTCGAGGCTATATCATTGATAAAAAACGCATGGAGAACGGTGCTTTTATTGACGAGGATTATTTTGAGCATCTGCTCTCCGAGATTCGTGAAATTCGTATGAGCGAACGGCGATTCTATCAGAAACTCACGGACATATATGCCACCAGCATTGACTATAACAGGGATGCTCCTACCACAAGAATATTTTATAAGAAGATGCAAAACAAAATACATTTTGCTGTGCATGGCCATACAGCAGCAGAGTTGATCGTCAAGCGAGCTGATGCGACAAAAGAACACATGGGGCTTACTACCTGGGAGAAGGCACCCGAGGGAAAAATTGTCAAAGCCGACGTCAGCATTGCCAAGAATTATCTCAAAGAGAAAGAACTTGACGACATGGGCAAACTGGTCAACTCTATCCTGGATTTTGCACAACGCATGGCGGACAGACATATTCCTATGACAATGGAAGACTGGGCAAAACGCATAGATATGGTTCTTGAAGCCGGTGGAGATGCCGTCTTGAACGATGTTGGTCGGGTAACGGCAGAGTATGCAAAGGAATATGCAGAAAGCGAATTTGAGAAATACCGAATCATACAAGACCGCTTGTTTAAGTCGGATTTCGATAAGTTCGAAGAAGATGACAATCTTCTGCCATTGGATTTCAAGGAATGATGTATCATACGCAGACAAGAAGAACTAATTCATCGAACTCACGTTAGTTTATCAAGGAACAGAAACAGCCAATGCCAAGTTACCTGCTGCCCACCCTGCTCTTGCAGATTCTGGTCGTCGGTTATACGCCCGGCCCGGCCAACATATACGCCCTTGCCATGTCCGCCAGATACGGCAAGCGGGCGGCAGGAGTGATGTGGGCAGGATTGTTGACGGGATTCTCACTCGGAGCAAGCCTCATGGCTCTGCTTACGCACTACGTGGGCATGGCGTTCGGTTCCTACATCCCCTACCTGCGCTTTGCCGGTGCCGCCTATCTGCTTTATCTGGCCTACCAATTGGCTCACCGGAAAGAGAGTGCCGGAACGGAGACGCGCAGTTGCAGTTTCCTGACAGGGTTGTTGGTACAGCTGACCAATGCCAAAATGCTGCTTTTCGACCTCATGGTGTTCGGGACGTTCGTCCTGCCCTACTCGCAACGGTTGGCGGACTTGTTCGTCGTGGCCGCCTGGCTTTTGCTGGCCGGCCCCGGCGCCAACCTCGTATGGCTGTTGGCCGGAAGTTATCTGAACCGATTCTGCCAACACCACCAGAAAGCCGTAGACCGCAGTGCAGCCCTGGCCCTGGCCGGCTGTGCCGTCTACGTACTCTGCTGCTGACCCGCAACCCTCATGGCGGTCAGAAGGACGTCCCCCATTTGCAACAATCCATCTGAACTTTCCCGTTTTTTAACCCGCATCCTTGCTTTTTTTGTTCTTTTAACTACATTTGCATTTTTCGAGACCAAACAAGGGCAACCACATGCGAACACACAGATTCGTACAACTATTGATCGGGACGGCCGGATGGCTCTGGCTGACCGCCGCAGCCGCTTTCGCAAGCGAGACCAACCGCGAAGGCTGCGACAGCCTGATACACGCAGCCATCGAGGCTTCGGTACGAAAAGACTATGCACGCTCGCAAGAACTCCTTGTCCGGGCCCGACAGACCGCCGAAGCCCAGCGCGACCCCGAACTGATGTTTCGGATATGGACCAACATCGGCATCAACCAGGCCGAGTTGCTGGACATGACCGACGCCCTCGGCAGTCTCACGGAAGCCCACCGCATCGCTACCGAACACCTGGACGCCCGGCGCGAGATGAGCAGCCTGAACAACCTGGCCGGACTCTACATGATGGACAACCAACCACGACGCGCACTCGACTGCTACGAAACCGTCCGCCGCACCATCAGCCCCTCGACGGACAGCCTGTTTGCCGGCGGATGCGCCCTGAACATCGCCACGGCCTCCATCGCCCTCGACGACTACGCCCGGGCCTTTTCGGCCCTGCGGGAGGCAGAGCGATTCCTTGCCCCCCATACGTCCGAATGGCACAAGATGAACTGCCTGAAGGCCCACACGTGCCTGCACGAAGGACAAGCCCAACTGGCCTACGACCTGGCCCGCACCTCCGCCCTCGAAGTGCTGCCCAACGGACCTTCCACCCTGCTGACCGACCTCCGCCTGGCATGGATTCGTGCCGCCCTGGCCCTGGAACGAACCGACGAGGCCTTCACGCTGGCACGTGCCGCCTTGGTCGAACAACCGAACATCGACGAACGACGCACACTGTACCGCCTGGCCGCACAGGCCCTCTTTGCCAACCGGCAATACGACCCGGCCTTTGCCTATCGCGACTCGGCCGAGATGGCCGCGGATACGCTACGGGCCATGCAGGGACGGAAAATGCAGGAAAACAACCGCATCCGCCTGGAGATGTTCAAGCAGGAGAAGGAACTGGACGACTACCGGCGCCAACGACGCACCTCGCGCCTCTTGTTCGGACTCTGCGCCGCCCTGGCCGCCGTACTGGCATGGGCGTTGGCCGGACAAATCGTCAAGAACAGGCAACACCGACGCATCGCCGCCCTCGAACTGAGCCGCGAAAAAGAGCGCAAGCAGCGGCTGCAAGCACAACTGGAGGAACAGACCGCCACCGCCCTGCTGAAACAGCAACAGTTTCAGCACGAGATAGAACGCAAAGGACGAAAACTGGTGTCCGACGCCCTGATGCTGGCCGGACGAAACGAAAAGATAGGCGAAGCCCTGGCCCTGCTGGAAGAAGCCGACGGCACGCCTGCCTCGGACGAGACACGGCTGAAAAAGGCCGCCCGCATCCTGCGCAAACTGATGGACGGAGGCGAAGGATGGAAACAGTTCACGGCATACTTTGAACAGTCGAACGACGAGTTCATCAACAAACTGCACGACCGGCATCCCGACCTCACGGCCAACGAAATCCGTTTTCTCTCGCTGGTGTTCATCAACCTGTCCACGAAGGAAATCTCCGAACTGCAAAACATCACCCCGGAATACTGCAAGAAGAAAAAGCAGCAGATTGCCCGCAAACTGGGTCTGCAAGATACGAAATTGCTCTATCCCTACCTGTCTTCCTTATAATATAGAAGCAGAACGCTTCGCCTGGATTCATTTCGTTAGCACCCTCCCCATTTTATCCCCTCTAAAATTTCCGAAACAGCGCGAGGCATCTTATATTTGTGACGCAAAGAGGCAGCGAATGCTATCTTTTTGACAAAAACGGCCGAAAAGCCGCAACAAATAGGACTGAAATCATACAATACAAGAATGTTTAACCAATAAATGAGAACGATTATGAAGAGAACAATGCTACTCGCTTTTGCAACGATGCTTTGCTGCCTCGGCTCCTGGGCCCAGGACGGCAAGACATTCGCTACTGCCTTCAACTTGGCGGACTACCTCCAGGGAAATACGCTGAGCTACACCTGCGCGACGAGCGAAGACGCCCAAAACGGCGTGTACTTCAAGATTGAGGTGCCTGCCGAAAAAGCACAGACAATCAGTGTGGCCGACGGAACGGCCTACACCTCCCTCCGCAACGCCGATGAAAGTTACAACTACGACTACACCTCGGCTACGGACAAAGATTTGAACCTCAACTTCTCCATCACCCCGCTGGAGGCCGGCAAGACCTATTATCTGAAACTCTACAGCTGGTCGAGCACCCAACTGACCGCCACCGTCATCTTGAAGGATGAGTTCAAAGGCGGAGCGTCGTGCGACGAAGCCACGACGGTGCCGAGCAACGAACTGACGCTGGTGAGCGCCGAAGTGGACGTTCCGACCTACATGGCCTACTACGTGGAATCGGACGGCGTGCTGGTGGTGGACGTGAACAACGGCAGCAACTCGACGCTGAGCGCAAGTTGCGACGACCAGAACCCCGTGATGCTGCAGTCGGGTCGCAACAAAGTACAAGTAGAAGGCGGCAAGACGTATATCCTGAAAACCACCCAATCCTACTCTTGGTATCAGATTGTCGTCAAAATGAATCTGACACACCCAGTAGCAGGTTCGTCGTGCGACATGGCCATCGCCATACAAAAGGGAGCCGACGAAACCTTTGCTACGGCTACACTGGCCAAAGAGGCCGGCACATACTGGTATGTCTACGAAGCCACAATGGACGGCTACATCACGCTGGCTTCGGAAAGCGACCTGACGGGCGGTACGGTGAAGTTCTATGACGAATGCAGCGAATATTCGTCGGCACGTGTATCGGTGAAGGATGGATTCTATGTCCGCTACGCCATTCGCCAAGGCATGATGTATTACATAGAGGTGACCCGTGCGACCGAAGTGGCCGAACCGACCACCTTCACCCTGACGGAGAACGCAGCCGGTCCGGGCGACACCCGCGACAACCCGATTGTCATCACCGACAACAAGGGACACGTATCCGGATACTACAACAACACCTATTACTTCAAGGTGACGACACCGGCAAGCGACGGCCGCTGGTTCATCAACGTGAACTCGGATGTCGTATTCGAAAAGTCGGGAACGGGCATCGCCATTGAGAACAAGGACGGACGCCAGTTGGCTTTCAACGAAAGTTATACGGCCAACGTACGCATCGACGTAGGCGGAAACGAAGAAATCTACATCCAATGCCGCATGAGCGAAAACTATTGTCCGTTCGACTTCACCATCTCGTATGAGGCCGTAGAAGAAGGCGACGTATGCGGCATGGCCATCGCAGCCACAACCGGACAGAACACCATTCCGACCGAGAAGACCGAAAAATGGTATGCCTACACAGCCACGATGAACGGATGGCTGAGCATCGAGCCGGAGGATTCGAACGTAAGCGTCTCCTTCCCCTACAGTTGTGAAAACAAGAACATGTTCAACGCTGTGACGAAAGACGGCTTTGCTTCGAAAATCAAAGTCTTGGAAGGCAACACCTATGTAATTTGGTTCAAGAACCTCGGCACGACACGCACCTTCACGCTGAGCGAGACGGAATTCATAGAAGGTGAAGACTGCTCGAAGCCCATCGTCATCACGGGTACGGAAAACCCGCTGAGCGTGGAATTCCCCGAAACCATCGGCGAATGGTGGTATCAGTTCACCCCGGCCGAGGATGGCAAGATGACCCTCTCCTGCGACATGGAAGCAGAACGCGATGCCAACTATAACATCAACGACTTGAAATACAAACTGGGCGACTGCATGCAGACAGAATACAGCACAAGTTCGTGGGACAACACCGCCGGCAAGACCGTGATGAAGTCCACCTTCGTGGTAACAGGCGGACAACCCGTGTTCATCCACGTGAAGCGCGCTGTAGCCTCTACACAGAAGGGCACGATGACCATTGCCACCCGCGAACTGCAACCGGGCGAAAGCTGCTCGTTGCCTATCGAAGTGGAAAGCAACACCATCATGGTAGCCAACGGTTTTAACAGTCGTGCGGAAGCCGTATGGTTCAAGGTTGAGCTCGTCCCCGGCGATTTCTACGTTGACGGACTCGGTTTCGGCATGTACCTCTACAAAAACTGCAACTCCACCAACTACCTGGCCATGGCCCAGTACCAAGGCTACGATTACGACAAGTATGGTTATATCTACAAACTGTCGTACACGGTGACGGAAGCAGGCTCGTACTACTTGCAGTGGTATCAGAGCGACTACGCGGACAACGTCGTAACCCTCTCCGGTTCGGCCTTCACAGACCCGACCGCCATCAAGAATGAAAGTTATGCGGACGGTAACCTGGTTCGCGGTCTGAGCGGCAGCATCCTCGTCGACACGAAGGAAGCCACCCAGGTGAACATCTACGACATCAGCGGCAAACTGGTTGAAGCCACCCAGGTGGATGGCACCGCCATGTTCCGCATGCGTCCGGGCCTCTACCTGGTACGCGTGGGCGACCAAGTCACTAAGATTGTAGTCAACGACTAATCCCTTCTTTCGCAATGGCATACAGAAACGGTTTCGCGCCCTCTGTATGCCATTGTTGTCCTTTCCCCTACGTTATCCCCACCCAAAATCCTTTATTCTATGAGGAAAACTTGCATTTTACTGGCGGCCGCCCTGCTCTTGGCCGCCTTGCCTACCGGTTTTGTTCGAGGCATCAAGGCCGTGCCACACCCCATACAGGTGCAACAACCCGACGGAACCTGGCTGACCATACGCATTCATGGTGACGAAAGCCATCACTATACAACCACCCTGGACGGATTCCTGATTGGTCGCCACACCGACGGATACTTCCACTACTTCGCCGACAACCGCCGACTCAGCCCGCAACGCGTGAGCGAAACCAACCAGCGGACAGCCGACGAACAGGCATTGGTCAGCCGCCTGACCCCGGCCCGCAAGTCTTTCCTCTCTTATACACCGATCCCACGCGAGGTCAAAGCACCGGCCCGCCTGCTGAGCCGCGACATCGTGGCACCGACACTGAAGGTCGGCGAACCTGCAGACGAGAGCCAATATTTGGTCATCCTGGTAGGATTCACCGACTGCCCCTTCACCTTCAAGAACAGCGACTTCGACATCTGGCTGAATCAAGAAGGTTATGCCGTCGACGGCGGTACGGGCAGCGTGAAAGACTACTATCGCGACAACTCCATGGGGATGTTCGTCCCCAACTTTCATGTATTAGGGCCCTTCACCCTCTCGAAGGACCAGACCTACTACGCCGGCAACAGCGACGAAACCGGCGAAGACTCCAATCCACGCGCCATGATTGCCGAGGCCGTAAAACTGGCCAAGGCCGCCCACCCGGAGATGGACTTCGGCATGTTCGACAACGACAAGGACGGATACATGGACAACGTCAACGTGGTCTATGCAGGCTACAGCGAAGCCAGCACCGGCAATGCCGACGACATGTGGCCCCACAGCTGGTCGCTGAAGGACGAAGCCTTCAGCGTCGACGGAATCGTGGTGGACAACTATTCGTGCTCGGCCGAGTTCGTGGGCAGCAGCGGACAGAAGATGGACGGCATCGGCACCTTCGTCCACGAATTCGGACACATCCTCGGCCTGAAAGACATGTACGACACCGACGAATACACCGACGGCTACGGTCTGGACCCGGGCGACTACAGCCTCTACGCTTCGGGCAGCTACAACAACGAGAGCCGCACGCCTCCCTGCCTGATGGCTTTCGAACGGATGCAAATGGGTTGGCTCAGTCCCACGGAACTGAAAGATGCCGAAGACGTGGCCCTGCCCCCGCTGGCAGAGAACGCCGCCCGGTACATCGACGCACAGCCCGACCGCACTCCCGGCACGGGCGTGGAATACTTTATCCTGGAGAACCGGCAACAGAGCGGATGGGACGCCTACCTACCCGCACACGGATTGCTCATCTACCACTATGACTACACGGACGAAATGGTGGAGAAGTACTGGTCCATCAACGGGCCGAACAACAACGCCAAGCACCGCTGCCTCTACATCAAGCCGGCCGACGGCATCGACGACACCAACACCCGCAACGGCGACACCTATCCGGGACGCTCGGGCAACACCACCTTTACCGACACCTCCACGCCCAACGCCCTCAACTGGGCCGGGAAGCCCACGGGAGTGCCCGTGACCAACATCCGCGAGGAAGGAGGCATCGTCTACTTCCAGGTGAAAGGCGGCGTGACGCCGCTTTCGGTCATCCGGACCGGTGTGCCGACCGACATACGCGACACCTCGGCCAAGGTGACGGCCACCATCGAACAACGCCTGCAGGAAATCGTCGAAATGGGATTCTGCTGGGCCATGAACACCGAACCCACGCTCGACAGCCCGCTGCAGGCACAAGTGGCCCCGGCCGACCAGACCGAATATGTGATGAGCGGACTGGAGCCCGGCAGCCTCTACAACGTGAGAGCCTACATGAAGCAAGCCGACGGGCAAGTGGTCTACGGAGCCGCCATCCCTTTCAAGACGGAATGCCAGGTGGCCGAAGCCCCCTACATCGCCGACTTCGCTTCGTGGACCAACAACGAACCGGACTGCTGGAAAATCGTCGACAACAACGCCGACGGCACCACCTGGGTGTTCGACAAAGCCACCCAGGGAATCCTCTACCAGTTCGACTATTGGAACGACGCCGACGACTGGCTCATCTCCACCCGGATGCGGATACCCGAAAACGGAGCCTTGTTCTTCGTGCGCGGCGTGGTGGACGAGACCTGTGTGGAGAACCTCGACGTCTACGTATCCACCCGCTCGCGGGACGTCCGGGACTTCCATCTGGTGAAGCAGTTCTCGTTTGCCGACAACTTCGGCTACCAAGTGCCCGAGGAGGTAGACCTGAAAGAGTATGCCGGCCAGGAGGTTTACGTGGCCTTCGTATGCCGCTCAGAGAAGATGCAGGCCAGCCTGTGGCTTTGGCAGATATACCTGACCCGAAAACTGGACACACCGGTCATCGAAACCTTCGACCTGACCGACAAGGGGCTGCTGGTGGAATGGACGCCCGTAGAAAACGCAAGCAAATACTACCTGGTGTTTGCCGAAGTGACCGACGAGGTGTTCACCACCGCCGTGTTCCTGCCGGAATCAGCCTACAGCCGCGTGGAAGGGGCTGTGGATTTGTCGACCGGCAAGGTGGCCTTCACCGGCAACGGTGTGGCTGAGACCATCGACTATCCCGACGGAATCAACAACTGTGCATTCATTCTGACCTCGTCGGGTCCGTTCGGGACGACCATCGTCAACATCGAAGGGACTTGCGACGGTGAGACCTGGACCCAGTTGGGCCCCACCCTGCGTGTGAACGAATACAACGCAGAAGGCACCGACTACCTGCTCGGTTCGTACATGGAAGGACAAACCTACAAGCGAATCCGCTTCACCTGCCAGCACGGCGGACGAAACGTGACACTGAAGTACCTGGCCCTGGAATACAACGAAGGCCACGTATGGGACGTACTGGCTGAAGGAGGCGTAGACGCCAACTCCATCCTCATCACGCCGAAGGGCGACGAGTTCGTATCCGACAAGACGTATGCCGCCGAAGCGTATGCCGGCGACGGCATCCTGTTCTACGACGCATCGGAACCGGCTTATTACCGCTATGCCGACTCGTCCATTCAGACAGCCAAGAAAGGAACGCTGCACATCGGCATCGAGACGGGCGGACTGCGCCTCATCGGACTGGCCGAAGGAACCCGGCTGACCTGCACCACGCCGGCAGGCCAGACGCTCTACACCACCACGGCCGCAGGCACTTCGTGTCTTGTCCCGCTGAACGGATACCACGGACTGGTGCTGCTGCACCTGTGCGATGCCGACGGCGAACGAACCCTTAAAGTGAATTACTAATCCTATACCGGAATACACAGAACTGATATTTCGTATGAAGAAACGACACTATATACTCCCCCTCGCGACAATGGCCGGACTGCTCTGTGCGGTCTACGCCTCCGACACGTCGCACGAACTGAAAGTGAAGGCCAAGGCTCCGGCTTGTCCGCCGGCTACACAGGTCCAAGATGCTCCGGCACAGCAACTCCTGTCCGCCGCCATCGACGGCATCCCCTACGGACTGCACGCCGCCCAAATAGACGACAAGGCGGTGACCCTGGCCTGGAACACCCCAGAAGCCACCGAAGGCTACTTCGACGACTTCGAAGGACACGCCGACTTCGTCATCAACTCGGCCGGCAGCGTCGGTTGGTCGTACCTCGACATGGACAACCAGGAGACCTATACGTGGGCGGCCACCGTATTCCCCAATCAAGGCCAAAAGATGGCCTTCATCGTGATGAACCCCTCGAAGACCACTCCCTCCACCGCTGACTGGCCTGGCATTCAGCCCTACTCCGGGCAGAAGATGCTGGCGGCCTTCGCTGTAGATGGGGGAAACAACGACTTCCTCATTTCGCCCGAACTGAACTTCGAGGAGGAAATCCGATTCAGTTTCCGGGCCAAAAGTTACACGGACAAATACGGACTGGAACGCATCCGGGTGGGTTATTCCACCACAGGCAAGAACCCGTCGGACTTCACCTTCATCAGCAACGAGCCTTACGAAGAAGTGCCCGACACGTGGACGCTCAAAGAATACGTGATACCCGCCGAAGCCAAATACGTCGCACTGAACTGTGTGTCGGTCGACGCATTCATGCTACTGATTGACGACGTCTACGTCGGTGTAAACCTGATACGACCCCAAGCACCGGGCAAGAACCGGGTGGCCGGATTCAACCTCTACCGCAACGGAGAACGCGTGAACGACACCCCCATCCCGGCCGTCAACTACGTGGACGACGTGCCCGACTATGCCGACTACACCTATACGGTGAAGGCCGTGCGGCAGGACGGCACGGAAAGCGAAGCCTCCGAAGCCTGCCTTGTCAGCGTGCCCGACATCCGCCTGCTGCCCTTTGAGGACGACTTCAGTTCGTGGACCTTGAACGCAAAACGCTGGGAGAAGCCGGCAGACAACCAAGGGCGCGACAACCGCTGGACCATCGACTACTACACCTACGGCCTGGTAGACCCGGCAGCCTCGTTCGGCTACTGCTCGCTGACCAACTACGAGCAAGTACTTGTGACGACCGAACTACATACGACCGATCCGGACAACACCTACCTGCGTTTCAACCTGCGCCTGCTTAACTACAACACCGTAGACGGCGACTACCTTTCGGTCGACGTTGCCGGCGAAAACGGCACTTGGAAGACCGTCGCCACGTTCGACAACGCCGAAGGCACCTACACCTGGCGGAAGAAAGAATTCTGCCTGAAGGACTACCTCGACGGAGAACTGTTCCGCGTCCGCTTCCGTGCACACGGAGCCGATGCCTCCTACTTGGACTACTGGTACGTGGACGATGTGAAAATCTGGAACCCGGACTGCACACCGGCCCAACTCCGCGTGACCTCGCAAGGCGCACCCATGGCCCAATGCCCCGTACACCTGGAGGCCGACCACGGCGCGACAGCAGACGTGACAACCGACGGCAACGGCATCGTGGACTTCGACCGTCTTGAAAAAGGAACCTACACCGTACGCATCGACCAACCGGGATACAACCTTTATAAAGGTAAATGGGAACTAACGGACGAAAACACCTCGTTCGAAGCCGACGTGACACGGCCGGTGCTGACCCTCTCGGCCACCACCCTCCACGCCGACCTGGCCGTGGAAGGACGGAGCGAGCAGACCCTGCGCATCCGCAACGACGGGAACGGTCCGCTGAACTGGACGCTGGAGGCCCAAACCGAAGCCGGCAGCGGACAGGCCGACGGCCGATGGACGGTACAAAAGGCATTCGACGCTTCGGGCGACCTGCAGTCCGCCGTGGCTTTCGATGGGGAGTATTTCTACACCACCTCGTCGCACATCATGGGCCGGTTCTACCAATACGATCTCGACGGGCAATTCATCGAAGAGTTCACCGTAGAGGAAATCTACTACCGTTTGTTCGACCTGGCCTTCGACGGCCGCTACTTCTACGCCAGCGACTACACCAACACACTCTACCAGATGGACTTCCGAAACAGACGGCTCGTGAAGACCATCGTAGTCGAAGAGGAGCCGGCCCTGAAAATCACGCACTGCTGCTACGACCCACGCTACGACGAGTTGTGGGTGGGCAGCTTCAACTCCATCGGACGCATCGACCGAAACGGCACGGTGACCCGCAGTTTCCAACTCATCTCCAACGAAGTGGAAATGGCCGCCTACGGTTCGGCATTCGACAATGTGAGCCCGGGAGGCCCCTACCTCTGGATAGGCGACGAGAACACCGAAGGGACGAACACCATCGACCAGGCCCGCATCGTGCAATACAACCTGACAACCGGCCGGCTGACCGGACTGACCCACCATGTGAGCGACATCCCGGGCTATCAGGTGGGAAGCCTGTCATACAGTCCCACCTACATCACCGGCGTGGAGGTGGTAACCAACCTGGTGGACGGCACAGCCTCGCTCATCGGGGTGGTGCAGCAATCGCCCTCACGCATCTTCTCTTATAAACTCTGCGATGTGAACCCCTGGCTCTCGTTCGACCCGAAAGGCGGAACACTCGCCGCCGGCGAAGAGCAAACCATCCGCGTCAGGATGGATGCCCGCAACGGGGTGGTGGGACAAACCGTCGCCACAAACCTGCTGCTGCACACCCTGCCGCAACAGGACGTTGCCCCGATAGCCACCTCCTACACGGCCACGACAGCCTCGGCCACACCGCGCCCCGTCCGTCTGAGTGCAACCGCACCGGCATCGGGCGACGACCAGGCCGTCCTCGCCTGGGAAGCCGGAGAAGGCAGCACACCGACAGGCTATGCCGTCTACCGGAACGGCACCTGCATCACGCCGGAACCCATCGGACAAACCACCTATACCGACCGCCAACTGGTACGGGGCGACTACGTCTATACCGTGACGGCCATCTACACCGAAGGACAAGAATCGGTTCAGTCCGACCCGGCCGTCTTGAACGTAAAGGTGGGCGCCGCCTACTATCCGCCCGTCGGGCTGACAACTTCCGTACGAGAAAACCGCTATATCGACCTGAACTGGGAACGTCCGGACCACACCCAACGGCAGGCCACGGTGCTCCGTTGGGACAACGGGACCAACGCAGGCAGCACCGGTTCGTCGGACGGTTCGGTGTTCTGGGCCGCAGCAGGATGGGACGCAGACGAACTGACCGAATACAGGCAGATGGTGTTGGACTCCGTCAAAGTCTTCTTCAAGGAACGATGCACCGGGCTGCGCCTGCGTGTCTACCAAGACGACCAAAGCCTCTTCTCGCAGACCATCGACACCAAGAAACTGGTCTACGGCGAATGGAACACCTTGGTGCTGACGAACCCCGTCGTCCTGAAACGCGGGTATGCCTACAAGGTGGCACTGCAAATCGCCCACGACCAAGGCACCATGCCGCTCGGATATGACAACACCAAGGCCACAGACGGGAAAGGAAACCTGATATCCAACGACGGTGTGACCTGGTATCCGGCCACACACGGCGGACTGGACAGTGGCAACTTCAACATCGCCGCCTGCCTGTCGCCCGCCAAAACGGACGAAGAAGCACCGACGGGATACCTCGTCTACCGCGACGGCGTACGCCTCACGGCCGAACCGGTGCGGGCCACGACCTTCACCGACGAGGTGGAGAACCCCGGCACGTATGCCTACCAACTGGCAGCCTGCTATGCTGACGGAGGAGTCTCGGCCTTATCGGGCAGCCGGACAGGCACCGTCATCGCCTTGACAGACCGATATGCCCCCTCCTTGCTTCGAGCCGAAGTGGAACGAAACAACAAGGTGACACTGCACTGGAATTATCCGCTGAGCCAAGAAAGCAGCTTCCCCATCGGCCTGACCGCCGACGAGGCAACCGACAAGGAAGGCTATCCGGAATATGTCCACCACATCCAGGGGGCCATCGCCAATGAATACGGAGTAGCGTCGGACGGGACGTACATCTACACGTCCGTCCACAATGCCAACGGAACAATCAACCGCTACACCCTCGACGGCACCTACCTCGGCGGCTTCATCGTCAACAGCGAGATGAACGGCATCCGAAACATGGCCTATGACGGCACACACTTCTACGCCGTAGACAACGACAATGCCATCTATCAGATTGACATGGAGCAAGGCCTCACCACCGACACGCTCCACATCTCCGAGGTGGGCCGGCACCTGGCCTATATCGCCGACCTGAACAACGGAAAGGGAGGCTTCGAAGTGGGCGACTGGGAGACCAGCATCTACGTGTCGACGAAAGGCGCCAAACTGGGCAACGGCCTCTCCTTTGCCGGCGCATCGGGCACCGCCTACCACAACGGAACACTCTACGCCATGGAGCAAGGGAAGGGCGACGGAGCCACCGTCTACTGCTACGACTGGCTGACGGGCCAAGAACAAGGCCACTTCAGTCTGAAAGACTATGCCGAACTGGGCACGGACAAGAATTTCTCGGGAGGAGGCCTCTCGGTGGTTCGCACGCAAGAAGGGCTAACCCTGCTGGCCGTCTGCCTGCAACGCGTCGGACCAGCCACCGTGGCCTTCCTCGAACTGGAAGGGGTGCAGGGCGTCGTCGGCTACAACCTCTATCGAAACGGGCAACGGGTGAACGACGAGCCCCTCGCACACCGGTTCTTCCAGGAGGAAGGCCTCCAGCCCGGTACGTATGCCTACGAAGTGGAAACGGTGTACCTGGATGGCAGCACATCGGACAAATCGTCCACAGCCACCATCGAAATCTTCGATGCCGGCGAATGCGATGCCCCCGTGCAAGTGCAAGCCACTCCTTCGGCCTCGTATCCCTACAACGTGAACCTCTCGTTCGTCGACCCGACCGCCTCCGACGCCGACCTTTACGAAAGTGCGGAAAGCGGCCAGACAGGGGCGACCTTCAGCAAAGACGGATGGGAGAACACCAACGGCGGCTGGACACTCACAGCCGACAAAGCCTATGAAGGCGCGCAGGCCTTGTATGCTGCCGAAGGGCAAAACGCACGGCTGGTCATCCCGGTCGGAACGACGTATGCGGAAGACTTTTCGTTCTCTTTTGCCGCCTCGACTGCACGCGAACGCGACGGAGCGGCACGACTCAAAGTGTACACCTCGACCGGAAGCAACCAGACGGCCGACTTCAGCCTGGCCGGCACGTACACATCGATTGGCGAAGCCTGGGAACGCATCGAACTGACCCTTCCGAAGGACGCACGCTACGTCGCCCTCGTGCATGAAGCCGGCACGCCGTCCGCCTACGTAGACGCTCTGGCCATCCACCAGACCCTGCCCGGACAGGCTTTCGGCTACGACATCCTGCGCGACGGCCATCTCCTCAACGAGAGCCCCATCCGAGGCATCAGCTATACAGACTGCAACCTGCCGACCGGCGACTATCGCTACCAAGTGCGCGCCCACTACCTGTCGTCGTGCATCAGCGAGTACTCCGAACCGGTGACTGCCGTGGTAGACTACGACAACAACTGCCAGCAACCGGGCGTGCTGTCCGTCAGCCAGACGGCCGAAGGGAACCGGTTGGAATGGTCCGAACCGGCACTTGGCGACGTGGTAAACCTCGGCTGGCACAACGGCGGCGCACACGATGCGGCCGGCATGCCGAGCGGAGGATGCTTCTTCGCCGGGGTACAATGGCAACCCGAAGACCTGACGCGCTTCGGACATCTGTCCCTCTCCGAGGTGGAGGTCTACATCAACCAAGTGCCCGATGCCTTGTTCGTGCTGGTCTATCTGGACAACGCCCTTGTATGCCAACAATACGCCCCCTCGCTGCGGCAATACAGTTTCAACACCATCCGCCTCGACAAGCCCGTCCGGATTGATGCAACCAAACGCTTGCGCGTGGTGGCCTACGTCGAACACAACGAAATCAGTGTGCCACTGGGTTATGACGACGGACCGGCCAAAGCCGGAAAGGGGAATCTCTACTCCAGCGACGGCATCAGTTGGGAGACCCTCTCCGACAACGACATCGACGGAAACTGGTGCATCACACTCGGCCTGCAAGCCTTTGCCGAGCCCAACGAACCCAAGGCCGCCACATTCGAAACACCCCTCCTGCGGGCTGGCGAACGGATGATGCAACCCCTGCGACCATTGGCCGGCATCCGCCTGGCTGCGACAACCACCTCGGCCCGCAACACATTCGACGGCTATAACGTCTACTGCAATGGGGTTCTACTGAACAGCGAACGGATCTACAGCCTCGGCTACACAGACAGAAGTCCCCACGCAAGCCGCTACCTGGAATATCAGGTGGCCGCCTGCTACTCCGGCTGCGGCGAAGTGTTCTCGAACACCGTACGCATCTTGTCCACCGACGTGGAAGCCACGCCGACGAACGCGATAGGCATCCGTATCGAAGCAGGCACGCTGCTGCTGGACGGTGCGCCGGAAGGATGCACCATCCGCCTGACAGATGTGGAAGGACGAATGCTCCGCACGCTGAAGGCCACAGGCGAACCGACACAAGCCATCGACCTGACCGGCTGCGCACCAGGCATCTACCTCATCAGCATCGGAGAGGAATGGCACAAGTTCGCCATTGCTGCCCGGTAGTTTGCCCATGAACAGATAGAGCGATTTACCCCTGCCACAAACAACTGTAGCAGGGGTAAATTGCTCGGAGGGGTGACCTCCGTCTGCGCCTGTACACGCATCGGCTTTCACGTGTACACGCATCGGCCCTCACGTGTACACGCATCAGCCCTCACGTGTACACGCATTGGAATGAGGATTGCAACGGTATTGCAACGGTATTGCAACGGCATTGCAACGCCGTTTAAACGGCTTTTAACCCAAAACGGTCATTAGGCCGCCCCTGCGCAAACGAACTTTCTTTTTGAGCAGATGTGTTCCCGTTTCTCGGTTACAATGGAGCCCCATTGCGCCCTCAAAACGAGAAC
>JBJEHD010000088.1:0-7088 GCA_051875715.1 Bacteroidaceae bacterium
ATGCCAAAAAGAAAGTTCGTTTGCGCATAAAGGCCTAATGACCGTTTTGGGATAATTGAATGTTTTTCCTAACTTTGCAGCCAAGTTTTTCCAGCATAACAAATCGAAGCAGATGAGAACCCCTATCCTATTATCCCTGCTGTTCTGGATGAGCGCATGCCTGCTGCCCCTCCATGCACAAGAAAAGGCCGACACCGACGCCTACTTCCTCCACACCGTGGAGAAAGGACAAGGGCTGTACGGCATCGCCAGCATGTACCGCGTGAGCCAGCAAGACATCATCCGGCTGAACCCCGGATGCGACAAGCAACTCCGGGCAGGACAGACCCTGCGCATCCCGCAAGGTGCACAGACCGGCACACGTTTCCACACCATCCAGGCGAAAGAGACGCTGTATGGGCTGAGCGTGAAATACGGCGTCACGGCCAAGAAAATCTGTGAGGCCAACCCCGGACTGAGCGCCGACAACTTCCGCATCGGCCGGGTGGTGGCCATCCCTGCCTCCGACGAGGCCGCATCCCCCGCACCTGCCGCATCGGCCACACCCGCCCACGACACGCGCGACGGCTCGTCGCGCTGCCGCGACATGCACCGCGTGGAAAAGAAGGAGACCCTCTTCAGCGTCAGCCGGAAATACGGCATCAGCCAGGACGAACTCATCGAAGCCAACCCCGAACTGAAGAAGGGAATGAAGAAGGGCATGTTCCTCTGTATCCCCTATCCGAAACAGGCAGCGGCCCCGACGACCGACACCCCGGCCGGACGGACCCCCACCGACCGCGAACTGTTCGACCAGAACCGCACTGCCGAGCCAGCGATGGGCAACCGGCTGAAAGCCGCCCTGATACTGCCCTTCGGCACCAAAGAAGCCTCCTCGACCGAGACGGCCCGCATGGTGGAATACTACGAAGGATTCCTCCTGGCAGCCGACAGCCTCAAGCGGAAGGGCCTGTCGATGGACCTCTACGTCTACGATTCGGGCGACGCCTCCGCATCGGTGGAACCCCTCCTGCGCAAACCCGAACTGAAGGAGATGGACATCCTGTTCGGACCGATGCACGGGAAACACATCGGGCCGATGGCGGCTTTCGCCCGCCAACATGGCATCCCGCTCGTCATCCCCTTCACCTCGAAATGCGACGAGGTGTATGACAACCCCTACGTCGTACAAATCAACACGCCGCAGACCTACCTCTACTCGGAGGTGTACGAACACTTCGTGCGCAAGTTCGGACGATCCAACGTCGTCTTCCTCCAAACGGAACACGACGAAGCCGACAAGACGGACTTCGTCGACGGCCTGCGCCACGAACTGGAGGCACACGGCATCCGGCACACCACCCTCGACGCCAGCGCACTGACGGCCGAGACGCTCCGGACCACGCTGGCCGACGGACAAGAGAACATCTTCATCCCCACCTCGGGAAGCCACCTGCCCCTCACCCGCATCCTGCCCCAACTCGTCGTGCTCGGCCGCGAGAACCCCGAACAACACATCAGCCTGTTCGGCTATCCCGAATGGCAGACCTACACCAAAGACTTCCTGGAGAACTTCTACGAACTCGACACGTATTTCTACTCGTCGTTCTACACCAACAACCTCTTTCCGCAAGCGGTGGAATTCACCCGGAAATACCGCACCTGGTACGGCAAGGACATGATGCACAGCTATCCGAAATTCGGCATGCTGGGCTTCGACACGGGCTACTTCTTCCTCAAGGCGATGGCCGACCACAAAGGCCGCCTGACCGACGGACTGAACGCCACCCACGTGACCTCCATCCAGACGGGATTCAAGTTCGAACGGGTGAACAACTGGGGCGGTTTCATCAACCGAAAGGTGTTCTTCGTTCATTTCACCAAGGATTTCGAACTCATCAAGCTGGATTTCGAATGAGACACGCTCGCCTACTCCTCCTCGTCCTGCTGTTGGCAATGGCCCGGCAGGCTTCGGCCCAACTGGGCGACCTGCGCCACAACTGGGCCGTAGGGGCAAACGCCGCCTTGTCGATGAACCGCGTATCGTTTGCCTCCGAAGTGCCGGTGAAGCAGCAAATGCAGCTGGCCCCCGCCTTCGGACTGACCGCACGCTACGTCTCCGAGAAATACTTTGCCATGCTGTGCGGCGTACAACTGGAACTGAACTGGGCGCAGCGAGGCTGGAAAGAAGACCCTGAAGAAAAGCCCTATGCCTACGAACGAACCATGAACTATCTGGAAATCCCCTTCATGGTCCACCTGGCCTTCGGCAACGAGCGGAAAGCCCTGTTCTTCGTCAACGCCGGTCCGCAACTGGCAATACTGATTGGCGAGCAGGAGTCCTTTGGCGGCGAATGGCAGAGCCTGCAATACGAGCAGCACGGCAAAGCCGCCGAGCACCGTTTCGACTACGGCATCGTCGGGGGCGCAGGCATGGAACTCTGCACCCGCGCAGGCCATTTCCTGCTGGAGGGCCGCTACCACTTCGGACTGGCCGACTTCTTCCGCAACTCCAAGCGCGACTATTTCGGCCGGTCGGCCCACACCAACATCTCGGTGCGGCTGACCTATCTGTTCGACTTGACCCGCTGAACGGCCTCGCGCACGCATCAGTACAACAAGGAGGAAAAAGGATGAGAAGAAGATACCCCGTCGTCTTAAGCATCGCCGGCTCGGACTGCAGCGGAGGGGCCGGCATACAGGCCGACCTCAAGACCATCTCGGCACTGGGTGCCTACGCCGCCACGGCCATCACGGCCATCACCGTGCAAAACACAAGGGGGGTGAGCGCAGTGGTCCCCGTGCCGGCTGCGTGTGTGGGGGCACAAGTGGCCGCCGTGATGGACGACCTGCGGCCCGACGCCATCAAGATAGGCATGCTGACCGACGCCGAGGTCATACGCACGCTCCGCGCCACCCTGCTTGCCTGTCCGCCCTGCCCCGTCGTGCTGGACCCCGTCATGGTGTCGACCAGCGGCAGGCGTCTGCTGGCCGAAGAAGCCGTAGAAGCCCTGGTGAGCGAACTCTTCCCACTCTGCACCCTTATCACACCCAACCTGGCCGAAGCCACAGTCCTGACCGGACTGCCCATCAACAACACCACCGACATGCAACAGGCTGCCCGCCGACTGCTCGACCTGGGCTGCAAAGCCGTCTTGCTGAAAGGCGGACACCTGGCCGGACAAACGGCCACCGATGTTCTGGACACCGGCACGGAGGTACGCCTGCTGGACGCCGCACACATCGAGAGCCCCAACACCCACGGCACCGGCTGCACGCTCTCGGCCGCCATCGCCACGTTCGTCGCCTTGGGACGTCCGCTGCCGGAAGCCGTCGCAGAGGCCAAGGCTTTCGTCCACACCGCCATCGAAATGGGACGCGACGTGCAGGCCGGAGAAGGGAACGGCCCCCTCAACCACCTCTTCGCCCCGCAAAAAATGCACATTTTGGAAGAAAAAGTGTAACCTCTGCGTTTTTATTGCTACTTTTGCACCCCGAATCGAGCATTCGAGCAACCATAACAATTAAATATCAAACCGTATGAAAGCATTTGTATTTCCGGGCCAAGGCGCCCAATTCGTCGGAATGGGCAAAGACCTGTATGAAAACCATCCTCTCGCCCACGACCTATTCGAGAAAGCCAACGACATATTGGGATATCGCATCACCGACATCATGTTTGAAGGAACAGACGAAGACCTCCGCCAGACGAAGGTGACACAACCCGCCGTGTTCCTCCACTCGGTCATCTCGGCCTTGTGCATGGGCGAAGCATTCTGCCCCGACATGGTGGCCGGACACTCGCTGGGCGAGTTCTCCGCTCTGGTAGCCGCCGGAGCCTTGTCGTTCGAAGACGGACTGAAACTGGTCTATGCACGTGCCATGGCCATGCAGAAGGCTTGTGAGGCGACCCCGTCGACCATGGCAGCCATCATCGCCCTGCCGGATGAAAAGGTGGAAGAAATATGCGCCGGCATCACCGACGAGGTATGCGTACCGGCCAACTACAACTGTCCGGGACAGATTGTCATCTCGGGTTCGATGGCCGGCATCGCCCAGGCTTGCGAACAGATGAAGGCAGCCGGTGCCAAGCGGGCCTTGCCGCTCAAGGTGGGCGGCGCCTTCCACTCGCCGCTGATGCAGCCGGCCCAGGTGGAACTGGAGGCAGCCATCAACGCCACTACCTTCCAGACACCCCGATGCCCCGTCTACCAGAACGTGGATGCCAAGCCACATACCGACGCCGACGAAATCAAGCGAAACCTGGTGGCCCAGCTGACCGCCTCGGTACGCTGGACGCAGACCGTACGCAACATGGTGGCCGACGGAGCAACCGACTTCACCGAATGCGGACCGGGCGCCGTGCTGCAAGGGCTCGTCAAGAAAATCGACGCCAACGTAAGCGCACACGGCATCGGATAAGGCAACTCCCCCATCCGACCCCAAGCCAAACAGGCCGCGACCTTCGCTCTTTCCGGTAGAGGCACGGCCTGCTTGGTTTTACCCAACAAAACAACCGATTTCCTCATCACACCATGCAGCAAACCATTTATCACGGAACAAGTCGTCCCTATGAAATTGGCTTTGCCTTGAGCGGCGGATTCATTAAGGGATTTGCCCATCTCGGAACCATCCAAGCCTTGCTGGAGCATGACATTCGGCCAGACATCATCTCCGGCGTCAGCGCAGGAGCCCTGGCCGGTGTGTTTTTTGCCGACGGGAACGAGCCGTACCGGGTGGTCGAACTCTTCACCAACCACAAGTTCATGGACCTGACCAGTTGGGCGCGTACGACGGCCGGACTATTCAAGTTGGACGATTTCATGGATTTTCTGCGCGAGAACCTGCACGCCCGCCGGCTGGAGGACCTCCGCATCCCTCTCGTGGTCACGGCCACCGACCTCGACCACGGGCAAAGCGTCCACTTCCATCGCGGCAGCATCGCCGAACGCATTGCAGCCTCGTGTTGCATGCCCGTACTCTTCGCCCCCGTCTCCATCGACGGAGTGGACTACGTAGACGGCGGTGTGTTCCAGAACCTGCCCGTCTCAGTCATCCGGGGCGAATGCCACAAGGTAGTGGCTATCAACGTCAGCCCCATCGCCCCGCAGGAATACAAGCGAAACGTGGTAAACATCGCCATGCGGTCGTATCACTTCATGTTTCGCGCCAACACCTTTGCCGACAAGGAGCTGTGCGACCTCCTGATCGAGACGCGCGGACTGACCAACTACAGCAACACGGAACTGGACAAGGCCGACGAGATATTCGAACTGGGATACCGAAACGCTACCGAAACCATCGACCGCCTGCTGCACGAGCATGGCTCGGTGTGGAAATAACAAAAACAACAACATCTCTATGGAAAAAGATAAAATCATCATCTATCAGGTCATGACCCGCCTCTTCGGCAACGACAACGACCATTGCCAGGCCGACGGGACACTGGCCCAAAACGGATGCGGCAAGATGGCCGACTTCACACCCCGCGCCCTGCAGGAAATCAAAGCACTGGGGGCTACACACGTGTGGTACACCGGCCTGCTGGAGCACGCCACGCAAACCGACTACCGACGCTACGGCATCCGCCCCGACCATCCGGCCGTCGTCAAAGGAAAGGCCGGTTCGCCCTATGCCATCAAAGATTATTACGACATCGACCCCGACCTGGCCAACGACGTACCGAACCGGATGCGCGAGTTCGACAACCTCGTACGCCGCACCCATCAGGCCGGACTGAAAATGGTCATCGACTTCGTGCCGAACCACGTGGCCCGGCAATATCATTCGGATGCCTGCCCGAGCGGGACAACCGACCTCGGCGCCGCCGACGATCCGACACAGGCCTTCAGCCCGTACAACAACTTCTACTACATCCCCGGAACCCCCTTCCAGGGACAATTCGACCTACGGGCCGGTGCAGCCGAAGCGTACGAAGAACAGCCGGCACGGGCTACGGGCAACAACCGTTTCGACGCATACCCCACCCGAAACGACTGGTATGAGACCGTCAAACTGAACTACGGAGTGGACTACACGAACGGCGGAGCCTGCCACTTCGACCCCGTCCCCGACACCTGGGAGAAGATGCGCGACATCCTCCTCTTCTGGGCCGCCCGGCGCGTGGATGCTTTCCGCTGCGACATGGCCGAAATGGTGCCTGTGGAATTTTGGGAATGGGTCATCCCGCAAATCAAGGCGAAACATCCCGCCGTGGTCTTCATCGCCGAGGTGTACAACCCCGCTGAATACCGAAACTACATCTTCCGCGGACATTTCGACTATCTGTACGACAAGGTAGGCTTGTACGACACCCTCCGGGGCATCACCTGTGGCTACGAATCGGCCACAGCCATCACCCGTTGCTGGCAAAGCCTGAACGGCATCGACCAGCACATGCTGCACTTCCTGGAGAACCACGACGAGCAACGACTCGCCTCCGAATTCTTTGCCGGCAACGGGCGCAAGGGCATCCCGGCCCTGATTGTGACCGCCTGCCTGAACACCAATCCCGTCATGATCTACTTCGGACAGGAACTGGGCGAACAAGGCATGGATACCGAAGGGTTCAGCGGACGCGACGGACGCACCACCATCTTCGATTACTGGAGCGTGCCCTCCATCCGCCGCTGGCGAAACGGAGGCAAGTTTGGCGAAAGCCGTCTCACCCCGGAAGAGTCGGCCCTGCGCGCGTTCTACGTCCGTCTGCTGGGGTTGTGCCACACCGAGGCTGCCTTGCGTGAAGGCCGGTTCTTCGACCTCACCTATGCCAACATCAACGGATGGCGGTTTGACGAACACCGGCAGTTCGCCTTCTTGCGCCAAGCCGGACGCGAACTGATCCTGGCCGTTGTCAACTTCTCCGACACGCCGGCCCACGTGGCCGTCAACATTCCGACCCATGCCTTCGACTACCTGGGCCTCCCCACGGTCGAAGCGGCCACGGCTGTCGACCTCCTTAGCGAACAAGAAGAGACCATCAGCCTCTCGCCCTATCGGGCTGCCGAGACACATCTCGAACCAATGAGCGGCAAGTTGCTGAAGATTTGCTACTAACCCAAAACGGTCATTAGGCCTTTATGCGCAAACGAACTTTCTTTTTGGCATCT
>JBJEHD010000089.1:0-34116 GCA_051875715.1 Bacteroidaceae bacterium
GACAAAAGCCTCAAAACGGTCGTTGATGTTGAGCAGGTCGTCTGGAAGCAGCGCATGACATTGGTTGACAAGCTCTATATGGAATCCTCTTCCACAGCAACATCTGTCCGCACTGGCAATCGAGGCCGTCATGGCTCCAATGGTGTCGGAATCGCCACCCATAGAGATGGCAAGCCGCAATGCCTTCTCAGCAGGATAGCCGCCTCGTTCGAGGTAAGCCTTGATGGCAATGGGTACACTGCCTTGGCAGGTTACGTCAAACCCGTATGCATCGCGGATATCATCAAGATTGAAGTCAAGATTATATCCTATCTTTTCTGTAATAAACCGCCTTATTTCTTCTTCACCGCCCCAACTGGCGTTTCTCTTCAAGAAGACGCATCCTGCTATGGCTTGTGCTCCCTTGATACCCTCGGGATGGTTGTGGGAGACGGAAGCCGTGATGCGTGCCAACTCCAAGGCCTCTTCAAGCGAATTGGCATACAAACCTACGGGGCTTACCCTCATGGCAGAGCCATTGCCAAAACTGTTGTAAGGCTGCGGATGGTCGCTCATCAGCCACTGCTTGAACATCTTGCTGTAGCCGGCATTAGAGTATTTCCTCCCCAAACGCTGCATACATGCCACCAATGTCTCGGGGCGATGCTCCGAGTCGGTCATCAGCCATTCTGCCACGGCAAGTGTCATCACCGTGTCGTCCGTGAATCGGCTCCCCTTGGGAACCAGTTCAAAATCCTCTGTCTTTATGTTGTGCCACTCGCGGGTGCTGCCCACAATGTCGCCTATGATTGCTCCTAACATACTATTGCATATTTCAAAATTAACTTTGTTGATTTTAGGCTGCGGTTCGGCATAGTTCAAGCAAGCTTGGCTCTGCTCTCACCTTGCACTAAAATTAACTTTGTTGATTTTAGGCTGCGCTCGGCATAACATTCAAGCCGAGCTTGATGCTCTGCTCTCGCTTGCACTAAAATTAACTTTGTTGATTTTGGGCTGCGCTCGGCATAGCATTCAAGCCGAGCTTGATGCTCTGCTCTCGCTTGCACTAAAATTCCAACCTGAATCCCTTTTGCTTCAGTTCCTCGTATTTTGCCTTGTTGAAGCGAAAGAGGAAGGCTTCTTTCTTTTGAGAAGGGTTTACAGTCTCATCCATCTGTTCCAGCATCCCCAACCGCTTCATCTTGTTGTAGAAGTTGCGGCGGTCGAAGCGCACGTCCAATATGGCCTCGTAGAGGTTCTGCAGTTCCTTGATGGTGAACGCCTCGGGCAGCAGTTCGAAGCCCACGGGTTCAAAATGAATCTGCTGACGCAATGCCTGCTCTGCCTTGCGGAGTATCTGGTCGTGGTCGAAAGCCAACTGCGGCACTTCGTCCAAGGCAAACCACCGTGCGTCGGCAGCGTCATCGCCACCCTGCACCTCCTGCATCCTCACCAAAGCATAGTAGGCAATGGTGATGACACGCTCGCGAGGGTCGCGCTGGGGAGCGGTGAAGGTATGGAACTGGCGGATGTATGCACCCTCCAAACCCGTCTCTTCTTGCAACTCACGCAGCGCGCCCTCCTCTGCACTCTCGTCCATCTGCATGAAGCCACCGGGGAAAGCCCACCGCCCTTTGTAGGGCTCAATGCCTCGCTGCACCAACAACACTCTCAACTTTGTACCGTCAAATCCGAAGATGACGCAATCGGTCGTCACACTCGGATGGGGGTATTTATAGTGGTATCTCAACCCCTCTGCTTCTGCCTTACTTGTATCCATTTCTCTGTTGCGTTATATTCACACTACAAATATAGAGACCCTAATTCACATACGCAAACAAATATGCGTAAAATTTACGCATCTACGCTTCTTTTGGTACATCACAGTGATTTCCGCCCCTGCAAGCCTCCTCGCCATCCGCTCTCTCCACAAAGCGTCGAAGATGATTTTTCCAGCGTTGCAGGACGGCAACTCTCAACTTAAATCAAGAGGTGAAGCCTTCCATGCAACTTCCTCCTCCGCTTTCTCAGCCCTATCCATAAGTTTATTCTATATTTGCGCATACTTTGTATAAAACTCATGGAATCAATCGCAAAAGAAAGAATAGAAAGTCTCCGACATTTTATGGAGGCTCATGACTTGCACGCATTTATCATCCCCAACACCGATCCGCATCTGAGCGAATACACCGCCCCACACTGGAAATGCAGAAGTTGGATTTCCGGATTCACGGGTTCGGCCGGAACGGTGGTGGTCACCCGCACCAAAGCAGGACTATGGACTGACTCCCGCTATTTTCTGCAGGCCGCTGAGCAGCTGGAAGGCTCCGGCATCGACTTGTTTCGAGACGGGTTGCCGGAGACCATCGCACTGACCGACTGGATTTGTCAGGAATTGAAGCCCGGCGAACAAGTCGGACTGGACGGACATCTGTTCTCGGTCAACGACATCGAGCGGCTGAAAAGCCAACTGGAGCCCTGCCACATCGGGCTGGATACGACATCAGACCCTTTCGACAGCCTATGGACCAATCGTCCACCCATGCCTCAGGCACACGCCAGAATCCATCCATTGGCCTATGCAGGACGCAACGTATACGAGAAGATTGCACAAATCCGCGCATCTCTCCAGCAAAACGGGGCCGAAGGCCTTTTGATTTCCTCGTTAGACGAAATCGCCTGGACGCTCAATTTGCGCGGTTCGGACATCCGTTGCAACCCATTGGTGATTAGCTACCTGCTTGTCACACAAAAACAGGTGTTCTATTTCATTGCCCCCGAAAAGGTGACCCCGGAAGTAGACGCCTACCTGCAAGATCAGGGCGTGACCCGTCTGCCCTATCGCAGCCTGACCGATTTCCTTCACACCTACGAAGGAAGCAGCCTACAGCTGACGCCGGCGGCCACCAACTATGCCGCCTTCTCGGCCATTGCCCCTACCTGCCGCATCGTCCGGGAAGCATCGCCCGTAAGCCTGCTGAAGTCCGTCAAGAACGAACAGGAAATAGCCGGCATCCACACAGCCATGGTGCGCGACGGAGTGGCCATGGTACGCTTCCTCCGTTGGTTGGAGCAGGCTGTACCTGCCGGCGGGGAAACAGAAATGAGCATCGACCGGAAGTTGCATGAATTCCGAGCCCAACAGGCTCTGCACCAAGGAGAGAGTTTCGACACCATTGCCGGATACAAGGAGCACGCAGCCATCGTCCACTATTCTGCCGTACCAGAGACAGACGCCCCCCTGCGCCCGGAAGGGTTCCTGTTGCTCGACTCCGGGGCGCAATATCTGGACGCAACGACCGACATCACCCGAACCATCGCCCTGGGACCGCTGACCGACGAAGAGAAGCATGACTACACGGCCGTGCTGCGCGGACACATCGAACTGGCCCTCTGTCACTTTCCCCAAGGCACCCGCGGCTGTCAACTGGATGTGCTGGCTCGCCTCGCACTGTGGAAAGAGGGTATGAACTACCTCCACGGGACCGGACACGGCGTTGGCTCCTACCTCAGCGTACACGAAGGACCGCAGAGCATCCGCATGAACGAGAATCCCGTCACGCTGCTTCCGGGCATGCTGACTTCGAACGAGCCGGGCCTCTACAAAAGCGGCCGGCACGGCATACGCATCGAAAACCTCATGTTGGTACGAGAAAGCGAGACGACTGAATTTGGACTTTTCTACGAGTTCGAGACGGTCACACTCTGCCCGATTGACAAGAAGGGCATCGTCCGCGAAATGCTTACCCCGGAAGAAACCGATTGGCTCAACCAGTATCATCAGACGGTATACGACCGACTCAGTCCGTACCTCGATGAAGAAGAGAAAGCCTGGCTGCGCATTCAGACCGAGGCCATCTGACCCATCCGTAATCATAATAGAAAGAACATGGCTTTAATCAAATCAGTAAGAGGATTCACCCCCAGAATCGGGGAGAACTGTTTTCTGGCAGACAATGCCACCATCATCGGCGATGTGACCATCGGCGACGAATGCAGCATCTGGTTCAACACCGTGCTGCGAGGCGATGTCAACTCCATCCACATCGGCAACGGGGTGAACATTCAAGACGGAAGCGTGCTGCACACGCTTTACGAAAAATCGACCATCGAGATAGGGGACCATGTCTCCGTCGGGCACAACGTCACCATCCACGGAGCCACCATCAAAGACGGTGCCCTGGTCGGCATGGGAGCCACAGTGCTCGACCATGCCGTAGTGGGCGAAGGAGCCATCGTGGCTGCAGGTTCGCTGGTGCTGAGCCACACGGTCATCGAGCCAGGCAGCCTGTGGGGAGGCGTACCGGCCAAATTCATCAAAAAGGTAGACCCCGAACAGGCCAAAGAACTCAACCAAAAGATAGCCCGCAATTATCACATGTACGCAGGCTGGTACGAACAGTCGTCGGCTGAGGAATCGGCCGAGAAATAAGAATCAGAGATTGATGTGCGCCAGCACACGGTCGGACGCTCCCAGACGGCTCGACACGTACGAGCCCGCCTGCGAGCCTGTCTGACGGAGATAGGCCGCATCGGTCGTCAAGCGGTCGAGCAGCGGGAACAAATCCTCGCGCCCACGGATGGAGAAAGCCCCTCCGGCCTCGAGCAATTCGTGGGCTTCCATGAACTTGGCATGACGAGGGCCGAAAATGACCGGCATGCCATAGACCGCCGCCTCAAGAATATTGTGGATGCCGACACCGAAGCCTCCACCCACGTACGCGATTTCGCCATAGCGATAGATGGACGAAAGCAAGCCGAAACAGTCGATAATCAAGCAATCGGCCTGCCGGACATTCTGTTCGTTGGCCTTGGAGTAACGCACGTACGGCCGCTTCAGTTTGTTGATGATTTCCACCAAGTGGTTTTCATCAATCACGTGCGGAGCGATGATGAGTTTCATGTCCGGGTGGGTGTTGAAGTAATCGAGGAACAAATCCTCATCCGGCTGCCACGAACTGCCGGCCACCAACGTAAGCCTGTCGCCCTTGAAGGCCTCAACCAGGGGCAGTTGCTTCGCCTGATTGCGGATGTCCAACACGCGGTCGAAACGCGTGTCGCCCACCACCGTGACCTGCTGAATCCCTATCTTGGACAAGAACCGTTTCGACACCTCGTTTTGTACAAACAAGTGGTCGAAGTCACGCAACACCTTCCGATAGGAATAACCGTACCACCGGAAAAAGACTTGTTCCTTGCGGAATATGGACGACACGCTGTACACCGGGATATGGCGGCGATGCAGTTCATTCAGATAATTCTGCCAAAACTCGTATTTGATAAAGAAGGCCATGCAAGGCTGGATGATATCCAGGAACTTCCGTACGTTCCGCTTTTTGTCGAAGGGGAGATAGCAGACAATGTCCGCCCCTGCGTAGTGCTTGCGCACCTCGTAACCCGAGGGGGAGAAGAACGTCAGCAGGATTTTATACTCCGGGTGCCGGGCACGTATCTTCTCGATGAGCGGCCGGCCTTGTTCGAACTCTCCCAACGAAGCGGCATGGAACCAGATATAACGGGCTCCTTCCTCCTTCTGCTGGCGCAAGAGGTCGTACACCACCCAATGACCCCGGACCATTTTCCGGGGCTTCCGGCTGAACACGGCTGCCACGTGCACCAGCGCATCATATACGGCTATTCCGATATCGTAAAGCATCTCGCTATTTCTTGATTTCCGCCACGGCCCGACGGATGCGGCTCAAAGTTTCTTCTTTACCCAGCAAAGCGGAAATGTCGAACATGTGGGGACCTTTCCCCTCGCCCACCAGGGTCAGACGGAACGCATTCATGATGACGCCCAGGTTGTATCCTTTCTGTTCAATCCATGCCAGGACGATTCGTTCCTGATTTTCGAGCGAGAAGTCGTCGATGCCTTCCAGCACCTCGGCCAGTTCCAGCATCTGGGCAGGCGACTCGTCTTTCCAACGTTTCTTGATGGTTTTCTCGTCGTACGAAGTCGGGGCTACAAAGAAGAATTTGCACTGATCCCACAATTCCTTGACGAAGTTGACACGGCCTTTCATCAGACCGACCACGGTGACCACCTTCTCCATCGGAGCTTCGATGCCGTGTTCCTGCAAGATGGGATAGAACAGTTCCGCTACCTCTTCGTTGCTTTTCTGCAAGATGTATTCGTGGTTGAACCAGCGTGCCTTTTCGTAGTCGAACTTGGCTCCTGCCTTGCTGCACCGACGCAGGTCGAAGAGTTGAACCAGTTCATCCAGCGACATGATTTCCTGTTCCGTGCCGGGATTCCAGCCCAGCAACGCCAGGAAGTTGATGACAGCCTCCGGCAGGTAGCCCGACTCACGATAGCCCGAGGACACCTCGCCCGATTTCGGGTCGTGCCATTCCAACGGGAACACCGGGAAACCCAGACGGTCGCCGTCCCGTTTGCTCAGTTTGCCGTTTCCGTCCGGCTTGAGCAGCAACGGCAGATGGGCGAACTGCGGCATGGTGTCGGCCCAGCCGAAGGCACGGTAGAGCAACACGTGAAGCGGAGCCGACGGCAGCCATTCCTCGCCACGGATGACGTGCGTCACCTCCATCAAATGGTCGTCCACGATGTTGGCCAGGTGATAGGTCGGCAGTTCATCGGCCGACTTGTAGAGCACCTTGTCGTCAAGGATGGAGGAATTGATGACCACCTCTCCCCGGATAAGGTCGTGGATGTGGATGTCCTCGTTGGGTTCCACACGGAAGCGCACTACATATTGCTTGCCCTCTGCCAACAGGGCTTCCACCTCTTCGGGCGAAAGCGACAAGGAGTTCCGCATCGACATACGCGTCGACGCATCATATTGGAAATTGCTGATTTCTTTACGTTTGGCATCCAGTTCCTCGGGCGTATCGAAGGCGATGTATGCCTTGCCGTTGTCGAGCAACACCTGTACGTATTTCTTGTAGATGTCCCGTCGTTCCGACTGCCGGTAGGGGCCGTAGTTTCCTCCGAAGGACACCCCTTCGTCGAAACGGATACCGAGCCACTTGAACGATTCGATAATGTATTCTTCCGCTCCGGGCACGAAACGGTTGGAATCCGTATCCTCGATGCGGAAAATCAAATCGCCACCATGCTGGCGCGCAAACAAATAGTTGTACAAGGCGGTGCGTACGCCGCCTATATGCAACGCTCCCGTCGGACTGGGAGCAAAACGTACTCTTACTTTTCTTTCTGACATCTTCAATGAGTATAAAAACACGGCAAAATTACATTTTTTTATTATTCCCGGGTCATTTCTCCCCCGAGTATCTGCATTAAAGGAAGAAAAAAAGCCTCTTATCAACTATTTTTCGTACTTTGCGGGCAAAATTCGGAATGTATGGCATTGCAGAACAATCGGAAGAAAGTCTATCGGGACTTCTTGTATAAAGCCCTGCTCTTTTTGGGCACTGTGGGCGTCATTGTCTATTTCCTTCCCCGCGAAGGGAAGTTCAATTACCAGTTCGACGTCAACCGCCCTTGGAAATACGGCCTGCTGCAGGCGTCGTTCGACTTCCCCATCTACAAGGACGAGCAACAAGTCCGACGCGAGCAGGACAGCATCCTGCTTTTGTTCCAACCCTATTTCCAACGCGACGAGCAGGTCTGTGAAGAAGCCATCGCCCGATTGCGGGAGGACCACCCGAAGACACACGCCTCGACCGAATGCCTGCGCCACATCGAAAAAATGCTGCGGAGCGTCTATGCCCGGGGCGTGATATCAAACGACGACATGGACAGGCTGACCCGCGACCGCATCCAGTCCGTCATGGTCATCAACCGGCATACGGCCGAACCTGCCGATAAAACGACATTCTTCACCGGCAAAGAAGCGTACGAACACATCCTCAACGCCGACACGACGCACTACAACAGGAACCTGCTGCATCAATACGCGCTCAACGAATACATCCACCCGAACCTGCACTACAACGAAGAGAAATCGGCGATTGCACGCAAAGACCTGCTGGCCAACATTTCGTGGGCCGACGGAGTGGTGCAAAGCGGACAGAAGATCATCGACCGGGGAGAGATTGTGACGCCGGAGACCTACAACATCTTGGAGTCGCTCCGCAAAGAATCCATCAAACGCAGCGAATCGGTCCAACAGAAGCAACTGATTTTTTTCGGGCAACTGGGGTTCACGGGCATCCTGGTGCTCTGCTTCATGCTCTACCTCGAGTTGTTCCGCAACGAATACTACCGGCACAAGGGCAATCTGCTGCTGCTTTTCGTCCTCATCATCCTGTTCTCGGTTCTTCCGGCCACCATGGTGACGCACAACTTCCTGAGTGTCTACGTCATCCCCTTCGCCATGTTGCCCATCGCCATCCGCATCTTCCTCGACTCGCGAACGGCTTTTCTGGCACTGGTCACCACGGTTCTCATCGACTCGGTCTGCTTGCGTTACCCCTATGAGTTCATTCTGCTGCAACTCGTAGCCGGCATGGTGGCCATCTACAGCCTGAGCGAACTTTCGCAGCGGTCGCAATTGTTCCGGACGGCTTTGCTCGTCACACTCAGTTACGTAGCCCTCTATTTCTCGTTCGAACTGATTCACGAAAACAACCTCGAGAAACTCAACCTCGGCATGTACATCTTCTTCTGCATCAACGGCGTGCTGCTCTTGTTCACGTACCCACTGCTGTTCCTGATGGAGAAAATCTTCGGATTCACCTCGAACGTGACGTTGGTGGAACTGTCGAACATCAACAACAAACTGCTCCGCCGCATGTCCGAGATAGCTCCCGGCACCTTCCAGCACTCCATGCAGGTGGCCAACCTGGCCGCCGAAGCCGCCCGTAAAATCAACGCCAAAAGTCAGTTGGTGCGTACCGGCGCCCTCTACCACGACATCGGCAAGATGGAAAATCCGGCCTTTTTCACCGAGAATCAGTCGGGCGTGAACCCGCACAAGAGCCTCAGTTACGAGCAAAGCGCCGGAGTGGTCATCAGCCACGTGACCGACGGGCTCCGTCTGGCCGACAAGCACAACCTGCCCCAGGTCATCAAAGACTTCATCGCCACCCACCACGGCACAGGCAAGACGAAGTATTTCTATATCTCCTGGAAGAACGAGCATCCCGACAGCGAACCGGACGAAACCGCCTTCACCTATCCCGGCCCGAACCCCACAACACGCGAAACCGCCATCCTCATGATGGCCGACAGCGTCGAAGCAGCCAGCCGCAGCCTGTCGGAATACACCGAAGAATCCATCAGCCATTTGGTGGACAAAATCATCGACAGCCAGGTCAGCGAAGGCTATTTCCACGAATGTCCCATCACCTTCAAGGACATCGACACAGTGAAAGGGGTGTTCAAAGAGAAACTAAAGACCATGTACCACACCCGCATCCAGTACCCCGAACTGAAGCAGTAATCCAGGCTCTCGTCTGCGCGTGTACACACATCGGCCTTCGCGTGTACACGCATCGGCCTTCACGTGTACACGCGTTGAAAGGCGGTTTAAATGGTATTTAAATGGCATTGCAACGACATTGCAACGACATTGCAACGGCATTGCAATAATAATTGTTCAGAGGCGCGTCCGCACTTCCTCCAGAAGGCCTTGGCAGGCATCTTCCAAGATGTCTATCACGTTCTCAAAACCAGACGCACCGCCATAATAGGGGTCTGGCACGTAATCGACCACTTTCAGCCGGCAGAAGCGGCACATGCGTTCCACCTTGCGTTCGGCTTCGAGCGAAGGAGCCAGTTCGCGCAGGTCGTCCAGGTTGCGGTCGTCCATGCCCACGATGCAATCGAAACGATCGAAGTCGGCTTCGCGCACAGGTCGCGAGCGATGCGTCAGTTCATACCCCCGGCGGGCGGCATGCATCCGCATCCGCGCATCGGGCAATTCGCCTTGATGATAACTCAAGATGCCGGCCGAGTCCACCTCTACCAGTCCGTCCATCCCCTCCTGCACGAGCAGGCGGTGCATGACGGCCTCGGCCATCGGAGACCGGCAGATGTTGCCCAGGCAGACAAACAAGATACGATACTTCTCTCCCCTTCCGGTCGGAATCTGTTTGCTGTTCGTTTCCATCAGATACCCAGATAAGCGCGAAATTTGTCCACATCGGTGTTCATCACCAGTTCTTCGGGGAATTGGGCTTCCTCCAGCAGTTCGGTCACCAGGTCGTAGTTGGCCACGTCGAACGATATATGTGCATCGCTACCCAAAATCACAGGTACGTCGTAGTGTTTGCACCATTGCAGGATGGCCAGGTTGTTGGCTCTCGCCTGCGGCTTGTTCCGGCAGGGCTTGAGCGAACTGTTGTTTATCTCCAGCAACACATTATTTTTCTTTGCCTCCACCACCAGCTGCCGAAAATCAAGGTCGGCCGTCCCGTCTCCCGGATGGCTGATGATGTGGACGCGGGGATGGCGGATGGCTTCTACCACGCCGGCCGTGTTGGCCGCCCGGTTGCTCTGTACGTAGCAATGCGAGTGAACGCCTGCGATGCAATAGTCCAGCAGTTTCAGCGTTGCTTCGTCCAGGTCGAGATGCCCGTGACAATCGAGGATGTTGGCTTCCGCGCCAAGCAGCAGTTCGATGCCGTACATCCGGCGGGGCACCACATGCAGGTTGCGGAAATAGATTGGGTCGCACGCCCCGGGGATGGCGGGCCCGTGCTCGGTGATGCCAATCAGTTTCAAGCCTTTCGTCGTGGCTGCATAGACCATTTCCTGCAGCGAACTGAAGGCGTGTCCGCTGGCAATGGTGTGGGTGTGAACGTCAAGTTGAATATTCATCTGTTTGTTTCCATTTTCTGATTCTACATCGGGTCGACATCGTAATAGACGCACAACGACCGGAACCGTTCGTCGGCCACCACGTCGCGCCAGGCCAGCCGCAACTGTTCGCGAACCTTGGCCATCGAAGCCGTGTGTTCTATCTTGACCACTATTTTCTTTATATACAAATTCTGTATCCGGGCAACCGGCGGATTGTCCGGTCCCAGGATGCGCGTGCCAAAAGCCTGACGCAACCGTCCGGCCATGGCATCGGCCGCCAGGGCCACCGTGTCGGCCCGTCGATGTTTCAGGTAAACATACACCAGCCGATGATACGGAGGGTAGTGGAAGACAGCCCGTTCCGCCATCTGCCCTGCATACATCTGCTCGTAATCGCCGTCGACAACCTGACGGACAACGGGGTGGTCCTCCGACCGGGTCTGCAGTACCACGAGGCCCCGTGTGTCTCTGCGCCCGGCTCTTCCGGCCACCTGCACCATCAATTGATAGGCGCGTTCGCAAGCGCGGAAGTCGGGATAGTTGAGCAACGAATCGGCATTCAAGATGCCCACCACGCTGACGCGTTCGAAGTCCAGTCCTTTCGACACCATCTGCGTCCCAATCAGGATGTCGGTGCGGCGATGCTGGAAGTCGTCAATCAGCCGCTCGTACGCCGTTCTGGAACGGGTCGTGTCCAAATCCATGCGGGCCACCCGGGCTTCGGGAAACAGGCGTCGGATTTCCTCTTCCACCTTTTCCGTACCGAAACCGCGGTCGCGTATCTCTGTTCCGCCACAGGCCGGACACTCGCGTGGCACCGGATAGGTGGCGCCGCAATAATGACAGGTCAGTTGGTTGATGCCCCTATGATAGGTCAGGCTCACATCGCAGTTTTTGCATCGGGGGACCCATCCGCATGTGTGGCACTCCAACATCGGAGCAAAGCCGCGCCTGTTTTGAAACAGGATGACCTGCTCGTGCGACTCCAACGCGTTCCGCATCTTCTCCAACAGGAAGGGCGAGAAAGTCCCGACCATCTGTTTGCGGCGGGCCAAGGTCCGCACATCGACCGTACAGATTTCCGGCAGTTGCACCGCCCCGAACCGTTCGGTCAGTTTGGCCAAGGCATATTTGCCCGAGAGGGCGTTGGAGAACGATTCCAGACTGGGCGTGGCCGAGCCCAACAAGACACGGGCTCCGTGCATCACCGCCAACATGACGGCCGCATCACGTGCATGATAACGGGGGGCCGGGTCTTGCTGTTTGTAACTGGCCTCATGCTCCTCGTCGACAATGACCAAGCCCAACCGATGGAAGGGAAGAAACACCGACGAACGTACGCCGAGCACCAAATCGGCCGCCTGGTCGCCCACCTGCTTTTGCCAGATTTCCACCCGCTCCGCATCGGGGAACTTGGAATGATAGACCACCATCCGTCCCCCGAACACACGACCCAGACGTTCCGTCAGTTGGGCCGTCAGGGCGATTTCGGGCAACAAATACAGCACTTGCTTTCCGGCCTGCAACGCCTCGGCTATCAGGTGCATGTACACCTCGGTCTTTCCGCTGGAGGTGACCCCGTGAAGCAGACACACCTGCTTGGTCCGGAAGCCTTCCTGGATAGTTTCGTACGCTTGTTGCTGAGCCGGACTAAGCGGACAAAGCGAGACGGAGGACGCATCCTCCACGCGCAGTCGGCCCACATCCTGCCGGTAAAGTTCGAACACCCCTTTCTCGGTCAGCGCATTCAGGGCCGACACCCCTGCCCCGGTTTTCTCCAGAAGCATTTTCTTCGACACTTCGCGCAACCCCTTCTTTTCCATCCATCCGGACAGTTCGATGTACTTCATCAGCAGGGCCAACTGTTTGGGGGCACGGCCCAGTTCGTCGAACAACCGATGCAAGGCTGCCTCGTCGTGACAGTCCGCCTGCAAGCGGATGCGCGCCTCGGTCTTGGGCTTGTAGGCCCGCTTCAGTTCCTCCCGGACCAACAGAGCCTCTTTCTCCAACATCGAACGCACCACGGGAAGGAGCGAAGCCATGCCCGCTTCCTTCTCCAAATCCGAGAGGGGTTGTTCCTTCTCTCCGTCCAGCATCTCCCATATCCGGCGTTCACGCTCGGTCAGGGGCGGCTCGCCCTCGTAGTCCGGATTTCGGGCCACCCGGGTCTCGCTCTCCAGTTTCAGGCCAGAGGGGAGGGCCGCCTTGTAGACATCGCCCTCGGTACACAAGTAGTAGTCCGACATCCATTGCCAAAAGCGGAATTGAAGGGGGAGAAGCACCGGATGCCCGTCGAGCAGTTCACTCACCTCTTTGGCCTCATAACCTTCCGGGGCGGCATAGTGGATGTTCGAAACGATGGCTGTATAGAATTTCTTCCGGCCAAAAGGCACCACGACCCGACATCCCACCTGTACCTGTCCCACCAAATGGTCGGGCAGCAAATAGGTGAAACACCGGGCCAGCGGAAGCGGCAATATGACATCGACGAACTGTCTCAAGCTCTTATGCGCGGATAAAGCCTGTTCGAATGCGGGCGCGGATTAGAACATCCAAGCCAACGAAATCTGCCACGTTTTGTTTTTGCCGGAGTAGAGGTCTTTGGCCACGCCTCCAATGGTTACGCCGTCACCGGTCTTCGTCACCGGGATGGTATAGTTGGCAGCCAATTGCACATGGTTGAACAACTTGGCACCCACACCCAGGTCGATGCCAATCTCAGCATTCTTGCGGGAGAACACGCTCGTATCGAGCACCTTGATGTCCTCGCCTTTCAGGTTGAACGAAAAACTGGGTCCGGCAAAGACAAAGATGCCGGCCAGGTCGCCCATACCCACACCATAGCGTACGTGAAGCGGAATCTCCAAGGCATACTGCCGGTTGGATTTCTTTTCCGTCGAACCCACGACGGTGTATTTGAATCCACGTTGGGAGTACACCAACGAGCCGTCGATACCCAATCCGGTGACAGGCAGTGAGAATTCAACCATCGGACCTACGAAGAATCCGGTCATGTTGTCGGTGTTCAGATTCTCTTTCAACTTGCTGTTCAAGCTCATCTTGTTCAGGTTCAAGCCGGCCTTGACACCCCAGCGAAACTGTGCCTGCGCAGGCACGGCCACCAACAGCACCAGGGCCGTCAGCCATACATAGATTGACTTTTTCATACGTTACTTTCTTTTTGGGTTGATACTCGGGACAAATATAGGGATTATTTCTTTGCTTCGTATCCCTCCACGGCTTTTTTCACCGAGCCATGCAGGAGCAGCAGGCGGCGCGCCGCCTCGTAATCGAGCCCCAGTTCCTCCATCACCATGCGCGTGCCCCGGTCCACCAGTTTGCGGTTCGTCAGCTGCATGTTGACCATCCGGTTTCCTTTCACGCGACCCAGCCGGATCATGGTGGCCGTCGAAATCATGTTGAGTATCATTTTCTGCCCCGTGCCCGACTTCAGCCGCGAACTACCGGTGACAAATTCCGGGCCGACCACCATCTCGATGGCAATCTCGGCCGCTTGCGAAACGGGTGCTCCCGGATTGCTTGTGATGGCAGCCGTGAGGCAGCCGTGCTCCCGGGCCCTCCGCAAGGCCCCCACCACATAGGGTGTCGTACCCGAAGCGGCGATGCCCACCACGGTGTCCAACGGAGTGATGTCGTGCGCCAGCAGTTCGTCCCAGCCGCGGCACTCGTCGTCCTCGGCATGTTCCACGGGCGAGCGCAACGCCTTGTCGCCTCCCGCAATCAGGCCGATGACCCACGAGGGGTCCATGCCGAACGTAGGCGGAATTTCCGACGCATCCAGCACGCCGAGCCGGCCACTCGTGCCTGCTCCCATATAGAACAGGCGGCCGCCCTCGCGCATCCGTTCCACCAGGGCCTCTACCAACTGTTCCACCTGCGGGATGGCACGCCCCACCGCCTCGGCCACCTTGCGGTCTTCTTCATTCATCTCCACCAGCAGGTCGTGCACCGTTTTCCGGTCCAGATTGTCGTGCAGGGAAGGTTGTTCTGTGATTCGTTGAAAATCCATTGTTTCGCTATGTATTTGATTGAAACTCCCAGTCTATCAGTCCCTCCAGGGGCGAGGCCGACACCACCCCCACCCGGATGCCCTCCGCCTGCGCCACCCGACGCAAGACGGTTTCGAAATGATAGGCAACAGACCCGGTGAAATGGACGGCATGGTGCGCCCAGTCGTACTGCCGGACATTGCGCCGGAGGAACAAGCGAAATTCCTCCTCCACCCGTTGCACCACCTCCGCATGGTCCAGATGGGCGGAAAGGAAAGGGACCAGGCCGGCCAGAAACCGGTTGGGAAAGGGACGGCAATAAACCCGGTCGAGCAGTTCGGCATACGACAGGCCGACGTAAGTCCAAAAGGCGTCGACCACCTCGGGCGGCAACTGGCCCTTCAGGCAGTCGGCCACCAACCGCTTGCCCAGCGACGCACCGCTGCCCTCGTCGCCCAGGATGAATCCCAACGGCGGTACGTTCTTCTGCACCTGCCGTCCGTCGTAATAACACGAGTTGGACCCCGTACCCAGGATGCAGGCGATACCCGGCCGATTTCCGCACAACGAACGAGCAGCAGCCACCAGGTCGCTCTCTACGCGAACGGGTATCGCCCCCCATACAGCCTGCACCGCGCGGACGACCCGCTGGTTTCGTTCCTCCGTTGCACAACCGGCCCCATAGAAACTCACCTGCGTCGGACGTTTCCCGTCCAGGCAAGGCAACAGTTCGCGCCGAAGCAAGGCTTCCATTTCGTCGGTCGTCTGGTAAAAGGGATTCATGCCTCCGGTTTTCCAGCAGAGGCGCAGTGGTCCTCCGTCCGTCAGACACCAGTCCGTCTTGGTCGAGCCGCTTTCGGCCACCAGGACAATTCTTCCTTCCGCGCTCATTGCTGTCCTCCTTCTTTTTCGTTCGTGTCATGCGAAGCGTCCTCCGCCGGCCGGCCGTAGGCAGGATCGATGCGGACAAACGCACATACCGCGATGGTGGCCAGACAGCAGAGCATGACCCACACAAAGAAGTGGGCATACCCCATCTGCTCCTGCAGCCAACCGGCCGCCATGCCCGGAAGCATCATTCCCAGGGCCATGAAGGCCGTGCAAAACGCATAGTGAGCCGTCTGATACGGGCCGGCCGAATAATACATCAGGTAGAGCATATAGGCCGTGAAGCCGAAGCCATAGCCAGCCTGCTCCACAAACACGCACAGGCTAATCAGAGCCAACGAACGCGGCTGCGCATAACCTAAATAGACAAACGTGAGACACGTGAGCGACAGACTCCACGCCATCGGCCACAACCACCGTCTCAGTCCGCCGCGGGAGGCGCACCAGCCGCCCAAGATGCCGCCCAGCGTCAGGCCCACCACGCCCACCGTGCCGTAGACCCATCCCACCTGTTCGGTGGTCAGGCCCAGGCCTCCCTGTTCGACCGGATCGAGCAGGAAGGGATTGATGAGTTTGACCAACTGTGCTTCGGGGAAGCGGTAGAACAGCATAAACAAAAGGGCCACCCCCGTCTGCCGTTTCCGGAAGAACGTGGCCACAGTGGCCCGGAATGCCTTCCACACGCCGGACGCCGTCTGCATGGACGCAGCCGGCCCTGCTTTCGACGGCCGGGGCAACGCCCACTGATGGTATAACCGAAGTCCCACGAACAGGGCCCCCAACAGGAAGAACGTCGTCATCCACGCCACCACCGGCTGTCCGGTGCGGCTCTCCAGCGTCCCGGCCAGAATGACCACCAGACCTTGTCCGGCCAGCGTCGCTACCCGGTAGAACGTGCTCCGGATGCCCACGTAGAACGATTGTTCGCGCACGTCGAGTGCCTCCATGTAGAAGCCATCGGCGGCAATGTCGTGCGTGGCCGAACTGAATGCCACCAGCCAGAACACAGCCAGCGACCAACGGAAAAAATGCGGGACGGGCAACGTCAAGGCCACGCCGGCCAGACCGGCGCCCACCAGCCCCTGCATGGTCAGCACCCACCACCGCTTGGTCTGCAGCAAGTCGACAAACGGACTCCACAGGGGTTTGATGACCCATGGCAGGTAGAGCCAGCCCGTATAGAGTGCGATGTCGGTATTCGACACGCCCAACCGCTTGTACAGCACCACGGACAACGTCATCACCACCGCATACGGCAGGCCTTGGGCGAAATACAACGTTGGTATCCACCCCCAGGCCGAGGTTTTCTTTTCCAAGGACTTATTCATAGCGTTTCTCCAACTCCGATCCGGGATAATAATGTTGCAGGATGGCTTCGTAGCGGAAGCCGCGTTCGCTCATCACCGCCGCCCCAATCTGGCAGAGCCCGACACCGTGCCCCCATCCGGCCCCCAACAGGCGGAAGCCGTCCGCGGTTTCCTCGACCACGAAGGCCGAACTATACAGATGCGAGGGCGACAACGTGCGACGGATTTCCAGTTCCTTGCCAATCGTCATGGTGCGGCGGCTACCCACAATGCGCAGGCGGACAAGGCGGCCGGAGACACCACGCTGCACCGGCTCCAAAGCCCGGATTTCACCGAAATCAATGCCCGAGCGTTCGCGCACCAGGGCCGACAGTTCTTCTCGCGTGTAGTCCACCTGCCAGCGATAGAAATCGGGCGTTTCCTGGTCGTACCGGTTCAGTACCTGCTGCAGGATGCCCGCCTCCGTGGTGTGGCAGTAGGAGTCGGGGTGCGTGCGTATCCACCGCTCCGCCTCGCGCTCGTCGGTCAGGTCTGGCAACACCGTGTCTGCGCTGTCGCGCCGGCGGCGCAGATAGGGATGGTCGGTGTCTTCCCAACAGGCCGGGAACTCTTCCATCGCACCCCCGCAACATTTCGAGAAACGCGTGTCGCACAACCGACCGGCGTAGGACAACACCTGGCCGCGCGTTTCCTCCACCGCCCGGGCCACCTGGGGCGTAGATGCCCGTGTGATGCCCTGGTAGCGCTGGCAATGGTCGTCGGCGCACACGTCATAAAGGGTGTGTTCGCTCCTTCCGTACCAACGGATGCGCTCTTCGTCCGTTTCGACCATGCCGGCCGGTTCGGTGTCTTCCTGCTTCTCCAGACGGGCCAGCACCCAGCTGCGCGAAATGACGGCATGCGCCTTCAGCAGTTCCAGCGAGGCCCGCGCACTCATCTCCGACGAGATGACGCTGACGAGGTAATCTTCCACCGGCACGCGGTTGACTGCCGTGATGCCATCGCCCTCGACGATGAACAGCATCTTGCCGCCAAACAATTGGTCCTCGCGTCGCTGCCAATGAAAATCGCGGCCGATGACCACGTCGTAGAGTTCGCAATGCGACTGAGCATGAAGGGGTTCGAACAGCAACGAGTCGTACGTCTGCCCTTCCCAACGGATTTTACCTTGTTCGAAGGACACTACGCGGTCGCCCACGACGACCTGGCCCTCCACCCGATACGGCCCGTGCAGGCAGAAGAACACCTTCTGTCCCGACACGATGCCCACGTTCACTTCTGGTATTTCTTTGTTCATCTGTGTGCTGCTATTGATTCGAGCCAACGGTCCATCGCCTCGTCCGCCAGGCTCACTTCTTCATAGATTTGTTTGACTTCTGCCGCCGTGAGGCGTTCGTAGTCTTCCCGTCGCGGCGTGATGAGGACACCGCCCATGTCGACCGCCCCGGGACTGATCAGCCGATGCGTCTCGTCGGTGGCCTCGTAACAAGCCGGCCGATGTTTGCGGCGGGGCAACACGCAGGCCACACCGCCCTCCTCGCCCCACCAGGCCAGGACGTTCATGCCCGGTTCCGCTTCGCCGGGTGCACAAGGCAGGTTTCCGACGATGCGCTCGAGGGCTTCCGCCAGGCGGACTTCGTCGTCCGACTCGACAAACAAGGCCTGCCGCAGGTAGTTCTTCAAGGCGTAGACGCGCAAATGGGGCTCGTCTATCACCCAGCGGCGTTCCACCCTCGTCCGGTCCTGTTCCGCCGGCAGGAAGCCGGGCGTTCCCAACTGCCAATGGAAATGGTCGGGTGCCGATGCGCCGCAACGCGGTCCGTTATAACATACCACCAACGGCTGCACGGCTTTCGTCAGGGCCGCCCAAACAGGCCAACGGCCCATCATGGTCTGCGGCACATGCGTCCGGGCGGGCACCGTCCAGTGCATGGGAAAGATAGGGAAAGGATTCACCAAGAGTTGGTATTCGTCCGCCACCTCGCGGCGCAACTGCTCGACAGGCAGGTGGGCCGGACAAAGGAAACAAGGCCGCCGGCTCAGCGAACGGGCATCCACCTTGGCCGCCGACGAGGCGATGCGGGCGGGATTCCATTGCACACGGACGCTGAACGACTCCCACTCGAACGTCCGTTCGCACACGTGGTCCAGGGCCTCGTAACGGGCCCGGGCTTCCGGCCATTCCGCCAGTTGCCTCTCCAACAGCCGGATGGCCTCGTCGGCAGTAGGCAACCCCGTCATCATACGCGGTTGAGTGCCTTGCGTGCCTTCAGTTCCCACGAGCGAAGCCGGTCCTTGTACACGTTGTTGGCGTTCTGACGGACAACGTCGAGGGCGGCATCGGAGTTTCCTTCCCAGCGGCGACACAGGTACAGCACCCGGTAGACCCGACCCACCCGGTATTCGCGCGAGATGCGCAAACCGGCCGCGTAATCTTCGCCATAACTCGTATTGGGCAAGGGCCACTGCCGCAGCAACGGTGTATAGAAAGCACGGGGTGCACCCAGTCCGTTGATGCGCAACGCGTTGTTCCGCCCGTTGTCGGGGGTCCATTCCCGATGGTCTATCACACCGGGAGGTATCTCGTTTCCATCGAAGTCGGTCACCCGATACGAACCCACCACCATGGCGCACTGCTGTTCGTAGAAGGCATGCACCATATCCTGCAAGGCGTGTTCGTCGGCATAGCGGTCGTCACTGTCCAGTTGTACCACAAAACGTCCGCAGGCCGGATGGTTCACCGCCTCGTTCCAGCACCCGCCGATGCCCAGGTCGGTGCGCTGCGGCACCACGTGACACACACGCGGGTCAACGGTATAGCGGTGGATGGTCTCCGTGGTCCCGTCGGTCGAATGGTTGTCGACGACGATGAGGTTGAACACGAAGTCGGCCTGCTGCTTCAGCACCGAATCGATGGCATCGGCAATGGTCTCTACGCGGTTGCGGACGGGGATGACGACAGTGGCTTCGCAGGGAAACTCACCCTGCCGCAGGTCGATTTCCTCAAAGTGAGGGGCCAGATAGGCTCCGACGGCTTTCAGGTGCGCCGTACAGGCCTGTTCCATTTCGCACTGCGCCTCGCGGTTGCGCGGATCCACATAGTCGAACTGCTTCTCTCCGCTCTTGCGCAGGTCGGGTTCTTCCTCCGTATAGAGGTATTCGTTCACCCGCTCCACGCCACCCAGACGAGAGAGCCTCAGCCGCAGGTCGTACAATCCGGCAAAGCGGTAGTCTGCATCCATCTCAGCCACGGCCTGCCTAAACAGGGCCGCATCCACCATCCAAAGGGCGCCGAAATCGAAGTCGTCGCGCACGCTTCCCTCCTGATAGTCCACCACGGGGTGCGGGCAGCGTTCGCGGTCTCTCCAGCGGTAGTGGTCGGCATAGACCAGCGCCGCCCCGGTCTCGGATGCCACGCGGGCCATCCGCTGCCAGCCGTTCTGCCCCCAGGCGAAACGCACCGGCTTGGTGCACAACAACAATTGTTCCGAACGGACCTGGGCGGCTATCCGGCGCAGTGTGGCCGTTGCCGTCAGCGGGTCTTCCACACGGACGAAGTTCAGTCCGTTTTCCTCGCACACGGTGATGTCGTGCGGTATAAAGCAATCCAGTGTCTTCATCTCAACAAAAAAATCGTTTGTCTCCTTTCGTCCGCGCGTCGGCGGCACGCATGGTCAGCGGCGTTCGCGGCGTACGCTGACCTTCGGTCCGGAGGCGGCCTTCTGCTTCGGAGCCGTTTTCTCCTTTTCCCGCTTCTCGGCGGCCTTGGCCGGTGCCTGCGCCTTCACTTCCTTTTGAGCGGAGCCTTTCTTCTTCGAGTTGCGCACCACGGTGGTTGTCTTCGTCCGCGTGGTCGGACCGGCCGTCTTTTCTACGCCGACCGTGTCGGCCAGGGCAGCCAGCGAGTCGGCCTTGGCCTGTGCGGCCAGCCGTTTGGCCTCGCGGGTCGACTCCCACAGGTTCTCGTCGAAGTCGCGCAGTTGGTCTTCGATGCGTTTCTGTTCCTTCACCAGCGCGCTGTCGGTCGTACAAAACTGGTTCAGCGTGCGGTTGAGGCGGTTCGTCGTCTTATAGATGTCGCCTTTGTACAGTTGCGACACGAAATAGTCGTTCATGGTCAGATGGGCGGTGTTGTTCAGGTCGCTGGTCATCACCGGCATCTGGCTCAGGTAGGGAATCAGGTCGGCATAGTTCAGCCAGAACATGGGCGACTTCACCACGTCCATCGAGAAGTCGCCGGCGCGGTGCAGCACCGGGCAGATGGCCGTCACCTGCGCCCGCAGCGTCGACGAGCGTTGGTCGAAATACCAGTCTTCCTTGATGAAGTAACTCCACACCTCGGCCGAGGGGATGTCGCTGTTGTCCACGCGCAACACCGTGTCGCGGCGGTTCACCTCCTCTTCATAGTAGATGTGGAAACGGTCCAGCAGGTCCTGGAAGCGGAGTTGGTTCTCCGGCGTCAGCACCTCCGTCCCGTCCAGCCGGTATTCGTAGGCTTTGATTTTGCCCTCGGCCAGCAATTTGAACACGTAGGTGAAGAGGTTCATCCGGGTGCCGATGGGTTCTACGGGGAAATACAGGGCCGAGTTCTGTTCCTGCTTGAGGTCGAGCGTCCGATAGATTTCGCGTTTCCATATCAGTTCGTCGGGCATGGCCACCTGGCCGGGATATTGGGTCTGGGCGCGTACCGACAGTTCGGGGGCGCTTCCCTGTTCTTTTTGGGTTTGCTGTGCGCGGCGCATCGGCGGTTGTGCCGCCAGCCCGAGGCATACGCCCAGCGTAGAAAGGATGCAAATAAGCCGTTTCATATATTGTTTGTTTTGACTCATGAGGTTGGGGTTAGTTGATGATTACTTCGAGCGAGGTGGGCAGTTGGCGTTCGATGCCGTCGGGTCCTACCGCCCGCACCCGCGAGATGTAGAACCGTTTGCCACGGGACAGTTTGCGGAAGAGTTCGCGCTGGCGGTTCGAGAACTTGCTGCCGGACGACACTTCCGGGACGGCGTTGCCCATATTGTCGAAGAACACGGTTTCGAAGCCGAGCACCTTGAAGTCGATGTTGAGCAACCCGTCGTCGATGGCCGCTACGATGCCGTCGGTACCCATCAATTGGGCCTTGCTGAAACCCGTGCCGCCACGGTAGCGTTGCACGGCTCCCTTGGCATCCTTGTATTCGATGAAGGGGGTCGGGTCCGGCAACTGGCGCACCCGGAACGCATACTGCCCCATCACCTGGTTGCGTCCCTCCAGGTTGGCGCTGACGGTGATGACCGCCTCCTCACCCACCCGGTCGGGATGAGCGATGAATCCGCCCCCCTGGGCCGGCTTGAGTGTGCCGTTTCCGTTGGAGAGCGTGGCTTGTATCTTTTGGCTGGGCACGCCCGGCACGGAGATGCTGATGGGGTTGTCGTAGCCGGCATAGAGCACGTTCATCATGGTGGCGCTGACCGTCGCCGAGGGGTCGACCACGGTATATTTCTGCGAGAAGTCGCGCCGGAGCACCTCGCCACCTCCCTGGGGCAGTTCGAGGTAGCCGGCCAGCGTGAATTCGCCGGTCTTGTTGCAGATGGTCTCATACCAGCCCTGGTTCTCTTCCGGGAGCGGTTTCCCGTCCACATAAACCGTGGGACGTTGCGTCGAGTCGACAGCTGCCAGAATGATGTTGGCGCTGAATTTTCCTCCGCGCACGATGTTCTGCGAGTTCGGGATGACGTAGGCGTTCACCTGGTTCACGCGGAGGTCGCCCACGTCGATGTTCTTCACCAGCGTGTGGAGCACCTCGCCCTCGGCGTAGCGGATGTCGTTCTGCAGCTTGGTGAGCAGGGTCACTGCGGCTGCCACGGGGGTGTCCTCGAACATGTATTCCTGCCAGTTCTTGCCCAGGGCACTCTCCTTGCGGGGCACCTCGGTGCTGAGGTCGCTCGAGATGATGGTGCGCTGCAACGTGTCGCTCACCATGGCCAGGATTTGGTCTTTATAGCGGTTGATGCGTTCGTAGAGTTCCTCGCCCTGCCCGGTGCGCGGCGCCAGCATCACGTACGAAGCCGCCTCCAGGTTTTCCTTGTTGGCGATGTTCTTCACGTCGGCCTTGTCGCCGTCGCTCTCGCGCACGATACGCAGTTTCAGTTCTTCCACGAAGGTGTAGAGCGAGTCGGAGATGCTTTTCACATATTGCGCCTTGTCGTACCACGCCTTCACCTTCTCGGGGTTCGCCTCCATGAAGCGGTCGAAACCCTCGTAGAGCGACTGGTTCTGCGCGGTGGAGTTTTCGGTCGACCGGTTCAGACTCTCGTCCACCAGCGAGAAGCCGTTGAGCACGTCTGACGACACGTTCAAGGCCAACATCGCCATCAAGACGATGTACATCAGGTTGATCATCTTCTGTCTCGGCGTTTCCGGTCCGTTTGATGCTGCCATAGTAGTGTGTAGGGTTTATCCTTCTCTTTTGTTGTCCGACAATCAGGCCTGCGTGGTCCCGTTCATTTTCATGTTCACCGTCATGGCTTCCAGCATCCGCGCATACACCTTGTTGAGTTCTTCTATCTGTGCCGCCATCTTCCGGCTTTGTGCGTTGATTTCGTCGATGGTGGCCAGCTGCGAGCTGATGCTGCGCAACTGAATCTCGTAGATGGCGTTGATGCCGGTCAGGTTCTTGCCCAGCGTGTCGATTTGCTCGGCATCCCGGCCCATCGACTGCGTCTGCTCGGCAAATCGTGCCAAGGCATCGGTCATGTCCTTGAGTTGCTCCAGATAAGCCTTCGTGGCTTCCTCCACTTCTTCGTTCACTTCGATGGACGGGATGGTCGGTGCGCCGCCACCGCCGCCGATGACCACTGTTCCGGCTATGCCTCCGCCGGCCGGCATCGGGCCTGCCTGCACGGGCTGTCCGGCTGCTTCGTCGGCTACTGCCACGCCGCTGCCGGCCGGAGCATATCCGCCGCCGATGATGATGGGGCCGCTGCAGCCGCCCCCGTAGGGTCCGGCATAACCACCGGGCTGTCCCTGTGCCTGGGCAAGGGCATCCATCGGGTCCACGGCCTCAGCCGGTTCGGCCGTTTCTTCCTCGTCGGCCTTCTTGCCGTAGTCGGCACCCGAAATCTTGATTTGAGGGAACACGCTTTCCCACTTATACGATTTGAAAGGCCGGTCGAATGCCGAGATGAAGAACACGAGCACCTCGGTGCCCATGCCCACGAACAGCATCACGTTGGCACCCGAGAGGTGCGTCAGTTTGAAGAGTGCGCCCAGGATGACCACGGCGGCACCCCAGCTGTATGCGTAGTTCAGCATCACTTTTCCCTGATAGCTGGCCAGGAAGTCCTGCAGTCGGCGGGTCCATCCTTTCTTTTTCATCTTGTCTGCCATATGCTTTTGTCTTTTTGTTTTTCGTTATTTTCCTTTTCGGTTGTATCCTATCTGAGTGCGCACGCAGCGGAATCCGATGTACGAACGTCCCACGTTCTGGTATTCGTAGGTCCGCGCGTCCGAACGGATGAAGGCGGCCACGTCTTTCCACGAACCTCCGCGCACCGTCTTGCGTTTCATCACGTAGGGGTCTTCGCGGGCCGCGTTGTAGGTCAGGTCGGGGTTGATGTCGTTCATGGCACGCACGCCAGCCTCGGTATAGACGGTAGATGTCCATTCGGCCACGTTTCCGGCCATGTCATACAGGCCGTTGGCATTGGGTGCGTAGGCTCCCACGCGGGTCGTAATCAAGTTGCCGTCCTGCGTGTAGTCGCCCTTGTCGGGCTTGAAGTTGCCGTAGAAGCAGCCCTTGTCGGACTTGGTGGCCTGTTCCTTCCAGGGGTAGATGCCACCGTCGGCACCGCGAGCCGCGTATTCCCATTCCACCTCCGAGGGCAGGCGGTAGCGCTGCACGAAGCGCGACGGCCCGCGCATGCCGCCCAGCAGGTAGTTGGTGCGCCATACGCAGAACGCATTGGCTTGTTCCCAACTGACACCCACCACGGGATAGTCGTTGTAGGTGGGGTGCGAGAAGTAGAGTTTCATGTACGGTTCGTTGTAGGCGTTTTGGAAATCGTTCACCCAACAGGTCGTGTCGGGATAGATGTTGACGATGTAGCTGTTCTGGAAATCGTACAGGCTCGACAAGGGTCGCACGATGGTTTCGCTGACGATGCGTCCGTCCTCGTCCACGTAGGCCGTATCCTTCGAGATGAGCACCACCTCGTCCGAATTGATGCGCACGTCGGTGTTGAGGTTTCGCTGGGCGGCGTCCAGGCGGTTCTTGCGCAGGGCGGCCTGCGTCTGGTCGAAGAATTCGTAGAAGTAGTTCATCTGGTCGGCATCCAGCATCTTGTAGCCCTCCACGGGATGCATTCGGTTGACGCTTTCGATGGCCAGTTGCTCGTCCTCGGTGGCTTTCTTCCAGGGGATGGGCTTGTTCCAGTTCAGGTGCGGCTTCACCGGGTTTCCTTCGCGGTCTTCTTCTATCTTATAGAGTTCGTTGCCGCCGTAGGCCGGGTCGGCCAAGCGTTCGCGGATGATGGAGTCGCGCACCCAGAACACGAACTGCTTGTACTTGGAGTTGGTCACCTCCGTTTCATCCATCCAGAATGCTTCGACCGACACCTCCTTCGTCGGCACGTTCGTGCCCCAGAGGCTGTCGGGCTGTTCGGGTCCGATTTTCAGCGACCCGCGCTTCACCAGCACCATGCCGTAGGGGGCCGGTTCGTTCCATGCCACGGCCGGCACGCCTGTCAGTTCGCCTCCCGTCGAAGCGCCTCCGGCAGGGCCCATGCAGGCGGTTGCCAACGATGCCAAGGCCGCTCCGGCCAGCACTCGTCCTATTGTTCTTTTGCTCATAATATGCGTATACTCTTATGTTTGTTTTTACTCTTTCCCATAAAGCTCAAGTCCAAGGCGTAGTTCACGTAGATGTCGTGGCTGCCACTGACGGCCCCGATTTTCGACGTAAAGATGTTGTAGGCATACCCCACGCTCACGTCTTTCAGTTGCGCCCCCAGCAACACGGCCACCGACACGCCCGGGCTGTAGGTCAGTCCGCCGTAGTAGGTCCGTCCGTGCCAGGTGTAGAGCACGCGGCCCGTCAGGTCGGCTTTGAAGGCCACCCCGTCGGTCTTGAGCAACACCGACGGCTGTATTTCCAACAACGAATTTTTCGTCTTTATATTGCCTGCCGCCGTAAAATAAAACGTAGGCGACACGCTCATTTCGTTGCTCTCGCCCCAGCGTACCGTCGGCGCGGTCAGGTGGCTCACCGACAGGCCGGCGTAGAAATAGCGGTGCGTGTAGAAGAGGCCCGCGCCCAGGTCGAGTCCCGTCCCGCTCACCTCCGCCGTCGGGAAGGCCGGGTCGCTCGCGGCGTTGTCCGCCTCGCCCAGGTCGATGTTCTTCGGGTCGAAGGCGATGCTCAGGCCGCCCACCTGAAGGCCGATGCCGAGCATTCCGCCCGCCAGGCGCACCTTGGCCGAATACTGCGCCCAGAAGCGCTGGTTGCGCAGCAGACCGAGGGTTTCGTTGAAGAAACCGGCCCCCACGCCATGACGCATCCCGAGGCCCTTGAAGGCCATGTCGGCCCCCACGCACATCGAGCGCGGCGCACGCTCGAAGCCGGCCAGTTGCAGCGCAAACGAACCATAGATGTTCAGCCGGTCTTTCTGCCCGGCATAAGCCGGGTTGTAAAAACCGTTGAGGGCGAAATAGTTCGTGAATTCCACGTCGTATTGCGCCCACGCCGCCGTGCTGCACAGCAGCAGACAAACGGCCCAAACACCTTTCCATCGTTTCATCTCTTTCCTAAACTGATTTTCGGGTCGGATATTGTGCGTCCGGTACACGTTTCGGCACAATCCGCCGCAAATATACGGCTTTGCGGACAAGAAGCCGCATCATTCGGGCCGTTTCTTGTCCGCATTGATCTCCGAAGAAGCCTTCCCGCCTTCCGCCCATCAGAAGTCACCGGGGCCGTAGAGGCCGAAGTTGGGATCCTTCTCGGGCTGCCACGTGCGCACCTTGATGAGGGGCCGCTCGGGGTCGTTGATGTCCACCATCAGGAAGAGGTAGCCCTTGTCGGCATAGTTGGTCGAATAGTAGTCCTGGGCTATCTGGATGGCGTAGAGTTCGCCGCCCTGCGACATCTTGTAGACATCGTTGTTGGCAAAGCGGATGTTGATGAACTCGTTGTTGTCGAAGCAGCGTTGCAGGTTGCGCAGGTATTCGTCCTTCGTGTAGCGGTTTCGGCGCAGGATTTCGTTGCTGACGAACCGATCGCCGTCGCCCGGCACGCGCTGCATCACCTTGGCCACGCTGCCGACGATGATGACGGCGTTGTCGTCGAAGATGGACTTGATGTAGTCGCGGCGTTCGAGGGCGTAGGCGGTTTTGTAGTTCTCGAGGAAGTTCATCACGGCCACGCGGGCCGTTTCGCTCCACACGCCGTTGCACAGGATGTCGTCCGTCGCCGTGTTGCCCAGGCCGAAGGTGAGGTTGTCTATCTGGCCCTCCTCGTCGAACGAGAACACCACGTCCTCGACGAACGACTTGCGCACGCCGCGTTCGAACGAGAAGGCCATCTGCACGCCGCGCCCCATCACGTAGTGGCCGTTGCGGTAGAAGGTGTACGACGGGGTGCCTACCAGCCGCGCCTTGCCGTAGCGCACCAGGCGGGCGTAGATGTCCCATCCGTTGGCGGTGAACAGCGGGCGAACCGAGTCGTAGTCCTTGCGTTGGATGGCCGCCACCACCTTTTCCACCTTGCTCCGGTAGCGGGCGTTGTCCGTCACGGCCGCCGGGGCCTGGCGCCGGTCGGCCGACACCGAGGTGAACGATTCGTTCAGGACGGCTGCGGCCGGTTCGGCCGCCGAAACCGTGGTCTTCACCCGGGCATACGCGCTGCGCATGGGGGTCGAGGTCACCACGCCCATCACCGACTCGATTTCGCGGTCGAGGCGCGACTGCCCACGGTATTCGAACTCATACTTCAGTTGGATGTGGTCGGCCTGATAGCCGGGCGAGAGTTCGAGCACGCCCCGCCCGTCCTTGGCGCTGTAGATGTTGCTCCAACCCTGACCGTCGAAGTAGGTGTAGTCCACGCTGCCCACGGGCTTGCCTCCGTAGGTCACGAGCAGTTCGATGTCGTCGCCCTCGCGCCCCACCACGGTGGCCTTCAGGTCGTCGAACACGGCCTTCATCCGTTCGGGAATCCACGACACCAGCAGGTGCTCCGTTCCCCCGTTGTCGGTGTACTTCACCTCGTTGGGGTACTGCAGCGACTTGAGCAGGGTCAGCGCCCAATAATACTGGCGCAAGGCGTCGTCCACCTTGCCCTTGCGTTCGGCCTGGTCGGCCATGGCCACCAAGTCCTTGATTTTGGCGATACGCGAGGCGAATATCTTCTGGATTTCCGACTTCAGAATCCAGCGGCCCACACAGGCGTCGGGCTCGTTGGACAGGATGATGCGCTCGGTGTTGGTCAGCGTGGCCTGGGAGTAGGTCTTGGCCGAGGCGGCAAACTGCGACACGTCCTCCACCTCGTCGTTTCGCACCGTCTGGCTGTCGTTCGCCTCCGTGGTGGACGAAACGCCCACCACGATTTTGCTGATGAGCGCGGCCAGCGCATTGTTGTCGGCCTCCTCGATGGAGTGGCCGTATCCTTCGCCCCACACATACCGGGGACTGTTCTGTACTTGTTCCCATTTTTGGGCCGATGCCCCGAGGCTCACGGCCAATAGCAGAAGAAAGAGGATTCTTTTCATTGTTTTCTTTTGTGCGATTTTTTCTTGCGTGCAAAGATACCTTTTTTCATCCCTTTCCCACCCATAACCGCCCCACTTTTCTGCATCTTCCGCTTTTTTTCGGCCATCAAGGCCCCTATCCCCCCAAAGCGGTGTCGCACCTACGGCGCTCTCTCCCTTTTTGACATCCCTTTTAACGGCCCTTACGGACCGCCCTGTTAGGTGCCGGGCCTTCAGCCCTTCATGCCATTGGCCTTGCCACGCTTGCGACAACAAATGTTGCTGTCCTAACGCAAACAACCGTTTTTGAGATAAAAGGACACAGGCTTGAAACCAAAACAATGTCTGCAATGCTTGCAACTTAAAGCATTACTTATATATTTGCGGCGAGATGATTTAAATCGCAATCATTATGGAGGATATCTCATCGCTGTCTGATGTGCGAGCCCAAAGCAAGAAAGAGGCACGGATGTTCGGACAAAACCGTTTGTCCTACTAATCCATGCCTCGACGGCTGCACGCTACCACGTGTACAACCCGGTTTCGAATGCGCCCATTCGGGCACATTCAAGATGACAATCTGTTTAAAACCCACTCCCGCGAGCATCCACTCGCCATGACGTTCTAAGCTCGGAGAGGCACAAGCGCAGCCCGAGGTTGTTGTTCCTGTTGTCGGGCGTGTTGTTGTTCCGATTCGACGAGCGGCAGTTCCTGGCATCGTTGTTCCAGCTGCCACCACGGTTCACGCGGTTAGACCCGCTCCACGACTGCCACCTTGTTGCCCCAGACAGGCCGCCCGAAACGACCGACTTTCTGCATGTCGGGCAAAAGAGAGCAACGGCAAGATGTGCTCGGCATACTGTTCCTCCGTCCATCTGTCTTCGGCCAACAACCTTCCGTAGTTCAACAGTTTGCTGCGAAACCGTTTCTTGCTTCTGCCCGAAAGTTTGCAGTGAAAAGGCAGGACTCTGTAGCCCAAAAACAATTGCCCATCCTTCGAACGCCTGTATATGGGTGGTTTGAACTGTACCTGCAGGAAGTCTGCTGCATAACGCTCCATCTGCCGCACACATTGCCGCAACGCCGCCTTGTCATTTCCTGCGATGAAGATGTCGTCCATATACCTTATATAAAGGGGGGCTCCCCATTCCTCCTTGGCCTTATGGTCCAACGCCGAAAGGTATGCGTTGGCAAAATATTGGCTGGTGAGATTCCCTATCGGCAGGCCTCTGCCGTTCGTCACACAATAGCTCCCGATTATCTTATCGAACAACGCCAGCAACTGCTTGTCCTTGAAAATTTGCCGCAACACCTGCCGCAGCACATCGTGTTCGATGGAATCGTAATACTTTCGTATGTCCAACTTCACCGTGTATTCGTAGCGCGACATGGCCTCGACGGCCTTTTCCAACGCCGCATACACGCCTTTCCCCTTCCGGGTGGCATAGGTGGTGTCAATCAACTTCCTGTCGAAGTAAGCATGACATACATTCATGACGGCATGCTGCAATATCCGTTCGCGAAACGGGGCCGCACAGATGATGCGTTCTTTTGGGTCGTGTATGGTGAAATAGCGATAATCGCCCAACGAGATGCTGCCGTCCATCAATTCGCGCTGCATGGCATGGATGTTGTCGTCGAAGTGCGCCGCAAATGTCCGTACTTCGTGTTTCCGCTGTTTGCCTCTGCAGGCTTTGTGGTAGGCCAGGTACAGGTTTTCAAGGCTTGCTATCTTCGGCATCAAGTTCCCCTCCCTTTTCATCTTTCCCAAGCTGAAAGTGGGCGGCAAATGCCGCCCCGTATTTTTCCAGTTTCTTTTTCCCTATTCCCGGGATTCCCTGCATGGTGTGGAGGGTCAACTCAGGCAATTGGGCCATGTCCGCAAGTTCCGCATCCGTAAACACCGCATAGGCCGGGACGGCCTCATCATCGGCAATCTGCTTACGCAACTTGCGAAGCGACGAGAAGCGGTCGAACGCATTCGGGGCAAGCACCTCCTTGTAGTCCACCTTCGATGTTCCGCTTTTGCCGGTTTCGGCCACAACGGGTCGCCCTGTCAACATGTATGTAATGCAGAAAGTCCAGCAACTATTGCCATCCACCACGGCCAACTCTTTTTTGATGTCGATAATCTTATTGGCTCGCAGGAAATGATTCAGTTCTTCCACTTGAGCCTCGTCTGCCAGAATCGGGATACTGAATATTTTTATTTGCATCTGTATTTATTTTTTTTGGGTGGTGGGAGGCAAAAAGCCTCCCACCACCATTCCGCTGCTCGGAGAAGGCGTGTCGGGGCGCTCCGCTCGCCCCTCCTATCCTTCTCCTCGATTCTTTCTTTTTCTTTCTTTTTAGCTTAGAACTTCTTTCGGGAGTGGGTTTTTACTCGGAGAGGCACAAGCGCAGCCCGAGGTCGGAGTGCCTGCCGCCGGGCGCGTAGTTGACCCGAATCGACGAGCGGCAGAACCTGGCACCGTCGTACCAGCTGCCACCACGGTACACGCGGTAAGACCCGCTGGAAGGTCCGGCCGGATCGGTCTGCGCTGCACTGCTGTAACTGCCATACCAGTCGCTGCACCACTCCCACACGTTCCCCGTCATGTCGTACAGGCCCAACTCGTTCGGCTGCTTGGTGCCGACGTCGTGCGTCTGGCCGTTGCTGTTCCCATCGTACCAGGCCACATCGTCCAGGGTACGGCTGCCGCTGTACGGGCAGCCCTGCCCCTTCCGGCCGCCCCGCGCCGCGTACTCCCACTCCGCCTCGGTGGGCAGGCGGAAGGTGCGGCCCGTCAGTTTGTTGAGTTTCTGCAGGAACTGCTGGCAGTCCTCCCAGCTGACATTCTCCACAGGCCTCTCGTCCCCTTTGAACTGGGAGGGGTTCTTGCCCATCACCGCCTGCCACAAGGCCTGGGTCACCTCCGTGCGCCCCAGGTAGTAGTTCCGCGTCAGCGTCACCCGGTGCGTCGGCTTTTCGTCGCTGTACGGGTCTTTCATCTCCGACGTGGCACCCATGGTGAAGGTGCCGGCCTCTACGGGCATCATGACGAACGACACACCGTTGACGCGGAACGTCTGGGGGCCGAAGAAGGCCAGGGTCACGCTCGGCAGCGCGCCGCTGCCCATGGGCACGTCGATGGTCTGCGCCGCGGTCTGCTTGCCGTCCCGGGCGGCGTAGGCCGTGTGGCTGCCGTAGGAGAGGCTGCCCTCGAAGCGGCCCGTGGCCACCCGGCGGCCGTCCACGTAGATGTCCGCCCCCGCAGGGGCGCTGATGACCACGGGGCGGCCGTCCTCCAGGCGGCAGCTGATTTCCTCGGTGGCATCCTCGGCCAGGGCCACGGCGCGCGTGTAGTCGCCGTAGCCCGCCTTGCTGATGCGCACGGTGTGGTCGCCCACCAGGCACTCGGGCAGCAGCATGGGGGTGGTGCCCACCTTCGTGCCGTCAATCCAGATGTCGGCCCCCGCCGGCGTGGAACTGATGTCCAGCGAGCCGTAGATGGGGGTGGGGGTGTCGAGCCGGATGGTACGGCCGTCCATCGTGGGGTCCACCGTCAGTTCGCGCACCGTGCTGCGGTGCGAAGGCAGGCGGCATTCCACCCGGTAGTCGCCCGAGGCCAGGATGTCCGTCCACGAGCCCGAACCCTTGCGCTGGTCGTTCACCCAGATGTCCGCCCCGCCATCCACGGCGAGGGTGAGCCGGGCGAAGTCCGCGCGCAGCGTCGGGGCGAAGCGCAGGGTCTGTCCGTCGGCAATGACGACGCGTTCGCTCACCGGGCCGTAGAGGTTCTGCACAATGCGCACCTGGTGCTCGCCCGAGGCCAGGCGGTCGGAACGGTAGGGTGCCGTGCCGGCATATTCGTCGTCCACGAAGACGCGCGCCCCCTGCAGCGCGCCCTCGCCCGGCACTTCCAGGTAGCCGTAGGCCGGGCGCAGTTCCACGCGCACCTCGTGGCGGTTCTTCGGGTCGTTGACCGTGACCTGTCCCGTCTGCGGGTGGTACAGCCGCGAACGCACGGTGTAGGTGTAGGTGCCGAACGCCTTCCGGCGCGAGGCCGTGCCGTCCACCACCTCGAGGATGTCGCCGTCGAACTCCACGATGGCGTCAGCCGGCGTCACGCTGAAGCTGACGTACTGCTGCGTGACGGCCTTCTTCACGATGGTCTGCACCTGCGCGGTGGTCAGTTCCATCACGTAGGTCTTGCTGCCCACGATGTTGACGGGGAAGACGTACTCCGACAGCGTGCCCAGTTGCTGGTGGCGGATGGTCATCTTGCGCACGCCCGCCGGCACGTAGACCCACACCTCGCCCACCTTGTTGTCGTCCACCTTCTGCACGCCCAGCACGCCCACGTCGAAGCTGAACCCTTTCTCGGTGGTCTGGATGCGGATGAGGGCGCACTTGTTCCCGTTCTGGTCCTCCACGCTCGTGCCCGCCAGGTTGGCGGTCAGGTCGTATTCGTCGAAGCGGAAAGACGTCACGGAGATGTTCTGGGCCAATGCCCCGAGGCCGAAGGCGGCCCACAACAGCAGGAAAGACAGGATCTGTTTCATTCTTGGCATGTGTTTGAATGGGTTAGTCGCGCAAAGATACGATTTTGCGCCTGTTCCGGCCGCTCTGCGAACGAAAAAGTTCGATACGAGCCCAAAAGTTACTCTTTATTCAACAAAGCGGCCACTTCTTCTTCCAACTTTGGCAGATGATTGACAATTATGCTCCAAAGAATGTCTGCCGACAAACTGTCATAGCCGTGTATGATGTAATTTCTTGCATCCACAATCTTACGCGAATTGGTGATTGCGATGTTTCTATCCATTTTTAAGATTCTATTCATCGCCTCACCTATAATCTCTATGTTCCGCTCTGTTGCACGCCGAAGGCACAGATTGTCATAAAAGTCCTCAAACAACTTAGGCTTGTCGCCGAAGAAACTTTCTATTTCTTCAATAGCTGTCAGTACATCTTGCAAATGTTTCTTTATCAGGTCATCCATAAATCAATGTTTTGGTTGCGTCCACATTCTTTTTCAAATAGGGATTCTTTATGGTTTGTTCTTCTAATAAATCAACTTCTCTACCCAACAAGTCCTCCAACGAGTATTTGAAATCAAAATAGTTCTCAAAATAATCGCCCACTTCTGCTTTGTTGAAAGAAACGACCAGGTCCACATCACTATCATCATTGAAACGCTCGGTAAGGATTGATCCGAACACAAATAACTTGCTCACTTTGTGCTTCTGGCACAAGGCGACAATCTTCTGTATGTTGTTTCTTATCAACTTCATCGGCAGATCTGCTTATGATGCAAAAATAACAAAGTTGCGCTATTGTCGTGCTACGCTTGAGGATTTTTTTCAGTCCACGCCCTCCGGAAGCAAGAACTCCCCCCAAAACCGCATGGAAGGCCGTAGGCAAGCAATCCCGAGGGGCACCCGCATCGTCCGATGCGGACAAACAACCGGGAGGCCGTTCCCTCCCGTAAGAAACCAAGGCCAAC
>JBJEHD010000090.1:0-33509 GCA_051875715.1 Bacteroidaceae bacterium
AAATCAGGCTCGGCCTCCGTGCAATTAACTGCCTAGCCTGATAGATTTGTGCCTGTCAACTTTTATTGGATAGTAATGTTTCAAGGTAGTTGTCGAGGTATAAGAGGGTTGTAACGGAGTCATAAGTGCAGTTCATCCAGAAGCTTTTACCTGGGCGTGTAATCCAAAGGGTGGATAGAAAACCGGAGGAGGCATCTTGCCATATGGTGATGGTGTTGGCCAAACTGATTGCTTTGGCTAAATAGAGAACATCGCCGGTATGTTGGTGTGCGGCTATGAATGCACGAATCAGGTTGCAGGCGCTGTTGTCTACCGGCGTTTGATAATGGTATTGTTCAAACACGCATGGCGTTCCAATCGGATGTATACCTTTATCGTTGGCTGGTGTGTCCCATATGACAAACTGGTCTTCGCAGAAACGGATTAATTCGAGTGCATCTTCTTTTTCCTGTAGTGTAGTATTGGGCTGTGAAAGCAAAAATGTGGCGTATGGGGCTGCAGTGCAGTTAGTCATGTTCTCGTATGGTTGGAGAAAAACTGTCATGTCCTCGAATTGGCCATACCAGTTATATGATGGTAGAATTCTGTTTTGGATAAACGCTGAGGCGCGATTTCGTGCCTCAACATATTGATCAAAATGGAACTCTGTCTGTAGCCGGTCGAATAGATGGATAAGTTGAATGGGTATGGCTTTAATATCATTGACGGCTTTCCCTGTCTGATAATCGACTTTGATGGGCCATGAGCCGTCTGCCGCTTGAGTTCGAAGATAGGTATTTGCAATGCCGATGGCATGTTGGAAATAAATTGAATCAAGTGTCAGCTTATAGAGACTGAGTAGTGCGTCTGCCACATTGACTGCTTCCATCATCATGGCCTTCCCAATATTTTCGGCCTTGCGTGCTGTCAGTTGTGTCCCATAATAGGTCGGAGGAAAGAATGCCAATGGAGCGTCAGCAGGTTGGCTTTGTTCTATAAGGAAATGGGCGGCATTACGGGCAATCCGGGTTGACAAATCTCTGTAGGTGCTGTCGTATTTTGCTTGTAAAACGGCTATGTTTATGGTTGCTCCTATGATCTTACAGGGATATGCATTGTGTAAATAGCTGAGGTCAGGGGTGATTGAGTCTGCCCAATGCAGGTAGTATGGTTGATGGATAAAATAGAAGAGTCCTTTCAGCGCTGCCTCTCGATAGGAGCGTACTGCATGCAGATATGGACCATGAAAGGACGCTTTCTTGACAAATGTTCGACGATACACTTCTCCAAGCAGATGCTTATGTTTATCATATGCTGTTACGACAAGTTCGTTCTCGCCCAAAGGGACTTTGTCCCAGATGGGACTTAAACTATGAATAGAGGTTTTGCTCTTAAACTGGTATTCACCATTGACGGTGAATAGGTATTGTGTCGCTTCTGTGAAACGTGGACAGTCGAATACGGGTGCATAGATGAATGATTGTGAAAATGTGTTCCAGAAGGGTTGTCCGTTTGTACCTCCCGGACGTACTGGTTGTTGGTAATCCTGAAGGGCTTGTTTGTTCAGTCTCTTGAAATTCAGGTTGAGACGGGATTCGTATGGGATGAGGGATTGTCCTTGAATCGTGCAGGCACAAGTGAAAAGCAAGAAATGTATCAAAAGGACATGCTTCAAATGGCTGTATATGGATTGCAGACAGATGTTGTTCATAGCATTTATCATTTATTGTTTTAAAGTAAAATAGAATATGCCGCTTCCTGCGGTTGCTGCGTGGATGCTTTGACGTGTGATGTCAGTTACTACTTGAATCCAGCGGAGGCATCCTAATGAGTTGTCGTAGATATCTGTCCAATGCGCACCTTCATCGGTACTGATAAATAGATGGACCGGATGGTCGCCTAAGGGGTGGTTGGAACATGCTAAAGCAAACAGGTTCCTTCCGTCTGACGTACGTGAGATGGAGATGGAATTGGCATTGTATGATTTGACTCCTTGTGGACGGACCTGCTTCCATGACTGACCGAAATCTTCGCTTTTCCAAAGTCCTTTGTTCCAGAAACCAGCATAGATGATTCCACTCTGCTCAGGATCGGCATACAAGCAGGAGAGAACGGCATAGGACTTCGAGTGAAAGGGTAGACGCTTGCTGACATTCACCCAACTGCGTCCGGCATCATGACTGATGAAGATTCCTTTTGTCCATTCCCCCAGATAGATGACATCTTTCTGTTTGGCATCGAAGGCAAGCATCTGTCCTGTACCACATCCGTTCTTGTGTTGGTAATTGACTATCGGTGTCAAGTCTTTGTCAATGAGAAATTCTTGGATAGGCAGCGACTCGGCTGCTCCCCAGGACGGGATGTTTGTGGGCTGCCAATGCTCTCCGTAGTCATTGCTGCAATAAAGGCCTGCCGGTTGTGCTGCGGAATCTGTGGGAGTGAGGTCTCCTTCTAAATAAGCCCAAAATCGTCCTTTCACGTGAGGGTCTTCTTTCAGGTCCTGCACAAAGTTTTTGCCTTTCAATTCCCAAACGATTTGTCCGGTTTTACCCAGGTCGGTACTTCTGATGAGCCGCATGTATTCTCCTTTTCGCTCGGCGGCATACATCAGCAAGTCCGGATCATGCCGGGAGAACGTGAGGGCACGTCCCGGTCCGGATGCGACGGGTGCCATAGCGTAGGACTGCCCTCCGTCGGCCGAGAGAGCCGGTGCATGGTCGCATACGCCGCAGGCCCAGATGTTTTCGCGTGTGGGATGCTGGACCAGGGTCTCGCAACAGAGGATACCGATACCTTTGAACTGATGGCCGTAATAACTTTTGCCTCCGTCGTAGGTGGTGGTGACTCCCCACCAGTTGGCGATGTACAACTTGTCGGGATTAAGACAATCGGGCAAGATGTGTGAGATGGCACTCCCTATCATACCTGGTCGTTGTCCGTGCCATGGCTCTGGGAACTCAAAAAGTTGCTCCGGCTTGCAGTCTGGGCTGAGGGGACTCCAGGTCGCTCCGGTATCTTCTGATTTGTAGATGGTGATGGGATATCGTGTCGGGAACTGTTCGGCGGTATAGAGAAGGTGTGGGTCTCGTGGCGACTGTGTCAGCGTGCGATATTTTGAGGATGTGGGGAGGGAAGCGACCACTTGGAAGGTGGCGCCGCCGTTGGTGCTGCGGTAAACTCCTTTTTGGGAGGAGAACAGAATGGTTTGTCCTTCCTCGGCAACCACTATTTCATAAACAGCCAGCGTCTCATGTTCGAATAGGATTCTCCAATGTTTCCCACCATCGTCGGATGTGTAGAGCCGTCCGGGACGTTTCCGGGGGAAATCCTGTAACTCGCGGAGTTTCTCAAGCACTTCTTCCACTGGTGTGTTGTCGTCGAAGAGTGCTTCGTCCGGAATCGTTCCCACGTAGATTCGGTTTCGATGGTACAGGATGCTGGCGATGCGCTCTCCGTCCAGTCCACTCTTTTTCCAGGTCTCGCCGCTGTCGTGACTGACCCAGATGCCTTTTGAGTAGGTTCCGGCGGCTACCTCACCGGATTTGTCGGGGTTGTAACAGATGAGTTCGCCTATGTAGCGTGTGCCGCCGTTGCCGTAGTAGTCCAGTCCGTCTTTAACTAATCGCCAATTTTTGCCTCCGTCTGTCGAGCGATGGATGCGCCCTGTAAAATGGAAATTCCGCACATCGCCAGAGGCTCGTAGCAGCGATTGGGGATTGAATGGATCGATGGCCAGTGAATGGCAGTAGTGGTCGGACATCTTGTCCAATCCGGCATTCTGAGGTCGCCAGGAGCGTCCCCCGTCTTCGCTGCAGAAGACACCGGCAACATCCGATCGGGCAAATAACCGCTCTGGACGTGTGTAATCCTGAACGATGCCTGTGATGTATCCGCCTCCTCCCATGTCTGTTTGATGTACTTGTATGTCATACGGCCCTTTGTGGCTTGTTTGTAAAGGGATGCGAAGAGGTTGGGCTTGCGCGAGAAGGGTACAAATGAAAGCCCATGTTAGGGTGAGATGTGTTTTCATGGTTCTATAGGTGTTTTATGAATAGAACGGAATAATCGCTTTTTTGATATTTGCAGAAGGGATTATTAAGGATGAATCCATTTGAAAGTTTGATGAGCCCCATCGTGCGACACGTGAATCAGTCTGACGCCAGCAGGATGTTGCTTGAGTGGAACGAATCCTTCAGACGTACCCGACGGGAAAACGTAGTGCCCGACCTTTTGACCATCAACGGTATTGATGGTTACTTCTGAGATGGATGCCGTAGGGAAGGGAAACAGCAACTTGACGCCACCGGGATGCCCTTCCAAACGAATTAGCGAATGGGCGTTTGAGGTTCTTTCTGACTTGGCTGTTTGTGCGTCGCATAATTCGATGTAGGTAGGCATTCCTTCAGCCATGTCGATGTCAAGCCTTGTCTCTTCGTCGGATTCCTTGGCGAGGGAGACTCCCTTGACTGGCTGGGCCAACACCCAATTTCCACGAAGGGTCAGGCTGGTGTGGCTTGGGGTTGTATGCCATTTGAATGCACTGTCTTTTTCCGGGCACAGATCGGGATTGCAGATGGCGAGATGGCAATGTCCGTTGTCTGCATCGTGCCTTACCAAAAGCAAGTGCCTGAAGGTGGTGGATTGTACAATCCCGAAATCCAGGTTTTCTGTTGGTTGATAGAAGGCATATGCTGTGATGTGGCCGGGCAGGTAGGTGATGGCGTGTAAGTTTTCGTCTTGCTGCTCTACCCGAAACAACTTCCCTTGTTCGCATTGCAGGGCCGCGTCGGCCATCTTTTCTTTTGTCGCGGCTGGCATGAGCAAAAAGGATGCTTCCCCTTTTGTCGGCTTTATCCCGTGATCGAAGTAGGCTTTGGCAGCCAAAAGCGAGGTGGTTGGCTTTTCAGCATCGACTCCGGTTTGTCCCGGTGCTGTTTGTGCGCCGTAGTGCAGGTGGAGAGGGTCGTTTCCTTTCGGGATGAAGTACCCTGTGCTGTTAGGGGTGATAATCCAATGGCTTACATCGTTATTGAGCACCTCTTTTGCTGCTGTTTGCTCGACCCCATCGACAATCAGAGGCCCGGACTCTGCCGATATGATGTTTTGAAACAAGTTTGTGGCTGTGTGGCGGTCGTCGCTGTATTCGCCCACGGCCGAGATGCTGTCCGTCATGCACCACACGTAGTTGTCGCAGGCGAACATGGTTTTCCGAAATCGAAGATTGGTGGGGGTGAAGCAAAGGGTGTTTCCCCATGTGTCTGTCTGGTCGAAGTCGGTGGCGAAGATGCCGCAATCTCCGTCGGCAAGTGCTCCGGTGAAGGTCTTCGTGGCGGCATATTGGTCGAACCGCTGCGTGGTGTTTCCTGCGGGCATCATCTCTTTCCAGTTGGTGAAATGGACGGTTGTTGTTCCGGGGACGACATTCCAATCCCATCCTCCGGCACCGAGGTTCGTCGGGTATCCACTCACCGATAGCGGTCCGTCATAGAGTACGTCCAGGCTTCCGTGGCTTTGGTAGCGTCCGAACCGGTTTTGCCCGTTGTAGATTTCCGCACCCCAGCTGTTCGTTGTCAGCGATTTCATCGAAACTACCCAGTTGGCTTTTCGGAAGATGGCGGCCGGACTGTAGTTGAATGCGTAGAATCCGTCGTAGTTGGTGGTTGGAACCTGATAGGCGTCTGAGCCAAAGAAGTAGTTGTAGGCCGCCTTGAGTTCGTCTTCTTCCCCTGCGATGTCTTCTCCTACTTCGATGAGGGATTCAAAGAGGGCTTTGCTGTAGGCCAGTGAGATACCTGCCCCGAACGGGTTTCGCCCGGCAAAACTGTTGGCGTAGTAGTGGCATGCGTCGGTGGAATGCTTGGTCGCCATGATGTAGAGGCTGAGTACGGCCTTCTTGAACCGTTTGTAGGAGTCTGTTTGCAGACGGAAGGGGGTGCCTTTCAGTTGCCACATGGCTTGTGTCCAGGTCATGTAGGAATACATGTAGTTGTTGTAGTGGGCGTTGTGGTGGAAGCCTGTCCCATCGGGCTTGAGGATGCCTCGTGCGCCGGGGGTGTATTCCGTGCAGCGGTCGAGGTACCGTTTCACGGCTTTCAGTTCGCGAACGGCTTTTGTATCATCGGGCTGCAGGGCGGCCAATGGCTCGAAGTGCGGTACATCCAGATAGACGTAGTCGGACACCAGGTTGGCAAGATAGGAGTCTTCCGGCTGGTATACTTCGTTGTAGAAGCAGACGTATTGTACAAAGTCGAGCAGTTGTTGGCGTATGTCTCCCTGACAGACGGAAGCGACATCGAGTACCAGCGACGGTATTTCTTTTCGGGATGTATAGAAGTCGATTGTGGACGAAAGTATGTAGTTGCATCCTTCGCCTATTCCCTGATCGAGGATGAAGCGTACGGCTTTCGAGAACAGTTCTTGCTGGGTTTCCACCTTGGCCAATACTCTCAGATGTGTGAAGATGGTTTGGATGTACGTATCGGTCAGTCCGTTGCACGTGATGTCGATGGGCGTTCCGCTGACGTTTCCGTCCTCGTCTTCGCTGATGTTCATGGCATTGAAGAAGTTCATGGCTACTCTTACTTGCACGGTGGTCGGCACGGGCAGGTTGCGTGCAGTCCGTTCGCGTACCAGACGCAATCCTTCCAACTCGGCTGTGGTGGGTTGTTCGAGTGGAATGTCTCGTTCGAACAAGTGCTTCTTCAGGCAGGTCATGTTGCCTTTCAGATAGTTGCGGTCGAGTTTCATGTGGGGGCCATCTACCTTGGCATCCAGGTTGGTTGTGTTTTCGAATGTCCAGTTGTCAAACAGAAGCTGTCTCGTTCCGGGCACGTTCGGATTGAGTTTCCACGTTATGGTCACGTTGTCGATGCGCACGGCGGTTTTCGTTGCATATTCTGCGTAGGTTCGGTTGAACTCTCTCCATCCTTTAAAGTTGCATAGGACGTTGGCTTGCCGTTTGACTTGTCCGCTGCTCTTGAACTCAATGGTCAGTGTGTCGTTTGTGACTTGTGGCGAGTGGAGGTAGAAGAGCGTTCCGTTTGTGGTCAGTGCCTTGAAACTGACGGGGATGTCCATCTGGGCGTTCTTCTCGGTGTCCCATGCCAAGGCTTGTGTGCCTTCCTTGTAGGTTTTCCCGGTGGTGGCAAGGGTGCCTTCCGTCACCGTCCAGCCTTCGGGCACTCCGTCTTCGAAAGTAAACGTCGTTTGCGCCTGTCCGGTGCAGATGCCGAGGAGGGCTGTCCATGCTATAATCCAATAGTTTCTCATCTTATTTCCTTTCTTATTCGTTTATCAGTATCCTGCGTTCTGTGGGAAGTGGCAAAGTTCCACTTGTTTGGGCGGCAGAGGCATCAGGTAATTCTGCTGGTTGCGGTCGATGTGTCCGGCGGCGGCCACCCGGGGATTGTCTCGGTTGCATTCTTCCACCTTCTCGCGTCGTACCAGTTGAAACCAGCGCTTGTATTCTGCGAAAAACTCCCAGCCTCGCTCGTCGAACACGTAGCGGTCGAATTCCTCGCACGTGAGTCCGTCCGGGGCGTTGTTGTCGATGCCTCCCGAGGCTCTGCGTCTGACGTCGTTCAGGCATTTGTAGGCCAGTTCGTCGGGTCCTCCTGCTGCCATGTTTTGTGCTTCGGCATAGATGAGCAGTACGTCAGCGTAGCGGTAGATGGGGATGATTCCGTCCGATTGTGCGGCATCGGTGCCGTAGTCGCGGTATTTCTTGATGAACGGCGATTTCATGGCCGATTGCTTGTAGGAGTTCGGTTTGGGCTTCCCGGCCACGGAGTAGGTGGTCTGGTAGTTCCATGCTTTGCGCTCGTCGTCGGGGTATCTCAGGTAGAAGACCTCGTCGGCCAGGTAGTCGCTCCATCCGTTCTCTTCGACGGCGAGGAAGGAGATGCCGTATTGGCTTGCCATGCTGTTCAGGCGTGAGCAGTTCACGGCAAAGATGTGCTCGGTGTTGTCGCTTTTGAGTACTTCTCTCCACAGGTCGGCATAGTGGTCTGTCAGCCGATGCTTGTTGTAGGGTGCTTGAATGATCTCGCGTGCTTTGTCGGCGGCCAGTGCGTAGCAGGCGGTCCGTTTCAGCGGCCATCCGGCCATGGTCAGGTACACTTCGGCCAGGCAGGTCTGTGCGGCAATCTTCCCAACGGAGGAGTTGTCGCCGGTGCGTGGTTGCTCGGGCAGGTATTCTTCGGCTTTCTTGAGGTCGGGCACGATGATGCGGTCGTAGATGTCGGCTACGGTGTTTCGTCCGATGGCTTTGTTGCCCAGCACGTCTTCTGTCGATTGTGAGTTGACGACGGCCGGTACGTCGCCGAAGATGCGCACCAGGTTGTAGTAGGCGAAGGCTCTCATGAAGTAGGCTTCGCCCATGTAGGCTTTTCGCTCCTTCTCTGTCAGATTTCCGTATTCGCTGGCATCGATGCCTTCGATCAGGAGATTGGCGTTCAGGACCAGGGAGTACATATTCTGCCAGAAGTATTGCACGTCCAGTTCGCTGATGGTTGGGTCGGCCCGCAGTTCGTCGATGACGATGACGCGTGCCTTGCTCAGTTGCCCGGCTATCACGTCGTCGGCACCGAGCGTGAGGGTGAACAGGCGGCAGCAGTAGCCGTAGTTCCAGTGCCACAGCGAACGGTAGAGCCCGTTGGCCAGGTTGGTGATGTTGGCCTCGTCGTAGGCGATGTTTTCCGGTGTGAGAAAACTGAGCGGTTCTTGCCGGAGGTCAGTGCATCCGGTCAGGGGCAGCAGTGTCAGGCTGCTGAGGAGTATTCTTTTCCAGGTTTTCATGGCGTATGTGGTCTATGTGTGCATATATATATATATATTAAAAGGAGAGGTTCAGTCCGACCATGTAGTTGCGCCCGTTGGGGTAGTAGCCCCAGTCGATGCCGGAGGTCAACGGGTTCTTCAGGGTGACTTCGGGGTCAAGGCCGGAGTAGCGGCTTATCAGGAAGGGGTTTTGGATGGAGGCGTAGCAGCGCAGGGAGGCGACATGCAGTCTTCGCAGCGCTTTCGGCGGCAGCGTGTAGCCTACCGTAATGCTTTTCACCTTGACGAAGTCTCCTTTTTCGACGAACAGCGAGGATGCGCGTCCGCCGGTCGGTGTTTTGATGAATCCTTCGATGGTTCCGCTTTCGTTGTCCGGTGTCCATCGGTTTCGCATCTCCGGGTTGGGGGTCAGCCCGAGGGTGCGGACTTGGCGGGTGTAGTTGTAGATGTCGAAGCCGTGGTACCCGATGAGGAAGAGCGAGATGTCCCAGTTTTTGCAGTTCAGGGTGTTGGTCCATCCCCAGTTGAACTTGGGTTGGCCGTTCCCGATGATGCATTGGTCGTCGACGGTGATGTTGGGATCGTCGTCCAGGTTCTTGAATTTGTACGAGCCGGGTTGCGGCCGGTCGGCTTCCGGCAGTTGGTTCACCTCTTCGGTGGTCCAGATGCCTTCGCACACGTAGCCCCAGATGCTGCCGATGCGTTCGCCTTTGATGTAGCGGTAGTAGTCGTACTCGTAGCCTCCCGAGGGGGCTATCCTGTCCATTCCGTCGGCGAACTTCTCGAAGGTCCCTTGGTTGTGGGCCAGGGTCAGCGTGCTGTGCCAGGTGATGTTTCGTGTGCTGACGGGGACCATGTTGATGGTTGCCTCGATGCCTTTGTTCAGGATGTGTGCGGCGTTGGCCAGGGCGGTGGTCTGTCCGGTGTAGGAGGGGATGTTGACGCTGATGAGCACGTCCTTGCTCCGTTTGTGATACCAGTCGAGGTTGATGGCCAGGCGGTTGTCGAAGAGTCCGAGGTCGAGTCCGACGTTGTATTGCTCGGTGCGTTCCCACTTCAGGTTCGGGTTTCCGATGCGGGCGATTTGCAGGAGCAGCACGTTCTGCGCATTGCGCGAGGCGGCGTATTCGTTGTAGGCCGAGTAGGCGGCCACGGCCTGGTTGCCGGTCTGTCCGTAGCCGAGGCGCAGTTTGAGTTGCGACACGGGCGTGTCTTCCATCCAGGCCTCGTGCCTGATGTCCCAGGCCAGTGCCAGCGAGGGGAATCCGGCCCAGCGGTTTGCGTAGGCCAGGCGCGAGGACCCGTCCCAGCGGTAGGAGGCGGTGAGCATGTATCGTCCGAGCAGTACGTAGTTCACGCGGGCCAGGGCGGACATGAGGGTGGTGCGGATGCGTGCCGACGAGCCGCCGATGGCTTGCCCGAGCGCGGTGTTGTTGGCGCCGATTTCCACCGAGGGCAGTCCTACGGCCGAAGATGTGTTGGTGAAGTCGTCCGTCTTGCTTTGTTCGAACACGAAGGTGGTGTTCAGGCGGTGGGCGGCATTGAATTCTTTCACGTAGCTCAGGATGTTGGAGTTGACCCAGCCGCGGGAGTTCCCGGTCTGTGCGCTGGCCGAGGAGATGCCGTTGCTGGTCCATGCCTCGTAGCTGTTCTCGTTGCGGGTGGAGCGGTAGACGCTGCTCCCGAGGTTGAAACTGTGGTTCGTGCGCAGGCTGAGTCCGGGCAGGAACGTAATCTCAACGTAGCCTTGCAGGCGGTTCTTGAGCATGTAGTCGTCTTTGTCGAGTTCCCAGATGTGTCCCATGGGGTTGTATTGCGCGCTCCCCAGCAGGTTGAGGTTGTTGTATCGTCCGTTTTCGTCTTTGGGCAGCACGGTGTTGGGGAAGATGAGGCTCTCCAGCAGCACGCCACGGTATTGCGAGAAGCGCGGTCCTTTGGCCGTGGAGTATTCGCCCCAGAGGTTGACTCCCAGTTTCAGCCATTTCTTCGGGTTGCTGTCCACCTTGACGCGGTAGTTTGTCTTGTTGCTCGACGAGGATTTCACGATGCCCTGGTTGTCGGTGTAGCGGGCCGACAGCAGGAACTGGTTCTTGTCGTTTCCGCCGCTGACGGAGACTTCGTGGGTGTGTTCGACGGCTACGTTGCGGAAAATGTTCCCCACGTAGTCGTAGCCGGCCTCTCCGCGTTCGAAGGCTTCGATTTCCGCGTCGGTATAGAACACGTGCGGGCTGTCGGCTCCCGAGGCGGTGTAGAACTCGCGGCCGTAGTCGTTGGCCAGTCGGGCGAAGTCGGCGGGGGCGAGCACGTCGGGCAGCGTGTAGGGGGTCTTGGCGTTGATGTGGCCGTTGTATTGGATGACGGTCTTGCCTTTTTCGGCGTTCTTGGTGGTGACCAGGATGACGCCGTTGGCACCTTGCGATCCGTAGATGGCGGTGGCCGAGGCGTCTTTCAGCACTTCGACGGACTGTACGTCGGCCGGGTTCAGTTGCGACAGGCTTCCGCCGATGAATCCGTCGATGACGACGAGCGGCCCCATGTCGGCGTTGATGGAGTTGACGCCTCGCACGCGGATGGTGGCTTCCGAGCCGGGTTGCCCCGAGGCGGAGACGATGCTGACTCCCGAGAGCCGTCCCTGCAGGGCGTCGGTCAGGTTGGATGCGGGCATCTGCTTCAGGGCTTCGTCGGCCTTGACGGAGGCGACGGCGCCGGTGAGGTCGGATTTGCGCATGACTCCATAACCAACAACTACCACTTCGTCCAGGTTGTAGTTATCCTCTTCTAAAACAATCTTGAGGGGCTGGCGGCCGTCGGCGGACACGCGTTTGGACTTGTATCCTACGCTCGACACGCGCAGCACGGCCCTGGGAGGGCACTTCAGGGAGAAATTCCCTTCTGTATCGGTGATGGTTCCCGTCTGGGTCCCGTCGACGATGATGGAAGCGCCGGGCAGGGTCTCGCCTTTTCCGTCGGCCACGTTTCCTCTTACTATCACGTCTTGTGCATGCAGGCTCGATCCTGTCAGGAGCATCAGGAACAGAAGCAGCAGTTGTTGGTTTTTCATGGTTTCTTGGTTTTGCTTATGGAGTTATCGGATGACGATCAGTTGGCGCAGGCGTTCGGTGCCGCATTGGATGTCGGCTATGAGGACGCCTCCTTCGGCGAGGCCGATGGCTTGATGTCCGGGGGCCAGCCTCCAGTCGCCGACGGGTACGCCGGCTGTGGTGTAGAGCCGTACCCGGCCTGCCGCGGGCATCTGCAGGGTCAGTGTCCGTCCGTCGGTGCCGAGCAGCACAGGGTGTGTCTTTGTGTGTCCGATGGCATCGGCGGCTTTTCCTTCGTAGGCACCGAGGCTGATGCCTTCGGCGGTCTGGCGGCTGTTTCCGGCCAGGTCGGTCGCGTAGATGTCGTCGAACCAGGGCACCGGCAGGTTGGTGAGGTAGCTGTGGGTCCAGTCTTGCAGGTAGGACACCGAGCCGGCGTTGACGCACGTGCTGGCCGGGTTGAGCGACCAGTCGGCCGTCTCCACTTCGGCGGCTTGGGCTTCGTCGGCAGCGGCGCCGACGAACGTAGTGGGTTTCGCAAACGTGCCTTCTTCCGTCAGGACGAAGCATCCGTCTGTGTCGCTGGTGTTGGGGGCCGAGGCGTCGCCGCCCACGGGCACGATGAACTGGATGTCCTTGTCGAGTGCGTTGTGGTAGAACGAACTATAGTAGGCGTTGTCGGCCTTGATGTTGGCCGGCGCGCCGTTCTGCCGGTTGCCACTCATGAGGTTGTTGACCATGCCGGCGTAGGCCTGGGTGAGGTAGGTGCCTCCTTCGTTGTTGGCCCAGGTGTTGTTGAGGTAGGAGCCTCCCATCAGGTAGTTGCAGAGTTCGGGGGTGGTGTTGTTGTTCACCAGGCAACTGGTCATGGTCAGTCCGTTCTCGGCGTAGAGGATGGCGGCCGGCTTGGTCACGATGCTGACGTCGGAGCGGTTCTCGTTGTTGCGGAAGACGGAGCGGGTGAGGCGTGTGGAGCCGGTGTATTTGCACAGCAGGGCCGTGCCGCCCATGGTGGAGATGGAGCAGCGTTCGACGAGGACGTCGGCGATGGTCAGTCCGCGCGTCAGTGTGTGGGTGACGGCCATGCCGGCCGAGGTGCCGTTGTCCGACGAGGGGTTGTAGTTGGCGGGGACGGGCACGTGGCAGTCGTGTATCCAGACGCGGCGGATGGTGCCGGCGCTCAGCCCGTCCAGTTCGTCGGGGTTGGTTTCGCCGGCGGCCAGGGTGGAATAGTAGGCCAGGGCGCAGGCTTGCGTATGGGCTATCTCCACGTGGTCCACCCGCACGGGGTCGGCCGTGGGTTTCACGCGGCGCAGGTCGACGGAGTTGCCGGACAGGGTGCCGAGGTATTGGCAACCGACTACGGAGCCTCCGTCTTCGAAGTAGGTGACGGACGAGCCGGCGCCGCAGTCGAGGAAGCGGCAGTTGCGCAGGTTCATCTTCTCTTTGAAGTAGGCCACGCGCCCGTTGGTCGTGACGTGGCCGCTGACGGTCAGTCCGTCGATGTAGGTCTCCGTCTGCCAGATGGCGGTTTTGTCGGCCCGGTCGAAGAGGCGCATGGCCGGGTCGCCGACGCCTTTCAGGGTGGTGGCTTGCTCGAACAGCCAGGGCTGCTCGGCGTCGTGCTTGCGTTCGTCGACGCTGGTGGCGCCGGGGGCGAATCCGCCGTAGATGTCGACGCCTTCTTTCACGTAGATGGTTCGTGACACGGTGTAGTCGCCGCCGGCCATCCAGATTTCATCGCCTGGCGCGGCCTGCTCCATTACGCTGCTCAGGTCGGAGGCGGCCTCCTGCCAACTGGCTCCGGAGGCTGTCCCGGTGGGGGTCATGTAGAACACCTTGGCGTCGGCGGTTTGTCCGCCGAGCCACAGGCATCCCCCTATCAGTAGGGTGGTGAGTTGTTTCATAAGATGACTTTTTGGAGGATGGTTTTGCCTTCTTTCTGGGTGCGGACGATGAACAGGCCTCGTCCGGCAAGCGGAACGACAGCGTCGGAGGTCTGGATGGTGCCGACGAGGCGTCCGGTTGCGTCGTAGATGGTTGTCTGTCCTTCTGCGCCCTGCAGGTGCAGCCGTCCATCGCGGGCGAAGACGACGGTGGGTCCGTTGCCGGCAGGCCGGATGGCGGTGGGGTCGTCTTTCTCCATCTCGTAGGCGCCCAGGTCGGCCGGGTCGGCTTCGGTCAGCGGACGGATGCGTCCGGTCACGTCGGTGTCGTATTCGATGGATACCCAGTCGTTGCAGCCGCGGTCTATCAGGAAGGAGGCGTTGTCCGTGCTCCAGATGGCGGCTCGCAGTTCGGCTATCTTTTCGGCATCGGTGGTGGCGCCGACGAACGAGGTCGGGGCGATGAAGCGGACGTAGTTCCGTCCTTCTTCTGTGCCGATGTTGTCGGCGGCCAGGGTGTAGAGGTCGTCGTAGGTCTGGTTGGCTACGGCGCACTTGATGCCGGCTTGTCCGTTCTCAGTGGCGAAGTAACTGAACGAGGTCGTGGCCGAGCCGGCTGCGGCGTAGACGAGGGCTTGTGCGCCGGTCGCGTCTTTGTTGCCCCACACCACGCTGTTGGCCAGGACGGTGAGGTCGCTGCCGGCGGCGTAGACGGAATAGCTCTTGCCGTCGGCTCCGGAGAGGTTGTTGCAGATGGTGGCGTTGATGACCGTGCCTCCTTTGGTGAAGAAGATGGGATAACCGCTGTTGTTGTACGCCAGGCAGTTGTAGAACTCGTTGGAGGGGTAGACCGAGAAGAATGCGCTGCCCTTGCCGTAGTTGGATTCATCGCCGGCCGTGTTGTTGTAGAACACGCAGTTGGCCACCCGCACGGCGGCGTTGGCACGCAGGCCGCCTCCGCCTTTGGCCCCGTCCCAGGCCAGTCCGCGGTTGCCTTCGAACACGCAGTTCTCCACGTAGTTCATGTCGTCCAGCGAGTTGCTGCTGGCGTAGAGGCCGGCTCCTCCGTTGCGGTCGTCGGAGCGCGACTCGTTGTTGAGGAAGTAGCAGTATTCCACTTTGCCGCCCATGTACATCTGTACGCCGCCTCCGCCCCAGGTGGAGATGTTGTCGCGCAGGATGCAGTAGCGCACGTGTCCGCCTTTGCGGACGGTGACGGCCGAGCCGATGCTCTTTTCGAAAGTGATGCCGTCGACGATGGCTTCGGCACTGAATTGGGTGGCCTGGTTGATGAGGTTCGATGCGGTGAGCGATTCCTCACGGGTGATGATGGTGCGATGGACGAAGTTCCACGGTTGTCCGCCTTCCAGGCGTACGCGTTCGTCCTTCGAGGTCTCCGTGCCGGCGAATCCGCCGTAGATGCCTGTGCCGGCTTTCAGCATCAGGGCGGTGGAGAGGGGATAGGTGCCTTCGGCCAGCCAGACTTCGTCGCCGGCTACCATCACGGCATGGGCGGTGGGCAGGCTGGTGTAGACTTGTTCGGCCGGGGCCGATGCCCAGGCGGTGGAGGATGCGTCGGGCTTTACGTAATAAACCTTGGCGCTGGCTACGGCGGCGAGGCCTAGACCCAGCATGCAGATGAGTTGTTTCTTCATACCGATTAAATTTTAGGGTTTCGATGCAGGCAAATGTAGCGGCGCTCCGGTGCCGAGGCTGGTCATTTTCGTACCGAAACCTACCCAAAATCCTCCGCACCCCTCTACAGGGGCCTGTGGGCCGGGTTTCTTCGCGTGCGCACGCATCGGCCTTCGTGTGCGCACGCATCGGCCTTCGTGTGTACACGCATCAGCCTTCGTGTGTACACGCATTGCAACGGCATTGCAATGGCATTGCAACGGTGTTGCAACGCCGTTGCAACACGCGTGCTCCGACGGCGTTTGATCGGCGTTTAATTGGCGTTTAATCGGTGCTTAATCGGTGTCCGCCTCCGGGGCTTCGCTGCCGTCGCGGTTGCCGGCCGGGCGGTTGCGGTAGGCCGTGGGCGAGAGGCCGAACTGTTCGTGGAAGCAGACGCCGAAATACTTGGGGGTGCTGAACCCGAGTGCGTAGGCGATGTCGGCCACGCTCATCTCGGGATGTTCGCGCAGGTAGGTGCAGGCTTTCTTCAAGCGGAGGCTTTTGACGAACTCGTTGGGCGTTTGTCCGGCGATGGCCTTCAGTTTGGCGAAGAACTTGGTCCGCCCCATGCCCATTGCGTCGCACAGGGCCGGGATGTCCAGTTCCGGGTCGTCGAGGTGGGCGTCGACGATGCGGCACACCTTTTCGATGAAGGCCTGGTCGTGGGTGTTCGTGGCCAGCACCTGGGCAGGGGTGTCGGGCTGCTGGCGGAACTTCTGTTGCAGCAGGCGGCGGTTGTTCACCAGGTTGTTGCACCGCACCAGGAGCGTCTCCACGTGGAAAGGCTTGGCCACGTAGTCGTCGGCACCGAGTTTCAGTCCCTCAATGGCGTTCTCCTGCGTGGTGCGTGCCGTGAGCAGCACCACCGGGATGTGGCACAAGTCGGCGCTCTCCTTCAGCCGCCGGCAGAGTTCGCGTCCGTCCATGCGCGGCATCATGATGTCGCTCAGCACCAGGTCGGGCCTTGTGTCGACGGCTTTGGCCCATCCCTCTTCGCCGTCGGCGGCCGTCTCCACGCGATACATCGGGGCGAAGAGGTCGTGCAGCATCTGCCGGAGTTCGTCGTTGTCCTCCACCACCAGGATGCAGGGCTTCCGCTCGTCGTCTTCGTCCGGCCCGCTCTGCGGCAGGGGAGGTTCGGCCGGTGCGGGTTCGGTCTGCAGCAGGCCGATGCATTGCTCGTCGGCCGACCCCGGGGTGGCGTGCAGCTGCCCGGGGTCGAAGTGTGCGTTCCCTTTCCGCAGCACGACGCTGAAGCGGGCCCCCTCGCCCGGACGGCTTTCCACGTCGATGCGTCCGCCGTGGGCCTTCACAATCTGCCGGCACAAGGCCAGCCCGATGCCCGTCCCCGGGGTATGTCCGCCCTCCGGCTGCCTGTCGTCGATTTGGTAGAAGCAGTCGAATATCCAGGCTTGCTGGTCGGCCGGGATGCCGATGCCGTTGTCGCTGACGCGGATGCCGACGTGGTCGCCCTGCTCACTGGCGCTCAGGCTGATGCATCCCCCTTCGGGCGTGAATTTGAAGGCGTTCGACAGCAGGTTGTACACCACCTTCTGCAGTTGTCCGGGGTCGGCCCAGAGTTCGATGCCCGAAGGGGGAAGGTCCAGGCGGAGGCCGATGCGGCGCGTGCGGGCCAGTTCGGCAAAGGGGGCGGCGGTCGTCCGCAGGAAGTCGCCCAGGTCCAGGCGTTCCACCTTCAGTTCGGGGTGGCCTTGCTCGTACTTCCGAAACTCCAGCAGTTCGTTGATGAGGTCGAGCAGGTAGGTCACGTTCCGCCTCACGGCCCACACCTTGTTGTAGATGGCCGGATGTTCCTTCGCCAGGGGGAGCAGCGTCTCCACCTGCCCTAGGATGAGCGTGAGCGGGGTGCGGAACTCGTGCGACACGTTGGTGAAGAACCGCAACTTCGACTGGTTTCCCTGCTTGATGCGCTCCTTCTCCTTCCGTTCGTAGACGAGCGACGCCTTCAGCATCAGGCGGGCCTTGGCCGACGAGAGGTAGACCTGCACCAGGCCGGCCAGAATCAGCACATAGAGCAGGTAGGCCCACCAGGTGCGGTAGAGCGGCGGCGTCACGCGCAGGGGCAGGCGGCTGCTGCAGGCCACCTCGCCCGTGTCCTCCCACCGGGCGCGGACCTCGAGCGTGTAGTGCCCGGGGGACAGGTGGACGAAGTTGAGCCGGTAGGTATTCGGGGCTATTTGCATCCAGCGGTCGGACGGCCCCGTCAGGCGGTACTCGTACAGGCATCGGTTCGACCGGATGTAGTTGCTTGTGGCGAACGAAACGGCGAAGGCCGTCTGGTCGTGCCGGAGCGTCAGCCGCGGCAGGTAGGGGAGCGACGTGCCGAGCAGCCCGGTGGAGTCGCCCGGAGCGATGCGCTCGTTGTTCACGTAGAGCGCGTCGAAGTGCAGGTCGAACGGGATGTGCCCTTGCCGCAGGTCCGTTTCGTGGAAACGGCAGAGGCCTTCGCTGCCGTATGCGTAGACGGTGCCGTCGTCGCCGACGAGCAGGTCACGTCCGTAGGCGGTCGAGAACGGGAAGCCGCTCTCGGCGCTGTAGTTCCAAAGCCGGCGGTCGGACGGCTGCAGCACGCTCAGCCCTGCCGAGTGGAGCAGGAACAACCGCCCGTCGGTCCCCTCGGCCAGACCGCCCACGAAGTTGTTCTTCAGCGGACTGTTGCTTTGGTCGAACCGCACGAAGCAGTCGTGCTCCTCGTCGTACAGGTTCAGCCCGCCTCCGCCGGTGGCAATCCACAGCCGGCCCTCGCGGTCCACCAGCAGTTTCTCCATGTTGTTGCTGCTGAGGCTGGTCGGTTCGTTCGGATGATGGAGGTAGCTGCGGCAGGTCTGTCCGTCGGCCTCGAGGCGGACCAGCCCTTTGCCGGCCACCCAGAGCCGTCCTCTCCGGTCGAACACGCAGTCCACCACGAAGGGGTTCACCTGGTGGAGCCGGGCCGAGTAGAGCGTGAAGGCGTGTGTGCGGCAGTCGAACACGTACAGGCCGTGGTGCGTGCCCACCAGCAGCGAGTCCGTGCCCAGCGGACGGATGACCCGTACCGTGGCGGCCTCGCCCGTCGGGGTCTGTTCGCGCAGGAAACGGTCCCAGCGGGTGCAGATGCCCTTTTGGAGGTCCACCCGGCAAAGTCCGCCCTGCTGCAGGCCCAGCCAGGCGGCCTGACGGTGTGGGTCGGGGCAGACGGTCTGGATGTTGGCCGGCGCGTCGATGCGCTCGCACGTCCACGAGTCGTCCGGCCCGGGGCGGTAGTGCAGGATGCCCTTCCCGTCGGTGCAGACCAGCAGGCCGCCCTCGCGGTCGCCGGCCAGGTGGCTGACGGGGGCTCCGGGCGGAGGGAAGGGCAGGCGTTCGTAGGTGCGCACCCCGGGGTTGAACCACTGGATGCCTCCTCCGTACGAGCCGACCCACACGGAGCCTTGGGCGTCTTTGTACAGCGTCCAGATGGACCGTCCGCCTTGCCCGCCTTCCTCCTGCATGGGGTATGCGTGCAGCGTGTGTGCTTTCGGGTCTATCTCGATTAGCCCGGTGGAGGTGCCGGCCCATACGTGGCCGTCGTCCGCCTGGCACAGGCTTCGCACATCGTTGGTCGGGAGGCGGAACCGCTTGTCCGCCGCCTCCTTGTGGTAGCGGACTGCAGTCGTCCGGCCGTGCAGCCGGTAGATGCCCTTCACCGACGAGGCCGCCCACACGTCGCCCTCCGCATCCTCGCCGAGGGCCGTGATTTTCGGGGCGTCGGTCAGCAGCGTCCGCGTTTGTTTTCGTTCGTCCAGCAGGTAGGCGCCGTCCAGCGTGGTACCCACCGCCAACCGGCCCGTCGTCAGTTGGAGCAGGGCCGAGATGCACACGTTTTCCGGGAAGCGAAAGTATTCCGCCGCCTCCCCGTCGCGGTAGAGGAAGAGGCGGTTGTATTCGGCCATCCACAGCCCGTCCTTGCCGTAGTGGAGGGCCGTGAAGACGCGGTCGGCCAGCGTGCGGAAGCGGCCCGTCCCGAGGTCGTATTCCGACACGCCCCGGTTCGTCAGCACATACAGGTGTCCGGCATGGTCGCCGCAGATCTGCCGGATGCGTTCGCCGCAGAGCGAGTTCGGGTTCGAGGGCTCGGAAACGAAGTGGCGCGTCTCGCTGGGCGTGTAGCAGTCCATCCCTTCGCGCGTGCCGAACCACATCCGCCCCAGTTCGTCCTGGTAGATGCTGAGCACCGACAGCCCCGCCGTCTCTTCCGCCGTGGCCGGTCGCGAAAAGTGGGGTTCGGCTCCCTGCGCCGGAGTCGGGCAGAGCAGCATCAGCAGGAACGAAAGCAGGCAGAGGGTTTTCATGACGGGTCGGTTTGAGTTTCGGATGTGATGGTGGTCTTGGTCAGGACGAGGTCGGGCAGCAGGACGGCGTATTCCGGCTCTTCCTTGTCGGCGTCTTGCGGCTTCCACGACACGATGAAGCGCACCGAGGCGGAGGTCACGGCGTAGCCCTCGGCCTCCAGTCGGGCCAGTTCGTCCTGCATCTTCTGCGACAGTTGCACCAGTGGCTTCTGCCCGCTTGCGTCGTAGAGGCGGTGGCCGGCGTAGCACAGGGGGCGACCGGCCCGTTGTGCCAGGATGTCGGCCTTGCGCGTCTTGAAGAAGTCGAGGAACACGTCCTTGTGCGACAACTGCAGCATCAGTTCGTCCGGCAGCGGATAGAGGCGGGTGTCGGCCTGGTGGCGGTCGGCCTCCAGCCGGTTGAAGAGAGGGCTGTTGCTGTGGATGAAGAGCCGCCGCTTGGCCCGCGTGATGCCCACGTAGTAGCCGCGCAGGGTGCTCTCGTCCGGACGGAGGCCGGTGTCGCTGACGAGCATGTACACGTCGTCGAACTCCCGCCCCTTTGCCTTGTGGATGGTCGAGACCACGATGTCGTTCTCAGCCAGGTCGGAGAAGTCCTCCAGGGCCGACTCGAAGACGTATTCCTGAAAGTCGCTGTGGTATCTTTTTGTGTTCACTTGTTCGAACAGGTCGATGCAGCGCTGCAGGTAGGGCAGGGCTGTGCTGCCGGCATAGGTGGCGAAGGTCTGCCGCTTGGCCTCCTCCCACACCGTGTCGGGGATGAGCGGCGTACGCGGCCCTTTGTGGAGTTGCTTCAAGAAGTAGCGCACCTCGGCCAGGCTCCAGAACCGGATGCCGTCCATGCTCTGGATGAGTTTGCTGCGCAGCCCCGACTTGCGCAGTAGGGCCACCAGCAGGACGGCCTCTTTGTTCGTCCGGGTCAGCACGCACACCGAACGTCTTTCGCCGCCGCCTCCGGCCAGCAGTTCGTCCACCAGCGGCTGGTACATCAGGCGTCCCTCTGGGTGGTATGTCACGCTCACCTGTCCCTGCTCGTACTGCATCGAGCGGATGGGCGTGCTCTTCATCCGGTGGGGGATATAGCGGACGAACGCGTTGGCCAGTGCCACCACCTGCGGCGTGCTGCGGTAGTTGTCGGTCAGTTCCATCAGCCGTCCGCCGGCGTCGGTCAGCAGTTGGCTCATGTAGTGGGCGTCGGCCCCTCGGAAACAGAAGATGCTTTGGTCGTCGTCGCCCACGGCGATGACGCGCATCTCCTCGTTGGCCTGCATCAGGGCCTTCACCAGGGCGTATTCGTCGGCCCCCATGTCCTGCGCCTCGTCGATGACCAGCACTGTCTTCCCGATGCGGCTCGGCTCCACGCCGCCGGTGTTTATCAAGTCGGCCGCCTTGGCCACCACGTCCTTCGAGTCGTCCAGGTTGCCGATTTTCCCCAGCAGGTCGAAGCAGTAGGAGTGGAACGTCTTGATTTCGACGAAGTGGGCGGCGTTGCCGATGAGTCCCATCAGCCGCTGCTTGAACTCCGTGGCGGCCGCACGCGAGAAGGTGAGCATCAGCAGTTGCTCGTGCTTCACGTCCTCAAGCATCAGCAGCGAGGCCAGTTTGTGCACCAGCACGCGGGTCTTGCCGCTGCCCGGTCCGGCCGCCACGACGATGCAGCGCGACTCCTTGTCGGAGATGATTTCCATCTGCCTGGCCGACAGTTGGTTGAACAGTTGCCGGTATTTCTCCGGGGTCAGGTTGAGTTCGATTTCCTTGCTCCGTTCTCCTTTAAAGTATTTGTTGATGAAGCGGCGGTACTCCAGGTGGAAATAGTCCTGCACGTATTGCAGCGCGGCGTCGTAGTCCTTCACCATCAGGTTGGCGTACTCGCCCACGATGTGCACTTGCTGTATCTTCTGCTTGTAAAACTCGTCCAGCATCCGGTAGTCCTCTTTCTTGTACGACGTCCGGCTGTCCTTGAGCCGGCGGATGTCCATCGCGTTGTAGAGCACGAGGAATCCGCCTTCCAATTTCAGCGCACCAATCTTCGAGAGGTACAGCAGGGCCTCCTCCACCTCCTCCAGCCCGATGCCCGGCTGTACTTCGAACAGGTTGCGGCTTTGCTCCTGCACGTCCTTCAGCAGTTCCACGACCGAGAACTGCACCGCCTGCCGCTTCTTCTCCTCTTCGGTCATCTCGGTCGCCTTCCGGTAGAGCCATTCCACGGCATAGCGGCACACCGACAGCCGTTGCTGCAGGCGTGTCAGGGTGGCTTCCCTGCCGGTTTGCCGCACCAGTTCCAGGTGCTGCCCGTCCGTCTCCTGCTTGCGGATGTATCGCTTCACCGTGAGGAAGTAGAGCAGGGTGCGGATGTCCTTCTCCGTGGCGGTGTCGATGCCGGCGTGCTGGGCGTCGTCGTTGAACTGCTTGATGGAGATGCGCAGGCCCTCGTCGGGGATGTGCTCCAGGACGAACTGCTCCAGACGTCCGAAACGTTCGAGCAGGTTCCCGGTCTTGCGTTGCGAGTCGCCGGCGTCCTGCAGGAAGGCCGAGATGTCCTTCGAGTCGGCCAGGATGCCTTCCTGCCGCATCCGTTCCACGGCCGAGACGACCTCGCCCTTCGTCAGGCCGAGGATGTCGGCCAGGTAGTCCACGCGCGACTCTGCCTCCAGGTCCTGTGCCTTGGCGATGTGTTTCTGCGAGATGAGCGACTTGATGATGCGGGCCGCCTGCTCCACCTCGTCCTTTTCGAAGAGGAGCGACTTCATCAGCCTTGCGCGGGCCTCGTCCATGTTCTTCACGGTGATGCCGGTGGCGTATACGTGCGGCGAGTTGTTGCCCCGCTTCAGGTAGCCCGCCTGCTCGAGGGCCGCCAGAGCCGTCCGTACGCGGGTCTCGATGTCGGATGTCGTGCTCGACGACCATCCGGCCTCGCGGGCAATCTCCAGGGCGGAGCAGCTGACGCGTGTGCGCTGCCGGGTCATGCGCTTCACGGCCCTCCACACCTGGTTGATTTCGTTGATGCTCAGTTTCGTCTGATTCAGCAGGATGAAGTGCTTGTTCAGGTCGTTGTCGCAGTAGAGCACGAAGCAACGCGCCTCCAGACCGGGGTCGCGTCCGGCGCGTCCGGCCTCTTGCACGTAGTTCTCCAGCGAGTCGGAGATGTCGTAGTGGACAACCAGGCCGACGTCTTTCTTGTCCACGCCCATGCCGAAGGCCGAGGTGGCCACGATGATGCGCACCCGGTCGGTCATGAAGGCTTCCTGGTTGGCAATCTTCTCGTCGGACTCCATCTTCCCGTTGAAGGGCAGGGCCTTGAATCCGTCGGCCGTGAGTTTCCGGGCCAGTTCTTTCGTGCGTTTGGTGCGCGACACGTAGACGATGGTGGGGCAGTCGGTGCTTTCGACGAGGGCGCGTAGCCGGGCATATTTCTCGGTGTCGGTATCGGCGTGTATCACCGAATAGTGCAGGTTCGTGCGTGCGGCGGTGGAGGCGAACAACGCCAGTTCCACACCGAGTGTCTGCTTGAAGTAGTCGCAGATGTCCTGTATCACCTTCTGCTTGGCCGTCGCCGTGAAGCACGACACCGGGATGGGGCGTGTGCACTGCTTCTTCTCCTGGTAGTGGCGGATGAAGTGGCCGATGTAGAGGTAGTCTACCCGGAAGTCCTGTCCCCACGACGAGAAGCAGTGGGCCTCGTCGATGACGAAGCGCACCACGTGGCGGGCCAGCAGAATCTTTTCGATTGTCCTCGAACGCAGCATCTCGGGAGCGATGTAGAGCAGGGTGGCGTCGCCGCTCTGTACGCGCTTGATGGCCTGCGAGCGGCTGATGGGGTCCAATAGTCCGTTGATGCTGACGGCATCGGTGATGCCACGCTCGGCCAGGTTGTCCACCTGGTCCTTCATGAGCGATTGCAGGGGCGAGATGACCACCGTCAGTCCGTGCACTGCCCGGCCGGCCATCAGGGCCGGCAACTGGAAGGTAAGCGACTTGCCGCCTCCGGTCGGGAAGATGGCCAGCAGCGATTTCCCTTCGACCGCCGCCCGCGCCGCCCGTTCCTGCAGGGGTTCGCCTTCGTAGGTGCGGAACTGATCGTAGCCGAAGATGCGTTTGAGGTGGTGGTGCACGCTGAGTTCCCTGTCGCAGTAGTCGCAACCCTCCTGGCAGCGTCGGTGGCGGAGCAGCGTCATCACGTGTTCCACCTCCGGATAGGTGTGCAGCACCCAGGGAGGGGTGATGGAGCGGTGGTCGGTCGTGTCGATGAGGGCGAGCACGTAGGCCAGGGCGTCGGGGCGTTTGGCGATGAGGCTGTCGAGGTCGGCGTGCTGGCAGATGCGTCCGCGGTAGTAGGTGCGGATGCGTTTGGCCAGGTCGCCGTCCGGTCGCGGTGCGCCCACCATCTCCAGAAAGCCTTCGAACTCGCGGATGCCTTGCAGCAGGCCCGACAGGATGGCGCGCTTCTCCTCCGACAGGAGGCTCCATTGGGCCATCTCGTCCATCAGCAGGTGGCGGGCCTTCTCGCAGTCGTTCACGGGGTTGTTCAGTTGGTCGCTCAGCAACTTGTCGTCCTTCACCAGACGGTGGTAGGGCTGCTCGGGAAAGAGCAGGGGCGACATGTAGAGCGTGTCCACGATGCCCCAGCGGACGGGTTTGTCGCCAAAGAGGTGGCGGGCGTCGTGGTGGACGATGTTGTGCCCGGCAATGAAGTCCACCGGCTCGAGAAACTCCATCAGCAGCCGTGGGTTGTCGGTGTGGAGCACGGCTCCGTCCCACCGCACGGCTCCGATGTCGACAATCCGCTGATCCTTCGGGCTGACCTCTACGTCCACCAGGGCGTAGTGCGACGCACGTCGTGCCGGCACGGCGGCAGGCTCGGGGACGGTTTCTTCCTCATGGCCTCGGAGGGTGGCTTTGATTCGGTTCCAAAGGGACATGGCTGTCTTGCTGGGGCTGTTTTGCTTGTTTTCTTGCAAAAAAAGGAAACATAATCGGAGTAAGCAAACAATTGCCCGGAAAACATCGGGGACCTGGTCCGCTTATTCGAAATAGAAGCAGAGCGAGATGGTCTGTGCGCTCACTTTATCCAACGACTCAGTGAACTTCATCAGCGAGAGGTCGGTCAGGTCGTTGCGCTTTTTCTCCAACAGGTTGAGTAGGCCGAAGCGGAACTTCAGCTCCGGAATCAACTTGAAGAAGGGCAGGTAGAAGTCGCAGCCCAGTCCCACCTCCACGGCCACGTCGAAAGGTTTGGTCAGCAAGGCCTTCTGCCGCTTGCGGATGAGGTCGTAGCTGGGACATACGCCGGCCACGAGGTAAGGCCGGTAGTTGTTGAACCGTTCGGCCGAGAATTTCAGGTCGAGCGGCAGCGAGATGTAGCACGACTTCATGGTCTGGTTGTGCTTCTGGCCCGTCAGTTGTTCCTTGAAGGTGACCCGCTTGTCGCCGAACTCCAGCGTGGGGATGAGCCGCAAGGCCAGGTGTTTCTGCAGGTAGAATTCGCCCAGCACGCCCACGGTGAAGCCGGGCGAATATTCGCCGATGTCGGCAAACCAGGTCTCGCCCTCCGGCGTCACGTAGCCGTTGTTCCCGAACTCGTAGTCCTGCATGTGGATGCCTATCAGGAATCCATAGTGCATCTTCCGCTGGTCTGCATAGGGGCGGTTCTGCACTTTGCGCGTCTGCGCCCATCCGGTCAGGGCGCATAGCAAGGCGATGAGGATGATTCCTGTTCGTTTCACGTTCGGCGATATTTTAGTATATAACGGCGTTCGTCCGGGCTTATTGCCACGCGAAGATAGAAAAACAAATCGAAGCGGCGGCACGGCCGTCTTCTATTTAGATTAGATAAAAATTAAGTCTTTTTGTGTAGCAAAGGTTTTGAGGATTGGATAAAACACGTACATTTGCCAAACATAATTAGTACTAATATTAATTTTAATTCTTACAACAATGGCTTACGTAATTAGTGACGATTGCATCGCTTGCGGCACTTGCATCGACGAATGTCCGGTTGGCGCCATCTCTGAAGGCGACAAGTATTCTATCAACCCCGATATGTGTACAGAATGTGGCACTTGCGCTGACGCTTGCCCGTCTGAAGCTATCCACCAGGGTTAATACGTGCAAATCGTTTGAACCGAACAACCGCTTCTTCCTTCGGGAGGGGCGGTTTTTTTGTGCCCTTTTGTGAAAAAGCGGTGTGCCATAACGCCGCAGATTGGCTGTTATGACACACCGCCCTCGATGGCCTGTCGCAGACTGGCCGGGAATGCCGGTTAGTGCAGGCGGGCCAGCGCCTCTTTGATGCGGCGGATGGCCTCGACGATGTTCTCGTCCGAAGTGGCGTACGACATGCGGATGCACTCGGGTGCACCGAACGAGGTGCCGCCTACGCAGGCCACGTGGGCTTCCTCCAGCAGGTACATGGCCAGGTCGTCCGAGGTCTGGATGGTGCGGCTGCCGTCGGTCTTACCGAAGAACGAGCTGCACTTCGGGAACAGGTAGAAAGCACCCTGCGGCACATTCACCTCGAAGCCCGGTACGTCCTTGGCCAGCCGAACGATGAGGTCGCGGCGGCGTTCGAAAGCCTGTCGCATGGCTTCCACCGGTTCTTGCGTGCCCGTATAGGCTGCTTCGGCGGCTTTCTGCGACACCGAGCAGGGTCCCGAGGTGTATTGTCCTTGCAGTTTGTTGCAGGCCTTCACCACCCATTCCGGTCCGGCGATGAAGCCGATGCGCCAGCCGGTCATGGCGTATGCTTTCGACACGCCATTGACGATGATGGTACGTTCTTTCATCTCCGGGAACTGGGCGATGCTTTCGTGCCGTCCGATGTAGTTGATGTGTTCGTATATCTCGTCGGCGATGACCATCACCTGCGGATGCTTGGCCAATACGGCAGCCAGACCGGCCAGTTCCTCTTTGGAGTAGACCGAGCCGGTGGGGTTCGATGGCGAGCAAAGGATCAGCGCCTTGGTCTTGTCGGTGATGGCGGCCTCCAGTTGTTCCGGCGTGATTTTGAAGTCCTGTTCGATGCCGGCGGTCACGATGACGGGTTTTCCCTCGGCCAGTTTCACCATCTCCGGATAGCTCACCCAGAAGGGGGCGGGGACGATTACCTCGTCGCCCGGGTTCACCAGCACCAGGATGGTGTTGCAAACCGATTGTTTGGCACCGTTGGCACACGAGATTTGGTTGACAGTATATTCCAGGTTGTTTTCCTTCTTCAGTTTCTCCACGATGGCGTTGCGCAGGGCTGGATAGCCCGGTACGGGCGAATAGCGCGAGAAGTTCTCGTCGATGGCCTGTTTGGCGGCTTCCTTGATGTGGTCGGGCGTGTTGAAGTCGGGTTCGCCCACACTGAGGTTGATTACGTCGACGCCTTGCGCCTTGAGTTCACTGCTCTTTTGCGACATGGCCAGGGTGGCCGATGGCGACAAGCTGTTCAGTCTGTCAGATAATTGGTTCATAGCGATGTGTCTATTACTGGTTGATGTAATAAGGGATTGTTCTTACAGTTTGCGGAGCGTGTGTCCCATCCGCTCCTTTTTGGTTTTCAGGTAGCGCTCGTTGTACGCATTGGGCATCACCTCGATGGGGACGTTCTCGATGATTTCCAGGCCGTACGACTCCAGCCCGACGCGTTTCACGGGGTTGTTCGTCAGCAGGCGCATCTTGTGTACGCCTATTTCGCGCAAGATTTGGGCGCCTACGCCATAGTCGCGCTCGTCAGCCTGGTGGCCCAGGCAGAGGTTGGCGTCGACGGTGTCCATGCCGCCCTCCTGCAGTTTGTAGGCCTTCATCTTTTCCATCAGTCCGATGCCGCGGCCCTCCTGGTTGAGGTAGACCACCACGCCCTTGCCTTCATTTTCGATGGCCTGCATGGCTTTGTGCAGTTGTTCGCCGCAGTCGCATCGCATCGAACCGAACACGTCGCCCGTGATGCACGACGAGTGCACGCGCACCAGCACCGGCTCGTCGGCTTCGAAGGTTCCTTTGATGAGGGCCACGTGCTCCAGTCCGTTGCTTTTCTGCAGGAAGGGGATGAGCCGGAAGTGTCCGTAGCTTGTGGGCATGTCCACTTCGACGCCTCTCTCCACGATGGATTCCTGGCGCAGGCGGTAGGCGATGAGGTCGGCGATGGAGATGAGTTTCAGTCCGTACTGGTCGGCAAAGCGGCGCAGTTCGGGCAGGCGGGCCATGGTGCCGTCGTCGCTCATGATTTCCATCAAGGCTCCGGCCGGATAGAGGCCGGCCAGGCGGGCCAGGTCGACGGCGGCTTCGGTATGGCCGGCACGGCGCAGCACGCCTTTCTCCTGGGCGTAGAGCGGGTTGATATGTCCGGGCCGTCCGAAGGTGCTCGGCGTCGAGGCGGGGTCGGCCAGGGCGCGGATGGTGGCGGCGCGGTCGCTGGCCGATACGCCGGTGGTGCAGCCTTCCAACTTGTCGATGGTGACGGTGAAGGGGGTGCCCAGCACCGAGGTGTTGTCCAGCACCTGGTGCGGCAGGTCCAGTTCCTTGCAGCGCGAGAGGGTGATGGGGGCGCAGAGCACGCCGCGGGCGTGCTTGAGCATGAAGTTGACCATCTCGGGCGTAATCTTCTCGGCGGCGGCAATCAGATCGCCTTCGTTCTCGCGGTCCTCGTCGTCGACCACGATGACAAATTTCCCTTCGCGAAAGTCGTCGATGGCCGCTTCGATGCTATCCAGTTTGATTGTTTCCATGATGCAGTATCTTGTTTATGAAGTTTAGAATCAGTTGATTGGTCTCGATGATTTGTTTCAGGTCCTTGTCCAGCCGCACCCGGTACATCCAGATGCGGACGTAGAGGGTCAGGCCCAAGGGCAGCAACCATCCGGTCAGGCGGTTGGCCCAGCGGCAGCTGAACGGGCTTTGGTGGGCGCCGACCGTTAGGATGGGGTATTCGTTCAGGCGGTTCAGGATGTCGCGGTCGCTCGTGTTCGCCAGGTCTTCCACAAGGGCTTCCAGCTGGTTGTTGATGTACTCCATGTCGTGGTCGCGTCCGGTGCGTTGCCACAGGTGGAGGTAGTTCGGCGCGTGGAGCAGGCGGTGGGTGCGGCGGAAGTCTTCGCAGGCCTGGGTCAGGTCGTCCAGCGTGCGGACGGCTTGCTCGTAGTCGGGGTCTTGCAGGATGACCTCTTTGCGTACCAGGTGGCGCGAGGGGCGGATGCCGACGAGACGCCGGAGCCACGACCGGTAGAGGTCGGCGTTGAACACCGCCGAGTCGATGTTCGACTTGTAGGTGAAGAATGCGCCCACCGGGGCCAGGATGAAGGTGCTTATCCACATGCCTTGCCACACCTCCCAGTTGCCGTCGCGGGCCATCTTGTAGCCCGTGTTGTTGATGATGTAATAGATGATGAAGATGAGCACCGACACCACCACGGGCATGCCCAGTCCGCCTTTTCGGATGATGGCTCCCAAGGGTGCGCCGATGAAGAAGAAGATGAGGCAGGCCAGCGACAGGGTGATTTTGTTGTGCCATTCGGTCTCGTGCTTGCGGATGCGTTTCTCGCCGTCGGTGACCATGAAACTCTTGAAAGCCCAGTCGCCGGAGGCGCTTTCGCTGGAACTCAAGGCCGAACTGAGCACTTTCTTCTTGTCCAGCAAGGGCAGGTTCTGGTAGGCGCTGTCGGCGTTGAGGCTGAGTTGCCGGCTTTCGGCGATGCGGACGCTGTCGGCCACGGAGAGGGTGCTGGCCGTGTACAATGGTCGCGAATCCGTGTAGTAGCGTCTTCCGATGCTGTCCACCTTCGTCCGCATTGAGTCGATGGAGTGCTGCAGTTGTACCATGTCCTTGCTCATCGACTGGTCGCTCATGAAGCCGGCGTCCACCATGTTGAAGTTGGCGTCGAACTCGATGAGCGAGTGTTTCTCGGCAAAACTCTCCCGGTAGTAGGGCACGTTGCGGGCTGTGCCCGTCTGCGACTTCAGGTTCTCAAACTGTTCGCCGCTGTAGAGGTGGAGGAACAGGTGTTTCTTGTCCGCCGTGGTCTCCAGATAGCCCGAGTCGGCCACGATGATGCGGGCGTTCTCAAATCCGTCCGAGAAGTTGTAGATCATCAGTTGGTGCATCCATCCCGTGTCGCGGTTCTTGTGCTTCACGTAGAGGTTGTAGTCGGGTATCTCGTTGTAGAACACCCCTTCGGGAATGTCCAGTTCGGGCGATTTCTGGCGCATGGAGATGAGCAGCGTCCACAGTTTCACCTGGGCTCGTGGAGCGATGACGTTCTGAAAGTAGAACGAGACGCCGCCCAGCAGGAGGCAGAAGAAGATGAGCGGACGCATGATTTGCAGCAGCGAGATGCCGGCGGCCTTCATGGCCAGCAGCTCGTAGCGTTCGCCGAAGTTTCCGAAGGTGATGAGCGAGGCCAGCAGGATGGCCAGTGGGAGCGAAAGGGGCACCAACGTCAGGCCCGAATAGAAGAAGAACTGGGCCATCAGGCTCAATTCCAAGCCTTTGCCCACCAGTTCGTCGACGTATCTCCACAAAAATTGCATCATGAAGATGAACAGGCAGATGAAGAATGTGCCTGCAAAGAGTAATGCAAAACTTTTGAGGATGAACCTATCTAATTTCTTTATGCCCAACATGCTCCTTATATATAGTGCGCAAAGGTAATGCAAATCGGACGTACTGCCGCCACATTCGTGCGAAATCTTTTCCGCCTTGTCCGCTCGCCCGTTGGTTTGTCCGGCTACATGCCGCAGGTGCGTCGCAATGTTTCTATCTGCGAGTCCCACAGCGAGCGGATGTCTTCCATCTCGTCCGGTTCGGCAAAGTCGATGATTTCCAGTGTGAAGTCTCCTGTCAGTTCGTTGTTGTTCATACGTAATTCGAAATAGCATTTCGGGTCGGTCTCATCGTCCCAATGGAAGCGGATGAACGAGTATGCGCGTACGTTGACCACCTCGGCCTGACGGGTTTCCGTCTTTCCCCATCGGAAGGAAAAGTGCTTTTCGGTGGCCTGCACTTTGTCGGCGAACCAGTTCTCCAGCCCCGAAGGCGTGCTGATGGCGCTCCAGATGATGGCTTTTGAAGTGGCGCTCAAAGGGTATTCCAAGTGTATCTTCTCTTTCTTCATGACAAATGGTTTCTGTATAGCGGCGGCAAGATAGCCACTTTCCCCGAATAAGCCAGCAGACCGTCCTTATTTTTATGCCTTATTTTCAGTTTCAGCGGAAAAATCCGAAAGAAAAGTTTGCAGGTTTCGGAAATATGTCTACCTTTGCACCCGCAATCGAGAACGATGGCGCGATAGCTCAGCTGGTTAGAGCGCATGATTCATAATCATGAGGTCCCCAGTTCAATCCTGGGTCGCGCTACCAAACCGAAAGGTTTGTTTTTAGGCGATTAAGAGGCTTCCACTCTTGGTCGCTTTTTTTGTATCCGTACGTTTCTGTCGGGCCGGCCTCTGTCAGCCGCCCACAAAGCAGACGATGACAAGGAGGATGATGAAGGTCAGCAGCGATATGAGTTTATGGCCACTCTTTTGTGTTTGCCGTCAATCATCTTCGGGAAAGTGCTCATAATATAAGTCTGCAATTGTATCGGCAAATCCCCATCCGCATGGCGATGCCCACTCCACACATTGCTTTAAACGCGGCTTGAAGTGTTCCAGCATATTATTCTTGGCAATAAATGTCATCGTCTTGTCGAAGTTATTCTCCACTGAGGTATAATATTGCTCCCACATGTCTCCATAGTCGTATGTAAACTGACAAGCATTCTCCACATAGCAAAGCATCAAGTCAGCCAGTTTGTCTGGAGAAGGCTTTAGCTTCTTGTAGTCAGAGACAGCCTTACGGCAAACAGAGAATCTGGTCTTTGGCTCCTGTCGTCCTCTTGATGGATAGAATTCTTCTGTAATAATCTTCTTATACTCTTCCAACTTACCATCCTCGTCAGGATTAACATAGAACTCCAGATACTCTTTCGCTTCTTTGCGAGCATCGTACATCTCCAGAACCATGCCAATGATCTCTTCCTTAGGCATGGACATGAGTATTTTCTTTACAGTTGCTTTTGACATAATCCGAAAATGGTTGTATTTTGATTGAACTTGTATAGGTACTTGTATGGGTAGTTGTATGGGAGAACTATGGATTTATTATAATCAATCTTTCTTGTCTCCAAACAGCAGTTTCCACTGCTTGTCAAAGTCGCTCATAATCTCACGGTCTTGAATGATGCGGAACTTGTCGTATTCCGTGAGTGCCTTTTCTACCGCTTGTTCGTGAGTCACACGGCCAGCATCTGGCAGCAATGGACGATTGTTTAAGTCCATATAGCGTTGTAGGAGAGCCGACCATTCTGCCATCGTCATTAGGATATGGTCTTCTGCCCGTTGCTCGGCAATATCAATGAAGGCATTGCTCAGTCGGTTCAAAGAGTCAACTTCCTTCTCGCTCAGATAATTTTTGGCTATGGTCACATCCGATTTGATGACTCTGCCGTCGGGAGCATTCTTCCATGTGGTCAGCCCCATGTGTGGTCGCTCGGCATCAGCACGGTCGTAGATAATCTCTGCTGCCGTCTGTTTGGTTGCTGCATAATGCATCATATTCTGCACCGTCTTGAAGAACAAGTGCGTCTCTTCCGAGTCTTTGTCGTAGTCAGCACTGCACTCGCTGTAGATGTCCGTAATCTTCTGATAGTAGCGACGCTCACTGATACGTATCTCCCGTATGCGGTCGAGCAAGTCATCGAAATAGTCTGCACCGAATACATTTTTTCCCTTTAGTCGCTCGTCATCCAACACAAAACCTTTGGTAAGGTATTCTTTCAAAACTTGTGTAGCCCAAATTCTGAACTGAGTAGCCTCGTAACTATTCACACGATAACCTACTGCAATGACCACATCGAGGTTGTACATCATCACCTCACCAGACCATTTGTCCGAAGGTATCCTAATTTTTCGGATAGTGTCGGACAAATGTATTTCTCCGCTTTCATCAATTTGTTTTAGATGATAATTAACGGTACGAACGTCGACACCAAACAACTCTGCCATCCTTTGTTGTGAAAGCCAGAAAGTATTGGTGTCAAAGACTACCTGCACTTGTACTTTTCCACGTCCACCTCTATACATGAGTACAGAGGATTCCATGCTTCTCACAGCAACATCAGGAGTCATGGTCGAACTGAAATACTGTCGTGCTGCATTCACCATATCTTTCTTTTGGTCGGCATTCATAGCAACGGCCATACAAGCAGCACGGGAGAGACGTATGCTTGTCACCTCTCTTACAGCACCGCTTCCCAGTTCTGCCATCTCAGTAATCTCCACAAAGTGTTCGCCAAGATGATAGCCCTTTTGCGAAGTCCATGCCTGCGCCTTGGCTATGACACGTTCAAAGTTCCAGTACTTGCCATAGCCCATCACTCGCGCCAGTTTGCGTGAATTCCACCATTCCTTGCCATCGGCATCAACCTCTCTTAACTGCTTGAAAGGAGATTGGAACTCTGGGATGTTGTTTGATATCTCTTTTATATCAGTCATTCAAGTTTCGGGAGTTAATAAAAGCGTGTGTTTATAGGTGCAAAAAAGGCATTGGTTTCTTGCCTATGTCGCAAGAAATGAGCAACTTTAAGGTGCATAACAAAAAGACTCATTACCCCAATGCCAGTGCACAAAGTTACAAAATTTCTCTCAGAGATAAGCGCATTTTTCAAGAATAATGAATCAGGAAGCGCAATGGTTACCATTATGAACGTGATTAAGGGCATAAAAACTCCAGTTGCGTTTGATGCGCTTTTGCAGTCGGTTGAGCCATGATGGAACCTGCCGCTTTCGGCTGTCCGAGGAAAG
>JBJEHD010000091.1:0-31582 GCA_051875715.1 Bacteroidaceae bacterium
TACTCAGCCCTAATTTCTATCGTCTCCAAAAGTTTTACCGGACAGCAATAATTCTTTATGTATATAAAATAGAAATAAAAATCGTATTGTCAATATTAAATATTAACGCCACATAGTGGCTAAGTAATACGATAACGACCTAACGTTGTCATCTTCAAGCCTCGAAAGGCAGGAAGGCATCATGCGAATACGCAAGACAAAGGTTCAATATGTAATTTCAGTAATCCAAAATTGTCAAAGACCGCTGTTTATTTATTTTTCTGCTGCAAAGGTACGAACTGCTCACGAACCCATTGTTCGCAGAATCTTGAAATCTTTTTATTTTTTACTTACATTATTTTTTTACCAATCTTCAGGAACGTACTCACCATCCATAATGGCATCTTCCAATCTGTCATAATCAAAATTACCTTCATAATCATAACAGTCATTTATATCGAAGTAATCATGTGATTCTTCTTCTGCCTCGTCATAGTACGAACGAAAATTCTTTTCTTCTTCCTGCATATTTGTTGTTTTTTTATTTGACGGTGCAAAGGTACGATTGCCTTACGAATCCATTGTTCGTAACTTTGAATAGTCATTATTCATTGATGAAATTCTTTCCCAAATCTTATCTTGTATATACAAAGGTTCTAACACAAGTAGATCTTTTCCAAAGGAAGTTAATTCACGAATCAATTCATAATTATACTTGCAATCTATTCTAAAGAATCTTCCACCAGACAACTGAGGGTATCTATCCAATAGTTTTTTTGCCGCTTCATTTGGAATGTGCCGTTGTGATTCATGTATCGGTTTTGTTGACACATAATCTTTTGAGGAGTCACTTACCCAAAATATAATCTTATACAACGGACTGTCTTCAAACAATGTCACACCAATGATGTCTTCAAAACGTTCATTCAAGTCACCATTGTATTCAACATACTTATGCGATGGCAGAGGAACAACCTTGTCAATTCTATCTAGTCCAAAGCACAACAATTTTTCGTCATCTTCAGCGGCAGCAAATAGATACCAACGTCTATTATACTCCTTTAATAGGTATGGATGCAGATTGACTACTATCTCCTGTTCTGGAGAGGAAAATATATGGTAATGAATTTCTATGACCTGTTTCTGTGAAGCAGCCGTGAACAATTCACCCAATAAATTTGAATTCTCCAAAGGGTTTTTCGTAAATGAAATGATCTGACGCTCGCTTCTGTTAATCTCCAAGTTTAGGCGAAGCCCTTCCAAAGCATCGAGATTTGGCAATCCATCAAATTGCCCCAAAAGAGAAAGAGCTTCGGAAAGCAGATATTCCTCATCACTGGTCATTTCCTTCTTAAATATAGAAAATGATGGCTGAGCATATCTCAGACATTGCTTCATGTATGACTTCTGCTTTTCCTTGCTATAGCCTAGAACTGAATATCGTTCTATATCCACCATAAATGGACTTTCATATTCAAGGTAATATATATCTTTCTCTATGGTACGACGCACCACACCATTTGTATCAGGGTACATGTCTGCCAAACGATTACTTACTTCTTCGGTAAGATCGTCCAGAGAGTAATTATGATACCGACTACTTAAGAGTTCATCGAGTATCTTATATCTGGTCATTGCATTTTTGTTTGCTGGCATAACGTTTTATGATGCTATGGCTAATTTCTAATCAGGATTGTACTTTCCTTGCTTGTTTACTTCTTCACTAATGTTTCGTACAACGATAACTCCATCAACGCTGACTGTCATCAACTTTGATTCGTCAATTGAAAAACCAGCGTTCGCTACATTTCTAAAGGCGATTTTGTCACCTTGATCTTGCCAATTTGATAGCATTTCGCGAGTTTCTGTATCGTAGATATACACATCGTTGGATGGAACATGCCCTCTTCCGCCTAGAGGTTTTGCCTCGTATCCCTGGTTTGATAATGCCATGAGCTTACCTGACGGACTAAAGCACAACAATGATCGGCCTTCAACTCGGAAGTGGTTTCTGATAAAATTAAAGTCGTTTGCATTTTCTTCATTGAACTTTTCAAAGTCACTCTGATTTATAAGGTATAAATCCGGAGCACTATCGTATGTGCCAAATAAACCATTCTTTGTAAATGCACAAATCCAAGTTGCCCATCTTCCAATCTCTGTATCACAGATTTCGCGTTCAAGCGATAATGACTTTGTTACCTCGTTATAGTTTATCTTAACGAGTTTCAAATAACCATTATTACCAGGTTTGCCTACAATTCCAATATATTTATTGTCATATGAGAATGCCACATAATTCAAAAAAGACAATGTGGTATCCAGTTCAATATCTAGTTCTTGTTCTGCATCCACCACACCAACTACAACATAGTGTTTGATATGAAGGAATATTGCGCTGAAGTCAGGATATGCACTTTTCTGGATGTTGTCCAACCACACTTTTGCACGTTTATTTTCGTTCGAATATGATTCAAAGTACTCTTTATGTTCAGAAACAAGAGATTTTCTTTTGCTTTCAATCTCTGATTTCTGTTCATCAGTATAATTAGCAGAGAATGACGTGTCGTATTCTTTCTTAATATCAAAGAACTCATCCCTGGATATTTCTTTATTTGTAAGTCTGTTGAAATAACGAGACTTTAAGCCTGTCTTTGCATATAACTTACCATTCGGACTGATGAATGCATAATACTGTGCATTAGATTTTTCCCATTGGAAAGTTATTGGATTATAAACTTTCAGTTCGCGACCACCTACACGTCTTCCATTAATATCCTCCATAAATAGCAAATTACCGGTTTTATCAAAATCCACAAAGTTGCCAGTTAACACAGTTTCTTCTTTTTGATCAAGAATATTATAAAGTGCATATTTATTGCCACCTTTAGAATATACTAAATATTTGCCATCAGAAGACATCTTTGCTTTAGTATGCTTTTCCTCTTCAAAACTTATAGTCTTAATTTCGTTCCACACTGTGTTCGATAACTCATAATAACTATACGCATTGTTATTCATGCATACCAGTTTGTTCTTTGATCTACAAACAATTCTGTAAGCCGAAATCTCCGAACCATCTATGATTATCGCAGCCGGTGTTTCTTTTGAAGGTATAAAGTCAGCAGCATCATTCTTGCTGGCGAAGGTGGAAACAACCTCGCCATTTCTCAGCATGAGATATAATGACGAACTAGCCTTAAAAAGAGCTTTCTCATTTTTGATAATTAAGTCGTCTAGGCCTGGTGACGCATTTGCACCACTGCCGTAACTTGTCTCATATCCTTTATTTGAGATCCATACAAGCCTTTCTCTATAATTATGGAATGGAATTGATACACGATCTGTTTTTTTATAATATGTCATTTGCTCTTGTACATCCAAGCATTCAACAACGTACACTCCATCCTTTGTTGGATAGAAGATGACTGATTGATTGATATAATCAAAGTGTATCTCTTTCGTAAAGGATATAGATTCATCCCCTTTCGCGATTTTCTCTCTACATTCCTGTGCAAAAGACTCGCTCAGATTTGAATATTCCTTTTTGCTCTTTGAATTATCAAAACGATTTGCCCATGTAGGGTTTTTGATGACAAGACCATTAATATTAAAGTCTGTGATAAGAGGGGTGTACTTAAATACCCCTTTTTTTAAAGCACTTGATTTCAAATCAATGTACTCATATTGAGAATACTTATATGTGATAAGATACCCAGAAGTTGTCACACCAATAACATTGTCGTTCATCTCAAACTTTTGGGCATAATCTGAATCTATACCTATAGCGTAGATATATTTATCTTCCATTACATACAACAAGCCATTCTCATTGTCAACGTGGTAGAAGTCTTGTCCTTCTGGGTTTTTATTTTCGAATTCAGTCTCAACTGAAAGGTTTTCTGTCCTGATAATACTAACAGAAGAATTGCACTTGTCAAGGACGTATAGCATCTTAAAATCATTGCTATGTGCAATAATTTCACCTATCTCTAATGACTCTTCTATACAGAGTTTGTCTGCATTAAATATACTTAGCGACGTACCATCAGAATGTTTTGTGGAGAACAAGAGTTTTCCGTCTGTTATATACTGAATATCATTCGGGCTAAGATAGTTTTCTGTATATACATATGTCTCTATAGAAGGATCATAGAAATGAATACGATCCTTCATAACGAAAATAATGTATGGAAAATCATCAAAGACGTAAGCACGCTTCAAGTCGCTACTGCCAAGACGTAACGCATTCTCAACACAAATCTTCTGACGTCCATTTGTCCGATTACTTATTACGATATATTCTCCGGCAACATTGAGTTTGGGCAAAACTTTTGTTTCACCAGCTTTTACAACTCCTTCGAACATCTTATGTCCATTGAAAAGGATTGTAAATGACTCTTCTTTTTCTGAGCGTACCTTATATTCTGTATTAAGGAACCCATGTCGTGGGTATATCTTCAAACAATTTTCCATATCTAAAATTTGCGCTATTTGAAATTACGCTGCAAAATTACGTTTGATATACGAATCCAATGTTCGCAACCATCTAATCACCTCATTTTTCTGTAATTTCTATAGACGATTTGCTGACAACTGACTCACCGCTGCCTGGAACACTCTTGCATTCACAAAGTTCTGGAAGTCAAGATTAGCAAATGTATCAAACCTAAAGTCCGATGAACGTTCGCGAGCACCTCTATACAGGGATAGAATGAAACCATTTTTACCCATCAACCTAACTATGTGAGCATAATACTCATTTGAAATACTCTCCGACTTTGGTGTGCAAACGCTTAATACAGGAGTTCCCATACCATCGGAATCAGAAACACCTGAAGAACCTGCAAAAGCATCCATCTGATGTATAACGAGGTAGCCTTTGCAAATATGTTGGTAATGGCTATAATCAGTGGCTTCAGTGAACCCTGTTGTTCTTCTGTTCTTTCTCAGAGTTACTTCACCATCACGGAAACAAGCAACAATCTCGTCACCTTCCTCGAAAGGTCGCTGTTCTTTATTGAACATGTGTTTTGCACGATGTGTCTCCCAATGCCCTGGAATTTCCCCGAGCCACTGCACGCCACTCTCCTTATATGTATCGTATCGTTGTGTCATATCCTACTCCTCCTGCTCAGGTGTCTGGAAAAAACCTTTGAAAACGAATGAACGAAATAGCCCCATCCTGTGTACGATATGTTAAGACACAGTTGGGGCTGCGTCATAAATATAATACACCACGGATGGCACACTCCCAATATCCATCGCTTTCAATATTCAAAGTTTTCCAGACTTTAAGTAAGAAACGGATAAAGCAAATATGCCTCCTCTTGACCGACTGGCTATTCTCCTTTATACAGAGCCTCCAATCAGCACTGCAAAGGTATAAAAAATAACTGAGAACAAGAAGGCAAGTCCAATATTCAACCCATAATTTAATAGAAAAAGTTTGGGAAATCGAAATTTTTGTGTATATAGCCACAAAAGAGCAAACAATAGAAGGTAAAAAACGATACCTAATACAGCCTCGTATTTTCTATTCATGTGCAATTACTTTTTTGACTTACCCTCTTATATGTTTTGTAGTCACTCCGAGGCAATATTGATAGCCAGATGGTACAATAAATGTTAAATTCGTCTCCAAAAACTCAGATTTATTAGTTCTCCTTCTTTCGTCTCACTTAATATAACGTGAGTTCGACGAATTATAAGTACTTGAAAATTTGGTGATCAGCGAAAATTGTTGCAACTTTATAGTGTTGAAATACAAAGAATTACAAACAATAATCGCTATGATCACCGAGGATAAAGTTACGGAATTATTTTGTATGGCAGATGATTTCTGCAAGTTTTTTTGATGCATGATGGAGAAAAATACGCTCAAATCAGATAAAAAAGAAAGCCCCTGTGTCCGCGAGCATACCCTCGCGGACCTCTACGCCTATGCTCCCGCCCGCCCGAGCCTACCCTCTCAGAGCCATGCGCCTATGCACACAAATGCAAGCACCTGCCCGGCTGAGAGCAGGCATACAAAAAGGCGGCGACCCGCGGGGGAGTTGTTCCTCCAGCGGGTCGCCGCCTATGTTATATCTGCGAACGATTAGCCCAACAGACCGGCCAGTTCGAGCACCTTATCGACAGCGGCATTCAGTCCGTCGGGGTTCTTGCCGCCGGCCGTGGCGAAATGGGCCTGACCGCCGCCACCGCCCTGCATCAACTTGGCAGCCTCGCGTACGGCCTTCCCGGCGTTGAAGCCGTCCTTGACCAGGTTCTCCGAAGCCATCACCGTCAGCATCGGCTTGCCGTTGTCCAGCGTACCGGCCACGAACAACATGTTCTCGGGGCATTCGCCACGCAACTGGAAGGCGATGTTTTTCACGGCGTCGGCCGGCATGGGCACAAGACTAATCTTCAGCACCTTCACGCCGTTCACCTCGCGTGCGCCACGGAGCATGCGCTCCTTCATGTCGCGTGCCTTCTCGGCCACATAGTCCTCCACCTGCTTCTTCAGCCCGGCGTTCTCTTCGATGTACTTACCGATGGCGGCCTTCAAGTCGGGGGCATTGTTGAAGAGTTGTTTGATTTCGTTCAGCGTGTCTTGTGCGGCATCAATCAGTTCCTCCACCTTGGCTCCGGTGAAGGCCTCGATGCGTCGTACGCCGGCTGCGATAGAACTCTCGGAAACGATTTTCATCATTCCAATCTGCCCGGTGGCTGCCACGTGCGTACCACCGCAGAACTCGATGGACGTGCCGAACTGGACCACGCGAACTTCCTCACCGTATTTCTCGCCGAACAAGGCGATGGCACCCAGTTCCTTGGCCTTGGCTATCGGCAGATTGCGGTATTCCGTCAGGGGAACATTGGCGCGAATCTTGGCATTGACCAGGTGTTCCACCTCGCGCAACTGTTCGTCGGTGACTTTCTGGAAATGAGAGAAGTCGAAACGAAGCGAATCCGGCGTAACCAACGAACCTTTCTGCTCAACATGCGTACCCAGCACCTGGCGCAGGGCCTCGTCCAGCAAGTGCGTACACGAGTGGTTGGCGGCGCAGGCAGCGCGCTTCTCGGTGTCGACACAAGCCATCATCGGCGCCTCGGGTTGCGAGGGAAGTTGTTTGGTGATGTGAATGGGAAGGTTGTTCTCTTTCTTCGTATCGATTACCTCGATGGTGTCGAACTCGCTCACCAGCACACCCGTATCGCCCACCTGGCCACCGCTTTCGGCGTAGAACGGCGTATGGTCGAGCACAATCTGATAGAAGGTCTGGTTCTTCTGCTTCACCTGGCGATAGCGCAGGATGGAGACTTCGTATTCGGTATAGTCATAGCCCACGAATTCCGAGGTGCCTTCCTTCAGCGTCACCCAGTCGCCGGTCTCGACGGCGGCCGCATGGCGGGCACGGTCTTTCTGTTTCTGCATCTCGGCATGGAACCCTTCGAGGTCGACGCTCAGCGCATTCTCGCGCAGAATCAGCTCCGTCAGGTCGAGCGGGAAGCCATACGTGTCGTACAACGTGAAAGCGTCCTTGCCGCTGATGGTGTTGCGACCAGCCTCGCGAGTCTCGGCCATGGTCTTGTCCAGCAAGCGGATACCCGTCTCAAGCGTACGCAGGAAGGCTTCTTCCTCTTCCTTGATGACGCGTTCGATGAGCGTACGCTGGGCGTTCAGTTCGGGATAAGCCTGACCCATGTTGTCAATCAACACAGGAAGGAGGCGATACATGAAGGCCTGTTTCTGGCCGAGGAACGTATAGGCATAGCGGACGGCACGGCGCAGGATGCGGCGGATGACGTAGCCGGCCTTGGCGTTGGAGGGCAACTGGCCGTCGGTGATGGAGAAGGCGATGGTACGGATGTGGTCGGCCACAACACGCATGGCCACGTCGACCTGTGCGTCCCGACCGTATTCCTTACCAGCCAGACGGCCGATTTCGCGGATAATGGGCTGGAACACATCAGTGTCGTAGTTCGAGGTCTTGCCCTGCAGGGCCATGCAAAGGCGTTCGAAACCCATGCCGGTATCGATGACACGGGCAGGCAGTCCTTCGAGCGATCCGTCGGCCTTGCGGTTGAACTGCATGAACACCAAGTTCCAGATTTCAATCACCTGCGGATGGTCATGGTTGACCAAGTCGCGGCCGCTGACCTTGGCTTTTTCTTCGGCCGGACGGAGGTCTATGTGGATTTCGGAACACGGGCCGCACGGACCCGTATCGCCCATTTCCCAGAAATTATCGTGCTTGTTGCCATTGATGATGTGGTCCTTCGGCAGGAACTGTTCCCAGTAGCCGGCTGCCTCGTTGTCGCGCTCCAGGCCCTCGTCGGCGCTGCCTTCGAAGACCGTGGCATACAGGTCGGCCGGATTGAGATGGAGTACATCCACCAGGTATTCCCACGCCCACGAAATGGCTTCTTTCTTGAAATAGTCGCCAAACGACCAGTTGCCCAACATCTCGAACATGGTGTGGTGGTAGGTATCATGTCCTACTTCTTCGAGGTCGTTGTGCTTGCCGCTCACGCGCAGGCACTTCTGCGAATCGGCCACGCGGTGGTATTTGGCCGGATGATTGCCCAAAATAATGTCCTTGAACTGGTTCATGCCGGCATTGGTGAACATCAGCGTCGGGTCGTCTTTGATGACCATCGGAGCGGAAGGAACAATCTGATGGCCCTTCCCTTCGAAGAAGGTTTTGAACGATTCTCTAATTTCGTTTGCTGTCAACATACTTTTATCTTTATTCTTGTCAAGTTAATATTCTCAAAAAGGATTTGCAAAGATAACGGGTTTTATTATTTTTGTCCATCTTATCGAAAAAAAATGCGCAAAGTATATTATATCTACAACCCCAAGACGCAAACCTACGACCGCATCTACCCCACGATACGCCAGCGCGCGACGAGCATCGCGCGCCGCTTGTTTGTCGGCATGGGCCTGGGCGCAGCCTGCTTCATCGGGTTCATCTGGTTGTTCGGTTCGCCGTCAGAAAAAGAATTGCGCATCGAGAATTCGCGCCTGCAGGCCCAGTATGCCGTGTTGTCGCGCCAACTGGACGAAGCACTGAGGGTGATGCAAAGCCTGCAACAGCGCGACGACAACCTGTATCGCGTCATCTTCATGGCCGACCCCGTGCCCGAGGCCGTACGGACGGCCGGCTACGGCGGAACGAACCGCTACGAACATCTGCGTTCGTTGGCCAACGCCGACCTGGTGGTGCAAACCACCCAGAAGATGGACGTGCTGAACCGCCAACTCTACATCCAGTCGCAATCGTTCGACGAAATCGTGACGCTCTGCCGCCAGCACGACGAGATGTTGCGTTGCATCCCCGCCATACAGCCCGTGTCGAACAAAGACCTGCGCCGCACGGCATCGGGCTTCGGCCGACGCATCGACCCCATCTACGGCACCACGAAGTTTCACAACGGAATGGACTTCAGCGCACCGCAGGGGACGGACGTCTACGCCACGGGCGACGGAACCGTGGTGAAAGCCGGCTGGGAAACGGGCTACGGCAACACCATCGAGATAGACCACGGATTCGGCTACCACACCCGCTACGCCCATCTGAAAGACTTTCGGGCACGGAGGGGACAACGTGTGGTCAGAGGGGAAGTGATAGGCTACGTAGGCAACACGGGAAAGAGCACCGGGCCGCACCTGCACTACGAGGTCGTAGCCAAAGGGCGCATCGTCAACCCGGTGAACTATTACTTCATGGACCTCGACGCCGATGATTACGACAAGATGATCCAACTGGCTGCCAACCACGGCAAGGTGTTCGACTAAGCCTCTGGACCAGAAAGAAAGGAGACGGAAAGATGGAAAACGAACGCCCGACATCCAAACAAGGAAAGAACCTGAAACTGTACTACTCCATCGGCGAGGTGGCCGACATGTTCGGGGTAAACGAGTCGTTGCTTCGGTTCTGGGAAAAGGAATTTCCCAACATCCAGCCCCGGAAGAATGCCAAGGGGACCCGTTTCTACCGGCAGGAAGACATAGAAGAAGTCCGCCTTGTCTACCACTTGGTGAAGGAACAGGGGATGACCCTGACGGGAGCCCGCCAGAAACTGAAAGGGAACAAGGAGAACACCGTACAGACCATGGAGGTGCTCTCGCGGCTGAAAGCCATCCGCGAAGAACTCATGCAGATGAAGCGCGAACTGGACGCGCTGTAGAGGAAAGGCGTCAGCCCTCCACACGGGTCACCATCTTGATGTTGGGTATCTTACGCAGATTGGTACAGATGGTCTGCACGTCCTCCACATCGTGGACAAAAAGTTGAATCTTGCCTTCGAAGATGCCGTCGTTGCTTTCGATGGAGAGTTTGCGGATGTTGACGTTCAACTGCTGGGAGATAATCTGGGTAATCTGATTGAGCAGACCTACGTCGTCGATACCCTTTATATAAAGGAATATGGGGAACGAGAGTGCCTTGTGCGTGTCCCAATCGGCAGCCAGAATACGGTTGCCGTAACTGCTTTTCAGTTTGGTGGCGACAGGGCACTGGCGTTTGTGAATGACAACGCGCCCGTTTTCGTCCAGATAGCCCAGCACGTCGTCGCCCGGGATGGGATTGCAACACGAAGCCATGGTGTAGTTTCGACGAATGGCGTCCTCGGTCAGTTTCAACGCCTTCTTGGTGTCAATGTGCCCCACGGCCGGTTTCGCTTCGTCGGGGTTCCGGTCTTTGCCTTCCTTGCCCGAACCACCGAACGAGAAGGTGAGGTAGCGACGCCAGTTGTTGGTGGAGGGTTTGTCCTTCAAGGCATTTCGGTCGTCATCGCCCAAGACGATGGTGCGCTGTCCCAATGCCGACAAGAGCGCATCCTTGTCCGGCAGTCCATGAAGGCGGTAGAGTTTTTCGATGTTGGCCGAGTTGGGCAACAAGTCCTCCGCCTGAAAGAAAGCGTTGAGTATCTCTTCTCCATCCTTCTGGGCGATGCGCTGTTCCCGCTTCAAGATGGCCAGCACCTTGGCCTTGGCTTTGGCCGTCGTGGCGAAATCGACCCACTCGGGCTGTACGCGCTGCGATTTGGACGTGAGGATTTCCACCTGGTCGCCACTCTGCAGCCGATGGCTGAGCGGCACGAGTTTGTGGTTGACCTTGGCACCGATGCAATGGCTGCCCAGGAACGTGTGGATGCTGAAAGCGAAGTCGAGAGCCGTACATCCCGCAGGCATGGTACGGATTTCGCCTTTCGGGGTGAAGACAAATATCTCGGAAGTATACAGGTTCAGTTTGATGGTGTCAAGCAGGTCGATGGCATCCGGCTGCGGGTCATCCAAGATTTCCTTGATGGTCTTCAGCCATTTCTCCAACTCGCCTTCGTCCTCGCTGCCTCCTCCTTCTTTGTATTTCCAATGCGCCGCAAAACCTTGCTCGGCCACATCGTCCATGCGTTTGCTTCGGATTTGCACCTCAATCCACTGGCCGTCGTTGCTCATCAAGGTGACGTGCAGGGCCTGATAGCCATTGGCCTTCGGATGGCTCACCCAGTCGCGCAGGCGGTCGGGATGGGGCTTGTAGATGCGGGAGATGGCCACATAGATGCCGAAGCACTCGTTCAGTTCTTCTTCGGTCTTGCGAGGCGTAAAAACGATGCGCACCGCCAACAGGTCGTACACCTCCTCGAAGGGGATGTGCTTGGTCTGCATCTTGTTCCAAATGGAATAAGGCGACTTGACACGAGCCAGGATATCGTACTCCAGGCCCATCTTGTCCAGTTGATCGCGGATGGGCGCCGTAAACCGACGGAACACGTCTTCACGGGCCGCAGCCGTCTCTTGCAGTTTCTCCTCTATCTGCCTATACTCCTCGGGATGCTCGTACTTGAAACTCAGGTTCTCAAGTTCGGTCTTTATCTTGTTCAGTCCCAAGCGATGGGCCAGAGGCGCATAGATGTACAAAGTTTCACCGGCAATCTTGTATTGCTTGTTGGGCAGCATAGAGCCCAGGGTGCGCATATTGTGAAGACGGTCGGCTATCTTAATGAGAATCACCCGGATGTCGTTCGACATGGTCAGCAGCAACTTCTTGAAGTTCTCGGCCTGCGCCGATGCCTTGTCGCCAAAGATGCCGCCGGAGATTTTGGTCAATCCGTCCACAATCTGGGCAATCTTGGCACCAAAGATGTTCTCGATGTCTTCGACCGTATAGTCCGTGTCCTCCACTACGTCGTGAAGCAACGCGGCACAGATGGAGGTGGAGCCCAAGCCTATCTCCCGGCAGACAATCATCGCCACCGCAATGGGGTGCATGATGTAGGGTTCGCCCGAACGACGCTTCACACCTTTGTGGGCCTGCCGAGCAAAGTTGAAAGCCTTGGTGATGATTTCCACTTTCTTCCGATGCTTGGTGGCCAAATACGTGTTAAGCAACTCCTGGAATGCATCGTCTATCATCTTATTGTCAGCTGATTCCTTGGCTTGTATGTCGTCCATGGTCTATTCCTCCTTTTATCGTTTTCGCAAAATTAGAAATCTTGCACGAAAAAAAGAATATCCCTTCGGTATTTTTTTACAGCACGCTCCTGCGCGCTACCGATATATCTTCAGACGCTTGCCCGCGGCAATGCGGTCGGACGACAGATTGTTCCACCGCTTGATTTCCTTGACGCTGACGCGGTATTTCCGGGCGATGACCGACAAGGTCTCGCCACTACGCACTTTATGATAGACCGCACCCGAAGACGATTTGCCACCGCCCGGAGCCGGGTCCTTCACCGCCACGGTGCGGCGCTTGGTAAACAACTCCGATGCACGATGGGCATAGATGGTGTCCTGGCTGTCGATGAAGGTGCTGATGTAGTTGCGAGGCAAACGGAGCGTACACGGCTTGCTGCTGCCCGGCACGATGTCGCGCTTGTACTGCGGGTTGAGGCTACGAATCTGGTCGACCGAGATGTCGCACAAGTCCGAAATCTGCTCGAAATGCAGGTCCTTCGACACCTGCACCGTGTCCGTGCCGGCCGGAAGCATGGTTTCCATCGGACAGATGCCATGTTCGCAATAGTAGGTCATGATGTAATTGGCGGCGATGAAGGCCGGAACATAGCCCTGCGTCTCGCGCGGCAGATAGTTGTAGATGCTCCAGTAGTCTTTTTCTCCACCCGCACGGCGGATGGCCTTGTTGATGTTGCCGGGGCCGCAATTATAGGCGGCAATCACCAGGTTCCAGTCCTGATAGATGGCATAGAGGTCGCGCAGGTAGCGCGCTGCCGCCCAGGTGGCACGTATCGGGTCACGCCGCTCGTCGACCAGGCTGTTCGACTCGAGGCCGTAAATCTTGCCCGTGCTGAGCATGAACTGCCACAAACCGCTGGCTCCGGCCCGCGATACAGCCGAAGGGTTGAGCGCCGACTCGATGACCGGCAGATAGCGAAGTTCGTGCGGAATGTCGTACACATCCAGCGCTTCTTCGAAGATGGGCATATAGAAATTGGCCGCACCCAGCATGTAGGACACCTTCTGGCGCAAACGGGTGGCGTAGAGGTCGATGAATTTGCGCACGATGTCGTTGTAGGGCATTTCCATGAGGGAAGGGATGCGCGACAGGCGGTCGATGTAGACAGAATCGGGGAAATAGGGGTTGTCGGTCCGTGTGCGGCAGTCGGCATCCACCACCAGGTAGTTGCGCGCACTCCAACTGTTGAGCAGGCTGTCTATCGGATAGTCCATGCTCTCCGGCACCAAGATGTCTTCTTCGTGTTGCGCCTCACCCGTACCAACCGTCACGTGGACGGACTGTGCCTGCAAGGCCGGCACACCTGCCAAAACAAACGAAATAATCAATGCGATATGTTTCATCTTCTACTCTGTTTTTACGTTAGGCTCTCCGGTCCGAACCGGCTGGCCAATTGGTTAAAAGCGGATGCTGCATTGCAACCCTACGGAACGGCCTACCCGCTTGTCGGTGACGACGGAAGGTTCCACCCGCAGGCCCAAATCCTTCGAAATATCGAAGTTGGACAATTCGGCATCCACATAAGCATCTATAATCGACAACAAGTAAACCCCGATGAAGCAAAAGATGCTCAAGTCGCGGTTTCGTCGGTAAAAATCTTTCTTCTTTTTGAACGTGTTCTTGTAGAAATCCAGCCGGCCGTCCACATTGGCGCCCGATGGCAGGAAATCCAGGTAACTGTTTGTCTGGGGATTGTCGTCCATGATGTCCAGATAGGCCTGCGAATAGTCGGAATACATCTGATTGTTCCACGACAGGGCATAGGCACATCCGACAAATCCACCATAGATGATGGGTAATTTCCAGTATTTGCGATTGTAAATCTGTCCGCCTCCCGGGAAGACGGCAGCCAGCCAGACGGCTTTCGTCGAATTGGGAATCCATATCGGTTTGGGAGTTTCCCGTTCCAGGCTGTCCGCCCTTGCCGACAAGGCTGCCGTGTCGACCGGAGCATCCAGCCGTTTCAGGTTCGCGGCATTGACCCGCCGGAGGCTGTCGATGGTCAGCGAATCGGCCTCGTCGGTCTGCATGCGCTGGCGCAACGCCTTGGGCAGTTCGGGCAACGTATCAGACAACGCCACCTCCGACCAGGCATACGCCGCCGTTCCCCAACCCAACCAGCACGCCACCAGCAATGCGGTCAGCCAACCATATCGTCCGCGTCCCTTCACCTGTCTACTCGTTTCCTTCTTTGTTTTTCATCTGATCGAAAATCGCCATGATGCGCTCCAGTTCCTCCTCGTTCTGGAAAGGTATGCTGATGTGCCCTTTCCCCTTCGGAGAGCAGGAGAGTTGCACCTTCGTGCGGAAGAAGGCAGACAGATGCTCCTTCAGCATCGTGTATTCTTCCGGCAGTTTGGTCCGCTTGGGGGCTATCTTGTGGTCGCCGCTCTTCACCTGTTCGCCACGACTGAGCGCCTTGACCAGTTCCTCGACCTTGCGCACGGAGTACCCCTGCGCCAGAATGTCCTCGAACAGGCGGATTTGCAGTTTGGGGTCGTCCAGTGTCAGCAGAGCACGGGCATGGCCCATGTCGATGGTCCGGTTCTGCAAGGCCACCTGGACGGGGGCCGGCAGTTTGAGCAGGCGCAGGTAGTTGGCTATCGTGGCACGTTTCTTCCCCACCCGTTCGCTCAGACGCTCCTGCGTCAGTTCGTATTGCTCCAACAGATGCTGGTAGGCCAGGGCTATCTCAATGGAGTTCAAATCCTCGCGCTGGATGTTCTCGATCAGAGCCATTTCCATCACGTTCTCGTCGTCGGCCGTACGCACGTAAGCCGGAATGGTCTGCAAGCCGGCCAACAGGGAAGCCCTGTAGCGACGTTCGCCTGCGATAATCTGATAGGCATCGTCGTCAATCTTCCGCAACGTAATGGGCTGGATGATGCCAATCTCCCGAATGGAATCGGCCAACTCCTGCAAGGCGACCTCGTCGAACTCCCGGCGGGGCTGATTCGGGTTGACCGAAATTTTCTGGAGTTCTACCTCATTGATGGAAGAGGAACCCTCGGTTTTCACTTCGTCCATCGAAATGAGGGCATCCAAACCCCTTCCCAATGCAAATTTCTTGTGTGCTGCCATGTGCTTCCTCTCTTTATGTTTATTTGTTGTTCTTTTCCACAATCTCCCGGGCCAGGGCCAGATGATTCTTCGCCCCGGTTGAATCGGCATCGTACAAGATGGCCGGGACGCCATGGCTGGGAGCCTCGCTCAACTTCACATTGCGCTGGATGACCGTCTTGAACACCAGTTCCTGGAAATGGCGTTTCACCTCGTCGTAAATCTGGTTGGCCAGACGAAGACGAGAGTCGAACATCGTCAGCAGGAAGCCTTCTATCTCCAACGCCGGATTCAGTTTCGACTTGATAATCTTGATGGTATTCAGCAATTTGCTGATGCCTTCCAAAGCGAAATACTCGCACTGGACGGGTATCACCACCGAATCGGCCGCCGTAAGCGCATTGATGGTAATCAGGCCCAGCGAAGGAGAGCAGTCGATGAGGATGTAGTCGTATTCCGCGCGAAGCGGGTCGAGCATCTTTTTCATCACTTTCTCCCGGTTCGGGAGGTTCAGCATCTCGATTTCCGCACCCACCAGGTCGATATGCGAAGGCACTACGTCCAGCCCCTCGATGTCGGTGGTATAAATTGCTTCGTGTACATCGGTCTGGTCGATGAGGCATTCGTAGACAGAGCAATCCACCTCCTTGATGTCCACTCCCAAACCGGAAGAGGCATTGGCCTGCGGATCGGCATCAACAACCAGCACTTTCTTCTCCAACGTCGCCAAAGAGGCAGCCAGGTTGATGGTTGTCGTCGTCTTGCCCACACCGCCTTTTTGGTTCGCTAAAGCAATAATTTTTCCCATATTATCCTAATTAATCGGCTGCGAAATAAGCAATAATATGGGAAAGCGCATAACAAAAGAGGTGAACTTTGGCTAAATTGTTGATAACTCGGCTTTTTTGTTAATAACTCACTTTTTCGGTCCGGCACGCACCGGAATCCCCCTTTTTTGCCTAAGTTTGCGCCCGACTTTCAAGAGGTACACCTTTAAACCAATCGCATCATGCACCTGAAGACATACCTGGCCGGGGTCTGCCTGGCCTTCGCCCTTTCCCTCTTTGCCCAGTCGCCCTCGCCCAAGCGGGAGTTTCGGGGCGCCTGGCTGCACTCGGTCAGCGGCATCTACCAGAACAAAGGCACACAAGCCACGCAGCAACTCATCCGCACCCAGCTGGACAGCCTGCAACGGGCCGGCATCAACGCCATCCTGTTTCAGGTAAGGCCCGAAGCGGATGCGCTCTACGCCTCCAGCATCGAGCCGTGGAGCCGCTTCCTGACCGGCACGCAAGGCGAGGCGCCACAGCCGTTGTGGGACCCCATGGCCTTCACCATCGAGCAATGCCATCAAAGGGGCATGGAATTTCATGCCTGGATAAACCCCTACCGGGTCAAAACCAGCCTGCGCACCGAGCTGGCCCCCGGCCATGTGTATCACCGCCACCCCGAATGGTTTATCACCTACGGCAACCAATTGTTCTTCAACCCCGGACTGCCCGAATCGCGCAAGCACATCGGCCGGGTGGTGGAAGACATCGTGTCGCGCTACGACATCGACGGCATCCACATGGACGACTATTTCTATCCCTACCCCATCCCCGGAGAAACGTTCGACGACGAACTCAGTTTCGCACGCTACGGCATGGGATTCGGCCGCAAGGAAGACTGGAGGCGCGACAACGTGAACGTCCTCATCAAGCAACTGCACGAACAAATCCATGCGCTGAAGCCCTGGGTGAAGTTCGGCGTGTCGCCCTTTGGCATCTACCGCAACCGGAGAAACGACCCGAACGGCAGCGAGACCAACGGACTGCAGAACTACGACGACCTCTATGCCGACATCCTCTTGTGGGTCAACAACGGATGGGTGGACTACACCATCCCCCAGGTGTACTGGGAAATAGGCCATCCGGCAGCCGACTACGCCACCCTCGTGGCCTGGTGGGCCCGAAACGCCGCCAACCGGCCATTGTTCATCGGACAAGACGTGAAGCGCACGGTGGAGAAACCCGACGTGCAAGACAGCACCATCCATCAGATGCGGCGGAAGATGGAGTTGCAACGCTCCTACCCCACCATCCAAGGCAGTTGCCAGTGGCCCGGCGTAGAAGTAGTGGCCAACACGGGCCATTATGCCGACGCCCTGGCTACCCGCTACCACGCCTGTCCGGCGTTGCAGCCCGCCTTCCCGTTTCTGGACGACCAGGCTCCCAAGCCCGTGAGCAAACTCAAGGCCGTATGGACCAGCGACGGCTATCTGCTCTTTTGGAAAGCCCCCCAGAGTAAAGACCCCATGGACGAAGTCCACGGATTCGTCGTCTACCGCTTCGGGGCCAAGGAGAAAGCAAACCTGGACGACCCGGCCAAAATCGTGGCCATCACCCGCAAACCGTTCTACAAGCTGCCCTACCGCAACGGGAAAACCAAATACCGATACGTGGTCACCGCACTGGACCGCCTGCAAAACGAGTCGAAGCCGGCCGACAAGAAGATAAAATTGTAAGCACGCGCGCGAAAGTAGGCCGAGGAAAGCGGCGATACGAAAAATTGCACTACATTTGCATCTATTCTTTACCATTCATTAAAAACAAATTGATACCGATATGAACTTCTTTCAACGACTGTTCAAGAGAGAGACCGAAATTCACGAAGTAGACCAAAGCCAAATGGAGGGCTTCATGACGCTCATCCGCGTATACTACCAATCCACCATGGCCGTCAACCTCGGCGTCACCAACATCCGCATGTTGCCGGACGTCGTATTGTTCAAACACGTCTACAAAGTAGCCACCCAAGGCGGCCGTCTGGGCATCGCCGAGAAAAGCCATTCGCGGAAACTGCTGATGCAGAGCTACGGGCTGAGCGAAAACTTCTTCAAAGAGATAGACAGTTCCATCCGTCGCTGCTGCCGCACACAAAACGACATCCAGGGCTACCTGTTCATGTTCCAAGGCTTCAGCAACGACCTGATGATGGGCATCGGAAGCCTGATGAGATGGAAGTTCGGCGTGCCGAAATTCTTCCGCAAGGCCTTGTATGCCATGACGGAAAAGAGCGTGCACGACATCCTGACCAAGACCGACTGGAAATCGGACGAGATGCGCCCCGTGGCCAAGAACGTACGCGGATACAAAGAGCGTCTGGGCTACTCCGAAGCATGGATGACGGAATACGCCTTCAACCTGGTCATGCTGGCCAAGAACAGCAAGCGCACCAAGAGTTCGGCCGAATAAGCAAACCCCGGAAGACCCCGCATGATTCCCGTCGAACGACATCCGCTGGAACCCTTCCTGCCCGCAAACGCACGCCTGCTCATGCTGGGCAGTTTCCCTCCCCAACGAAAACGGTGGAGCATGGAGTTCTACTACCCGAACCTGCAAAACGACATGTGGCGCATCTTCGGGTGGATTTTCTTCGGCGACAAGGCACACTTCCTGACCGCCAACGGGAAGGCCTTCGACAAGGAGCGACTCGTGGCCTTCCTTCAGCAAAAGGGAATCGCCCTGTTCGACGCGGCCACAAGCGTCCGCCGGCTGCAGGACAATGCGTCCGACAAGTTCCTGGAGGTGGTGGAGCCGACCCACATCCCCTCGTTGCTCCGCCAACTGCCCCAATGCCGGGCCATCGTCACCACCGGACAGAAGTCGACCGACACGCTACGCGAACAACTGAACGCCGCCGAACCACCGGTGGGCGGACGGGTTTCCTTCCATTGCGAAGGACGGGAGTTCTGGCTCTATCGGATGCCCTCCTCGTCGCGGGCGTATCCGAAACCGATAGACGAAAAAGCCGTCTGTTATCGGAAAATGTTTTATGACTTAGCACTTTTATAAGGGAATGGCTTGCAGATACGGAATATTCAACTACCTTTGCGGCCGCAATACGGGAGTAGCTCAGTTGGTAGAGCACCGGTCTCCAAAACCGGGTGTCGGGAGTTCGAGCCTCTCCTCCCGTGCTGTCGGGGCGCATCTGTCCTGCACAGCCCATCCCTCCACCCATTTTTATTTCACCCCATCTTTTATTTCAAACGCGTATGAGAAAACAGAACCTTTTCCTCGTTGCGCTCTTGTGCCTGCCGTTCTTTACGGCACGCGCCGACGAGGGCATGTGGCTTTTGCAACTGATGCAGGAACAACACCTGGCCGACCAGATGAGACGCCAAGGCCTGCAAATGGACATCGACGACATCTACAGTCCGAACAAAGTATCGCTGAAGGACGCAGTGGGCATCTTCGGCGGCGGATGCACAGGCGAAATCATCTCGCCCGAAGGCTTGATACTGACCAACCACCACTGCGGCTACGACGCCATCCAGCAACACTCGTCGGTGGAGCACGACTACCTGACCGACGGCTTCTGGGCCATGAGCCGGGAAGAAGAAATCCCCACCCCGGACCTGACGTTCACGTTCATCGAAAAGATTGAAGACGTGACGGACCTCGTCCTGCAAAAGATTGCCAACAAGGAAATCACGGAGGCTCAATCATTCACCGCCGACTACCTTGCCACCCTGCAGGACTCGCTGTTCCAAGCCAGCCCCTACGCAGGCAAATTCGGATACCAGGGCAACCTGATGATATTCTACGACGGCAACCGCTACTATTTCTTCATTGAGAAAGTGTACCAGGACGTACGCATGGTGGCCGCTCCGCCCTCGTCGGTAGGCAAGTTCGGCGGAGAGACCGACAACTGGATGTGGCCCCGCCACACCGGCGACTTCTCGGTATTCCGCATCTACGCCAACGCGGAAGGCGAGCCGGCCGAGTACGCCGAGACGAACGTCCCCCTGAAGACGCCGAAGCATTTCGCCATCTCGCTCCGCGGCATCGAAGACGGCGACTACACCATGGTGATGGGATTCCCCGGCAGCACCAACCGATACCTCACGGCATCGGGCATCCGGCAAATGATGGAATGCGAAAACGAACCTCGCATCAAGGTACGCACCGCCCGCCAGGACGTATTGAGAGAGGAAATGAGAAAGAGCGACAAAGTGCGCATCCAATACGCCAGCAAATTTGCCCGCTCCAGCAACTATTGGAAGAACGCCATCGGCATGAACAAGGCCATCGTGGACAACAAGGTGCTGGAGGCCAAACAGGAGCAGGAAGCACGCTTCGCCGCATTCGCACGCCAGACCAACAACAAGGACTACGAAGAGGTGGTCGGCAAAATCGACGCTTTCCTGGCTCAAAGCAACGAGTTCTCGTACCGATGGACGGCCCTCATCGAAGCCATCTACTACGGCATCGAATACGGCACGCCCTACAAAGTCATGGACCTACTGGCCGAAGCCTTGAGCACGAAGAACGATTCGCTGCGCCAGGCGGCCATCGAAGGGCTGAAGGAATCGTACGCAAGCATCCACAACAAAGACTACGACCACGAAGTAGACCGGAAAGTGGCCAAGGTGATGCTGCCGCTCTTCGCCGAAATGGTTCCGGCCGAGTTCCGCCCGGCCTTCTACACGACCATCGAAAAGCAGTTCAAGGGCGACTACGGGAAATATGTCGACGCGCTCTACGACAACACCATCTTCGCCAACGAAAAGAACTTCAACAAGTTCATCAGCAAGCCCAGCAAGAAGGCCATCCAAAACGACCTGATGTATCAGTTCGCCAAAGCCAAATGGGAAACCATCTACAACTACCAGTCCTCCGGGCCTGATGACGACGCGCTGCGCTCGCTCTACAAAATCTACGTACGCGGCCTGGGCGAGATGAACGCCCCCACCCCGCAATACCCCGACGCGAACTTCACCATCCGCCTCACCTACGGCAACGTGAAATCGTACAGCCCGGCCGACGCCGTCCATTACGACTACTTCACCACCACCGACGGCATCCTGGAGAAGGAGGATGCCACGAACCCCGAGTTCGTGGTACCGGCCAAACTGAAAGACCTCATCCTGCGCAAGGACTTCGGACGCTACGCCATGAAGAACGGCGACATGCCCGTCTGCTTCACCTCGACCAACGACATCACGGGCGGCAACTCCGGCAGCCCGGTCATCAACGCCCGAGGAGAACTGATTGGCGCAGCCTTCGACGGCAACTGGGAATCGCTGAGCGGCGACATCAATTTCGACGACGAAAAGCAACGTTGCATCTGCGTGGACATCCGCTACGTGCTGTTCATCATCGAAAAACTGGGAGGCGCCAAACACCTGATTGACGAAATGACCATCGTGGAATAACCCCTCCTCCAGTCACCGTCAGCATCCGGGCTGCATTCTGCCCATTCTGACGAATCGAAGAGGCCGTGCCAGAATCTCGGATTTTGACACGGTCTCTTTCTTTTTGGCCTGCACCTCTGCCGGCCGCCATGCCGGCTCCATCCGAAAGGAAAGAGCACCTATCAGAATCCGCGTCCGCCCGGAACGCAACGGACATATAGACGCACCGCCGATACGATTGTTAATCGTACACGTGTACGATTAACAATCGTACAGCATTACGATTAATAATCGTACTTCGCATACGAGCACACGCACCCTGACGAAGGAAAAGCCAGAGGCATGGCCAACCGCTCATTTTCACGTCCTATTATAAAGGCCGTATGGAAAAAAAGACTACCTTTGCATCTTGAAAACAGAATCTTCAAACATCCTTATTTATAGCGTATGAGCAATCAGAGATATATGCAGCGCGGCGTATCCGCATCCAAAGAAGATGTACACAACGCCATCAAGAACATCGATAAAGGCATCTTTCCGCAGGCCTTCTGCAAAATCATCCCCGACATCCTGGGAGGAGACCCGGAATACTGCAACATCATGCACGCCGACGGCGCCGGAACAAAATCGTCGCTGGCCTACCTCTACTGGAAAGAGACAGGCGACCTCTCGGTATGGAAAGGCATCGCACAGGATGCGCTCATCATGAACATCGACGACTTGCTCTGCGTAGGTGCCGTGGACAACATTCTTGTCTCGTCCACCATCGGGCGAAACAAACTGCTCGTCCCGGGCGAAGTCATCTCGGCCATCATCAACGGCACGGACGAACTCCTGGCCGAACTGCGCGAGATGGGCGTAGGCGTGTATGCCACCGGCGGTGAAACGGCCGACGTAGGCGACCTGGTACGCACCATCATCGTGGACTCCACCGTCACCTGCCGCATGAAACGGAGCGACGTCATCAACAACGCCAACATCCGTCCGGGCGACGTCATCGTCGGACTGGCCTCCTACGGACAGGCCACCTATGAAAAAGAATACAACGGAGGCATGGGAAGCAACGGGCTGACCAGCGCACGACACGACGTATTCGCCAAATACCTGGCCGAAAAATACCCCGAAAGTTACGACAAAGCCGTACCCGAAGAACTGGTCTACAGCGGCGGGCTGAAACTGACCGATGCGGTGGAAGGGTCCCCCCTCGATGCCGGCAAACTGGTGCTGTCGCCGACGCGCACCTATGCGCCCGTCGTCAAGAAACTGCTCGACGCCCTCCGTCCGGAGATTCACGGCATGGTCCACTGCTCGGGCGGCGCACAGACCAAGGTGCTCCACTTCGTGGGCGACAACTGCCGGGTCATCAAAGACAACCTGTTCCCCGTACCGCCCTTGTTCAGAACCATCAAAGAGCAAAGCGGCACCGACTGGGAAGAGATGTACAAGGTATTCAACATGGGCCACCGCCTGGAGGTATACCTCGCACCCGAGCATGCCGAAGAGGTCATCGCCATCGCCAAGAGCTTCCACATCGACGCGCAAGTAGTCGGCCGCATCGAAGAGAGCGACCACAAAGAACTGATCATCCGTTCCGAGTTTGGAGAGTTCAACTATTGATTCCCCTTTTCGAACCAACCCCGTTTCATCATGGCAGAAAACAACACCTTACTGGAGAAACTCAACGGACTGGTGGCCCGATTTGAAGAAGTGTCCACCCTGATTACCGACCCCTCCGTCATCAGCGACCAGAAGCGTTACGTCAAACTCACCAAAGAATACAAAGAACTGGGCGACCTCATGAACGCCCGCAAGGAATACGTGCAGACCATGGGCGGCATCGAAGAAGCCAAGCACATCATTTCCACCGAGACCGACCCGGAAATGAAGGAAATGGCACGCGAGGAACTCGATGCCTGCCAGAACCGCCTGCCCCAACTGGAAGAAGAAATCAAACTGCTGCTGATTCCGGCCGACCCACAAGACGACCGGAACGCCATCCTGGAAATCCGGGGCGGAACGGGTGGAGACGAAGCGGCCATCTTTGCCGGCGACCTTTTCCGCATGTACGTCAAGTACTGCGAGGCCAAAGGATGGAGACTGGAAGTGTCGAGCGCCAGCGAAGGCGCTGCCGGCGGCTACAAAGAAATCATCTGCTCCGTGACCGGCGAAAAGGTCTACGGAACCTTGAAATACGAGTCGGGAGTCCACCGTGTGCAACGAGTGCCCGCCACCGAGACGCAGGGCCGCGTCCACACCTCGGCGGCTTCCGTGGCCGTACTGCCCGAGGCCGAACCCTTCGATGTGGAAATCAACGAGGGAGAAATCAAGTGGGACACGTTCCGAAGCGGCGGCGCCGGCGGACAGAACGTCAACAAAGTGGAGTCCGGCGTCCGCCTGCGCTACAACTGGAAGAACCCCAACACCGGTGTCGTGGAGGAAATCCTGATTGAATGCACCGAGACGCGCGACCAGCCCAAGAACAAAGAACGTGCCCTCAGCCGCCTGCGCACCTTCATCTACGACAAGGAACACCAGAAGTACATCGACGACATCGCCAGCCGACGCAAGACGCTGGTCTCCACCGGCGACCGGTCGGCCAAAATCCGCACCTACAACTACCCGCAAGGGCGAATCACCGACCACCGCATCAACTACACCATCTACAACCTGGGCGCATTCATGGATGGCGACATCCAGGACTGCATCGACCACCTCATCGTAGCCGAAAACGCCGAACGCCTGAAAGAGACCGAACTTTAAAGAGAAAACCTTTTACCTCCAAACAGAATAAGATGAACAAGCAAGAACTATTTGAGAACATCCGCCGAAAGAAATCCTTCCTTTGCGTAGGACTGGACACCGACATCCAGAAGATTCCGGCACACCTGCTGAACGAAGAAGACCCCATCTTCGCCTTCAACAAAGCCATCATCGACGCTACAGCCCCCTACTGCATCGCCTACAAGCCCAACCTGGCATTCTATGAAAGCATGGGCGTGAAGGGATGGATGGCCTTCGAAAAGACGGTCAACTACATCAAGCAGAACTATCCGGACCAGTTCCTCATCGCCGACGCCAAACGAGGCGACATCGGGAACACCTCGGCCATGTATGCACGCACGTTCTTCGAAGAACTCGATATCGACTCGGTGACCGTAGCCCCCTACATGGGCGAAGACAGCGTCAGCCCCTTCCTCACCTACCCGAACAAATGGGTCATCCTGTTGGCCTTGACCAGCAACAAAGGCTCGCACGACTTCCAGCTGACGGCAGACCCGGACGGCGAACGCCTGTTCGAGAAAGTGCTGCGCCGCTCGCAGCAATGGGGCGACGACAACAACATGATGTACGTGGTCGGCGCCACACAAGGACGGATGTTCGAAGACATCCGGCGCATCGTCCCCGACCATTTCCTGCTCGTTCCCGGCATCGGCGCACAAGGCGGTTCGCTCGAAGAGGTGTGCCGCTACGGAATGAACCGCACGTGTGGCCTGATTGTCAACTCGTCGCGTGCCATCATCTACGCCGACAAGACCGAACGCTTCGCCCAAGTGGCCGGCGAAGAAGCCCACAAAGTGCAGCAGCAAATGGAGCAGCAACTTCAGGCCATCCTGCAATGATTCAGAAACGAAAGATCATCAACGACCCGGTCTTCGGGTTTATCAACCTACCTACGGGATTGCTGTACGACATCGTACGGCATCCCATCCTGCAACGCCTCAACCGCATCCGCCAGGTCGGCCTGTCGTCGGTCGTCTACCCGGGCGCACAACACACCCGTTTCCAACACTCGCTGGGTGCCTTCCACCTGATGAGCGAAGCCATCAAGCACCTCTCCGCCAAAGGGAACTTCATCTTTGCAAGCGAAGCCGAAGCCGTCCAGATAGCCATCCTGCTGCATGACGTCGGCCACGGCCCGTTCTCCCACGTGCTGGAAGACACCCTTGTGCGAGGCATCTCCCACGAAGAAATCTCACTGCTGCTGATGGAGCGGATGAACCGGGAAATGAACGGACAACTGACGCTGGCCATCCAGATATTCAAAGACGAATATCCCAAGAAATTCCTGCACCAACTGGTCAGCGGACAACTGGACATGGACCGCCTGGACTATCTCCGGCGCGACAGTTTCTACACGGGAGTCAACGAAGGAAACATCGGTTCGGCCCGCATCATCCAAATGCTCGACGTGAAGGACGACCATCTGGTTGTCGAGTCCAAAGGCATCTACTCCATCGAGAACTTCCTGACGGCCCGCCGGCTGATGTACTGGCAGGTGTACCTCCACAAAACCTCGGTGGCCTACGAGCAAATGCTCATCGGAGCCCTGCTGCGTGCCAAAGAACTGGCCACCCAAGGAGTGGAACTGTTCGCATCGCCGGCCCTCCGGTTCTTTCTCTACCACGACATCGACCGCCAGCGATTCCTGTCCGACCCATCCTGCCTGGAGAACTTCATCCGGCTTGACGACAACGACATCTGGACAGCCTTGAAAGTCTGGGCCGACCACCCGGACACAACGCTCTCCACCCTCAGCACCGGCATGGTCAACCGGCAACTGTTCAAGGTAGAGGTCGCTTCGGAACCGTTCAGCGAAGAACGTCTCCGTCCGTTGCGCGAAGCCGTCGGCCGGCACCTGAACATCCCGGCGTCGGAAGCCCACTATTTTGTGTCGACACCTCAGATAGCCAAGAACATGTACGACCCCGCCGACGACAGCATCGAGATTCTCTACAACGATGGAAGCACGAAGAACATCGCCGATGCGTCCGACATGCTCAACATCTCGCTTCTCTCCCGAAAAGTACGGAAATACTACCTTTGCTATCTTCGGATGGACACTTAGCGCGAAATATTTCCACTTCTGAACGATTATATAAAAAAAAAGTACGTTATTTGCACCTACAAGTGCATCGATTAGATACACCAGCTAAGCTATAACCCGTAAACAATAGATTCAACCATTATGGAATTTTCGGCCAAACAAATCGCAGCATTCCTACAAGGAGAAGTCGTCGGGGATGAAAACATCACCGTCCATACCTTTGCAAAGATAGAAGAAGGAGTCCCCGGAGCATTGTCCTTCCTGTCCAATCCGAAATATACACCTTATATATATAGCACGCAATCGAGCATCGTCCTGGTAAATAAGGACTTCGTCCCCGAAGGAGACATCCAGGCGACACTCATCAAGGTCGAAAACGCCTACGACAGCCTGGCCAAACTGCTCACGCTCTACGAGCAGAGCCAGCCCAAGAAGACCGGCATCGACCCGCTGGCCTACATCGCACCAACCGCCCACATCGGGCAGGACGTATACATCGCCCCCTTCGCTTACGTGGGCGACCATGCCGAAATAGGCGACCACGCCCAGTTGCATCCGCACGCCGTGGTAGGCGACCATGCCAAGGTGGGCAGCCACACCATCCTCCATGCCAACGTGACCATCTACCACGATTGCCGCGTGGGCAATCACTGCATCCTTCACTCCGGCTGCGTGGTCGGAGCCGACGGATTCGGCTTTGCCCCCACCCCGGAGGGCTATGAGAAGATTCCTCAAATAGGTATCGTCATCGTAGAAGACAACGTGGAAATCGGTGCCAACACCTGCATCGACCGTGCCACCATGGGTGCCACCGTACTGCATCAAGGCGTGAAACTCGACAACCTCATCCAGGTGGCACACAACGTCGAGGTAGGTTCACACACCGTCATGGCCTCGCAAGTCGGCGTGGCCGGTTCGACCAAGATAGGCCAATGGTGCATGTTTGGCGGACAGGTAGGCGTGGCCGGACACATCCAGGTAGGCGACCAGGTGAAATGCGGCGCACAGACCGGCATCGCAGGCAGCATCCCTTCGGGCAAGACCATCCAAGGGTCGCCCGCCATCGACGCCAAGAACTTTGCACGCTCGTCGGTGGTCTACAAGAAGTTGCCCGAGATGTATGCCACACTCAACCAGCTGCAACGCGAAATCGACGAATTGAAAAAACAACTCACTAAATAACAGCATCTATGTTGAAGCAAAAGACGCTCAAAGAAAGTTTCTCGCTGAAAGGCAAAGGACTCCATACCGGACTCGACCTGAACATCACGTTCTGTCCGGCCCCCGAAAACCACGGATACAAGATTCAACGGGTCGACCTCCCCGGCCAACCCATCATCGATGCCATCGCCGACAACGTGGTAGAAACCACCCGGGGCACCGTGTTGGCCAAGGGCGAGGCCAAGGTCAGCACCATCGAGCACGGCATGGCCGCCTTGTATGCCTTGGGCATCGACAACTGCCTCATCCAGGTGGATGGTCCGGAATTTCCCATCCTGGACGGAAGTGCCATCCTGTATGTCAATGAAATCCAACGGGTAGGCATCGAAGAACAGACCGCCGTCAAGGACTATTACGTCATCAAGTCCAAGATTGAGTTCAAGGACGAGCAGACCGGCTCCTCCATCATCGTCCTCCCCGACGATAACTTCAGCCTGAACGTCCTGGTCTCTTACGATTCCAAGATTCTCCCGAACCAATTCGCTACGTTGGAAGACATGACACGCTTCCCTGACGAGATTGCTGCCAGCCGCACCTTTGTGTTCGTTCGTGAAATCGAGCCGTTGCTCGGGGCAGGCCTCATCAAAGGCGGCGACCTGGACAACGCCATTGTCATCTACGAACGACAGATGACCCAGGAAAATTTCGACAAGTTGGCCGACGTGATGGGTGTTCCCCACATGGATGCCAACCAATTGGGCTACATCAACCACAAACCTCTGGTATGGCCCAACGAACCGGCCCGTCACAAACTGCTCGACATCATCGGCGACCTGGCCCTCATCGGCCGTCCCATCAAAGGACGCATCATCGCCACCCGTCCGGGCCACACCATCAACAACAAGTTTGCGCGTCAGATGCGTAAGGAAATACGCCAACATGAGATTCAGGCGCCGGCCTACGACTGCAACAAGGCTCCGCTGATGGACATCAACCGCATCCGCGAACTCCTCCCCCACCGCTATCCGTTCTTGTTGGTCGACAAAGTCATCGAGCTGGGTCCCACCCACATTGTCGGCGTGAAGAACATCACGGCCAACGAGCCCTTCTTCCAGGGTCACTTCCCGCAGGAGCCGGTCATGCCTGGCGTGCTGCAGGTAGAGGCCATGGCCCAGGTAGGCGGCCTGCTCGTTCTCAACTCGGTGGACGAGCCCGAGCGCTATTCCACCTATTTCATGAAGATTGACGGAGTGAAGTTCCGCCAGAAAGTCGTACCCGGCGATACGCTCGTTTTCCGTCTGGAGTTGTTGGCCCCGATTCGTCGAGGCATCTCCACGATGAAAGGCTACGTGTTCGTAGGAGAGAAAGTCGTATGCGAAGCCGAATTCATGGCTCAAATCATCAAAAACAAATAACTATGATCAGTCCGTTAGCATCCATCCATCCGGAAGCCATCATCGGCAACAACGTAGAGATAGGTCCCTTCGTTTTCATCGACAAGAACGTCGTCATCGGCGACGACAACGTCATCATGCCCCACGCCACCATCCTTTATGGCTCGCGCATCGGCAAAGGCAACACCATCTTTCCGGGAGCCGTCATCGGTGCCGTGCCGCAAGACCTGAAGTTCCGTGGCGAGGAGACAACCGCCGAGATTGGCGACAACAACCTGATTCGTGAGAACGTGACCATCAACCGAGGGACGGCCGCCAAAGGCAAAACAGTCGTAGGCAGCAACAACCTGCTCATGGAAGGTGTCCATGTGGCCCACGATGCCATCGTCGGCAACGGCTGCATCATCGGCAATTCCACCAAGATGGCCGGCGAAATCATCATCGACGACAATGCCATCATCAGCGCAGCCGTGCTGATGCACCAGTTCTGCCGCGTGGGTGGTTATGTGATGGTTCAAGGCGGTTCGCGCTCCAGCAAAGACATTCCGCCCTACATCATCGCCGGCCGCGAACCCATTGCCTACTGCGGCATCAACCTGATAGGCCTGCGCCGCCGTGGTTTCTCCAACGAACTGATTGCCAACATCCACGACGCCTACCGCCTCATCTACCAAAGTGGTCTGAACACCACCGAAGCCTTGGCCGAGATAGAAAAGCAAGTGCCCATGAGCCCGGAGATCCAATACATCATCGATTTCGTCCGGAACTCTTCGCGCGGCATCATCCGATAACCTACTACTTAATAATTTTACATCTATGGTATACAGATTTACCCTCATATCCGACGAAGTAGACGACTTCTTGCGCGAAATTAAAATCGACTCGGAAGCCACCTTCTTCGACCTGCACAAAGCCATCCTTTCGTCCGTAGGATACCCCGACGACCAAATGACTTCGTTCTTCATCTGCGACGACGACTGGGAAAAAGAAAAAGAAATCACCCTGGAAGACATGGGCAGCAGTTCCGACGAAGACACCTGGATCATGCGCGAAACACCGCTGAGCGAGCTTCTCGAGGACGAAAAACAGAAGATGCTCTACGTGTTCGACCCGCTGACCGAACGGGTGTTCTTCATCGAACTCTCCGAGATAATCACCGGAAAGAGCCTCGACAAAGCCGTCTGCTCGAAGAAGCATGGCAACCCGCCCGCACAGACCATGGACTTCGACGAGATGGCCATCAACACCGCTACCGGCGATTTGGACGAGAATTTCTACGGAGACCAGGATTTCGACATCGACGAACTCGACCAAGACGGGTTCGACATGGGCGGAGGCGGCAACCCCTATGACGAAGACAACTATTAACCCTTCCACCACCCTTCTGGTGCTAATCGGCCCGACAGGGGTAGGAAAAACGGAATTGAGTCTTCGGCTGGCCGAACATTTCCATACGGAAATCGTCTCGGCCGACTCACGCCAACTCTACGCCGACCTGCCCATCGGAACGGCCGCACCCACACCAGCCCAATTGGCCCGCGTGCCCCATCACCTGGTGGGCACGCTGGCCCTTACCGACTACTACAGCGCTGCCCAATATGAGGCAGACGCCCTGCGGAAACTCGACCAACTCTTCCTCACACACCCCATCGTGGTCCTGACAGGTGGCTCCATGCTCTATGTGGACGCCGTCTGCCAAGGCATTGACGACATCCCGACCGTCGATGCCGAAACGCGCCGTCTGCTGCAACAACGCTATGCCACCGAGGGCCTCGACGCACTCTGCGACGAACTACGCCTGCTCGACCCCGAGTACTACCAGCAAGTCGACCGCAAAAACCCCAAACGTGTTGTGCATGCTTTGGAAATATGCTACATGACCGGACGCACCTACACCTCGTTTCGCACCCGCACGGCCAAGGAACGGCCCTTCCGCATCGTCAAGGTCGGACTGACCCGGCCTCGCGAAGAACTCTATGCCCGCATCAACAACCGCGTCGATGCCATGCTGGCCGAAGGTTTGCTCGACGAGGCTCGCCGTGTCTACCCTTTCCGCCATCTCAACTCGCTCAATACAGTGGGATACAAAGAACTTTTCCAGTACCTGGACGGAGCATGGACTCTCGACTTCGCCATCGAGAAAATCAAGCAAAACTCACGCATCTACTCGCGCAAACAGATGACCTGGTTCCGCCGCGACGAATCCATTCGCTGGTTTCATCCGGACCAAGAGGCGGAAATCCTGGACTACCTGCATGCAGAGGCCGGATTATCCCAAATCGGTCATTAGCGTTATGATGATAACAACTTCTATTTTTTGAACAGATGTGTTCTCGTTTTGAGGGCGCAATGAGGCTTCATTGTAACCGAGAAACGGGAACACAGATGCCAAAAAGAAAGTTCGTTTGCGCAGGGACGGCCTAATGACCGTTTGGGGATTATAGTCCGCATGCCATAAGGAAGGCGGTGTGTCATAATGGCCAATCTGCGGCGTTGCTATCGGCATTCGGCCTTG
>JBJEHD010000092.1:0-31514 GCA_051875715.1 Bacteroidaceae bacterium
GTCTCGGCGTCGGGGTTCAGTTCGAGCGAGAGTTTCATGTCCTCCACCGACCCCTTCTTGTCGCCTTTCAGCAGTTTGGCCTGTCCGCGTTCGAGGTAGGCTTTGGCGCAGTTCGGATTCAGTTCGATGGCTTCGTCCAGGCAGGCGATGGCCTCTTCCAGGCGTTTGGACTGGATAAGCGAGTGGCCCAGCAGCAGGTATGCCTGTTCGTTGAAGGGGTTGAGTTCCTTCACGGCGGCAAAGTCGGCTTGCGCCTCTTCGGCCTGTCCGAGCGCCTCCTTCATCCGTCCGCGCAGCAACAGGGCATTTTCCTCGTCGGGGGTGTAAGCCAGCACGGCGTCGGCATCCTTCATGGCGTCGGCATATTGTTGCATGCTGGCCAGGATTTCGGCCCGCAGCAGCAGGGCGTCCGTATAGTCTTCTTTCTTCTGGATGGCCAGGGTGAGGTGGGCGATGGCGTGGAAGGGGTCGCCTTCCGCCTGTTCGGCCTGGGCCGCCAGCAGGTAGGAGAGGGGATTTTCGGCATCAAGCGCAATGGCCCGTTCGGCTTGCTGCTTCATGGCGGCGTAGTCCTCAACCATGTAGCAGGCGCGAGCCAGGGTGAGGTAGGTGGCCGGCAGTTCGGGTTCTTGTGCCTCCATCTCTTCCAGCAGGGGGCGTGCCTCTTCGGCGCGTCCCTGCAGCATCAGCGTGCTGGTCAGGTAACTCAGCGTCTCGAAGTCGCGGTCTATCTCCAGGGCTTTTTGGAAACAACGGACGGCGTAGTCCATCTGCCCCATGCGCTGGGCGCGTAGTCCGTCGAACTTGAACAGTTCGAAGTTCTTCCGGTCGTTCTTCTCTTTCTCGGCTTGCGGGTCTTCGGTCTTTCCTCCGAAGAGGTGTTTCAGAAAATTCGTCATGTCTCTATCCTTTATATATATGTAGATGGTTCGTTCGGGGTGGGGGAGGTCAGCCGCAAGGTTTCGCCTTGCAGGCTGATGACTTCTTCCGCTATCAGGTGGTCGAGCCCGCAGCGCAGGTCTTCGCTGGGCAGGTGCAGGTGTTCGGCCGCGGTGCGGAGGGGCATGGGACCTTCCTGCCGCAGCAGGTCGGCAAGGCGTCGGGCTGTCTCGTCCGGATTCGTTGTGCCCGGTCCGTGGGGTTTGTTGCGCTCGCGGCAGACATCGCAGCGGCCGCAGTCCGCCGCCTGCTCCTCGCCGAAGTAGGCCAGCAGTTGGCGGCTTCGGCAGGTGTCGTCCATGCCTACGTAGTTCAGCATGGCCTGGATGCGCTCTTCGTATTGCCGTTTGCGTTCGTCGTAGACGGCGGGCGGAAACACGATGCGCCGCGTCTCTTGCCGTTCGAGGGTGTAGGTGATGGTCGGGCAGGTTTTGCGCGGGATGTAGTCGAGGATGCGCCGCCTTGAGAGGGCGAGCAGTTTCTCGTAGACCGTTTGCTGGCTGAGTCCGCTGTTGTGTGCGATGGCTTCCTCGCTGATGGACACATAGTCGGCAAAAAGTCCGGTGTACATGCGCAGAATCATCTGCAACACCTGGTCGCAGGCTTCGTCCGTCCCATGCAGTTGGTAGAGGTCTTCGCGCCGGCTGGTGATGAACACGCGCGAAGCGTTGTCCTGCCTGTCGTGGTATTCCAGGTAGCCAGCCTGCGTGAGGAGGCGGAGTGCGCTGTCCACACCGACCGGGAAGTGCTTGAACGTGCGGCAGAACTTCTCGATGTCGAAGTCGAAGGTGCATCCCAGCCCGTCGCCCATGGCCATCTGGTAGAAGCAGTTGAGGTCTTCGTACACCTCGCGGATGTAATCCTTTTCCGGGAAGGTGTCGTGGATGCGCCGTTTCAGTAGGGTCTGGTCGGCTTTTGAGGTGAGTACGACGGCGTAGGCTTGCCGGCCGTCTCGTCCGGCCCGTCCGGCTTCCTGGAAGTAGGCTTCCGGCGAGTCGGGCAGATCGGCGTGGATGACCACGCGTACGTCCGGCTTGTCGATACCCATGCCGAAGGCGTTGGTGGCCACCATGACGCGGCATTCGTCTTTCTGCCATTGTTTTTGGCGCAGGTCGCGTGTCTCGTAGGCCAGGCCGGCGTGGTAGAAGGTGGCCTCGATGCCTTCCTTCTGCAACAATTCGGCCAGTTCCTTGGTGCGTTGCCGGTTGCGGGTGTAGACGATGGCCGAACCGCTTTGCCGTTGCAGGATATGGAGCAGCTGGGCCTCTTTCTCTTCCGTCTTCCGTACGAGGTAGGTTAGGTTCTTCCGCTCGAAACTCATGCGGAATACGTTCGGACGTCGGAATCCCAGGCGTTGCTGGATGTCGTCCACCACTTGTGGGGTCGCCGTGGCGGTCAGGGCCAGCACGGGGACGTCGGGCAGCAGGGCGCGTATGTCGGCTATCTTCAGGTAGGAAGGCCGGAAGTCGTAGCCCCATTGCGAGATGCAGTGCGCCTCGTCGACCGTGAGGAAACTCACCTGCATCTTGCTCAACTTGGTGCGAAACAGTTCCGTGTCGAGCCGTTCGGGCGAGACGTAGAGGAACTTGTAGTCGCCGAAGATGCAGTTTTCCAGCGCAATGATGATTTCCTGGCGCGTCATGCCGGCATGGATGGCCGTCGCCAGGATGCCCCGTGCCCGCAGGTTCTGCACCTGGTCCTTCATCAGGGCGATGAGAGGTGTCACCACCAGGCACAGGCCCGGTTGGGCCAGGGCCGGCACCTGGAAGGTGATGGATTTCCCGCCGCCGGTGGGCATGAGGCCGAGGGTGTCCTGTCCGGCTCCGATGCTTTCGATGATGGCTTGCTGGATGCCGCGAAACGAGTCGTAGCCCCAGTATTGCCGCAGGATGGACAGGTATCGGTCAGGCATTCTTTCCCGTGGGTTTGATGTCCTCGATGAGCAGTTGCACCTCGCCCCGTTTGTGGGTGTTCTCTTCGATGGCATAGCAGATGTCGAACGAACGTTTCGTCTTGATGTACTTGGCCTGTGCGCTTTGTCCGAAGGCGATGCCGTTCATCACGTTGTTCGATTTGTTGTCCACCAGTTCCAACTTGATGTGCTCCTGTTCGCGTCCCACCACCTTGCTTGTGCCGTAGTCGTAGACGTGGTGTGTGCAGAAGATGGGCTTGTGGTTGTCCGGCCCGAATGGGTTGAACTTCTTCAGGTCGGCAAAGAAGCGCGGGGTGATGTCCTTGAAGTCGATTTCCGCATCGATGTCGATGACGGCGCTTGTCTGCTCCGGCAGGATGTGCCCGGCCACGAACTGTTCGAACCGTTGGGTGAAGGCCGGCACGTTCTCCACTTTCATCGAGAGTCCGGCGGCATAAGTGTGTCCGCCGAAGTTCTCCAGCAGGTCGCGGCAGTATTCGATGGCCTTGTACACGTCGAAGCCCGACACCGAACGGGCCGAGCCGGTGGCCATGTCGTTGGTGCGCGTCAGCACCACGGCCGGTCTGTAGTAGATTTCGGTGAGGCGGGAAGCCACGATGCCGATGACTCCTTTGTGCCAGTCCTCGTTGTAGATGACGATGGTGCGCCGATCCGACAGACCTTCCAGTTGCTCCACGATGCGGTTGGCCTCTTCGGTCATGCTCTTGTCCAGATCCTTGCGCGTCTCGTTGTATTGGTTTATCTGGTTGCTTTTCTCCAGAGCCAGGGCAAAGTCCTTTTCCGTCAGCAGGTCCACCGCCTCTTTCCCGTTTTGGATGCGTCCCGATGCATTGATGCGGGGGCCTATTTTGAACACGATGTCGTTGATGGTGATTTCCTTCTCGCTCAGTCCGCACACGTCGATGATGGCTTTCAGGCCGACGCTCGGGTTGGAGTTGAGTTGCCGCAGGCCATGGTAGGTCAGGATGCGGTTCTCGCCCATGATGGGGACGATGTCCGATGCCACGCTGACGGCCACCAGGTCGAGCAGCGGGGTCAGTTGGTGAAAGTCGATGCCATTGCTTTGGGCGAAGGCCTGCATGAACTTGAAGCCCACGCCGCATCCCGACAGATGCGGGTAGGGGTAGTGTGAGTTCGGCCGCTTGGCGTTGAGGATGGCCACGGCCCCGGGCAGCACCTCGTCGGGCACGTGGTGGTCGCAGATGATGAAGTCGATGCCTTTCTCCTTGGCGTAGGCCACTTCCTCCACCGCTTTGATGCCGCAGTCCAATACGATCACCAGTGTGGCCCCGGTTTCGTAGGCATAGTCCACTCCTTTGCGGGTGATGCCGTAGCCTTCGTTGTAACGGTCGGGGATGTAGTAGTCGATGTTGGAGTAGAACTGCTGCAGGAATTTGTATACGAGGGCCACGGCCGTGGTTCCGTCCACGTCATAGTCGCCATACACCAGGATGCGTTCTTTTCGTCCCATGGCCAGGTTGAGTCTGTCCACCGCCACGTCCATGTCGTCCATGAGGAAGGGGTCGTGGAGGTCGCTCAGTTGGGGGCGGAAGAATCGGTTCGCCTTTCTGGGCGTGTCGATGCCCCGTTGGAGCAGTAGGCGGCACAAGATGGGATGCATCCCCAATTCCTTGGCCAAAGCCTTGGCTGCGTCAGTCTCGGCAGGTGTGAGAGGTTGATAATTCCATTTGTGATTCATTTTATATCTTATTTTTCCTTTTTCAGCTTTGGGGAAAGGCGTGCCTTTTGAGGCATACAAACCTTAGAAAGCGTAAAATTACGAAAAAAATAAGAGCGCGTATACGCTTCGGCCAATTTTAAGGAAATATTAGGTTTTATCGGCGGGCCGTCAGTAGGTCGGCTACCACGAATGTGCTGCCGCCTACGAAAATCAGGTCCTCTGTGCCGGCCTGCCGCTTGGCTGCCTCTACGGCCTCCGCCACACTGGCGTGGCAACTGCCTTCCAGGCCTGCCAACCGGGCTTTCGCCTGCAGTTCGGAGGCTGGCATGGCACGTTTCACGCTGGCTTGTGTGAAGTAGTAGGTGGCTTCGCGGGGCAGGAGGGCCAGCACACCGCTTACGTCCTTGTCGTTCACCATTCCCACGACCACGTGCAGACGGGCGTATCGGCGGAGACCCGCCCGCAACTGTTCGGCTATGTAGGCGATGCCTCCCACGTTGTGGCCCGTGTCGCACACGAGGTCCGGCCGGTGCTCCAGTTGCTGCCAGCGTCCCATCAGGCCGGTGCGTTCCACCACTTCGGCGAATCCCGTGCGTACGTTTTCGTCCGTCAGACGGAACCCCTGTTGGCGCAGCAGAGGCAGGGCCGCCAGCAGGGTGTTGGTGTTCTTCAGTTGGCACAGGCCGCCCAGTTCGCCCCGCAGGTCGGACTGGTTCTCCGCTTGGTAGCGCCAGGTGCCGTCGTCGTTGCGGTCGGCCCGCAGCAGCCGGTGCTCGTCTTCCGCGAACACCAACGGCGCACCCACCTCCCTGGCCCGGGCTTCGAACACCGGGCGCGTTTCTTCGTTCGCTTCACCTATCACGGCCGGGACGCCGGCCTTGATGATGCCCGCCTTCTCGGTGGCGATTTGGGCCAGCGTGTGTCCCAGCAGTTGCACATGGTCGAAACTGATGTTGGTGATGATGCTGAGGCGCGGGCGTATGATGTTGGTGCAGTCCAATCGTCCGCCGAGGCCCACTTCGACCACGGCTACGTCCACCTTCCGTTCGGCAAAATAGGCAAAGGCCAGGGCCGTGGTCAGCTCGAAGAACGAGGGGTGCAGCGGCTCGAAGAAGGCGCGGTGGCGTTTCACGAAATCCACCACGTATGCTTCCTCCACCGGTTTGCCGTCCACCCGGATGCGCTCGCGGAAATCCACCAGGTGGGGCGACGTGTAGAGTCCTACCCGGTAGCCGGCGGATTGCAGCATGGCGGCCAGGGTGTGCGAACACGAGCCCTTGCCGTTGGTGCCGCCTACGTGGATGGTGGCGTATTGCCGGTGCGGATGGCCCAGATGTTCGTCCAGCGCACAGGTGTTGTCCAGTCCTTCTTTGTAAGCACCCGGACCTACTTGCTGGAACATCGGGGCGCACGCATACAGATAGGTTAAAGTCTCTTGATAATTCATAACGGGGAGGATTAGGTATCGATATATTTGCTATCTTGTTCACACGATTAGAGCGCACAAAGGTATTAACTTTTAAATCGAAGAACCATGGGCAAGAAGAAAAATTTTGTTTTAGACACGAATGTGATTCTGCATGATTACAATTGCCTGAAAAACTTCCAGGAGAACGACGTCTACATCCCGATTGTCGTCTTGGAGGAACTGGACGGCTTCAAGAAGGGCAACGAACAGATTCATTTCAATGCACGCGAGTTTGTCCGCCAGTTGGATGAACTCACGGCCGACTGCGCCTCCCTGGCCGACGGGGTTCCCCTTGGCGAAGGCATGGGACGGCTCTTCATCGTGGTGGAGCAGGACTGCTCGGCCCGTGTGCATGCCGCTTTTCGGACTTCCAAACCCGACCACGACATCCTGGCCGTGGCCGACTGGTTGTCCGAACGGGACAAGAACACGCCTACCATCTTGGTGACGAAGGATGTCAACCTCCGCATGAAGGCCCGTTCGCTGGGTATCCAGTGTGAGGACTACATCACCGACAAGGTGGCGAACGTGGATGTGTTCGAACGTTCCAACGAAGTGTTCGAAGGGGTTCCTGTCGACCTGATCGACCGCATCTACGCCTCGCGCGACGGGGTGGATGTCTCCGAAATCGAGTTCCGTCCGCTGTTGCAGCCCAACGAGTGTTTTGTGATGAAGAGCGACCGGGCCAGCGTGTTGGCGCGTTACAATCCCTTCACCCATCGGGTGCAGCGCGTGGGCAAGGCCAAACGCTACGGCATCGAACCTCGCAATGCCGAACAGAGTTTCGCCCTCGAAGTATTGTCCGACCCGGACGTGAAGTTGGTGGCCGTCACCGGAAAGGCCGGAACGGGCAAGACCTTGCTGGCTTTGGCGTCGGCCTTGAGCCAACTGAACGACTACAAGCAGATTCTGCTGGCGCGTCCGGTGGTGGCGCTTTCCAACAAAGACCTGGGCTTCCTTCCGGGCGATGCCAAAGAGAAGGTGGCTCCCTACATGCAGCCTTTGTTCGACAACCTCAACGTCATCAAACGCCAGTTTTCCCCCACCTCCGGCGAGGTCAAGCGGCTGGACGAGATGCAGAAGAGCGAGCAACTTGTCATCGAAGCGCTGGCCTTCATCCGTGGCCGCAGCCTGACGGAGACCTACTGCATCATCGACGAGGCCCAGAACCTCACGCCGCACGAAATCAAGACCATCATCACGCGGGCGGGCGAAGGCACCAAGATGGTTTTCACGGGCGACATCCAGCAGATCGACCAGCCCTACCTCGACAGCCAGTCAAACGGCTTGGTCTATATGATTGACAAGATGCGCGGCCAGAACCTGTTTGCCCACATCAACTTGCTGAAGGGTGAGCGCAGCGCGTTGAGCGAACTGGCCAGCAACTTGCTCTGACCTTCTTTCCCTCTGCCCCGCCTGTCGTAGCACGGACGGGGCACACCACTCCCCCGCCTGCTCCGATTCCTACTTCCCTCGCAGGGTATCGGAGTCCCCGGCGGGGGATTTCTTTTTTGCTTTGGCCCACCCTATCGTGTTGATTCCTGTGGGTTGTAGAGGAAAACTCGTTCCCCGTATTCACTCTTCAGCCTCTCGTACAGGTGTGGGTGGCAGTAGATGGGGTAGGTCCCGTTGGTGAAGCAACCTTTCTCCACGTTGCTGACGGACTTGGGGATGACGATGGACCGAAGGCTTGTGCATTCCTCAAAGCAAGCCAGTTTGATGCTGGTGACAGACTCGGGGATGACGATGGAGGCCAGACTGGTACATCCGTTGAAGCAGAAAGACTCTAAAGTTGTTATCGCACCGGGCAACGTGACGGATGTCAGGTTCGTACATCCTGCAAAACACCCATCTCCCACGCTTGAAACAGTCTCGGGGATGACGACGGACGTCAGACTCGTGCAGAAGGAGAGGCAACCCCATCCCAACTTCGTGACAGAACTGGGTAGGGTGATGGAGGTCAGACTAGTGCATTCCTTGAGGCAATCCTCTCCCAGACTCGTGACAGAACTCGGAATCTTGATGGATGCCAAACTTGTGCACCCCACAAAGCAGTTGTTGCCCAATCTTGTGATGGTGTTTGGGAGGACAACGGAGGTCAAACCGGAACATTCCTCAAAACAAGCGTCTCCTATTTCGGTCACAGACTTGGGGATGACGATGGATTGGAGGCTTGTGCATTCACAGAAACACTGAAATCCCAAACTCGTGACAGATTTGGGCAGGGTGATGGAGGTCAACTCCGTGCACAGACGGAAACTATTCATTCCCAGACTTGTGACGGTGTATTTCGTTCCGTCTACTTTGATGGAAGAGGGAATCACGATGCGGCCTGCATATTTGTCCGGGCTGGCGGTGACACTTGCGGTCTTGTCTGCTGCAGAGAGGTTGTAGTAGATGCCGTCCACTACGGCATCGTGGGCCCAGGAGAGGTTGAAGCCCAGAAGAACTGTAAGGAATAAGAATAGTTTTCTCATACGAATGGATTTTTTTGTAGTTCACCCCAATCGGTCGTGAGCGCATACCAGGCTGACGGCCGTTTGGTTAGACGCAAATATAGGTTGTTCCTTCCATACGGCAAACAAAGATGTGCCTCTTTCTGTCCGAGGCCGGCGAAACGTCCGCCTTTATCGGCCTACCTTTCGGTTGCCCTGGATGTAGATGCCCTTTAGCGGGGCGGTGTAGAGGCGGTGCCCTTGCAGGTCGCATATGCGGTCAGAGGTTTCCTGACGGAGGACGGAGTTGCCCGGCTCGTCGGTCGGCGTGAATGCTTGCGTCGGCCTGCGTGAGTACTTGCATGAATCGATGCGAGTATGCGCATGGCCGGTACGATTATTAATCGTACCGTCGCACGATTGTTAATCGTACCTGAGTACGATTATTAATCGTATCAGAGATGGGTATAGAAAAACGGTGTGCCACAACGCCACAGATTGGCTGTTGTGGGCACACCGTTGCAGTATGTGCGATGCCTGTGCTTTTAGAAGAACAGGTAGCGTTCGTCTTTGACGTGGGCCTTGAGGTAGAGGTCGTTCGTGAAGCGGCTGATGCGGTATGCACCTTGGTTCTTCAGCGTATTGGCCTCGCGGGTGGCGTCGAACGTTTCGTTGCGTGCCTCTTTGTTATACACCTGGAGCACGTAGACACCGGAGTTGCCCTTGATGGGGGCGGAGAGTTGGCCTACTTCGCTGACGGAAGCGTATGCACCCAATACGGGTTCGCTGCCGCGCGTCATGGCTACATACGTAGGAGCGGAGAAGGAGATGTGCTTCACGCTGTCGGTGCGCATGCCGGCTTGGGCGGCGCAGTCGGCAAAGGAAGCGAGGTTCTTGCCCTTCAGGTCGCGGATGATTTGTTCGGCCTTCTTGTCGCGGATGGCTTCGGCGCGGAGTTGGTCTTTCACGTCGTCGAAGGCGCGGTAGCCTTCCTTGTGGATGCCGGTGAGGGCCACAACCATCAAGTGGTCGCTCTCGCCGCATTCGTACAGCGGAGAAACTTCGCCCACCTTGGCGTCGAAGATCCAGCGGATGGCTTCCTTCGTGCCCTTCACGCCGCCCAGGGCGTGTTCGGAACTATAGAAGTCGTTGCGCTCGAGCAGGCGGTAGCCGTTTTCTTCGGCGTTGGCCGTCATCTTCTCCAGCGTGTTGTTCGAAGCCACGAACTGGCTGAAGTCGTTGTATGCCTTGTTGTAAGTCTCTTTGCTGAACTGAACGGGGCGTTTCACCACGGCCACCTTGTATTTCTGCGTCGTGGCACGCTTGTCCACTACCTGCATCACTACGCTTGCCTGGCCGAAGTCGACCTTGGCAATCTCGTTCTTGCCCAAGTTGCAGAGGGTGTTGACGTAGCGGACGTTGTCGGCGTCGAGGTTAGCGCTTTCATACTGGCTGCCCACCAGCCACTGGGCGTCGGCGGGGTTGTTGTTGTAGCGCTGGGCCAATTCGGTGAAGTTGGCACCTGCACGCAACGCGTTGTAGATGCTGTCGGCCAACGTCTTGGTCTTGGCCTCGGTTTCGGCATATACTTGAATCTGGCGATACCGGATGGAGTCGGCCTGGCTTTGCTTGCCCAGCACCTTGAAGGCGTTGAACGAGTCGTCGGCCTGGTTGTAGTACGGACCGTACACTTCGCCGACGGCTACCGAGTCGAGGCGCGAAACTACGTCGGTCGGGTAGACCGTCTTGTTGCAATAGAGTTCGGAGAAGGCCACTTCGGAACCCGTGGAGCGGATGAAGGCGGCATACTCCGACGTCTGGGCCAACTGGTTGGCGTATTCGGTCACCTCTTCGCGTACGGCGGCACGGTCGGCGTCGCTCGGACGAACGGTGATGTCGATGTACTTGATGTTGCGCGTTTCGGTGTACTGGCGGAACTGCTCTTTCTTCTCGCTGTAGAGGCTCTTCAGTTCGGAGTCGGACACGCTGACGGTGCTGTCGGCGATGGAAGAGTAGGGAACGGCGGCCAGCAATACGTCATACTGGGTGGCACGGCCGTCGAATGCGGCCTGGGCCTCGACGGGGTTGCTCAGCATGGCCTTGCCCAGCAGGTTCTGGTACTTCTGGGCCAGGTGGCTCTGGCGCAGTTCTTTCTCGACAAAGAGCCAGAACTTGTTCATCGATTCGTAGTACTCCAGATATTGGGCCGGCATCTGGCTCTTGTCCATCTTGGCGTAGTCGGCCAGGAATTTCTTCAGGATGTCCTTGTCGAACGCGCCGGTCTGCGGATTGCGGAACGGGGTGTTCTGCAGCATGGGGTCGGTGCCTTGTTCGATGATGGCTTTGATTTCCTCGTCGCTCACGGTCAGGCCCAGCCGTTCGGCTTCGTGCTCGATGAGCTGGCTGTTGACGTAGCTCTGCCATACCTGGTCCTTGATGCGGGTGAGCTGGTCGTCGGTCAGCGCGGATGCGCCGCTGGTCAGCTTCACGATGTCGCTATATTCCTCCATCATCTTTTGGAAGTCCTGTGCGGAAAGGCTCTTTCCGTTGATTTCTCCCACTTCTTGCTTGCCCTGATGGGGCTGCAATACCTTCCAAGCGTCGCCCGCGATGAACGCGAACAAGGCAAGGCCGATTACAATGACCAACAGGGGTCCTTTGCTTCTGATTTTCTGTAATGTTGCCATTTAAGTTTGATATTTAATTGTTGTTGTTCTCTGCGCTGCTGAATTTTAGCGCACGAAGATACAAAAAATGCCGATACGCGTCTATTTATCGGAAGAATTTTTGCATCAATCGAGCACTTTCAGCCGTACGAGCACGATTTTGGTGGCGGTCATCTGGATGATTTTGAACTGATAACGGTCGAAACGGACCACCTCGTGCAGTTTCGGGAAACGCTGGTACTGGGCCAGGATGAGGCCGCCCAGGGTCTGATAGTCGTCGGACTCGGGCAGGTCGAGGCCGAACAGTTCGTTCACCTTCTCAATCTCCAGACGGGCGGAGAGGACGTACTCGTGGTCGGCCACCTGCTTGGCCACGTAGGAGGTGGTGTCGTGCTCGTCCTCGATGTCGCCGAAGATTTCTTCGACCAGGTCCTCCAGGGCCACGATGCCGCTGGTGCCGCCGAACTCGTCGACCACCACGGCCAGCGACTTCTTGCGCTGCATGAACAGTTGCATCAGTTTGTGGGCGGCCATGGTTTCGGGGACGATGGGCATTTGCTGGATGCCCTGCTGCCATTCGGTGGGGTTGTGGAACATCTCGGACGAGTGGATGTAGCCCACGATGTGGTCGATGTCGCCTTGGTAGACAATGATTTTCGAGATGCCGGACTCGATGAAGCGCGACTTGAGCGTGTCGATGTCGGCCTCGCGCTCGATGGCCACGATTTCGGTGCGCGGAACCATGCAGTCGCGAGTGCGCACGGTGGAGAAATCCAGGGCGTTCTGGAAGATTTGCACTTCGGTGTCGACCTTCTGCTGGTCGTCGGCGTGCTCCAGGCTGGACTGGATGAAGTAGTCGAGGTCGACCTTCGTGAAGGCTTTGGCGGCGGCCTCTTTGTTGGGTTTCGTGCCGAAGAGGAAGAGCAGCAGGGAGGAGAAACCGGCTGCCAGTTTCGAGATGGGATAGAGCACGATGTAGCAGACGAGCAGCGGGAAGGCAAAAAGGTTGAGCGACAGGTTCGGGTCGATCTTGAAAAGAGTTTTGGGGAGGAACTCGCCCGTCACCAAAATCAGCAGGGTGGAGAGGATGGTCTGCACAAGCACCAATAGGAAGGGGTTGGTGATGAGCCCGGCAAGCAGGTGCTGCTCGATGAGTTGGGCCATGAGGATGCCGTAGATGACCAGGGCGATGTTGTTGCCCACCAGCATGGTGGAGATGAACGTGTTGGGGTTGCGGAAAAAGACGGACAGGATGCGCGAGGTGAGGCCTCCGCCCTCTTTGTCCATCTCGAAGCGGAGTTTGTTGCACGAGACGAAGGCTATCTCCATTCCGGAGAAAAAGGCCGAGAAGGCGATGGAGAGGAACAGTTGGAGCAGAAAGGTGGTCATGCGGCAGGAGTGTTGGCGGTTGGTTGGGCGGAAAGGGTGTCGGCCGGGGCCTCGTCGATGGGGAAGACGCCCTCGGTGTTGCGGATGGTGTATTGGGTGAGGCGTTGGTCGGAATCGAAACCATAGCCTTCGATGATGTTTTCGGTCTGGCGGATGCGGATGTGGCGGTCGGAATAGACGCGCTCGGTGGCCTGGTTCCAGAAGAGTTGTTCGGTGCGGAACTCTTCGCCCTGCTGGTTCTGGATGAAGACGTGTCCGCGCAGTTCCCACAACTTCTTCCGGTCGTAGTAGTAGGCCGTGTCGGCCTGGATGGTGGCCTGCACCTGGTGGAGCGAGTCGAACTGCTCGAGGTAGACGCCACGCTCGAAGGCCCAGTAGGGAGGCGTCTTCTTGTCGAAGATGGCGTATTCGGCCGTGACGAGCCGGTAGCGCAACACGCCGGAGTCGGAGATGAGGGCGTCGACGCCCGTGGTGCGCATGATGGGGAGCGAGTCGCGTTCGAGCACGGCGGCGGCCAACTTTTCACGCCTTCCGCTGCAGGCGGCGCATAAAAAGAGCATAACAATCGCCGTGAAGGCGATTGTTATGCTGGTATGGGTTCGGCACAGGGCCGTGCGTGCGTCTATGCTCATGCTTAGCGGATGACAGTGGATTCGCCAATCCATCCGCCGATGGTGACGGAGTCGCCCTTCTTCAGGTTGAGGAAGAAGAGGTCTTCAGCCTTGGGCGTATGGCCGGCATAGGCGTTGATGAGTTTCTGGGCTTCTTCGGCCACGCTCGGGTCTACGTTCTTGGCACGCTGCAGTTTGTCGATGGCCAGGTAGTAGGTGCAACGGTTCAGGGCGGACTCGTCGCTCCAGTTGGGGCTGGAGGCATACATCTGGGCGATGAGGATGTAGGGTGCGCCGTAGTTGCCGTTCAAGCCGATGGCCTTCTGGGCGTACTGGCGGGCACGGCTGTAGCTCTTCATCGACGAAAGCATCTGGGCGGCCGTATAGGAGTATTCGGCTTTCTTCGTGTCTTCAGCCTCCAGTTCGATGGCTTGGTCGAGGAACTTCACGGCGTCTTCCACCTTCTCCTTCTTGAACGACATGTAGGCGCAACCTACGGCCGTTTCGGCAGTCGGGGAAATCTGGTGTGCGTAGAGCGAAGCGTTGAAGTAGGCTTCCTGTTCGGTGCAACGCAACATCTTCATCACGCTGACCACGTTCTTCAGGTAGTCGAGGTTGGTCTTGTTCTCTTCCACCTTGGCTCCGTAGATGGACTGGAGCATGTCGCAGTCGGCAGCACCGCTGTTCACCAGGTAGGCGTCGAGGTTTTCCTTCACCATGGAGTAGTTCTTCTTGTCCTTTTCCTTGGTGGCCTTGGCCAGGGCCTCTTCGGTGTACTTGCTGGCCGTCATGTAGTCCTGGATGAAGCGTTCGCGGTGGCTCTCTTCCGTCTTGAACTTACGGGAAGAAGCATCGATGAACTCCTGGAGCACGTAGTAGTCGGCTTCAGCCTTTTCGGCTTCGACTGCTTCGTTGAACAGGGCGTAAGCCTGGTTCAGGTCGAGCTTGCTACCGGCCATGGTGTAATAGTAGTGGGCCTTCGAGCCGACAATCGAACCGCGCGAGATGGGCTTGCGCACCAACTTGTTCAAGCGGTCGAGGTTGGCGATGTACTGGTCATAGACGGTCATGAGTTCGTCGAACAAAGCCTGCTGCTTGGCGGCGTCTTTCTCGTTGGCAATCATCCAACGGAGAATCTTGGCACCGTTGGTGTAGGTGCCGACCTGGGCGTAGGGGGCTTCGGTGAAGACGGCCTTCCAGGGCTGGTAGGCATCCTTGAAGTTGTTGGTCTTGACGTATTCGGTGTAGATGCTGATGTTCTTCAGGCAACGGATGCTGTCTTCTCCGTGTCCAAAGCGCGAACCGTCTTCCACGCCTTTTTGGGCGAAAGTGCCCGTAGTTCCTGCCGAGAGGAGGATCAGGGCTGCAAAATACTTCATTTTCATCGTAGTAAATTTTAGAGTTATGTTTCTTTTATTGTACTTTCCATTTGGCGAACCAACGTTCGTTGAAGGTCAGTCCGATGTGCACGCGCAGGTAGTTTTCTTCGACCAGTCCGCTGCTCAGGCAGCTGGGCTTCATCTTGCTGTATTGGAATGCGATGTGCAGCAGCGAACGGTTCTGGAAGATGGGCAGGCCGAGTCCGGCCGACACGCCGAATTCCTTGGCCGAGAACTGCTTGCCTACGCGGACGTAGGGCTGGGTGTAGTAGCCTCCGACGCGGTAGCGCACCCGCGACAGGTAGTTGCGCTTCATGGGGTTGGGCACGTACTCGATGCCGGCGGCATACTTCGTGCGGTCGGTCAGCATTCCTTCCTGGCCGAAATAGGTGGCCTGCCCCCATTGCTGGCGGGTGTAGTCGAACCCGACGGTCCATTGTTGGGCGTACTGGTAGGTGATGCCGGCTCCGTAGCAGTGGGGGAAGTCGAACCCGTCTTCCACGGCGGTGCGTTCGCTGCTCTGTGCCACGAGGCTTCCGCTCTGTTCGGCCACGCGTTGGATGTCGGTGTAGGCTTCGTTGTTCATGGCATGGCCCAACGAATAGACCGCACCCAGCGTGACGCGGTGCTTCTCGCCGATGGGTTGGGTGTATTGGAGGCCGAAGTCGAGCTTGTAGTCCTTGATGCTGGCATAGTTCACCTTGTACGTGGTGTTGATGCTGCTTTCGGAGAACGAAAGTTGCGACGACTGGGTGATCGATCCGAAGAGGTAGGATGCGTTCACGCCGACGGACAGGTTTTCGTGTACCTTGAAGCCCAGGCCGGCGAAAATCTGGTTCAGTCCGCCGCTGCCCGAATAACTGCGGTAGGCCGTCAGTCCGGTCGTACTGGCATCGCTGACGGGTTTCGTATCCGTAATGCTGTAGCCGATGGTGGAGAAAGGCAGGAAGCCGAGCGACATGGCGACACGCCTGTGCAGGCGAAACTGCATGGCGATGTAGTCCAACCCGCCGTTCTTGGCGTTCATTCGCTGCTTGCCATCGTTGAAGTTGCCGTTTTGCAGGCCTACGCCGAGGTCCATCAGGAAGGTGAGCGAGTCGACAGCCGTGTACGATGCCGGGTTGGCCGGATTGACGTTCGCTCCGTTGCGTAAGCCGATGGCCACGCCTCCCATGGCTTGGCTGCTCCCGACGGCGGGGTCGGTCAGCAATCCGTATCCATAGCGTGTGTAGGGCGAATTGGTCGACGGCGACGAGCCGTTTTCGCCGCTGGTCTGCGCCATGGCCGGCTGCAAAGCAAGCAGGGCGAACAGTACGCAACTTATCTTTCTAAAGGCTGTCATTATAGCGTAGAATTCTGTTTAAACCTTTTAATACTAAAAATTTGTCTGCAAAGATGGTACTTTTTACGTTTGTATCAAAAGAAAAAGTGGTGCCACCAGTTAAAAAAACCAAAAGGTCGGGGTAAATCCGTTGCAGTTGGCGGATGCAACCCTCTATTTCCCACTGCATTCCGCGAACAACGCCAGCCTGGATGGCCGAGGCCGTGGTGTCGCCCAGCAAAGGGGTTTCGGTGGCCGGTTCGACCAGGGGAAGCCGTCCGGTGAAGGCGTGCAAAGCCTTGAAACGCATGGCCATACCTGGGGCGATGTTGCCTCCGTGGTAGCATCCGTGGCGGTCGATGAAATCGTAGGTGACGGCCGTCCCGGCGTCAATCACCAGGATGTCGCGTTCCGGGAATCGGTCGTGTGCTCCCACCACGGCGGCTATCCGGTCGGGGCCGAGCGTCTCGGGGGTGGCGTACCGGTGGGTGATGGGCAGGGGCGTGCGGCTGTCCAACTGCAGGCGGGGGAAAGGCAGGGCCTCCCAGGCCGTGCGGGCTGCCTCGTCCAAATCAATTACCGACGACAGGATGCCTTGCCGGAGGGGATGGCGGGCGGCCAGGGATGGCAGTGCATCGAGCGTCCGGTTTGAACACTGCTCCACGCAGACCATCTCTGCTCCGTCGAAGACGGCAAGTTTGGCACACGTGTTGCCTATGTCGACGATTAAATACATCTTTTTGCGCTTTTGGTTTTGCAAAAGTAGGTAAAATAGATTGGATTATGCTACCTTTGCCCCTCAAAATGGAAGACCATATATATAATATGTATAAGAAAGCTTTGTGCGCCGGCCTGCTGGTTTGCCTGCTGTGGCTGCCCGGTGGCCTGTACGGACAGTCTGTGCAGCGTCCCGAGTCGTGCGCGGACTCGGTGCGCATCAGCCTGCTGACCTGCTCGCCGAGCCAGCCTATCTATACGCTCTTCGGACATACGGCCCTCCGATACGAAGAACCTGCGCTGGGTCGCGACTATGTGTTCAACTACGGCATGTTCAGTTTTCGTGCGCCGAACTTCATCCTTCGTTTTGTGAAAGGGGAAACGGACTACCTGCTGGGCGTGGAGACCTACGACGAATTTCGCGAGGAGTACGAGGAACGTGGCTCGACGGTCTACGAGCAGGAACTGATGCTTACGGCCGATGAGAAACAGCGTCTGGTCCGCCGGTTGGAGTGGAACAGCCGGTTGGAAAACCGTACGTATCGGTACAACTTCTTCTACGACAACTGTACGACCCGGGCGCGCGACCAGGTGGAGCGTTGCCTGGCGGGCACGGTGGACTATCGGACTTGTACGCCTCGCCTGTCCTTCCGCCGGGTGGTGCATCAGCACACGCAGCACCACGAATGGGCGCAGTTCGGCATGGATTTCTGTCTGGGAAGCCGGGCGGACGAATTCATCGACGGGCGCACGCAGCAATTCGCCCCCTTCCGCCTGTTGCAGTCGGTGGATTCGGCGTGGGTGCTTCGCGAGGACGGGACGTGTCGGCCGTTGGCTGCTCCGGCATTCGTGCTGATAGAGGGCCGGCAGCGTACGGACGGCGACGAGCCTTGGTGTCCCACGCCGACGCAGAGCGCATGGTTGCTCTTTGCCGGTGTGTTGCTGCTGACGACCTGTGGATTCCGGCGGGGCTGGCGTTTGGCCTGGCTCGACGTGTTGCTGTACGCGGTGGCCGGTGCGGCCGGCTGTGTCGTCGCCTTTTTGGTGGGATGGTCGTCCCATCCGGCCGTGAGCCCCAACTACCTTCTTTGGGCATTTCATCCGTTGCATCTTCTTTATGTTCCCTACGGCATCTACGCAGCCGTGAAGGGGCGTACCGACGTATACCTGCTGGCGAACGCCGGCGTGCTGGGCTTGTTCTTTGTGGCGGCTCCTTTTTTGCCGCAAGTGTTCCAGCCGGCTGTCTATCCCCTGGCAGGTGCCTTGTGGTTGCGTAGCTTAAACAGTTTGATGGGATGGTGGAAAAAGAAAAGATGAAAGAACGGTTGCTCACATCGCTTCTGGCGGTGTTGTCGATGGCCGGGCTGCAGGCGCAGCAGACGGCCGAGGTTCCTCGTCTGGTGGTCGGGCTGACCATCGACCAGTTGCGCACCGATTATGTGGAGGCTTTCTCGGCCTTGTACGGCGAGCGGGGCTTCAAGCGACTGCTGCGCGAGGGGCGTTTCTATCGTCAACTGGACTACGGAATGGCCGAAGTGGATCGTGCCTCGGCTGTCGCCTCGCTCTATGCCGGAGCGCCGCCTTGCCGCCACGGCATCGTCGGGCAGGACTGGATAGACCGGGGGACGGCGCGCGTGATGAATTGCGCCGAGGACAAGGCCTACATGGGAATCTATACCGACGAGACCACATCGGCTGCCGCCATGTTGACCTCCACGTTGGCCGACGAACTGAAGGTCGGGACGCAGGGGAAGGCCTGGGTCTATTCCATCGCCCCTTTCCGCGATGCGGCCGTGATGGCTGCCGGTCATGCGGCCGACGGGGCTTTCTGGCTGAACGACGACACCGGCCTGTGGTGCGGTACGACGTATTATGCGGAGTTCCCCTACTGGGTGACCCGCTACAACGACCAGAAAGGCCTGGACAAACGCATCTCTGACATCACCTGGCGTCCGTTGCATGCCTCGTTCCAGTACCGCTATCTGGCGTCGGAGTGGGACCAGAGTGCCTTCAAATATCATTTTGAGAACGAGAAACGGAACAAGTTCCGCCGGCTGAAGACGAGCCCCTATGCCAACGACGAAGTCAACCGGCTGGCGGCCGAATGCCTGTTGCAGACACCGATGGGCGAAGATGGCACGCCCGACCTGCTCTCGCTGACCTACTATGCCGGCAACTATGACCACAAAACGGTCATGGAAGCCCCGATGGAGATGCAGGACATCTATGTCCGGCTCGACCGAAACCTGGCCGACCTGCTCGACCTGGTCGACAAGAAGGTGGGGTTGCAAAACGCCCTGTTCGTCATTGCTTCGACGGGGTATGTCGAGGCCGACGGGCCCGACCTGAACAAATACCGCATCCCCGCGGGCGAGTTCTATCCGAATCGTTGCGCCGCCCTGCTCAATATGTATCTGACGGCCATCTATGGCCCGGGACAGTTCGTCGAGGCCTACAAGGGCCCGCATATCTACCTGGACCATCAGTTGATTGAGAAGAAGCAACTGAACCTGGCCGAAGTGGTGGACAAGGCGGCCGACTTCCTGATTCAGTTCAGCGGAGTGGCCGAGGTGTACACGGCCTACCGGCTCTTGCTGGGTTCGTGGACACCGGAGGTGGCACGCATCCGGGACGGATTCCATCGCCGACGCTCGGGCGACCTGCTCATCGAGGTACTGCCCGGATGGACGGTGGTGCAGGACAACCCGTCGCAGACGCGTGTGGTACGTAAGGCCTACGTGCCTGCACCCCTCATCCTGCTGGGGGGAGGCGTGAAGGCTTCGGTGGTCGAGACACCCGTCTCGGCCGATTGTGTGGCGCCGACCATGGCCCGCTGCATGCGCATCCGGGCCCCCAATGCTTGTCCCAAGCCCCCATTGACGGGCCTGGGCAAGTAAAAAACGGCGAGAAAACAACGGTGCTGTCGGCATTTTGCTTACATTTGCACCGAGAATACACTTATTTGAACAATAAACAAAGAACAATACAATGGGATTTAATGAGTTTTTGAGTAAACTGTTTGGAAACAAGTCGACCCGCGACATGAAGGAAATACAGCCTTGGGTGGAGAAAGTCAAGGCGGCCTATCCGGCCATTCAGAGCCTGAGCAACGACGAACTGCGCGCCAAGACCTTGGAACTGAAGAAACGTGTGCAGGACTCGGCCAGCACCGAACGGGCCAAAATAGAGGAACTGAAGGCTACGGTCGAAAGCACCGAACTGGAAGAAAGGGAAGGCTTGTTTGCGAAAATCGACAAACTGGAGAAAGACGTACTGGATAAATACGAGCAGGCCCTCAACGAGGTGTTGCCCGAAGCGTTTGCCATCGTGAAGGACACCGCCCGCCGCTTTGCCGAGAACGAGGAAATCGTTGTCACGGCCACTCCTTTCGACCAGGAACTGGCTGCGAAGAAGGATTTCGTCCGCATCGAAGGCGACAAGGCCATTTACCAAAACCACTGGATGGCAGGAGGAAACGAGGTCACGTGGAACATGGTGCACTACGATGTGCAGTTGTTCGGCGGCGTGGTGCTCCATCAAGGAAAGATTGCCGAGATGGCGACCGGCGAGGGCAAGACCCTGGTGGCCACCCTTCCGGTGTTCCTGAACGCCCTTACGGGAAACGGCGTGCACGTCGTTACGGTGAACGACTACCTTTCCAAGCGCGACTCCGAGTGGATGGGTCCGCTGTACGAATTCCATGGTTTGAGCGTTGACTGCATCGACAAGCATCAGCCCAACTCCGAAGCGCGCCGCAAGGCCTACATGGCCGACATCACTTTCGGTACGAACAACGAGTTTGGTTTCGACTACCTGCGCGACAACATGGCCATCAGCCCGCACGACCTGGTGCAGCGCAAGCATAACTACGCCATTGTCGACGAGGTCGACTCGGTGCTGATTGACGATGCGCGTACGCCGCTCATCATTTCCGGACCTGTGCCGAAAGGCGAAGACCAGTTGTTTGAGCAGTTGCGCCCGTTGGTAGAGCGTCTCGTGGCCGCCCAGAAGACGCTTGCCACGAAATACCTGACCGACGCCAAGCGGTTGATCGCTTCCGACGACAAGAAAGACCAGGAGGAAGGCTTTCTGGCCCTGTTCCGCAGCCACAAGGCCCTGCCGAAGAACAAGGCCTTGATCAAGTTCCTGAGCGAACCGGGCATCAAGGCCGGCATGCTGAAGACGGAGGAAATCTACATGGAGCAGAACAACAAGCGCATGCCCGAGGCTGTCGAGCCGCTCTACTTCGTCATCGAAGAAAAGATGAACAGCGTGGACCTGACCGACAAGGGCATCGACTTGATTACCGGCAATGCGTCCGACCCCACGCTCTTCGTCCTGCCTGACATCACCTCCGAATTGTCGGCTCTTGAGAACGAGAACCTCTCTGCCGAAGAACGGCTGGCCAAGAAGGACGAGTTGCTGAACAACTACGCCATCAAGAGCGAACGCGTACATACCATCAACCAGTTGCTGAAGGCCTATACGATGTTTGAGAAGGACGACCAGTACGTGGTCATCGACGGACAAGTGAAGATTGTCGACGAGCAGACCGGACGTATCATGGAGGGACGTCGCTATTCCGATGGACTGCATCAGGCTATCGAAGCCAAGGAACGGGTGAAAATCGAGGCGGCCACGCAGACGTTTGCCACCATCACGCTCCAGAACTATTTCCGCATGTATCATAAGTTATCCGGCATGACCGGTACGGCCGAAACCGAAGCCGGAGAGTTCTGGGACATCTACAAACTGGACGTGGTGGTCATCCCCACCAACCGCCCTATTGCCCGCATCGACATGAACGACCGCGTCTACAAGACCAAACGTGCGAAGTATAATGCCGTTATCAACGAAATCGTCGCCATGGTCGAAGCCGGCCGTCCCGTGCTGGTCGGCACCACGTCGGTGGAAATCTCCGAACTGCTCAGCCGCATGCTGACCCTGCGCAAGATAGAGCACAACGTGCTCAACGCCAAGTTGCACCAGAAAGAGGCCGACATCGTGGCCCAGGCCGGACAGCGCAGCATCGTGACCATCGCGACCAACATGGCCGGCCGTGGAACGGACATCAAGCTGAGCCCCGAGGTGAAGGCTGCCGGTGGTTTGGCCATCATCGGCACCGAACGCCACGAGAGCCGCCGTGTCGACCGCCAGTTGCGCGGACGTGCCGGTCGTCAGGGCGACCCGGGTTCGTCGGTGTTCTTCGTGTCGCTCGAGGACAACCTCATGCGCCTCTTCGCGTCCGACCGTGTCGTGTCCATCATGGACCGTCTGGGCCTTACCGAGGACGAGATGATTGAGCACCGCATGGTGTCGAAATCCATCGAGACGGCCCAGAAGAAGGTGGAAGAAAACAACTTCGGCATCCGCAAACGCCTGCTGGAGTACGACGACGTGATGAACAAGCAGCGCGTGGTCATCTACACCAAACGCCGTCACGCCTTGATGGGCGAACGCATCGGCATGGACATTGTCAACATGGTGTGGGACCGCGTGGTCGACGCCATCGAGAACAACGACTACGAAGGCGCACAGATGGCCGTCCTCCAGAACTTCGCCATGGAACTGCCGTATACGGAAGAGCAGTTCCGCAACGAGAAACGCGAAACCATGGAGAATGCCCTCTTCGAGGCGGTTATGGAGAACTTCAAGCGCAAGATGGACCGTCTGGCCCAGATTGCCTGGCCCGTCATCAAGAACGTCTACGAGAACCAGGGGCAGATGTATCAGAACATCATGATCCCCATCACGGACGGACGCCGCGTCTACAACATCTCGTGCAACCTCAAGGCGGCCTACGAGAGCGAATGCAAGGAGGTGGTGAAGGCCTTCGAAAAATCCATCCTGCTCCACACCATCGACGAGGCCTGGAAGGAGAACCTGCGCGAACTGGACGAACTGAAGCACTCGGTGCAAAACGCCAGCTACGAGCAGAAAGACCCCTTGCTCATCTACAAACTCGAGTCGGTGGGCCTGTTCGATGCGATGGTCAATAAAATCAACAACCAGACCATCTCCATCCTGATGCGCGGACAGATCCCGATGCCGGACCCCTCGCAGGTGAGGGAGGCCGCTCCCGAACCGGCACGCCCGCGCCAGCAGTATCAGGAGCAGAAGCGCGACCTGAACGACCCAGCCCAGCAAGACGCGGCTCGCCGCGACACTCGTGAGGTGAAGCGCGAGCCGGTGCGCTCGGACCATGTGCCCGGGCGTAACGACCCCTGCCCGTGCGGAAGCGGAAAGAAGTACAAGAACTGTCACGGCCGGGGCTTGTAAGGCCTCGTCCCCCTCTTCGTTCGCTATCCGCCATGCGGCTCGCGTTATGCTTTTCGGCCCTTCTGCTGACGGCCTGCCGTATGATGGAGTCCGTCCCGTTGCAGACGCTTCAACCGGCGGATGTGTGCCTGCCGGCCGAGGTGCGCAAGGTGGGCGTGGTCTATCGGCCCTGCGCAGGGGCGCGCGGACAAGAAGCCCGCGTGGCCGACGAACTGGCCCGGCGTGTGAACGAAGGAAACTATTTCGACCAAGTGCTCATCCTCGACTCGGCCTTGTGCGCGGGCGGGGATGAGCCTTTGCTTTCTCCGGCCGTGGTGCAGGAGGCGGCCTCCTCCCTGCAGGTCGACGCCCTGTTGTCGGTGGAGCGTGTGCGACTCGATTTCGCGCGCGAGGTGTATACCTTGCCCGAAGACGTCGGTCTTCAGGCCGAACTGTGCGGCCGGATGGAGATTGCCACCGCACTCTACCTGCCCGCACGCCGTCATCCCTTGGTCGTGTTTACCGACCGCGACAGCCTGTTCTGGGATGCCTGGCAGGCCGACGAGGCGCGGCTGGCGGAGGCTGCGCGCCACGTCGCTTCGCTGCCGCCGAAGCATTGGTTGCCTACCTGGGCGGACCATGCGCGCCTGTTCTATGCCGGCGGATGCGCCGACTTGCGCGATGCGGCCGTCTGCGTCCGTGCGTCCGACTGGGAGTCGGCGCGCACCTGCTGGCTTCGGACCTACGGTTGCAAGAAACGCCGCCTGCGCCTGCGGGCCGCCTACAATCTGGCGCTCTATTACGAGGTGGCCGACGACCCGTCGCAGGCCTTGCAGTGGTTACAAAAAGCGTTGGAACTGGCATCGGCCGGACAAAGGCCCGATGCGGAGGGGATGCCTGCCAACCCCGGATACGACTATGCCTTGGCAGCCTCGGCCTATGCACGGATGAAGCAGCGGGAAGCCGATTTGCAGAAACTGAGACTGCAAATGCAGCGATTCGCGGATGATTTTTAGAGGCGAAAGGTTGTCCGAAAGAAATTTTTTGTACTTTTGGCTGTCAGATTGACCAACCCTAAGAGAACAAGTCGCGTATGAAACTCAGCAACTCCACACAATCGATTCTTGAGAATGCCGTCCGCAAAGCCTTGGCGGCCTTTCCCCGGAGCGGACAGCCCACCGTCTCCGACATTCATATCCTGCCGAAGCAGGACACCGGCGAAATCCTTGTCTTCGACGACGATGACCGTACGCTGGCCTCGGCCGTGGTGGAGGAGTGGGCCGACTGCCCGTCCGACCATTTCATGGGCGACGTGGAACGCATCCTGCGGACCGTGCTGACGAAACTGCAGGGCGAGGGGGCCATGCAGGCCGCCAACCTGCTGGAGCCTTATTCGTTTGTCTTGGTGGACGACGACCGCGAGACCGTGGCCGAACTGCTGCTGGTGGACGACGACACACTGCTCGTCAGCGATGAACTGCTGAAGGGGCTCGACCAGGAGTTGGACGATTTTCTCAAGCAACTCCTGTCCGAGTAGTTCCTGCTCCCCCCTTATTTCTGCCGGGGCGCATTGCCGCCCTTCAGCATGTGGCGTTTGAACTTCATCTCCGCTTTGTGCACGAGGAACAGTTTGCGGATGGGGATGGCCTGTTTGTATCGGAGGTAGTATTCTTTCTCCAATTGCGCCGTCTGTATGCGTGCCTCGTAGGCCTCGTCCATGAGGCGTTCGTAGTCGGCCTCGCCGAGGTTCGGGTCGTTTTCCTTGCGGATGGCCTTCAGCGCCTTCTTGCCCAGCACCTGCTTCTTTTCCTGTAGTTCGAAATAGAGGGCGAAGAATCGTGCTGCCTCTTCGGGCGTCAGTTCGGCCTCGCGGGTGATAAACTCCATTTGCCGGGCGCGAAACTCGTCTTGGCCGAGTTTCTGCTTCCCCTTTTGTTGTCCCCATGCCGTGGTCGTGGCGGCCACGGCGAGGCAGCATGCGATGATGATTGGTTTCATTGTTCTTCCTCCGTAAAAGGTTCTTCTAAGTTGTCTTCTGTCAGATACTGGTAGAGCGTGTAGTCGTCCATGACGGCGTGGTCCAGGATGGCCATCTCCACGTATTCACCGGGCGACGGCGCGGGCTCGGCGGTGGTGGCCGTGCGCTCCATCACGTAGCGCAGCGGGAGCAGGATGGCTACGAACATGGCGGCCATGTAAAGCCACGGCTTGATGCGTGCGCCAAATCCCGGACGCTCTTCCGCCGGGCGGGCGGGTTGTTCGGGCAGGCGGCTCATGATGTCCTCCGTCAGGTGGTCGAAATATCCCTCGGGCACCCTGAACGGGTCTTTCTTTCCGGCATGCCGTCGGATGTAGTCTTCTTCTTCTGTATGCATAGTCTCCGGTTGCTGTTGTTGTTGCTCTTGTTGTTTTGATGTGTCAAGGCCGGCAAGGTTTAAAGCGCCTCTTTCAGATAGTGCTCTATTTTCTTCACGGCATGGTGGTACGAGGCTTTCAGGGCCCCCACGCTGGTGCCGAACACCTCGGACATCTCCTGGTAGGGCATCTCCTGGAAATATCGCAGGTTGAACACCATCCGCTGTTTCTCCGGCAGGGTGAGTACGGCCTTCTGCAGCAGCAACTGGGCCCGGTCGCCTTCGAAGTACGGGTCGCTTTCCAGCCGTTCGGCCAGGGCGGATGTCTCTTCGTCGAGCGAGCACGTCTGTCCTGCCCGTTTCTTTTGCAGGAAGTTCAGGCATTCGTTCAGGGCGATGCGGTAGAGCCAGGTGGACAGTTTGGCCTCGGCACGGAAGTAGGGCAGGTTGAGCCATGCCTTCACGAAGGTTTCTTGCACGATGTCGTTGGCATCGTCGTGGCTGACGACCATGCGGCGTATTTGCCCGTAGAGTCGGGCGCCGTAGTGGTCGACCACTTGTGCGAAGGCCTCGCGGCTCCGCCCCGGGTCTTGCAGCCGGGCTGTCAGATCTTGCTCGTCGTTGGGTCTCATGTCGGCGCGATGGGGGTTAGAGGGTGATGGTCCGGTTCTCTTCGGCCAGCAGGCAGGGGGCGAACACCTCCGAGGCCTCTTGCAGTAAGACCTGCTCGTCGTCGTTTCGGGCGGAGAAGTGTCCGATGACCAGCCGTCCCACCTGTGCGTGGCGGGCGATGTGTGCCGCCTGCCGGGCGGTGGAGTGGAAGGTCTCGCTCGCCCTGGCCTTGTCGGCTTCGGCAAAGGTGGCCTCGTGGTAGAGCAGGTCTACGCCCCGCAGTTGTTCCACCATCGCCTCGTGGTAGGCCGTGTCCGAGCAGTAGGCGTAGCGGCGCGCGGGGTCGGGCGGTGTCGTCAGCCGTTCGTTCGGGATGCGTTCGCCTTCGGGGGTGACGAAGTCCTCGCCCTCCTTGATGCGGTTCATCGCGTAGGACGGCACGTGGTAGAAGTCCGCCATGTCGCGCCTGATGTGGCGCAGTCCCTGCTTCTCGGAAAAGAGGAAGCCGCAGCAGGGCACCCGGTGTCGCAAGGGGATGGTATGTACCGTCAGGCTGTTGTCCTCGTAGACGAGGTCGGCCCGTGTGGGGTCGATGTGGTGGAACACCACCCGGAAGGGGGAGGTTCGGCAGAAATAGTCCAACAGGGGTTCGACGAGGCGCTGCAGGTCGGCGTGGGCGTACAGGTGCAGGTCGGCGCGTCGGCCCAGCAGGGCCAGGGTGGAGATGAAGCCCGGGAGGCCCAGGCAGTGGTCGCCGTGCAGGTGCGAGATGAAGATGTGGTTGATTCGCATGAACCGCAGGTGCGAGCGTCGCAGTTGCAACTGTGTGCCTTCGCCGCAGTCCACCAGAAAGAGTTTCTCCCGTATGTTCACCACCTGTGCGGCAGACAGGTGTCGCGTGGTGGGCAGGGCGGCTCCGCATCCGAGTATGGTCACTTCAAATTTGTTCATGGGCAGGCGGTTGTATCGAGGTGCAACGATGGCTCGTTCTGTGCCGGCATCGGCCGGAAAAAGAGAGAGCGGACGTTCGTCTTGCTCTTTGGGGGTTAGACAAACATCCGCTCTCAAGGTTTAACGAGGCTGTGCCGAATCTTTCGTCTTGGCGCGGCCTCTATGGAGTCTTTACTTCTTTTCTGCCTCCATTTGCTCCTTCAGGGCAGCCAGGGCGTCGATGTCGCCCAGAGTGGTCGAAGCCATCTGGTTCTGAATCATCGGCGTTTCTTCCTTCTTGCTGTTCTGCTTCTTGGCGCGCTTTTCGGCCTTTTCTTCAGCCTTGGCTACGTCTTCGAACACACGGCTGTGCGAAACGATGATGCGCTTCGAGTCCTTGTTGAACTCGATGACCTTGAATTGCAGTTTTTCGTCGAGACCGGCTTGTGTTCCGTCCTTCTTCACCAAGTGCTTCGGAGTAGCGAATCCTTCTACGCCATACGGCAGCGCCACCACGGCTCCCTTCTCCAGCATCTCTACAATCGTTCCTTCGTGGATGGAACCTACGGTGAAGATGGTTTCGAATACATCCCAAGGGTTCTCTTCCAACTGCTTGTGACCGAGGCTCAAGCGGCGGTTCTCCTTGTCGATTTCAAGTACGACTACATCAATGTCGGCACCGATTTGCGTGAATTCGCTGGGGTGTTTCACTTTCTTCGTCCAGGAGAGGTCGGAGATGTGAATCAAACCATCTACACCTTCTTCGATTTCTACGAATACGCCGAAGTTCGTGAAGTTGCGTACCTTGGCCACGTGTTTCGAGCCTACGGGGTATTTTTCTTCGATGGCTTCCCACGGGTCTTGCTTCAGCTGCTTGATGCCGAGCGACATCTTACGCTCTTCGCGGTCGAGCGTCAGGATGACGGCTTCCACCTCGTCGCCCACCTTCATGAAGTCCTGTGCGGAGCGCAGGTGCTGGCTCCACGACATTTCGCTGACGTGGATCAGACCTTCCACGCCCGGAGCGATTTCGATGAATGCGCCATAGTCTGCCATGACAACCACTCTTCCCTTCACGTGGTCGCCCACCTTGAGGTTGGGGTCGAGTGCGTCCCAGGGGTGCGGAGTGAGTTGCTTCAAGCCCAGGGCGATGCGTTTCTTTTCGTCGTCGAAGTCGAGGATAACCACGTTGAGTTTCTGGTCCAGTTCCACCACTTCCTTCGGGTCGCTGACGCGTCCCCACGAGAGGTCGGTGATGTGGATCAGTCCGTCTACGCCGCCCAGGTCGATGAACACGCCGTACGAGGTGATGTTCTTGACGGTACCTTCCAGTACCTGACCCTTCTCGAGTTTGCTGATGATTTCCTTCTTCTGCTGTTCGAGTTCGGCCTCGATGAGTGCCTTGTGCGAAACCACCACGTTTTTGAATTCCTGGTTGATTTTCACCACCTTGAATTCCATTGTCTTGCCTACGAACACGTCGTAGTCGCGGATGGGTTTCACGTCGATTTGCGAACCCGGCAAGAATGCCTCGATGCCGAACACGTCGACAATCATGCCGCCCTTCGTACGGCACTTGATGTAGCCCTTGATGATTTCTTCGTTTTCCAGCGCCGCGTTGATGCGGTCCCACGAGCGTGTAGCGCGTGCTTTCTTATGCGAAAGAACCAGTTGTCCCTTCTTGTCTTCCTGGTTTTCGATGTATACTTCCACCGTGTCGCCCACCTTGAGGTCGGGATTGTAGCGGAATTCGTTCAGGGGAATGATGCCGTCGGACTTGTATCCGATGTTGACCACTACCTCTCGTTTGTTCATGGCGATCACCGTTCCGTCCACTACTTCGCGGTCGTTCACCTTGTTGAGCGTATTGTCATACGCTTTTTCCATTTCTTCGTGGCTTTGGCCGCTCAGGGCCTCGCCGTTTTCATACGCATCCCAGTCGAACTCGGCCAGAGGTGCTACGTTTTTCAAATCTGCCATTTAAAAAAGTTGGTTAATAAAAACAATAAATTAAGTGAGACATTATGTTGATAATGCTAAATCGGGCGCAAAGGTAGCATTATTTTCTTGAGCGGCAAAACAGATTGGGGAGTTTTGGGGAAAGAAAACTTTTCTACAGGGGGCTCTCATGTTGTTTTAACCCAAATCGGTCATTAGCGTTATGATGATAACAACTTCTATTTTTGAACACAGATGCCAAAAAGAAAGTTTGTTTGCGCATAACGGCCTAATGACCGTTTTTGGTTTAAGATGCAATCGCCCTCATTGGGACTTGCTTTTCAGAAGAAAACATCCGCAACACCTGTTTATCGGCATTGCGGATGGGTAATGCGTACTCTTTAGAATTTTAGCGGACAGTAGTAGATGCTTATTGATGTCGCACCTTAGTAAGGTTCGCGATTCGTGATGACTGTGCGTTCTATCATTCTTGTACAGGGCGAATTCCTTTTGCTGTAGTTCTTAAGCCTATGTGTGTAGAACCATTAAAATACTCATAACCGTATTTATTATTTTGACTATATAATGCCCATACTGTATTTCCTGATGGAGTAGAAGTATGTGACATAGTAAATTGATTGGCCCAACCATGGCCTGTACCTGATTCTTTACCACCATTCAGAGGATATATTGCTCTATTATCACTACCTATTACATTATCACAATAAATGATGAGTGTTTGAGAAATAGCCCCTGTACCTTGACATTCTAAAAATTTATATTCAGGGATTCTCCATCCTGGAGGACAAGGATCAAAAAAACTTTTTTTTGTCTTTCCACCTTGGCGCTCAATATTCCATGTTGGATCATTCCAAATATTATTTCTATACTCCTGATTATCTGCTATAAAATCCTCATTATTACCTTTTCCCCATCTTGTAGGATATATTATATGTTGGTATCTGTTAAACATATAGGATTCATTCGTTATATTGAAACTACTAAAGGTATCTGTTTGAGAATTATACCTATAATTTTTTTCATAGCTATTTTGATATGGCAAATGCATTCCGAAACGATAAAATAATCCATACGATTGATAATCTGTTCCTGAATTATCAAATGCTCCCAAAAACCTATCCATAATCCATTTGTTATGATAGATAGCGTTTTCATCATCCCAAAGCGTCCCCATATACCTATGAACTTCTCCATTTGTTACAGATGATTTATAACGTCCATCCCAGTTTTGATTCACACAATCGTCGGGATTGTAGTCAGTAATCCATAAATGCCAACTCCATGAATATTCTCGCTTTGTAGGGTCTGCAGCATTTGCTTGGTCTGTACGATACACACCCACGAGTACATTACCTTTTGCTCCTTTTTTAGGTTTAAAGCATAAAGGTTTCTGACCACGATATTTTGGTGACATTCTCCCTTCATTCCCTGTTCTGCCATTATCATCGTAAAACTCTATGAGTTGTTGGTCGGAAGATTGCCAAATAATATCTGCTGCCCATTCATTTTCACCAATAATGGTATATGCAGTGGAAGATGGAATATAATTTCCTTCTTCTTCTTTTGTCCAAAATGTATTGATTCTCCATGCAACAGGAATTTTATACATTCTCTGTTCTTCTATTGGTAAAGGATTTACAATATAACTATTTGCATCCGGTTCTTCTACAATACCACTCACATGATGTACTCTTGTATCAGCTTGTGGATTGCCCATGGATGTGAATTTTATCGGTAGCTGATAATGATAGTTAGGCGTAATGTTATAATCGTTTATCCAGTTATCTCCCAAATAGAAACGGTAGCGTGTATAGGTGCTACCATCCTCACTTACGCCATACATTTCTATAAACGTAGCATAATCGGGCGCAAAGTCGCCCTTTCTTTTTTCGCTGTCACATGAAGATGTTCCCATCAGATGGCATGGCAAATAGTAAGTCAGTTTTATATCGCCTTCTCCCGGACGTACTTCAAATTCGTCTATGGGATAATCGAAGGTGGTAAACTTATTATGGGCAGGATAGGGTGCTGTAAGTGCGGTTGGATTTTTATCCTCAAGCAGATGATAAAAATAATCAATCTTGGTGGGAACCGATTTTACTTGTGCTGTTTTGAGAATCACGCCCGAGGTGGAAGGATTGGTGATGGTAAGGGTAAACTTGGCCACATTTCTGTATAGTTCAACGGAGAGCGAAGAAGTGTTCTTGTTGATGGTGGTATATCCGTTCATCAACAAATCGTAGCCTGTCCCATTCTCTTTATAGGAATCCTCAAATTTCTCAAACTTTTGGTATTTCCCCATCAGTTTATCCAATGTTGTTGCTTCGGCAAAAGTGATGTCGGCTAATTCGTTGTGAGAATTGGCAAGCACAACAATGGTATATTCCACATTGTCTTCTGTAGGCAGCATGATAGGGATTGTCTGTCCGCTTTCACCTGGCTCGTATTCGTAATATTTAGGGTCGACCAGACGGTTTCCATTCTGGTCAAATTGGAAAATCACAAAGTCTTTTACTTGATAACCGACGCTGTTTCCTTCCTCAACCGGCACGCTCACTGCACGGGTCCCGCTACGGGTTTCTGGAACTGCTTTCAAGAAAAGTGATACTTTGTGATTGCCCTGCCAAGAAGAATCTTGTAGGTCTATAGGTTGTTCGTCGCTACAGGCAGTGAATGCAGCGAAAAAAAGTATGACAGCATACGTAATACGGAAAAGCTTGCCGTTCATTGTTTTATATTTCTTGTTCCTCATTATTGCTTGGGTTTTTCCAGTCGTTAATCGTAAATGTTCCAATATGGATTGTTTTATCAGATCCGCCAATGTCAACCATGCCGTTGTCGGCTGGGTTGCTCCAGTTGTTG
>JBJEHD010000093.1:0-31505 GCA_051875715.1 Bacteroidaceae bacterium
AGGAACAGTTCGCGCATGGCGGTGTTGATGGCGTCGCACACCAGGTCGGTGTTCAGCGCTTCGAGGATGGTCTTGCCCGGAAGAATTTCGGAAGCCATGGCGGCGGAGTGGGTCATGCCCGAGCAGCCGATGGTCTCGACGAGACATTCTTCGATGATGCCTTCCTTGACGTTCAGCGTCAACTTGCAGGCACCCTGCTGCGGAGCGCACCAGCCGATGCCGTGGGTTAAACCTGAGATGTCTTTAATCTCTTTTGCCTGAATCCACTTGCCTTCTTCGGGGATGGGAGCCGGCCCGTGGTTGGGGCCTTTGGCTACACAGCACATGTTTTCTACTTCGTGAGAATAAGTCATATTCGCTTTGTTTTAGTTATAGAATAAAAAAACGTTCGTCTTTCCGTGGCTTCGCAAGGCCGGGCGGGACGCGCTGCACACTCCTCCATTGCGAAACGTGCGCAAAGTTAATGGTTTTTCCGGGAAATCAAGTGACTGGAAAAGATTTTCTTCAAAGCCTTTGCGGACTACCCTGTCGGGTATCGGGCCGTTGGCCCTCATGGCAAGCCCTCGAGAAGTGAGGGAAAGAAAAGGTCGAACACGGAAGGGGCATATAATATAATAAGGTATTAAGGAAAGGGGAACTGTTATAGACGTAAAAGATTAAACAAAAGCAGGAAAAGGCGTAGGAGGCTGATACATAGTGCAGAAGGGTGTGGAAGCAATCGTTAACAATAATTAAAAATGGGGGGGGGTATTTTATTAAGAATATTTTTATCAACTTTGCAGACATAAACAGTCTGACAAAACATTGCATGACATTGATAGAATCGAAATGAACTTGTTCCTCTGCTCCATACGGACATACATCCGGCTGAACTTGCGTGTGGCCCTGCTCTTCTGTTTGGCCATCAGCCTGGGTTGCTCCAAAAGCCTGGCCGCGCAAGCCCCGCAGAAAAAAGACTCCGTGCGGACCACCACGTTGCGTTTTGCCGACCGGTGGGGATTCCGCACCAACGCCGTCGACTGGCTGCTGCTGATGCCCAACGTGGGGGTGGACTTCGACCTTTCCCCCTCCATCTACAACAATTCGGTGCTCTCGCTCAACGTGCGCGGCAATTGGCGTACGTCGTCCACCTACAAGCCAGCCCGGTTCTTCAATGCCCTGGACGGGCGCATGGAATACCGCCACTATTGGCGTACGCAGTTGGGGTCCAAAAACGACACGGTATCTTTCTTACAAAAACTATTTTCCAAGAAACGCGAGAACCCGCGCTATTGGCGGGCCTACTACCTGGGAGGATACGTCGATGCCAACCGATACTCGTTCCGTCTGGGCGAGCATGTCAGTTATCAGGGACATAGTTACGGGGCGGGCATCATGGCCGGCTTTGGCATCCCGCTCTACACCTTCAGCCACGGCTACGTGGACGTGGAACTGGGGGCCGCCGTGGGAGTGGCCCTGGCCGAAACGGACAAGTTCGACTACAACCGGTCCGGCGACTGTTATGTGGTGAGCGAACATAAAGCGATGCACATCGTTCCATATCCCATCGTACACGACCTGCACGTGTCCTTCATCTATCGGTTCAAGTCGGTGAAGGAGAAATACGGCAAGGTGAACGAAGCACGCATCGAACGCAAGCAGGCGAAGGCGCAGCAAAAGCAGGCGCGGCGCGACTCCATCCAGCACGCACGCGACTCCGTCAAAGCATTGGCCGCCGAAGCCCGGTTGGCCCGGAAAGCCGAACGCCTGCAGGAGCGACGCCGCGACTCCATCCGCGCGGCCCAACTGGATTCGCTCAAGGCCGTGGCCGACTCGCTGAAGCAGGCCGGAAAGGCCATGCCGGCCGACACCGAGGCGGAAGTGCCCACGCTGGACCAACTGATTGTACAAGAGCCTCTGCCGGCCGACACGACGGCGAACGCCAAGCAGCGCGCCCCCAAACAGAAGAAGGCCAAGAAGGAAAAGGCTGCTGAGCCGAAGGCCAAGAAAGAGAAGACCGACGAACCGAAGGCCAAGAAAGAAAAACCTTCGAAAAAGAAGAAGGAAAAGGACGCCGCAGAACCATCGGCCAACGAGGAGGAAACCCCGCAGACGGATGCCGCACAAAGGCCTTCCTCTGCGACCAGACGCCGACTGTTTCCGGCCCACACGGACGGGGAGGCATAGGGAACCGACATGGAAACAAGCATGAAAACAATGGAAAAACATCGTCGACATAACGCATACACGGCTTCGGCGGCCCTCGTCCTGCTGACGGCGGCTACGGCCTGTACGCAGATGGATTTGTACCAACCGGATACGCCTCTGTACAGCGTGCCCCTGTCGGTGCAAGTCGCATGGGACGGCATCGCAGACGAAGACCGCTCGGACAGTCTGTACGTCTTCGCCAGCAACCAACTGGAGTTCGCTCGATACGTGTTCGCCTACTACCGCGAGGACGACTGCCTGCTGACCTACCGGCCCGGCGGACGAACCAAAGCCGGGGAAACGGGCGAAGAGGAAACAACCCCGACCGAGCCAGCCGAACCTTCGGAAGACAACCCGACGGAAACCCCGTCCGAGGACGACTCGGAGAATCCGGCAGAAGAACCGGCCGAGGACACGAATGCCTCCACGGAGGCCCGCATCGGCGGAGGTGACTATCGCGTGCTGGCTTGCACCATGGACGACATCCGCCTCGAAGCCAACCGGACCTATTTCCAGCAAAGCGAATGGGCCACCATCAACTCGCTGACCTTGTCCGAGAAGCGTGCGTCGAAACCCGGCTACACGGGGTGGGTCAACTACAACGCATCCTATCCCTACCTGCAAAGGCTGGAAGCCCCAGTCTACGTGGGCGTCGGCACGTTGCACGTGTCGCACCGGGCTGAAGGGGTGGAGGTGCCGCTGTCCATGCACAGCCTGACCCAACAGGTCCGCGTGCGGGTGCATCTCCATCAGGCAGCAGGCCTGCCCGTCGACAGCGTCGTGGGCGAACTGTCGGGCGTGGCCGCAAGCGTCAACCTGTCGGACGGCATTGTGCAGACCGACCTGAACACCACCGGCCGCGTCTGCTTCAAGATGGACAAACAAGACGGGGGAACGGCCACCGAAGTATCCTTCGAAGGCGGCTTCCACGCGTTCGGGCTCATCCCGGGCGAAGCAACCTCGGGTTATGGTGCCTCCATCCTCCACGTGATGATATTCACGAAGGACGAGACGCACGACATGTATGTCAACCTGACCCGTCTGGTGGTGGAAGCTCGTCCGCTGGTCTATGATCTGGCGTTGGACGGCTATCGGAAGAACACGGACAAGGTGGAACTGGAATGCCCCCTTGTCCTGGACGTAGAGAACTTGAAAAACGACATAGAGAATGGAACGTCGGACATGACCCCGGGTGCCGAAGGGTGGTTCTACGGGGAGGCCGACCATGAGATTGAAGACGAGACATGATAGCGAAACGAAAGATAATGGAACAGACTATGATACAACGAAAATGGACAGCCGCCCTGGCCCTGCTGATGGGCGTGTGCGGATGTTCGGACAACAGTTACCGCGGGACGGAGCCTGTCGACCCGGACGATACCGACAAGACACGCGTCCCTGTGTCGTTGTCGTTGGGCAAGATTGTGACGATAGAGACGACCAAAGGAGCCGGTGCCATCGACGACACGGATGGCTCGTTGGGCAAACAAATCTGGTCGGGCTCGAAGGTAAACGTGTTCGCCTTTCGCGATGTGGCTTCGTGCGACGAACGTGCCACCGACGTGTCGGCCGACGTATCGGCTCCGGGATGTCTGATTGACGGAGGAGGTGAAGAAGCCGCGAACGACTACGGATTGGTCGCCACGGTCAATGCCGACGGACAGGTGCTGACCCTGCCGAGGCAGATTTTCTATCCCACGGTGAAAGACGCCACCTACAATTTCTTCGCTTTCTTCTGCGACGCACGCAGAGGCGAGGGTGGGGTGAGCCGCACGGCAGACCAGATTTCGTTCCCCATCGAAATCGACGGGACGAACGACGTGATGACGGCCTACGCCGGACGGTCGAACTTCCAGTGGGATCGCTACGACCGCTCGCGCTTCGACGATGTAACAGCCAGCCGGATTGAATCCTGGGCCTACAGCGTCTATACCGAACGCCGACAGATCACCCCGATATTCCGCTTTCGCCACCATCTGGTGCGCTTCCGCTTCGACCTCTATGCCGGTGCACCCGAGGACTCGGTCACCGTGCGTTCGGTTGAACTGCTCGATATGCCATACAAGGCCCAATTCACGGTGGCTGTCGCCCCCGGCGAGGACGGACTCGTGGACGACTCGCAGTTGCGGCTCGACTTCGACCGCGACCAGACCACCATGTTCACCCTGCGCGAGCGGAAAGTGACCAACGACCAGGACGGAAACTACCAGAGCAGCACCATGACCGCCACCACCCCGGTGGGCATCGCACAAGGGACAGGGTCGGCCACCTCGCCCTACGACACAAAGGTGGCTTCGTTCGGCGAGAGCCTGCTGGTGCCGGCACCCGACCAGATGCCGCACGGATACCAGTGCCGAATCACCATCACGCAACATAAGAAACGCAACAACGGAACTTATCAGGAAATTGGCACTTTCTACACCGACATGGAGATGAAACTGGCCGACGGAGAATTGTTTAAGGCCGGAAACGTGTACACGGTGAAACTGGCCATCTTTGGTGCCAAAGAAGTGAAGATGAACACGACGCTCACACCCTGGAACGACGGAGGCCATGTGGACATGAACGAAGACGACATTGTAGACTATGAGAACGAATAGAATCATTATCAAAAACCTATGAATATGAACAAGAAGTATTTGATTGGAACATGGACGGCCTTGATGTTGGCATCCTGTTCGGGCGACGATGGGTCGCAGCCCAGCGTCGGAAACGAGTTTACCACGGAAGGCACCCCGGAGATGGTGCAGATGTCGGCTCATGCCGCATCGGTATCTACCAAAGGCTATGGCACGGTGGGCGATGTAGCTGGAGCCACCAATCTCTGGCGCTCGAACCAGGCCATCTACCTGTATGCAGTGACCAGCAACTATGCCAATGTATGGAGCGAGTTCGATAACCGTAAAGCCTATGTACAGCCAGACAACAATGTTGTCTATTTCGGCCCGCACACACCTGCTCCAAATCCGGAAGAAAATATGGGATTGGCCTCCTACTATGAATTGGGCAAGGTGAATGAAAACAACTCCTATTGGTTCTACGGATACCACGTGGATGATGCCGCTACCATGGGAACCAACGCAAAAGGCCAGATGGCTCCGGTGGTCAACATGGGCAGTACGTTGGAAGAGTCATACATCGACCTCACCATCGACGGAACGCAAGACATCATGGTGGCTAAAAATCCGGAGAATCCGTTTGCCGGAAATCCCCTGTTGGATGGCTATCGATATGGCTATAGTGCCTACACTTCGCGCCGAAATGCCACTCCCGACTTGGTATTCAATCACTGCCTGACACGTTTCACCATCGAGGCCATCGCTGCCGATGCGAATGCAGAGGGAATCCGCATCGACGAGATGTCCATCTACTCCAAGACAAAGGCTAAACTTTACTTTATGAAACCTGCCGATGAAAGCCTTGTCCCTGCCGACAATGATAATGACGGGGCCACATGGTTGAAACTGAAGAAATACGATGCAGCCACGAACACAATGGTCGACCTGAATCCGGCGGCCGATTGCACATTGGCTTTTCCCGCAGACCAAACCGGACGCCCGATTGGCGACGGCATCATCTGTATGCCAAAGAAGACCAGTACCACTGATGTCTCCGACAAATATGTGCTTCGAATCACACAAACGCAAGAAAAGAATGGGCGCGAGGAACACCAAACGTTCAACCTGCCCATCCAAAGGGCTGACGGCACCGACATCGATTTCCAATCCGGCTACTCGTATAAACTGAGTGTGACCTTCCACGGATTTACCGCAGTGCGTGTGACTGCCACACTTACACCATGGAACGCAGGAGAAGATATTCCGATGGATCCGGATGATCTGCTCTAAGCGAATGAAAGAAAATAGTGTATCATCATTAATGTCTATATGGAAATGAAAAAGTTAGTAACCTTTGCAACCCTGTCGGCCCTGATGCTGGCCGGTTGCTCAAACGACAAAGAGTCGGCCGCTCCGGCCGACGAAAGCACGCCGATGCCGGTGGTGCTGGGGACAAAAGCTCCCACGCTGACCACCAAAGCCTCTCTCACCAGCATGAAGAATCTGGACATCACCGTGTGGGGTCTGGCCAAGAATGCTGCCGATTGGACCGTGGCCGACGCACAACTGTTCTCCGTGGCCAACGGTGCCGTAGACGCTGCGGTGGGCGGAACGGTACAGACCGACGGAAGTTCCGTAGTGCTGGCCAACGCCGATACCCACTACTATCCGCTGAAAACCTCCAACAACTACTCGTTCTTCGGATGCTACCCGTCAACTTCCGTATCGAATCCCGCCACGCTGACCGCTGACAAAGTGCAGATGACGTACGTGGTCGACGGAAAGACCGATGTGCTGTGGGGCCGTGCACAGGCTACGCCTTCAGGCGACTACGATGGCTATAACGCCACCTATTTCCGCAAAGTTTCCGTCACGAAGCCCAACTTGACCTTTGAACACATGCTGACGCGTTTCACGTTCACCGTAAAGGTGGGTGACTCTTCAGCCAAAAACTTCAAGGTACATGACGTGAAGATGCTGAACGTGCCTACCACTGTGACTTTCGACGTGGCCGACCGCACGCTGGCCGGAAGCAATGCCTACATCCCCACGTATGTCCCCACTGTTTCGGTTGAAGCGGCCACTGCCGATTTCCAACTCTGCGATGGGACCGGCGTCAATGCCGAGAAAGAATTGAGTACGGCCGAAGTAAACGATTTGGTTCGTGTGGGCGAAAGCATCATGGTGCCGACACAGAATACCTATCAGATGGAGGCTTACTTCAGCAACAGCATCACCGGACACAACTTCTATTCCGAAGTGCTCGACATCCCGGCACCGACGGAAGGCTTTGTGCGTGGTGCTTCCTACGATGTGCAACTGACCATCTACGGCGAACGCAAGGTGGAAATCGAAGTGACGCTGAAGGACTGGGAAGACAAAGGAACCATCGACATGGGCGAACTGAACTAATCGGATAAACATTAAAACTCATATCACAATGAAAACCAATTCCATGAAATGGGCGGCCTTGCTCTTTGCCGGTGCATTGGCAGGCTGCAACAACAGCAACGAACCCGCTGTCGACGACAACGCTCCGATGATGGTGACGCTGGGTGCCAACACCAAAGTGACCACCAAGGCTGCCATCGACGGAACCACCATCCCCGCCAACCTCGATTTCTCCGTGTGGGGCATGGCCAAGAACGCCACCACGTGGGCCGACTATGCCACGGCAACCGACCGCCGCAGCCTGTTCGCAGGCGGAGGCGTGACGGCAAGGGTAGCGGCAGGTAAGTTCAACTTTACCACTCCGACCTACTATCCGCTGGAGAATGCCTACAACTACACATTCTATGGTGTGGCTCCGGCCACGACGGCCACCCTTGATGGCGAGAAACTGAACGTCAGCTATACGGTCAACGGTACACAGGATGTGCTGTGGGGCTATAGTGCCGCCGACGATGCCGCGAAGGAACAGAAAGGATTCAACGCCAAATACCTCCGTCTGGAAGACGGGTCGACCGGCGACAAGCCCAGCATCGAATTCAACCACATGCTGACGCGCTTCACCTTCATCGTGAAACTGGGCGGGGATGCACCTACCAATCCGACGAACCTGAAGGTAGACAGAATCCAACTCAACGGTGTGAAGAACACCTTCACCTTCACCATGGCCGACAAGGACGTGACGACCTACACCGGCGTGCCCGCCGTGACGCTGACGGGCGATGCTGCGGACCTTCCGTTAGTGAACGACAACGGCGACGTAATCACGACCGCGGCCTTCGTAGCCGAACAAGTAGTGGGCGACATGATGATCCCGACCGACGGAACACTGACCGAAGTGCCTCTCACCACCATCCTGTCGAGCGACAACACCGCCACCACCGAACCGCTGCAGTACAACGCCGTCATCAAGACGGTGGACGGTTCGGCTTTCCTGCCGGGCAAGAAATACGCAGTCACCATGACGGTATATCCCGAACGCGAAGTGGAGGTTGAGGCAACCTTGCTCGAATGGGAAGACGGAGTGGAGATCGAAGACCTGCCCGAAATCAACTAATCAGAAACATTCATTCTTAACACATCAACCGATATGAAGACAAGATATCAATTTGCAGCCCTGGCCCTGATGGGTATGATGGCTGCCTGCAGTTCGGACGACCAGCCCAACAACTCGTCCAGACCCGAGACGAACAACCAGGTGAAAGTGGAGATGGGCACACGGGCCCCGTTGGCCATGACCACCAAGAGCGCCATCGACATGGCCGAATACAACAACTGGGTAGGCCAGCAAGTGGCCGTATGGGGATTGGCCAGCGATGCAGCCTGGACCACGACCGGAGCCTGCCTCTTCGAAACGCGCACGAAGCAATATGCCGTAGCCACGGTGGGCGGACTGGTGGACACCACCTATCCGCTCGTGTTCGACGAGAACTATTATTATCCCGTTGACGGTAAGAAGCCTTTCGATTTCCTGGCCTACGCACCAACCACGGGTGCAGCCGTGCTGGCTGACGACGTCCTCACGGTAGATTTCAACCTGACAGGAGCTGAAGACGTAATCGCCGCCACGACGATCGGAACAGAACTGAACGGAGTACAAGGCTATAGCGGTGCCTACTTCCGCGAAGCAGGGGCCACGCAACCGGCCTTGACCTTCAAACACTACCTCTCTCGTCTGAAATTTGAAGTATTCGCCGGTAACAACGAAACCGCACAGGAAGCCAATGCCGTGAAGGTGACGAACATTCAGGTGAACGGTGTACAGACAGCCGCCACGCTGACAATGACCACCTCGGCAACCAACCTGGCCGGTACAGGGGCTTCCGAAGGGTCGCTCACACTGCTCGACCGCGATTCCGAGACGCTGACTCCGATAGCAGCCACCATCGTGAAGAACGAACTGAACACACAAGGCACACGCATCGGTGAAAGCCTGCTGATGCTGCCGGGACAGGAGACCATCAACATGACGGTGTCACTGGAATGCAACACGGCAGAGGGCACCGTACTGCGCAACGACCTGCCCGCATCGTTCACCATCAGCGGCGGAATGTTACAAGGCACGCAATATCGCGTCAAACTCGTTGTCTACGGTCTGACCCGCGTAGATGCTACGGCATCCATCGAACCCTGGACAGACGGTGAGGATGTGGACGTACCCGCCTTCAACTAATCCCGTAAAAGATAAGAACAAGAAACAACATCCTTTAATAGAAAACAGAAAACAATGAAAAAGTTAGTTTATGGCATGATGGCACTGGCCGCTCTGGCCAGCTGCAACTCCGACGACGACATGACCGTCAACGTGCCCCGTTCGAACATGGCACTGAACTTCTCGCTCAACGCAGCCGAGACCAAGGCCATCATCGAATCGACAACTTTCCCGGTCGGCCAGACCATCGGTATCTACGGATTCGATGCGAAAACGTCGACCATCAATACGGTAGGGTGGGGAAATGCCTCCGGCTATACGGAGTATCTGGCCAATGGCGTATACACCACGCAGGAACTGAACGGCAGCGGTGTACAGAATCTGAAGCCGGAAGACGGCAAGATTGCCTACTTCCAGAAAGGCGATGACGCCGCCGTGGTGCTCTACGGCTACTACCCGTACACCGCAGAAGCATCGAGCGTGTATGGCGATGTCGCACCCACCATTCCGGTAGAGGCGAAGGCCGACTACAACACAACCGACGATTATATGTACACGGGCCGCATCCAGCAGCCGGTGACGTATGCCACCATTCCCTTGAAGTTCAAGCACGCCATGGGTGGACTGAAACTGAAACTTCGCTGCGCCGAAGAGAGCGTGGGCGACGTGACCGTGCTCAAGGCCACCGTGGTGACCAGGAAAGGACAGAAAGGTACGATGGACGTAGCCACCGGTGAGATAACCTATGCCGAAGACCTCAGCGATGCCGTTACGACCTTCGCCAGCAACGACCTCAACGTGCCCGTGGCTGCCACCAGCGCAGGCGAAGACCTAGGCGTGAAGTTCCTCCTCTTCCCCGGCTCGGATGTCATCGAGAAAGTCATCATCACGCTGAACCGCGGTTCCTTCCCGACGAACGACCCCCGTACGTATGAGATTACAGCTGCTACGGATGGCGACCACACCGTCAACCTGGTGGCCGGCAAATTCACCATCCTGACCCTCGTGTTCTCGCCGAAGGACATGAACTTCACGGCCGAAATTGCCGAATGGACTGACAACGCTGAGGAGAACCCCGAATTCTCCGAGACGGACAAGTTTACGGAATAATCCCACACCATGCATAGGAGAGGGGCGGGCAGGCCCCGGCAGGCCGGCCGCTCTCCTTTTCCCACATCCCCCCCTCAAAAACAGTGAACCGAAACAGCAAGACAACGATATGAGAAAATTCGTCATCCTCTTTTCTTTCCTCTGCCTCGCAGGCATGGTCCGAGCCCAACAGGTGGCCATCGGAACCAATGCCCTGATGTGGGCGGCCCTCACGCCCAACCTCTCGTGCGAGTTGGTCACAGGCGAGCGGACCAGCCTGGACCTGTCCGTCTTCGGTCACGTCAAACCTTATGGAATTGACAGCAAACTGGCTGCCTTCCAACCCGAATTTCGTTATTGGTTCAACGGACGCCCCATGGTGCGCGAATACATCGGCGTGTCCGCTCTGTTGGCCTCGTACCGTGTCGTACACCACCGTGTGCTGAACGACGGCGATGCTATCGGCATCGGCCTGACCTTCGGCTATGCGCTTCCCCTGCGCAAGCGCTTCAACATCCAATTCTACAGCGGCTTTGGTGCCGCATTCTATCGCCAAAAGCAACATGCCGCCTCCCTCCCCGACGATGACAGGGCTAATGCGCGCGGCTACAAACTGATGCCCGCCAAACTGGGCATCTCCCTTTCATACATCCTAAAATAGACCATCCGATGAAGTTACGTTCATTCTACATATATTGCCTGCTGGCTTTCCTCCTCCCGCTGCACCTGGGAGCGCAGGACATGAAAATCGTACAAGGACGCGTCGGCAACAAGGCCGATAAGAACAAGCCATTCACCACCGAGACCGTCTACATTTATGCCTTCTTTACTGAAATGGCAGCGGCCGAAGCCTACGAAGCTATCAAGTCCCATACGGCAAACGACCTATTCCTGGCCGACCAGACCGAAGCCGACGCCATGGGTAACTACGAAATACGTGTGCCGGACAACGGTGCCCTCATCTTCCAGGTCAGCGTGGCCGACCCTGTGCTGGAAAAAGTGCGCCGGCGTATGGAAATCAATGTATTCATCGATGCATCTATCGTGTTGGAGGACGTCATCGTCGAAGGTATATCCACCGGAATCAACCTGGAGCCTATCAGTCCGGAAATCATCGGTGACAAACTAGTGGCCAAAAACATATTTCCGTTAGCTCCCCAATACGGGAAGGACAACGCACGGCTCATTATACAGCCCTACGTGGTGGACTGTACTACCGACGACACGGTCAGTTATCTGCGCCCCATGGTGTTTGACGGCAAACAATACAAAACCACCCAACTCCGTCGCATGGATTTTGAAAACAAACACGACCCGCTGAGCCAGTTTGTCAGCAAAGACACGCTGACCGACAAAAAGAGACAGATTCCATGGCAAGATACGGTAAAACTGCCCAATCCGGACCGAAACTACCACGTGAACGCCATCCTCCACTTGGAAGACTATCGCAAGGTCTATTATGAGGAAGATTTCCTCACGATGACATGCAACGCTCGTCGTCCGCTCAAATTTCTGGAATACTCTACCGGCAGTTATGACCTGCCTGCCCAAGAGCATTACATCAAGCCCAAACGCGTAAAAGTGAACGGATCGGAAAATGCGCAACTGACCTTCCTTGTGGGCAAGGCTCAACTCGACCCTGAGAATCCTGAAAACGAAATCAGCATGAAGCGGATGCAAGATAAACTGCTCGCCATTGTCCACGGCGAAGGCACCACGCTGCAAAAGTTCTCGGCTTTCGTCACGTCCTCGCCCGAAGGCTCGTATGCCACCAACCTGACGCTGACCAGTCAGCGCGCCTCCTTTGCCCAACAGCAGGCTTTGTCTTGTCTGCCCGATCGGGTGCGAAAAACCACCTACATACCACGCCCCCAAGGCGAGATAGCCTCGTGGACCGAAGTGGCCGACTCACTGGAGAGCGATTCGCTGCCCGAATACGCCGAACGCATCCGTGCCATCGTGGAAAAATACCCGAAGAACATGGACGCACAGTATGCGCAAATCCGTGCGTTGCCGTTCTACAACTCCCACATCGTGGACATTCTGCCTCACCTGCGCCGGGCACGCTTCGAATGGCAGCACGAAATCTATCGCGAACTGACGCCCGAGGAAATCTTCGACCGCTACCTGCACGACGAGGACTACCGCAGCGGACGCAAGCAGTTCGAACTGTACGAATACTGGCATCTTTTCAACATGGAGAAAGACCCGAAGAAACTGCGCAAACTGTACAGGGATGCACTGCGTACATCCGAAGAAAGAGGAACGCCTTGGGTCTATGCCGCCAACAAGTTGGCCATTTCCTACTTGACTGAGGGCGACACCATCGACCTCAACCTGCTGGAACCTTTCATCGACCGACGGAGACCCGTCAACTTTGAGGTTCGAAATATCGACAACAAGGTCATTGCCAAGGTCAACCGGCCGGAAGTCTTGGCCAACCAATTGGCCATGCTGCTGAAAGCCAATGAATTCAGCGGTGCCAGCATCCTGGCACAGATACTGCCTCAAACGGAGGAATACAAAGAACTGTGGGCTTTCACCATGTGCATGGGAGGTTATTACAAAACCAATAAAGAGGTGTTCGAGCGGGTGAAAAACTCATCGCCCATCAACGAGATTGTCATGTACCTCTCGCGCGACACGAAGATCTACGACGATTTCGCCCTGGAAGCCGCCAACCAGTTGCGCAACAGCAATCCGCTGAAATGGTATTTCAAGGCCATTCTGGCCAAACGGGCGAAGGACCTGACCATGCAAGACAACTACCTGCAGTTCTGCTTCAATCTCGACCCGAAATACATCCCCATCGCCCAGCAAGACGGCGACCTTGACGAAGAGGCTGTCGGCATGGCTATCGAGATGTATGAGTTTGCCATGGTGCCACCCGACGAGGAAGAAGGAGCAGCCACGGAGGCCGAATAGGACAAAAATCCCATCAGATTAGGATATGAAGAAACGAACCAATATGCTACAGAATACCCGGCGATGGATGGCCGCATGGGCCTGCCTCGGCGTGCTGACCGCCTCCGCACAGGAGGTCGCACCCACCATGGCGGCCGACAGCCTCGCCGCCGAAGCAACGGTTGCATCCGACACCGTTAGGCAGCAGCCCATCCTGTCCGGAGCCGACAGCCTAAGCCGGGCTTTGGAGAAGAAAGATACCACCACCTATTTCAATGCACTGAAGTATGCCCTGCAGAAGCGTTACCGCCCCAAAAACGGGGAATTCAGAAACGACGGCGGTTTTCTGGACAACACCTTCGTCAGCGTGGCTGGTGGCGTGCAGAAACTCTACATGCGCGACTACCACCAGTACAAAAGCGGCCCTATGCTGCAAATAGCCTTCGGCAAGCACTTCACTCCGCTCCACGCCCTGCGCATGAACGTGATGTGGAACAAGTTCCGCACCATCGACCGCTCGCATGTGGCCGATGTGGGCGACCGCCTGGTCCATGTCGGCTTGGAAGTGGACTACCTGTTCAACCTGCCGGCATACATCCGCGGCTACGATCCTTATCGGAAGATGGAGTTCGCCCCGATGATTGGAATCGGCGGTTACCTCTCGCGAATCCGCGACACCCGCAAGCAGGCCTTGGGCCTGCACGGCGGTTTCCAGTGGCGGTGGAGGCCGGTGGCGCGCGTCGCCGTCTTCCTCGAACCGCGTGTAGACATCTTCAGTCCGGGAATCGACCATTCACCCCGGTCGAACTGGCACCGCTACAATCTCGGCTTCGGGGCGATGGCCGGTGTGCAATACAACATTCGCACCTCGGGAGACCAAGACTATCGGGACTATTTCTACGAACACAACCGTTGGGACGAGCATTTGTTTGCACAAGTGATGGGCGGCGTGGCCGCTTCGTTTCCGACAAGCAGGCTGGGACTGGGCGATGCCATGGGGCCGAATGTAGGCGTGGCGGTAGGAAAGTGGTTCATGCCGGCTGTCGGCGTGCGGCTCTCCGCCTTTTGGAATAAAAACAAGTGGGGAAGCGACTACCTCAATCCCAACATCCACTACAGCGAGAACTACCTGGGCGGTCGGGCCGAAGCGATGCTGAATCTGCTTGCCTTGTTCCGCCCGGCACTGAACAATCATTGGCTGGAGGTCAATGCTCTGGCCGGCCTGGAAGTCGGACGCATGAAAAAGGAAATCGATATCACACCGGGAGAAATCAAACAACGGTATGCCGGCTTTACGGGAGGCGTGCAACTGAAAGGGAAGTTCCTGCGGCACTTTGGCGTGTTCGTCGAACCACGCATTTCGCGTGTCCCTTATTCCTTGCCCCAAACGGCCGACGACGAAATCGAAATCTTCGAAATCGACTACATCAGTACGCTGGTCAGCGTAAGTTTGGGCGTGCAGGTGGACTTGAATTGGTAAATACGCTCGCATAATATATGCTTCCCTCCGTGAGGAGGGCTTTTTTGAATGTTTGTTTCTTGAGGCCGACGGACATTTGCGCCCGTCGGCCTTTATATTTGCGAGTACTCACGCAAGCCGATGCGAGTACTCATGCAGGCCGATGTGAGTACTCACACAGCACGGTGTGAGTACCCTCATGAAAGCGTCCGGACACTTGCCGCGCAATTTATGCCCGAAAACCTACTGCCGGGCCTTTCTAATCCGAAAATTTCACGTACATTTGCCATAGTTAACCCAACGGATTCCTGTATGACGCGTTATAGTTTCGATTTATTGGCGATAGTAGGTCCGACCGCCTCGGGGAAAACCTCCCTGGCGGCCGCGTTGGCAGCCGCAGTCGATGCAGAGATCATCAGTGCCGACAGCCGGCAAGTATATCGTCGGATGGACCTGGGGACGGGGAAAGACTTGGCCGACTACACAATAGGAGAGAGGCAGATTCCCTACCACCTGATCGACATTGCCGAACCAGGCACGAAATACAACGTGTTTGCTTACCAACGCGACTTCCTGAAGGCATACAAGCAAGTCGTAGCCAACGGACGGCTGCCCATCCTGTGTGGTGGAACCGGCTTGTATCTGGAATCCGTCTTAAAGGGATATCGCCTGCTCCCAGTGCCGGAGAATGTGGACCTGAGAAAACGATTGGAGGGTCATTCGCTGGACGAATTGACCCGCATGCTCCAAACATACAAGAAATTGCACAATACGACCGACGTCGATACACCCAAACGAGCCATTCGGGCCATCGAGATAGAGGAATACTATCGTACCCTTCCTGTCGAAGCAGCAGAATTTCCCGCGCTCAGCAGCCTGGTGATTGGGGTCGACATCGACCGGGACATGCGCCGCGAACGCATCAGCCAACGGTTAAAACAACGATTGGACGAAGGAATGGTGGAGGAGGTGAGAGGCCTGCTGGACGAAGGCATCCAACCCGACGACCTGATTTACTATGGACTGGAGTACAAATACCTCACGCTCTATGCCATCGGACGCATCACATACGACGAAATGTTCTCCCAGCTGGAAACAGCCATCCACCAGTTCGCCAAACGGCAGATGACTTGGTTCCGAGGCATGGAACGAAGAGGATGCACCATCCACTGGCTTGATGCCAAACGGCCGATGGAAGAAAAGGTGAAGCAAATTATTACATGGATGAACCAACAAACCCGCATATAACTATGGCTGTAGATCCGGAAAAATGGGGCGTGATATACAATCCCCGAGCAGGCTCGAGAAAAGTGAAGAAACGTTGGAACGAGATTCGAGCGTACATGGAGAGCAAGCGCATCGCATTCGACTATGTGCACTCCGAAGGTTTTGGCTCGGTAGAACGACTGGCCCGGACATTGGCCGCAAACGGCTATCGGACCATCGTAGTCGTCGGGGGCGACGGTGCATTGAACGATGCCATCAACGGTATCATGTCGTCGGGGGCCGACTTGCGCGAAGAAATAGCGTTAGGCATCATCCCCAATGGAATAGGAAACGATTTTGCCAAATATTGGGGACTTTCGGTCGACAATTACAAACAAGCCGTGGACTGGATTGCCAACAACCGCCGACGAAAAGTCGACGTAGGGTACTGCTCTTACTTCGACGGACAGAAACACTGCCGTCGCTATTTCCTCAACGCAGTCAACATCGGACTGGGCGCACGCATCGTACGCATTACCGACCGAACCAAACGATTCTGGGGAGTGAAGTACATGGCTTATTTGGCAGCCCTCTTCCTGCTCTTCTTTGAACGGAAACTATTCCGCTCGCACTTACGCATCAACGAAGACCACATCCGAGGACGGGTAATGACCGTTTGCGTAGGCAGTGCGACAGGATATGGACAGACCCCGAGCGCCGTACCCTACAATGGCTGGCTGGATGTGTCGATCATCTATCGTCCCGGATTGCTGCAACTCGTATCCGGGCTTTGGCTCCTTATCAAGGGACGCATCCTCAACCACAAGATGGTGAAATGCTACCGGACAAAACGAGTTCGTGTGCTGCGTGCGCAAAATGCATCCGTCGATGCCGATGGACGCATCTTGCCCAATCATTTTCCCTTAGAAATAGGCATCATGCCCGAAGCCATCACAATCATTATACCTGACTAAAAATTGAAAACAATGACTATAGACATCTTAAAAGACAAAAGGCCCGACCGCTTCTTCCTGCTGGCCGGGCCTTGCGTAATCGAAGGCGAAGACATGGCGCTTCGCATTGCAGAACGTATTGTAAAGACAACCGAGCGCCTTCAGATTCCTTATGTATTCAAAGGTTCGTACCGCAAAGCCAATCGTTCGCGCATCGACTCGTTTACAGGAATCGGAGACGAGAAAGCCTTGCGAATCCTGCGTAAAGTAGGGGACACGTTCGGCATTCCTGTCGTAACGGATATTCATGCTGCATCGGAAGCAGAAATGGCTGCTGCATACGTCGATATACTGCAAATTCCGGCTTTCCTCTGTCGGCAGACCGACCTGTTGCTGGCTGCTGCGCAGACGGGCAAGGTAGTCAATATCAAAAAAGGACAATTCCTCTCGCCTCAAGCCATGCGCTTTGCGGCCGACAAGGTGGTAGAGGCAGGAAATCCCCGTGTGATGCTGACAGAACGGGGCACCACTTTTGGTTATCAGGATTTGGTGGTAGACTTCCGTGGCATCCCGGAAATGCAAACCTTTGGTTTCCCCGTCATAATGGATTGCACCCATTCGCTGCAGCAACCCAATCAGACCAGTGGCGTAACAGGCGGAATGCCCGCACTGATTGAGACCATCGCCAAAGCCGCCATAGCAGTAGGGGCCGACGGACTTTTCCTCGAAACGCACGAAAATCCATCAATCGCCAAAAGCGATGGCGCCAATATGCTGCAACTCGACTTGCTGGATGATATGCTGACACGTTTGATACGTGTACGTGAAGCGGTTTGCTAAGCATATACGGAAGAAGGTCAGCCTATCTTGCTGATCTTCTTCAATTTTTCTTCATCGATGAGTTTGATTTTACGTCCGTCGATTGCTATCAACTTCTCGTTTGCGAAATTAGACAACGTACGAATGGCATTGCTGGTCGTCATGTTGGACAGGTTGGCAAGATCCTCGCGCGATAAATAAATGCTGAGCGTAGATTGGTCTTCCTCCAACCCATAGTTCTCTTTCAGGAATAAAAGCGATTCGGCCAAACGGCCGCGTATATGCTTTTGCGTAAGATTCACCGTACGGGCATCCGAAACACCCAAATCCTTGGATAACTGCACAATGAAGAATTGAGCCAGATTGTTATTCTGCTGCACCAATTCACGGATGACGGTCATGGGAATCAAGCATAGCGTAGAGGGTTCGAAGGCAGCCGCAGCTGTCACATAATCTTCTTGAGCAAAGTAGGCCCGATAACCAAAATATTCTTTGGGCTTCACCATACGGATAATTTGGCTTCGTCCGCCAACACCGTCTTTATATATCTTGACCTTACCGCTGAGCAAGCACATCATAAGCGTAGGAGACTCGCCTTCACAATAGATGGTTTCATTCTTTTTGTACCGTTGTATCGTAAAATGAGCGGAAAGATACGCCCTCTGCTCCTCGGTCAACGGATTCCATAAATCCGAAATAATCCCCGCTATCTCAGTCTCTGTCAGTTCCTTTTTTACCATTTAGATGCTTTCAAACCATGTTCTACAGCACAAATGTAGAAATAAAAGTACTAAGTTGTATCATTCCATGAAGAAAAAATGAGTATGGCTCGGAATTTGCCAATTCGAAATATTCACAAAGAGCACACAACCCCTATGATTTATCACCAATCCATCTGTTATAGACACAATCCAATCCATAAGGCATTAGGAGGAGAGGGCAGGGGATAACTGCCTTGTACACGAAAGAAAGAATGTAATTGAGGTAATTGAGGAATAAATCGCATAAACACAAAAAAAATGGCTTCATCTATTGTATAATAGATAAAAATGAATACCTTTGCACCCGCAATCGAGAGAGATAGCCTACGAAACAAAAAAAGCTGGTGCGTTAGTTCAGCTGGTTAGAATACATGCCTGTCACGCATGGGGTCACGGGTTCGAGTCCCGTACGCACCGCCAGTAAAAGCCTTGAGGTCAATGACTTCAGGGCTTTTGTCTTATTTATTAAGAATAATTACTTGATACACAGGAAGCCAGTAACATTCTCATTTATAAACGACCAGGTTCATCGCTGCAGCCGCTATGTGTTTAGCATGTTCGTCCTGAGGTCGCTTAGCCGATTATTTGCCTTGTTTTTTTGCCACCTTTTGGTTTAATTTAAAATAAAAACAGCCGCAAACTGCTTTCGAAGGAACACCCAGCACAATCCATGAAATCTAAGAAATATAGGCCTATTAGAAATTGGGCAAAGGAAAGCCTTCGAGAAATATGCTTTGATTATCAGTAGAGATTCTGGTACTCCTAATCAAGAAACCTATCTGTATCATAACCGCTATTATGTTTAATAAACCAAGTATAATCTCTATGATAATCCTCTACTAACCCCGTATCGGCATATTTAACAACGAATATTTAGTTCCCCCAAGATTTTACGCATCTTTTCAAAAGTGGTAATTCTCGTAGGCACCAACGGCAATCTCAGTTTGTTTTCTATAAGTCCCATGGCATGTAACATCGCCTTCACTCCGGCTGGATTGCCATCTACAAACAATAAACTGAATAATTCCGTAAAACGATGATGGATAGTGAGCGCATTCGCATAGTCTCCGGCCAAGGCCAATCTTGTCATACGGCTAAATTCACGTGGAAAAGCATTCCCGATAACAGATATCACACCCACGGCTCCTAATGTAATCAATGGGAAGGTAATCCCATCATCTCCCGAAATTACATCAAAGTTGGCAGGCTTGTTCTTAATTATATCATCCATTTGAGTGATATTTCCAGAAGCCTCCTTAATGGCAATCACATTTTTGAATTCCCGGGCAATACGCAAGGTCGTTTCTGCCGTCATGTTTACACCGGTTCTTCCAGGGACATTATACAAGACGATTGGCAACTCTGTAGCCTTTGCAATGGCCGCATAATGTTGGTAAATGCCCTCTTGAGACGGCTTATTATAATAAGGTACTGCTACTAAAACGGCATCCACTCCTGTCAAATCTTCCTCTCTCAATGTTTTTACTACCGTATTGGTGCAGTTGCTGCTAATGCCCAATAAAATAGGTATCTTTCCATTTACCCGTTCTACAGCAATATCTTTTATTTTCCTCTTCTCCGCAGACGTTAATGTGGGAGTCTCAGCCGTAGTACCCAGGACGCACAAGAAATCAGTCCCGTTTTGCAACTGATAGTCAATCAGGCGCACCAAAGCTTCATAGTCCACGCTCTCGTCCTCCTTGAAGGGGGTAATGAGAGCAACCCCCATGCCTCTCAACCTTGTTTGTATCATAATTAAAATACTATCGCTATAAAATGAATACAAAAGTAGCATAAATTCCCGAATAGCATACCACCTTTTCTTGTTTTTCTTTGTAATGCTTACGAATCTACGCTATTCTTGAATCAACAGTAAGAATTGTTCCTCATTTAATATTTCTATTCCCAACTGATGCGCCTTCTGTAATTTGCTGGGACCCATATTCATCCCTGCCAGGATAAACGAGGTTTTGGATGAAATGCTGCTTGCATTTTTTCCGCCATTCTTTTCTATCATTTCTTTGTATTCTTCCCTTGAGTGATGTACAAACACCCCGCTGATAACAATGGACTTTCCTGCCAATCTGTCAGTGTTTCCCTCATTGGATTTCTGTGTAGCTTCCATTTGTACCCCTGCGTCCTTTAAACGCTGAATCAGTTGACGATTCCTGTCGTTGGCAAAATATGAAATGACATTTTGAGCGATTTTCTCTCCAATCTCATCAACAGATACAAGCGACTCATAATCGGCTTGTGCAAGCTTTTCTATTGAAGGAAAGGCTTTTGAGAGAATTTTAGCCACTGTTTCTCCCACAAAACGGATTCCTAAAGCATAAAGCACACGTTCGAAAGGTACTTCTTTCGATTGCTCGATGGCTTTTACCATGTTCACGGCCGACCGATGTCCCATACGTTCCTGGACTTCTATGTCCTCCACCTTCAAGTCATATAAATCTGCTATATCATGAATCAATCCTGCCTGAAAAAACAGATCTACGGTTTCCGGTCCCAGTTTGTCTATATTCATCGCCTTACGACTGATATAGTGTTCTATCTTGCCTTTTATTTGCGGTGAACACCCTAATTCATTTGGGCAGTAAAATGCAGTTTCTCCCTCATATCTTACTAATTTACTATGACATTCTGGACAATTCTCTATAAAAGAAACTTTGTCGCCTATTAGGATTCTATCTTCCTTGTTAACTCCTGTAATCTTAGGAATGATTTCTCCTCCTTTTTCCACATAGACGAGGTCGCCTATATGCAAGTCCAGGGCTTCTATAATATCTGCATTGTGCAAAGATGCACGCTTCACAATTGTTCCGGACAATAGAACCGGATCAAGATTTGCCACCGGAGTGATTATGCCGGTACGTCCTACCTGATATGAGACCGAATTCAAACGGGTTAGGGCTCTTTCTGCTTGAAATTTGTAGGCGATTGCCCATCGTGGAGATTTGGCCGTATAACCTAATAAGCGTTGTTGACGGAGTGAATTGACCTTCAGTACAATGCCGTCCGTTGCAACAGGAAGGTGTTTTCGTTCTGTATCCCAATATTTAATGAAGGCAAATACTTCTTCAAGTGTTTTGCATTTCTTCGTTGCCTCCGATACCTTGAATCCCCATCGAGATGCTCTTTGCAGGTTTTCGTAGTGGCCATCTTCTGGTAATTCTTCTCCCAAAAGATAGTATAGATACGCATCCAACCTGCGTGAAGCAACCACTGCGGAGTTCTGCAACTTTAAGGTTCCGGCAGCAGCATTACGCGGATTGGCGAACAGCGGTTCCTCACGAAGTTCCCTTTCCTTATTTAGTGCATCGAATACCGACCATGGCATCAGGATTTCTCCACGTATTTCAAATGTCTGTGGATAATCATTGCCATGCAAAACAAGAGGAATTGTCTTGATAGTCTTTACGTTATCCGTAACGACATCGCCTACATTCCCGTCGCCACGTGTGACAGCCTGCACTAACTTACCGTCCACATACGTTAACGAAATGGAAGTTCCATCATATTTCAGTTCGCAACATATCTCAAATTCCTCGTCCAAAAGTTTCTTCACACGATTATAAAAATCACTCACTTCTCCTTCTGAGTAAGTATTCGACAAAGACAGCATGGGGTATTTGTGTGCAACCTGCTCGAAATTCTTGTTCAAATCGCTGCCTACACGTACGGATGGGGAGTTTTCATCCTGATATTCAGGATGAAGTTCTTCTAACCGTTGTAATTCATGCATTAATTGGTCGAAGTCGTAATCAGAAATCTCCGGAGCATTCAGCACATAATAATTGTAATTGTGCCTATGGAGTTCGGTTCGCAGTTGATCTATTCTTTCGATATCCGTCATAGTCTATTCCTTTAAAGAATGGGACAAAAATACGCAAATTATCGGGTATAAGTAGAGAAATTCGTACTTTTGCAGAAAACATACGATTCAATGCGCATAGATATTATTACCGTTTTGCCCGAAATGATTGAAGGATTCTTCAATTACTCCATTATGAAAAGGGCGCAAAATAAACAAATCGCAGAAATATTCATACACAATCTCCGAGACTATACTGTAGATCGTTATAGGAAAGTAGATGACTATCCGTTTGGTGGATGTGCTGGCATGGTGATGAAGATAGAACCTATCGACCGTTGTATCTCCAGTCTCAAAGCAGAACGGACGTATGACGAAGTCATTTTCACGACTCCGGATGGAGAGCAGTTCAATCAAAAAATGGCCAATACGCTTTCATTAGCCAACAACCTCATTATTCTTTGCGGCCATTTCAAAGGAATTGATTACAGAATACGAGAGCACCTCATTACAAAAGAAATAAGTATCGGCGATTATGTGTTGACCGGAGGCGAATTGGCTGCCGCAGTAATAGCAGATGCCATCGTTCGCATTATACCCGGAGTTATTTCCGATGAGCAATCCGCTCTGTCTGATTCTTTTCAAGATAATTTGTTGGCTCCCCCTGTCTATACTCGCCCTGCCAACTACAACGGATGGCAAGTTCCGGAAATCCTTCTTTCCGGCCATGAAGCAAAAATAAGAGATTGGGAGTTTCAGCAATCATTGGAACGCACCAAGCGGCTAAGGCCCGATTTGTTGCAAGATAAATAATCACAACATAAAAATGATTTGATGAGAGGAAAATGACATTGTACCATTTTCCTTTTTTTTCTTGTACTGAATTTCCCCTCAGACCTGGAAATTCTTCATGTAAAGATAATCTTTGGTTATTGTGAGGTTGTTTTTTTTATCACTCTTTTTTCTCTGTTTGGGCTTTTCCAAGGATATGTTTATAAATCGAAGGCACATGACGGCTCATCCCCGTGTTTTGCTGTCATAGAAAACAAATCTGGCATGCAGCTTCAACAGAAGGCGCATGCCAGATTACTATCATATATCTCGTTAGAGACTAATAACTATGTGCGAATGGTATTAGTTTGTTTCCAATGCACCTATGATATCGGTGACTGATGCATAATTATGTCGATTTAGGTAGTCATTTATTCCTTCCACAACTTTTACAGTTACGGCCGGATCAATAAAATTTGCGGTACCTATTTCTACAGCTGAAGCACCAACAAGAAGAAATTCTACAGCATCTTTCCAGTTCATGATTCCCCCCAATCCGATGACAGGAATATTTACCGCATGAGCCACTTGCCAAACCATACGGAGAGCGATTGGCTTCACTGCGGCTCCGCTCATTCCTCCCGTAATCGTAGAAAGCAATGGGCGTCGGCGTTCTGCATCCACCGCCATTCCTAACAACGTATTAATGAGAGAAACGCTGTCTGCCCCTGCATCTTCTACGGCTTTTGCAATCTCCGCAATATCCGTGACATTCGGTGACAATTTCACAATCAGTGTCTTTTTGTAAGCAGAACGTACGGCTTTTACAACTTCGTGCGCATCTTTTGCTGACACACCAAAAGCCATTCCTCCTTGCTTCACATTGGGGCATGAGATGTTCAATTCAATAGCAGGAATTTTGTCAAGTTCATTAATAATCTCTGCTGTCTTGACATAGTCTTCGATTGCTGAACCCGAAACATTCACAATCATGTTGGTTTGGATGTCCTTAATACGAGGATAGATCTGCTCTGCGAAATACTCAACACCCTTATTCTGCAGTCCTACAGCATTTAACATCCCTGAAGGTGTCTCGGCCATACGTGGATATGGATTTCCTTCCCGATGATGAAGAGTGGTCCCCTTTACAATTATACCCCCTATTCGCGACAAATCTACAAAATCTGCAAATTCTTCACCGTATCCAAACGTTCCTGATGCCGTCATGACAGGGTTCTTCAGTTGAAGTTCCCCAATATTTACATTTAAATTTGCCATAATAAATCTTTTGTGTTAAATACTGGACCATCTTTACATACACATACGTGACCTTCATTGGTGTTTTCCACACAACATAGACATGCGCCTACTCCGCATGCCATCTTGTTTTCCAGAGACACCTCACAGTCGATACCTTGCATCTTGGCATATCTTGCTACCGATATCATCATCGGTTTGGGGCCACAGGTATATATTCTGTCAAAATGACAGGCTTTCAAGACCGAATGTTGTGTTACATATCCCTTCTCTCCATAGCTACCATCTTCGGTGGTAGTATACAGCTCGCCATATTTTCTGAACTCGTCCAATTGCAATAAATCGCTTTTCGACCGAGCTCCCAACAAGAATACAGGTTCAAACTCCAATGCTTTCATTTGAGCACCCAGGTAAAGCATAGGGGCCGTACCTACACCTCCACCTATCAATAAAGCCTTCCCTGAGCGATTCTGAGGCATTTTAAAGCTGTTTCCGAGCGGTAGCACTACATTTATCAGGTCACCGGGTTTTACGAGCGATAAATGCCTTGTTCCGTCTCCTACCAATTGGATTAAAAACCACAATTCGTTACGCTCCTCATCTACAAAATGGATGGAAATCGGCCGACGTAAGAATGTCGATGGAGAATTGTCTACACGAATCTCCGCGAACTGTCCAGGAAGCATATCCGGCAGTTTTTCGGCGTGAGTCATCTTCAGCAAGATATAGTTGTCGGACAACCGATCATTACTTCTGACTTCTAAATCTAAAATGTACTTTTTCATGATATGTTGAGTCTACATGTTTTCAACTTGCAAAGATATATCTTTCCATTTTACCGTTGTAGCAAATCCACAGACAAACTAATGGCTATTTCTCTGGTCGGAAAAGTTCAAATGTGTTGTCGTCGAAGAAGATGCGTATTTCAGTGATTTTTCGCTGCGGTTTTTCTATATATCTAATTTCTTGTTTCACAATCTCTTTAGGGGTGTTTACGGGCGTTTCTGATGCAATTTCCTTGCGATATTCTGGACGACTCGGTGAATTGCTCACGTTTACGAGATTCTCGTCGAACAATTCTGGCATTGTTGAAGCAGTTTGCTTGTGGTTGTACATCTCGCCTTCTCCATCAATCAGCCAGGCAAGACTGATATTCGGAAAAGCAGCATGTATCTTCGTAACAACATCCAAACTTGGCTTATTACGATCATTCAGAATGGCTGAGATGGTAGCAGGGCTCACTTTTATACGCTCTGCAAAATCGGCATTGCTGATACGTTCCTTACTGATTATTTCTTGAATTCTTTCTTTCATTTTGTGTACAATGGTTCATTTGATTATCGATACAAATGTAAAAACAATAATCTACAAATCCAAACAAATATAGCATTTGTGTTTTATATATCTATATGGTACGCATGCACATCTCTGCATATATAGATGTATCTTATTCTATACAGATATAAACCAAATCCTATTCATAATCTTGTATAATCACTTTATATAAACAATCATATTATCCTCATAATATGGTAGTTGAATATGTCTATTTAGGCGTTTTCGGTGGAGATATACACATTTGGGGCAATTGTTATGTCATATTCTCAAGTAATCATCTTTATTAATATAATAACAATGCTTATATTCAGTAATTTATATAATACATCATGTAGTGCATATACATACTATTTGGATTTATAGTTGCGCATGGCATTGACTGTATAAATGTATAGCACCTCTATTAGCAGCTTTGTGTAAATCCATATAGTTATATTATTGTATTAGGATTGTTTTGCTCTATAATCATAAAATATACAATTATGAATTATATAATGTACGAAACCAAATCATTTATGAAGCCGCATCCTATCACGTTGCTTTATGCAAGACTGATTCGGCATTCCTATAAGTAAATATCTAAAGGAGGAATTCCGTATTACTCTTATTCAGGCAAAGAAAGAGTAAGTCGTCCTTTGCACAATGGGCGGCATCCTCTGTCTTGATGTGTATTGCCCTATTCCTTTGTCGCGTCTGAATGGGGAATAAGCCCCATTTCCTGCTCTTATTTCCGTACAATTGATGGTAAATGCGCAAATACGGAAATCTCAGAGACTAAAATCTTTCTTATCCTTTTGAATATTAGCGCAATATGACCTTTCCAACTACTGATGGTAACTCTCAATCTAGAGAAAATGCCCTTGAATATGCCGTTTTTTGCCGATCTGACATTTTGCTACTTTGTTCTTTTCCGTATTAACACTCTTGACTAAGTAATTCGCGCCCATCTCTGCTTCAACTTACCAGTCTCTGCTATGCAGGACAAAGCATGATGATTCCGTATATGTCAACTTCCATCTTCTGAAAGAATAATCACCAGAAGAACATCCCAGCATACAACAAGAAACGGCAATAGGAAGCGCACTTCCCATTGCCGTTTCTTGTTGTATGTATTTTTTTAATTATTTATTGCTTAGTTCCGCCCTATTCTCTTTCAGCAACAAACCAAGCCCGTGTTAGCATATTTACTCCTTTGGTAGACGTTTCTGTTCTTCTGCCGTCAATGTAAAATTCTAAACACCAATTCTCGCAATAGACCTCCGTTTCCGGTCGTTGATCCTCCTACTCCTTTTGACTTGGCATCGCAATACCGAATCTCGCCGATTATCTGCATCACCTTTACTCCACTATAATTTCTCATTGCCTTAAGGTAGTCTCGAGCTTGCCATTCGTTGCGAAAGCCCAATTGATTCATTACTCCCTTTTCTGATCGTTCAGGGGCATAATAGGCGAGCATCAAATTGGAGAAGAAACCGAATAAGACGGCAAGCACCATTTGTACGGGATTGTTTTTCGGATTCTCCTCAAAGTATTTTACTATCTGATTTGCCTTATAAATATCTTTATCTATCAATGCGTTCCTCAATTCGAAACTATTGAAATCTTTACTGATTCCAACGTTCCGCTCTACCAACTCAGGTGTAAGACGAGTTTGGCCTTGAGGCATCGTGATAAATAATTTTTCCAACTCGCCTACCATACGGCTTAAATCATTGCCAATGAATTCGCTCAGCATAGCAGCTGATTTCGGATCTACATCCACCTTTTTTTTCTTCATATAGGCCGAGATGAAAGCTGGCAATTGTGCTTCTTTCATCTTCTTCGATTCAAAGACCAGCCCCACTTTCTCGATAGCGGCCATCCATTTTTTTCTTCGGTCGGCCGATCCATTTTTATGGCAAAAGACCAATATGGTGGACTCGAGTGGATGTTGCAGATAGAATACCAACTCGTCCATCGATTTTAAGTTTTGTGCTTCTCTGACGATGACAACCTGATATTCTGCCATCATCGGGTAGCGCTTGGCCGCATGAATGATGTCGTACACCTCTACGTCTGCCCCGTACATCACCGTTTGGTTGAACTCCCTTTCATCTTCAGTCAGGACGTTGTCGGCAATGTAGTTTGCAATCAAGTCGATGTAGTACGACTCCTCTCCCATTAGGTAATATACCGGACGGAAATGCCGGTCTTTCAGTTCGGCCAATATACTGTCACATGACAATTCTTGTTTTGCCATTCTTTTACCAATCGAATTTCAAATGTTTGACAGTTTTCTTTTCATCGATAATCATCCTGAGCGACAGAATACCCATTTCTACATGGTCGTGTACGTAGCGTTGTGTCACCATCGTATCGCTCTTTTCCGTTTTCACACCTTCGGGCAGCATGGGTTGATCCGATACCAGCAGCAAGGCTCCCGTAGGGATGTGGTTGGCGAATCCTGTACTGAACAGCGTGGCGGTTTCCATGTCTACAGCCATGGCTCTCGTCGTACGCAAGTAGTCCTTGAATGCATCATCGTGTTCCCAAATGCGTCGGTTCGTGGTGTATACCGTACCGGTCCAATAGTCGTGGGCCATGTCTCGAATGGCCGACGACACGGCTCGCTGCAGCATGAAAGCCGGCAATGCCGGCACTTCTGGGGGGAAATAATCGTTCGATGTTCCTTCGCCTCGTATGGCAGCAATCGGAAGAATCAAATCCCCTATCTGTGTTTTTTTGTCTATTCCTCCGCATTTGCCTAAGAACAGACAAGCTTTCGGGTGGATGGCTCCCAACAAATCCATGATGATGGCTGCATTCGGACTTCCCATGCCGAAATTGATGATTGTGATGCCCTCGGCAGATGCAGATGTCATGTTTGCATCCCTCCCCAAGATGGGGACCTGGAATTTATCGGCAAAGATTTCCACGTAATTATTAAAATTGGTGAGCAGAATGTATTCACCAAAATCTTCCAACTTTCGTTTCGTATAGCGCGGTAACCAGTTGGCCACGATTTCTTCTTTTGTTTTCATAAAAATCCCGTATTTTTGCAAGGTAAAAACGTGTCACCTCACAAGTCATTTCATGCAAAAATACGAAATGTTATCGTTAAACCTACCATCCTATCCGGCCAAAATCATCGACCGTGAAGGGAAGAAAGAAATTTTCGACGAAGTTCGCCGCCGCTATGTTGCCCTGACGCCGGAAGAATGGGTCAGGCAACATTTCGTTCATTTTCTGTTGGAACACAAAGGATACCCCAAGACCTTGCTGGCCAACGAGGTTCGGCTTCGCCTGAATGCCACGACGAAGCGCTGCGATACCGTTTTGTACGCCACCAACCTCTCAGCCCGGATGATTGTGGAATATAAGGCTCCACACGTGGCTATCACCCAAAAGGTGTTCGATCAAATCAGTCGGTACAATATGGCATTGCACGTCGATTATTTGGTGGTGAGCAACGGACTCTGCCACTACTGTTGCCGCATGGATTACGAGCATCAGCGATACGTTTTTCTGAAGGATATCCCTCATTACCAGGACCTCGCCGCCCCGATTTTTTGAGTCCAATCGGTATGAGGTTGCCGGTAAGTCTTCCCTGCCCCTATTGCTGATGTATGCTCAGAGGAAGGATTGCTGAAAAACTTTAGAGGCTGTGCCAAAACCTTGCAATTTTGACACAGCCTCTTGCTGTTTTTCCGTATTAAGCCCAAATTGGTCATTCGTTTTTTGCCATTGGAGGCAAAGAGATAGAAAGACCGCTTTAGGTTAAACCGCCGTCTTATTTCGCATTTTCTTCGGTTGCCACGCCTGCCAGTTCCGGGTCGATCATGATACGGCCGCAGTATTCGCACACGATGATTTTTTTACGCATGCGGATGTCGAGTTGGCGCTGAGGCGGGATTTTGTTGAAGCATCCGCCGCATGCATCGCGTTGTACGTATACGATGCCCAAACCGTTGCGTGAGTTCTTGCGGATACGTTTGAAAGCCTGCAAGAGGCGCGGTTCGATGCTTGTTTCCAATGCTTTCGCTTCTTCGCGGAGTTTTTCTTCTTCCTGTTTTGTTTCCGAAACGATTTCGTCCAACTCGTTTTTCTTCATTTCCAAGTCTTTCTGGCGTTCCACCAGTTCTTCCGAACTCTTCTCCATTTCAGCCGTCCGGTTCTCCACTTCGGCCGAGAACTCGCGGATTTTCTTCTCGCACAATTCGATTTCCAACGACTGGAATTCGATTTCTTTCGTCAAGAAATCATATTCGCGGTTGTTGCGCACGTTGTCTTGCTGCGACTTGTATTTCTCCACCGAAACCTTGGCTGTCTCGATTTCCAGTTTCTTATTGGCGATGGCCGATTTCAGGTCGCTGATTTCAGCCTTGTTCTTGTCGATGCGGGTGCTCAAGCCGGCCACTTCGTCTTCCAAATCCTGCACTTCGAGTGGAAGTTCGCCTCGCAATGTTTTGATTTTGTCAATCTCCGACAGCATCGTCTGAAGCTGATAGAGCGCCTTCAATTTTTCTTCCACAGACAATTCGCTGGGATCTTTCTTCACTTCTTTAGCCATATTCTTTATTATAAGTACTTTATAGGATTCGTCAAGGTCTTGCTGATTTGCACAGCCAGTCCGGGGAACGCCTCCTGTATGATGGAATAAAATATTTCAGTTGTGTATTGTTCGCTTTCATAGTGTCCGATTTCGGCCAACAGGATGTTGTCGTGACCAAAAAAGTCGTGATAACGTATCTCTCCGGTCAAGAACACATCGGCATGTGCCGATTCGGCCTGCGGAATCAGGAAAGCCCCTGCACCTCCGCACAACGCCACCCGTTGGATGAGTCTGCCTGTCAGGCGGGTATGCTTCACGCACCCGACCTCGAACACTTTTTTCACGCGGCGCAGAAAGTCGAGTTCCGTTTCCGGTTCGTCCAGTTCGCCTACCACGCCGACTCCTGCTTGCGCCCATGTGTTTTGCAACGCATACAAGTCGTAGGCCGGCTCTTCATAAGGATGTGCTTTGAGCAGGGCATCGATGGCCGCTGTTTTCCGATAGGCCGGCAGGATGGTTTCGATGCGGATTTCTGCCTCGTGATGCCGTTCTCCCACTTTCCCGCAGAAGGGGTTTGTCCCCTCGCCTGCCCTGAACGTTCCTTCTCCCGCGCTGTTGAAACTGCATGAATCGTAGTTGCCGATGCATCCGCATCCGGCCTCAAACAAGGCTTGTCTCACCTCTTCGGCTTGGGCTTGCGGTACAAAAGTCACCAATTTCAGCAGTTGGGCGTTTTTCCCTTCCAGCACACGTACCCGTTTCAGTCCGATTTTCTCCGCCATCTTGTAGCTGACCCCACCCTCTACATTGTCCATGTTCGTGTGGGCGGCATAAATGGCGATACCGCTTTGGATGGCTTTCAAGATGCATCGTTCCACCTCAGTTTTTCCGGTGATGGATTTGCATGGTTTGAAAAGCAGCGGGTGATGGGCCACAATCAGGTTGCAACCCAACAAGGCGGCTTCGTCCACCACCTGTTCGGTCACGTCCAGACACAATAAAGCCCCTGTTGCTTCCGCCTCTGTCAATCCCACCTGCAGGCCGGCATTGTCGAATCCATCCTGTAGAGGCAGAGGCGCGAACCTTTCAAGGGCGCATACAATCTCTTTAATTTTCATGCATTGAAAATTTGAGGTGCAAAGTTAATGCAAATCACGTGTAAATGCAAATAAGAAGCTTTTTTCTTTCAGATGCAATCGGTTCAACCCAAATCGGTCATTAGCGTTATGATGATAACAACTTCTATTTTTGAGCAGAT
>JBJEHD010000094.1:0-6215 GCA_051875715.1 Bacteroidaceae bacterium
ACTTCTATTTTTGAGCAGATGTGTTCTCGTTTTGAGGGCGCAATGGGACTCCATTGTAACCGAGAAACGGGAACACATCTGCCAAAAAGAAAGTTCGTTTGCGCATAACGGCCTAATGACCGTTTGGGGCTTAAGTATATCAGAATGAGTCGTCAGATTAGAGCCGTGCGCGGATGGCTTCCGATTCGGCCTCGTAGCCCGGCTTGTTCAGCAGGGCGAACATGTTCTTCTTGTATGCCTCAACGCCCGGTTGGTTGAACGGATTCACATCGAGGATGTAGCCGCTGATGCCGCAGGCCAGTTCGAAGAAGTAGATGAGTTGACCGAGGTATTGTTCGCTGATTTCCGGCATGGCGATGTGGAGGTTGGGCACTCCGCCGTCCACGTGAGCCAACTGCGTACCGAGTTCGGCCATCTTGTTGACTTCGTCCACGCGTTTGCCGGCCAGGAAGTTCAAGCCGTCCAGGTTCTCCTCGTCGGAGGGTACTTCCAATTTGTGGTTGGGCGTGCAAACCGAGATGACCGTTTCGAAGATGGTGCGTTCGCCTTCCTGAATCCATTGACCCATGGAGTGGAGGTCGGTCGAGAAGTCGACAGATGCGGGGAACAAGCCCTTGCCGTCCTTGCCTTCCGATTCGCCGTAGAGTTGTTTCCACCATTCGGATACGTAGTGGAGTTTCGGCTGGAAGTTGACCAGGATTTCAATCTTCTTGCCCTGCTTGTAGAGTTCGTTGCGCGTGGCGGCGTATACGGCCGACGGGTTTTCCCAGAACGGTGTCTCGGGGTTGCTGCAACGGGCTTCCATTTCGCGTGCACCGGCCACCAGTTTCTCGATGTCGAATCCGGCCACGGCGATGGGCAACAGGCCTACCGGGGTCAGTACGGAGAAACGTCCGCCTACGTTGTCGGGGATGATGAACGATTTGTAACCTTCCTTGTCGGCCGTGGTGCGGGCGGCACCTTTCTTGGCGTCGGTCACGGCAACGATGACCTTGCGGGCCATTTCCTTGCCACGCTGGTCCTCGCACTGCTTCTTCAGCAGACGGAAGGCGAGCGCCGTCTCGGTGGTCGTGCCGGACTTGGAGATGTTGATGACACCGAATTTCTTGTCCTTCAGGTAGGTGGTCAGTTCGTAGAGGTAGTCTTCGCCGATGTTGTGGCCGGCGTAAATCATGATGGGACCTTCTTTCTTGTCCTTCAGCCATTCAAAACTGTTCGACAAGGCTTCGATGACAGCGCGGGCACCCAGGTAGCTGCCGCCGATGCCGGCAACGACTACGACTTCGCAATTCTCGCGCAACACCTGTGCGGCGGCCTTGAGGTCGTCCAGATGGGCCTGGCTGATGGACGAAGGCAGGTGCAACCAACCCAGGAAGTCGTTTCCTGCGCCTGTGCCTTGCTCCAGGGTGTTGATGTAGTCCTTCGTTTGCTTTTCGTAAGCGGCAATCGTTTCTTTCGGTACGAAGCCAAGGACCTTTTCGATGTTCAATTCAATCGTTTTCATACTATTATTATTTAAAGCGTCAGTTTGTTTATCGGAACGAGTCGGTGAGGAGTTTGATTTCAATCATCGGCGAGATGCGCTCGTAGAGGATGTTGTACATGGCATCCAGAATGGGCATGTTCACGTGGTAGTGCTTGTTGATTTCCTTGATGCACTTGGTGCCGTAGTAACCTTCGGCAATCATCTCCATCTCGATTTGCGCGCTCTTCACCGAGTAGCCTTTGCCTATCATTGAGCCGAACGTGCGGTTGCGGCTGAAGTTGGAGTAGGCTGTCACGAGCAGGTCGCCCAGGTAGACCGAGTCGCTCACCTGGCGGTTGATGGGATGTACGATGTTGAGGAAACGGTTCATCTCCTGAATGGCGTTGGCCATGAGAACGGCCTGGAAATTGTCGCCATACTTCAGCGCGCTGCAGATGCCTGCGGCGATGGCGTATACGTTTTTCAGTACGGAACCGTATTCGATGCCGGCCACGTCATCGCTGACCGATGTCTTGATGTAGTGGCTGCTCAGTCGTTGGGCGAACAGGTGGGCCTTGTCGATGTCGGGGCAGGCCACGGTGAGGTAGGAGAGACGCTCGAGCGCCACCTCCTCGGCATGGCACGGTCCGGCCAGCACGGCGATGTTCTCAGGCGGAACTCCGTAGATTTTCGTGAGGTAGTCGGACACAATCATGTTCTCGTCCGGTACGATACCTTTGATGGCCGTCACAATGAATTTGTCCTTGATTTTGGTCTTGAGCTTTTTCAGGTGCGACTTGACGTAGGGGGACGGGGTGGCAAACACCAGCGTGTCCGAGGCTTTGACGGCATCGTTGATGTTGGAGTAGAAGTGGATTCGCTTGATGTCGAATTTCACTCCTGTGAGGTAGGCGGGGTTGTGGCCCATGCGCTTGAAATCCTCGATGCGGTCGTCGCGGCGCATGTACCAGTTGATTTCCTCTTCCTGGCCCAGCGCCATTTTGGCGATGGCGGTGGCCCAGCTGCCTCCTCCCATGATTGCGATTCTTCCGGGTAGTTTCATAAGCTGTCAGTTGTCCTGACGGTGGGGCGTGTGCCGAGGGGCGGGTCTCCCTGTCCCTCGGCCCGTCTTTCCCGTCTTATTCCGTAATGCGGCTGATCCAGTCCTCCACGTCTTTTACGCTGGGATTGGTCAACTCCAGTTTATACTTCTTGTTCACTCCGCAGATGTCCATGTGAAGTTTCTGCGGATTCACGTTCTTCATGTCCGCCACCAGGTTGTAGCCTGCTTTTTGGATGACGGGCACCCATTCCTCGGCAATGCCCAGTGCGACGTATTTGGCTGCGGCATCCTTCGGTGCCACCTTTTCCGGACGCATCTGCGGGAAGAAGAGCACTTCCTGGATGAACGATTTGCCCGTCATGAGCATGGTGAGGCGGTCGATGCCGATGCCGATGCCCGAGGTGGGCGGCATGCCGTATTGCAGGGCCTTGAGGAAGTCCTGGTCGATGAACATCGCTTCGTCGTCGCCCTTCTCGCTGAGGCGGAGCTGGTCCTTGAATCGTTCTTCCTGGTCGATGGGGTCGTTCAGCTCGCTGTAAGCGTTGGCCAATTCTTTCCCGTTCACCATCAGTTCGAAGCGTTCGGTCAGGCCCGGTTTGCTGCGGTGCTTCTTGGTTAGCGGCGACATTTCCACCGGATAGTCGGTGATGAAGGTAGGCTGGATGAACGTGCCTTCGCAGAACTCGCCGAAGATTTCGTCGATGAGTTTGCCTTTGCCCATGGTGTCGTCAATCTCCATGTTCAAGGCCTTGCAGATGTCGCGTATCTCATCCTCGCTCTTGCCGGTCAGGTCGTAGCCGGTTTTCTCTTGGATGGCTTCCAGAATGGGCAGGCGGCGGAAGGGAGCCTTGAAACTGATGGTTTTGCCGTCGATGGTCGTTTCAGGGCAGCCGTTCACGGCGATGCAGATGCGCTCGAGCAACTTTTCGGTGAAGTCCATCATCCAGTTGTAGTCCTTGTACTGCACGTAGAGTTCCATGCAGGTGAATTCGGGGTTGTGGTTCTTGTCCATGCCTTCGTTGCGGAAGTTCTTCCCGATTTCGTAGACACCCTCGAATCCGCCGACGATGAGCCGTTTGAGGTACAACTCGGTGGCGATGCGGAGGTAGAGGTCGATGTCGAGCGAGTTATGGTGGGTGATGAAGGGACGTGCGCTTGCGCCTCCGGGGATGGACTGTAGGATGGGGGTCTCCACCTCGGTGTATCCGGCTTCGTCGAGGGCGGCGCGGAGTGTCTTGATGACCATGGCCCGCTTGAGGAACGTGTCCTTTACACCGTCGTTGACGATGAGGTCCACATAGCGCTGGCGATAGCGCAATTCGGGGTCTTCGAACGAGTCGTAGGCCACGCCGTCTTTGTATTTTACGATAGGGAGCGGCTTGATGCTCTTGGACAATACGGTGATTTTCTGGGCATGTACGCTGATTTCGCCCATCTGTGTGCGGAACACGTATCCTTCGATGCCGATGAAATCGCCTAAGTCCAGCAGACGTTTGAACACGGTGGTGTACATGTCTTTGTTCTCGCCCGGACAGATGTCGTCGCGGGTAATGTACACCTGGATGCGGCCTTTTGAATCCTGCAGTTCGATGAACGATGCCTTGCCCATGATGCGCCGGCTCATCATACGTCCGGCGATGGATACCTGGCGAGGCTCGGCCTCGTCGCTGAATTCATTTTTTATGTCGGTAGAGAATGCATTGGTCACATACTCGGCTGCGGGATACGGGTCGATGCCCATCGCGCGCAATTCGTTCAGGCTGTTTCGTCTGATAATTTCCTGTTCACTTAGTTCTAATAAGTTCATTCTGTCTACTATTAACTCAAATTTGGCACAAAAGTAAGAAACATTTTGCAAATATTCCCCAAGCAATCAGCGTTATTTATGCCGATTATCCCAAATCGGTTATTCGCGTTATGATGATAACAACTTCTATTTTTGAGCAGATGTGTTCTCGTTTTGGGGGCGCAATGGGGCTCCATTGTAACCGAGAAACGGGAGCACAGATGCCAAAAAGAAAGTTTGTTTGCGCATAAAGGCCTAATGTCCGTTTTGGGATTATGCCGCTGAGGCCTGTTCTTCGGAGGGCCGGACACCGGATGATGTGCCGTATGGGCCCTGTTTGCCGGGCGGGGTAACAGTCGGGTTTCTTTCCTCGCTGGCCGTGGCCGGAAAAGGCAGGATGGAAAAACAAAACCGCCCCTCGTACATTATATTATAATATACAAAGGGCGGTCGGCCTATAGGGGTTATTTCTTGCTTTGTTCTTTCAGCAGGTCGCGGATTTCCGTCAGCAGCACTTCTTCCTTGCTGGGAGCAGGGGGTGCGGGAGGCGTGGCGGGTGCTTCGGCTTTCTTCTTCTGCGTCAGGCGAGTCAGCACACGAATGAAGACGAAAATGGAGAATGCGATGATCAGGAAGTCGAACGTGGCCTGAAGGAACTTGCCGTAGTTGAGCGTGACGGCTGCGGCCTGTTCCACTCCGTCCACCACGACGGCGTCTTTCATGGTCAGCGCCAGGTCGGTGAAGTTGACACCGCCGATGAGCAATCCGAGCGGAGGCATGATGACGTCGGCCACCAAGGAAGATACGATTTTGCCAAAGGCACCACCAATGATGACACCGACGGCCATGTCTACTACGTTGCCTTTCATGGCGAAGGCTTTGAAGTCTTGTAAGAAATTACTTTTTCCCATCTTTTTAGTTATTTAATATAGAAATATGCGCTAAGATAAAAGATTTTTTTCTAATTTTGCACCGCGTTTCAGGGAAAAGTGAAATTTTTTGATATTTTCCTTTGGAATGTGGCCCGCAGTGTTGGACCAATCCCTTGAATGCGGACGAATAAATGCTAATTTGATATTATAAAACCCTTAAAAGTTTAACAAAATGATTAAAGTAGGTATTAATGGATTTGGCCGTATCGGACGTTTCGTTTTCCGTGCTGCTCAAAAGAGAAACGACATTCAGATTGTTGGTATCAACGACCTTTGCCCGGTTGACTACCTGGCATACATGCTGAAGTATGATACGATGCACGGACAGTTCGATGGTACAATCGAGGCTGACGTAGAAAACAGCAAACTGATTGTCAATGGTAAGGAGATTCGCGTAACTGCATGCCGCGACCCGAAAGAATTGGCTTGGGACGCTGTAGGTGCTGAATACGTGGTAGAATCTACGGGTTTGTTCTTGACGAAAGAAAAGGCTCAGGCTCACATCGAAGCCGGTGCAAAATATGTCGTAATGTCTGCTCCTTCGAAGGACGACACGCCGATGTTCGTTTGCGGTGTGAACGAGAAGACTTACGTAAAGGGTACGCAGTTCGTATCGAACGCTTCGTGTACGACCAACTGCTTGGCTCCGATTGCCAAGGTGCTGAACGACAACTGGGGTATCACGGATGGTTTGATGACAACGGTTCACTCTACGACGGCTACGCAGAAGACTGTTGACGGTCCGTCGTTGAAGGACTGGCGCGGTGGCCGTGCTGCAAGCGGCAACATCATCCCGTCGTCTACGGGTGCAGCCAAGGCTGTAGGCAAGGTTATCCCCGAACTGAACGGCAAACTGACGGGTATGTCGATGCGCGTTCCGACTTTGGACGTATCGGTAGTTGACTTGACGGTCAACTTGGCTAAGCCCGCTAAGTACGACGAAATCTGCGCTGCCATGAAGGCTGCTTC
>JBJEHD010000095.1:0-90353 GCA_051875715.1 Bacteroidaceae bacterium
GTTGTTCGACTGAGGGGGCTTGTAAATCAAAAATCAGGCTCGGCCTCCGTGCAATCAACTGCTTAGCCTGATAGATTTGTGCCTGTCAACTTTTATCGGACAGCAATAAATTTGAGTAGATGTGTTGCCCTTGATGGGTGGAGAAAGCCCCGGTCTCATCCCCTTTCGAGGAGGGATGCGGCCGGGGCTTTTCTGTAACTCAATCGGGTAGGGCGACTATCGTACGTTCACCTTGATGCTTTGCGTGCCTATCTTCACCACCACGATGGTGTTCGCCGGGGCGGTGAAGGTGGCTGTTCCGTCGATGCTCTCGGCCCTGCCGAGGTATGCACCTGCCGTGCTGTAGTAGGAGATGTGCTCGTACTCGGCCAGGCCGGTGATGGTGACGAAGCCGTGGACGGACTGCACCGTGATGCCGCGCATGGGTGTGGGGTTGATGCTGGTCGCCTCATTGGCCGGCTCTATCCAGTAGAGTTGTGCCGTGACGGTCTCGGATGGGAGGTACAACTCGGCCGTGGCATAGCAGGTTATGTCGTAGCAGCCGGTGAGGGGGACGATGCCGTCCGTAGCATACGCTTCTTCGGCCTGTACGTCTTGCGCCGTAATGGTGTAGTGGAACTGTGCGCCGTCCGTCTCGCATTCAAACCGCAGTGCTCCGTCCTCGAAGCGGATGCTTGGGGTGGCACATGCTTCTTTCCGCTCTTCTATCGTTTTGATGATGCCAAATTGACTCCAAGGCTTGGTGGTCTGATAGGAGGTCAAGGCCGAGGCGGGGACGTACAGGGTGGCTTGTTTAATAGGGGAAGATTGGAAAGCATAGGTGTTGGTGTTGGGTACAGTTTCTGCTAAGCAAATTACTTCAGATAAATTGCTACAGCCATAAAATGCTCCGTTACTAATGCTTTCGGTTCCGCTACCAATGGTGACGGCCGTTAGGCTGGTGCAGCCATCGAAGGCCCAGTTTCCGATGCTTGTGACCGAGTTTGGAATAGTGATGTCGGTGAGACTGGTGCAGCCATCGAAGGCCCTGCTTCCGATGCTTGTGGTTGAGTTAGGAATAGTGATGGCTGTGAGGCCGGTGCAGCCCTGGAAGACAGCGTTTCCGATGCTTGTGACGGAGTTTGGAATCGTTGTGCTTTTACATCCGCAGATAAGGCAATTGGATGCGGTCTCAACAATGGCATTGCAGTTTTCCCGCGAATCGTAAATGGGATTCGATTCGTCAACAACAATGTCTGTGAGTCCGGAACAGCCCGAAAAGGCACCGTTTCCAATGCGTGTGGTTGAGTTGGGAATCGTGATGGCTGTGAGGCCGATGCAGTCTGAGAAGGCATACTCCCCAATGTTTGTGATAGAGTTTGGAATGATGATGGGAGTGAGGATAGCACCAGCGGCGAAAGCATAGTCCCCAATGTAGGTGACAGAGTTTGGGATTGTGATGGCTGTGAGGTTGAGACATTCCCAGAAGGCATAGTCTCCGATGCTTGTGACAGAGTTAGGGATTGTGATGGCTGTTAGGCTGGTGCAGCCTGAGAAGGCCCCGTTTCCGATGCTTGTGACCGAGTTAGGAATAGTGATGGCTGTGAGACCGCTACAGCCCGAGAAGACCCCGTTTTCGATGCTTGTGACTGATTCAGGAATAGTGATGTCTGTGAGCCCGGTGCAGCCGTAGAAGGCCTCGTCTCCGATTCTTGTGACTGAGCTTGGAATCGTGATGGCAGTGAGGCCGGTGCAGCCCCTGAAGGGACTGTCTCCGATTCTTGTGACAGAGCTTGGAATCGTGATGGCTGTGAGGCCGGTGCAGCCCCAGAAGGCATAGTTTCCGATGCTTGTGACAGAGTTTGGAATCGTGATGGTTGTGAGGCCGCTGCAGCCCGAGAAGGCATTGCCTCCGATGCTTGTCACGGAGTTAGGAATGGTTGTGCTTTTACATCCACTGATAAGACAATTGGATGCTGTTTCAACAATGGCATTACAGTTTTCCCGCGAATCGTAAGTAGGATTCGATTCGTCAACAACAATGGCTGTGAGGCTGGTGCAGCCATAGAAGGCCCTGTATCCGATGCTTGTGACGGAGTTTGGGATTGTGATGGCTGTGAGACCTCTGCACCCCTCAAAGGCATACTCCCCAATGTTTGTGATAGAGTTTGGGATTGTGATGGCTGTGAGACCTCTGCACCAAGAAAAGGCATAGTCTCCAATGCTTGTCATCGAATAAGATTTCCCATCAGAAATAAAAGAGGCCGGGATTACTACATCGCCAGAATATCTTATGGTTCCATGAGTGACCTCCGCAGTCCCCGCCGTTGTATTCAGGTTGTAATAAATTCCATTAACTTCCACGTCGTATGCGAAAGAGGTTGCGGCCATCATCATCAGGACCGCTGTCAGTAAGATTTGTTTTACGCTGTTCATGAGGTTGTCATGTTTTGTGTCGGGCTGCTCCTGTCCGACTGTTAGGTTTCGTTTGGGTTTTGTCGTGCGCTTGTCGCCTCGTGGAGCAACCCTCGGTCGATGTGCGGGCGAGGGACGGGACAACAGTCGCGTGAACCGGCCATCGGAACTCGTCGTCTTGACTTTTCGGGATGGCCTGGCGACACAAAGATAGGGGAAATAGGCTTTGCTTGTAGTGCCGATGTGGGAAAAATCATGCCCGGGAACTTGCATTTCGCTCCTTGCGGTTGTATCTTTGCCTGCGAAGATTCTATATCCAATGACAGCGGATGTACGTCCGCTGACGTTGGATGTACGTCCGGTGACATTGGACATAGGTCCGCTGACATTGGACATAGAAATCGGACCGGCATGTCGGGCAAGACGTGCGTCGGCGAACGGATGTTTACCTATCTAAAGAAGAAAGGAGAAGGCGTATGCCAAAGTATGTATTGCGGGAAATGAGCGATTTGAATCGGACCGGCGAGCGGCGCGTGATGCCCAAGCTGGACGGGGTGGAACTGCTGGACGGCAATGGGTTTGTGGACCAGGTTGTGTCGTACAACCGGGCGTTTCACCGTTCCACGGTGCTGGGCGTGCTGACTGCCATGTCCGATACGCTGCGCAGGATGCTTTCCGAGGGCCGCTCGGTGAAGATTGACGGGGTGGGGACCTTCTCCCTCTCGCTGGGCTTCGACGACGGGAAATCGCCTCTGATGGCCGATGCGGACGACCGCATGACCCACCGACGGGTGAAGGTGAAGAACCTGAATTTCAAGGCGGAGCCGGAACTGCTGGACTGGCTGGCCCGGGAAACGGAGTTCGTACGCGCGGAAGGTGGCGTGCGGAGGCAGCATCCTTCGCCCTACTCGAAGGAGGAGCGTTTGGCCCGCATCTTGTCTTACCTGGACGAGCACGAGCACATCTCGCTCCGGCAGTGCATGGAGCTGAACGGCGTGTGCCGGTCGACAGCTTCGTGGGAACTGAACCGATGGTCGGAGACGGCCGACAGCCCCCTGCAGCCCGTGGGAAAGGCACCGCACCGCGTGTGGGGGAAGCGGTGAAGGCGGCTATGCCGGTGACGGGTAGGGGATAAAAAAACGAAATGTTCCGTGCATCGGGCGCGTCGGTCGCGCTGGCTTGGTGCGGAACACTTCAGTTTATTGTTAGATTATGTAGAGAGAAAAACTTACCTTGGGCTTTTATGTCCCCCTTGTTTCGTTTTCGGGCGCAAAGGTAGGCATATTCTGTGAACGTGCAAGCAGGGACCTCCTCTTTTAAATATTATTTGCATTGATATTCACTTCGGCCGCGTATTAGTGTGCCTCCAGCCAGTTTTGTCCCCAGCCGCAGTCGGCTTTGAGGGGCACGTTGAGCGGGCAGGCACGCTCCATCTCCTCCACGACGATGCGTTCCACCTGTTCGCGCTCGCAGGGCGGGACGCTGAAGTTGAGTTCGTCGTGTACCTGGATGAGCATTTTGGCTTGCAGCCCTTCGCGCCGGAAGCGGGCGAAGATGCGTGCCATGGCTACCTTGATGAGGTCGGCTGCACTGCCTTGGATGGGGGCGTTGATGGCGTTTCGCTCGGCGTAGCCGCGCACGACGGCGTTTCGCGAGTTGATGTCGGGCAGGTATCGACGGCGGTGGAAAAGTGTCTCCACGTAGCCGTTTTCGCGCGCGCGTTCGATGCTTTGGTCCATGTATTGCTTCACCGACGGATAGGTGGCGAAATAGCCGTCAATGAGTGCCTTGGCTTCCCGTCGGTCCACGCCCATGCGCTCGGCCAGGCCGAAGGCCGAAATGCCGTAGATGATGCCGAAATTGGCCGTTTTGGCCCGGCTGCGTTGTTCGCGGGTCACCTGGTCCAGGTCGGTGTGGAACACTTGTGCGGCAGTGGCCGTGTGGATGTCCGCGCCCGAGCGGAAGGCTTCGGTCAGGTTGGCGTCGCCGCTGAGGTGGGCCATGATGCGCAGTTCGATTTGCGAGTAGTCGGCCGAGAAGAAGAGGCATCCTTCGTCCGGCAGGAAGGCTTTGCGGATTTCGCGTCCGTCGGCATCGCGGATGGGGATGTTTTGCAGGTTGGGGTTGCTCGAACTCAGACGGCCGGTCGAGGTGACGGCCTGGTTGAACGAGGTGTGTATCTTGCCGGTTTCGGGGTTGACCAATTGCGGCAGTGCGTCGACGTATCCGCTGAGCAGTTTCTTCAGGCCGCGGTAGTCGAGGATGAGGCCGACGATGGGGTGCTTGCCCCGCAGGCTTTCCAATACCTCTTCGGAGGTGGAGTACTGGCCGGATTTGGTTTTGCGTACCTTGTCGGACAGCTGCATCCGTTCGAAGAGCACTTCGCCTACCTGTCGGGGCGAGGAGATGTTGAACGCCATGCCGGCCAGTTGGTGAATCTCCTTCTCCAACGCCTGCATCCGTTCGCTCAGCAGGAGGGATGTCTGTTTCAGCGAGTCGGTGTCCACCCGTACGCCGTCGTGCTCCATGTGTGCCAGCACGGGGATGAGGGGCATCTCCACTTCGTGGAAGAGGGCTTCGGCCTCTTGTTCGTGCAAGGCTTTCTCCAGCGGTGCGCGCAGTTGGAGTGCCACGTCGGCTTCTTCGCAGGCCAGGTCCGAGGCTTTCGCGTCGGCGTTTCCGCCGGCGAGTGTCTCGTAGGTCAGATAGGCGGGGGCCAGGTGGTGCAGGGTGTGCGGCAGTTCGGGCTGAAGCACGTAGTGGGCGAGCAAGGTGTCGAAGAGCGGCCCTTGCAGTTCCACGCCGTAGTGGAGCAAGGCGAGGTAGCAGCGTTTCAGGTCGTGTCCGATTTTCAGGATGGAGTCCGATTCGAATGCCGGACGGAACTGCCGGACGATTGGCCCGGCTTCGGCGCTCGCGGTGGGGAGCGTCACGAAATAAGCCTGATGGTTGGGCAGTCCGATGGCTAAACCGGAGGCCGAATGGCCGTTCGGCTGGTCCGATGGGCCGGCCCACGCCAGACTGAAACTTTCGTTTGTAAGCAATATTTGTAATAATTCGCTTCTTTCTTCTTCTGTATCAATGGTTTTATATGTGTGAGCAACCGTTTTCAGGCTCGCGAGATTCGATTCTTTTTCGTCGCTCGTCCCCTCGTCGGCAAATAAGCCAAGGAGAGAGGCCGGTTTTCGGATTTCCATTTCCTGCAGCAGCCGGCTCAATGCGTCGTGGTCGGGCTCGACGCGTCGGAGTTGCTTCAAGTCGATGGTCAGGGGCACGTCGGTCTTGATGGTGGCCAGGAAGCGGGAGAACTCGATGGCTTCGCGGTTGTTCTCCACTTTGGTTCGGATGGCCCCTTTCAGTTTGTCCGTGTTGGCCAGCAGTTGGTCGATGCTGCCGAACTCGCCGATGAGTTTTTGGGCGGTTTTCTCGCCTACGCCGGGGCAGCCGGGGATGTTGTCCGACGCATCGCCCATCAGGCCGAGCAGGTCGATGACCTGCCGCGGGCTTTGCAGGCCGTATTTGGCCTTGACCTCTTCCACGCCCAACACCTCGAACCGTTTTTCGGTCGAACTGGGGCGGTACATGAACACGTGGTCGGTCACCAGTTGGGCATAGTCCTTGTCCGGCGTCATCATGTAGGTGTGGACGCCCATTTGTCCGGCTTGGGTGGCCAGGGTGCCGATGACGTCGTCGGCTTCGTAGCCCGGCACCTCGATGAGCGGGATGCGATAGGCGCGTATGATGTCCTTGATGATGGGCACGGACAGGCGGATGGCCTCCGGGGTGGCCTCGCGCTGGGCTTTGTAGTCGGCATAGGCTTCGTGGCGGAAGGTGGGTCCGGCGGGGTCGAAGGCGACGGCTATGTGGGTGGGACGTTCGTTCTTGAGCACTTCTTCCAGCGTGTTGACAAAACCGAAGATGGCCGAGGTGTTGAACCCCTTGGAGTTGATGCGCGGATTGCGTATGAAGGCGTAGTAGGCTCTGTAGATGAGCGCATAAGCGTCGAGCAGAAAGAGTTTTTCCATGATGGTAGGGATGCTTGTTTCGTTTTTCTCGGTAAAAATATAAAAAATGGACGTAATCAGAGGCTTTATTATTACTTTTGTACCTTCAAACGAAGAAGAACCTATGAATACCTTGTCAGTCATCACGTCTTCGATTGGGGACGAGTGGGCGTGTTTCGAACGCCGTTTCGCCGCTGTGTTGGAAAGCGACAACCCTTTGTTGCGCCAAGTGTTGGTGCACATCGGGAAGCGTGGCGGCAAGCGGATGCGCCCGCTGCTGTTGCTGCTGATGGCCAAACAGCTGGGTGGCGTGACGGAGGCCTCGTATCGGTCGGCCGTGGCGCTGGAACTGCTTCACACGGCCAGCTTGGTCCACGACGACGTGGTGGACGAGAGCGACGAACGCCGTGGGCAGGCCTCGGTGAACGCGCTTTTTAATAATAAGGTGTCGGTGCTGGTGGGCGATTACCTGCTGGGGACGTGTCTGGTGCTGGCCGGACAGACGGCGGACTGCCGCATCGTAGAGGCCGTGGCCCGGCTGGGGCAGGACCTGGCCGACGGAGAGATTCTGCAGTTGGCCAACGTGGCTACGACGGCCGTCGACGAGCAAGCGTATTACGAGGTGATTCGGAAGAAAACGGCTTCCTTGTTCGCCACCTGTGCCGAGGTGGCCGCCTATTCGACCGATGCCCCTCGGGAGGTAGTGGAGAAGGCCCGCCGGTTTGGCGAGTCCATCGGCATGTGTTTTCAAATCAAGGACGACCTGCTCGACTATGGCCTGGGCGACCGGATAGGAAAGCCCGTCGGCAACGATATGCGTGAGGGAAAACTGACCCTGCCGGCCCTGTATGTGCTGACCCGGACGACCGACGCACAGGCGTTGGGGTGGGCGGACAAGGTAAAGGAAGGAGAAGCCTCGCCGGAGGAGATAACGGCATTGACCGAGTTTGTGAAAGCCCACGGAGGCATCGAATATGCCCGCTCGAAGATGCAGGATTTCCGGCAGATAGCATTGGAACTTTTGGACGAAATGGGCGGTGAAAAGGCCGTAAAAGAGGCTTTGGCCGCCTATGTGGCTTATGCGGCAGACCGCCTGATGTAAAAAAACGAGGCTGCACTTCAAAACGCGGGTTTTTGGTGCAGCCTCAAAGGGTGTCAGAAGAAGCGGGTCTCTTGACCTACGATGTCGGAGAGCAGCAGGTTGGCCAGTCGGCTCGTGCCGAGGCGGAACCATTCGTTGTTCAGCCATTCTTCGCCCAGCACTTCTTTTACGATGGTGTAGTAGGCCAGGGCGTCGCGGACGGTGTTGATGCCTCCGGCGGGTTTGAAGCCCACCTTGCGTCCGGTTTTCTCGTGGTATTCTTTGATGGCTTGGCACATCACGTAGGCAGCCTCGGGCGTGGCGGCCGGTTGCTGCTTGCCGGTCGATGTCTTGATGAAGTCGGCTCCCGAATACATGGCCAGCAGCGATGCCTGCTTGATGCGCGAGGCGGTTGCCAATGCTCCCGTTTCGAGGATGACCTTCAGGTGTCTTTCTCCGCAGATGGCCTTCAATTCCTCGATTTCATCGCACATGCCTTCGTAGTCGCCGCTGAGGAATTTGCCCACGGAAATGACGATGTCGATTTCGGTGGCGCCGTCGTGCAGGGCCAGGGAGGTCTCGGCCACCTTCACCTCGATGAAGGTCTGCGACGACGGGAAGCCTGCCGATACGGCGGCGATTTGTACGTCGTCGGCTTCGAGCGTGTCGCTGACGATGCCTGCCATGTTGGGGTAGACGCAGATGGCGGCTACGTTGTCCAGGTCGGGGTAGGTGTCGGCAAACTGGTTGACACGTTCGGTGAACTGCATCACGTGCTCCTCGGTGTCGGTGGTGTTGAGGGTGGTGAGGTCGATGCAGTGGAAGAGCAGTTTTTTGACCTCGGGCGTGTCGTTTTCCGCCAGTTTGCGGGCCAGTAGGCCGTTCACGGCCTCTTTTACGGCTTCGTCGTTTAGGCAGGTGTCATACAGGCTCAGCGCGGCCTCGTACTTGTTTTTGCTTTCAGTTGTTTCCATGTTCGGTCAGTTTAGAATTATTGATATGTCTTTCTTTGTCGCGGCGCGTCTTCTTGGCCAGGTTCTGGGCGAATGCTTCTGTCAGGTCCACGCCGGTCTGGTTGGCCAGGCAGACGAGCACCCAGAGCACATCGGCCATCTCGTCGGCCAGGTTGTCTTTCTCACCGGCTTTGAACGACTGGTCGCCGTATTTCCGTGCCATGACGCGGGCCAGCTCGCCCACCTCTTCGGTCAGCACGGCCATGTTGGTCAGTTCGCTGAAGTAGCGTACGCCGTAGGTCTTTATCCAGCGGTCTACTTCTTCTTGGGCTTCTTTTATGGTCATATTGCTATTCTTTGTTTTTGGTGTCTATCAGGATGGTCACCGGGCCGTCGTTCAGCAGTTCTACCTGCATGTCGGCCCCGAATTGGCCCGTTGGTACGGGCTTGCCGAGAACGTGGCTCAGAGAGGCGCAAAATGCTTCGTAGAGAGGGATGGCGATGGCGGGCTTGGCTGCACGGATGTAGGACGGGCGGTTTCCCTTCCGGGTGGAAGCGTGCAGGGTGAACTGGCTTACCACCAGGATGTCGGCTCCGACCTCGAGTACGGAGCGGTTCATCACGCCCTGTTCGTCGTCGAACAGGCGCAGGTTGACGATTTTGCGGCATAGCCATTCGATGTCTTCGTCTCCGTCGGCTTCTTCGATGCCGACCAGGACGAGCAGTCCGCGCCCGATGGCCGAATGGCCGACCCCGCCAATGCTGACGGAGGCGTGGCGCACGCGTTGTATCACGACTCTCATGCGGTATTCTTTGTTGGTTTCAGTGACAAAGTTAGGAATTCTGCGTGGATTCTGCTTGCTTTTCGGCGGAATCTTGTCTTCCGCCGAGCCCTTCGCAGACGAGGCGTGCTTTGGCTTCGCCTACAACGCGCTTTAGGTCGTCGAACGAGGCCTCGCGGATGCGTTTGACGCTCTTGAACTCGCGCAGCAGGGCCGTGCGGGTGACCTCGCCGATGCCTTTGATGCCGTCGAGTGCTGATTGGGTCTGACGCTTGCTGCGCTTGTCGCGGTGGAAGGTGATGGCAAACCGGTGTACCTCGTCCTGAATGCGGGTGAGCAGGTGGAAGAGGGGGCTGGTGGCCTTGAGGCCGACGACTTGCGGGGGAAAGCCGTAGAGCAGTTCCGACGTGCGGTGGCGGTTGTCCTTGGCCAGTCCGGCGATGGGTATCTGCAGGCCCAATTCGTCTTCGATGACCTGGCGGACGACCTCCATTTGCCCCTTTCCACCGTCGGTGATGAGCAGGTCGGGCAGTGGGGTGCCTTCGTCGATGGCCCGTTGGTACCGACGGCGTACCACCTCCTGCATGGAGGCGTAGTCGTCGGGGCCTTCAACGGTTCGGATGAGGTATTTCCGGTATTCTTTCTTGGCGGGCTTGGCTTGCCTGAACACCACGCAGGCAGCCACGGCATCGCTTCCCTGGAGGTTCGAGTTGTCGAAACATTCGATGTGCAGCGGGAGGCGGGGCAACTGCAGTTCGCGCTGGATCTCCTGCAGCAGGCGTACCGAGCGTTGCTCGGGATTGAGTTTGCTCTGTTGTTTCAGCCGGTCGGCCTTGTATTGCTTCACGTTGAGCAACGAAAGGTCGAGCAGAGTCTTTTTGTCGCCCCGTCGGGGTATGGTGAAAACAACGTCTTTCAAGGTGAGATCCAGTTCGAACGGCACGATGATTTCGCGCGAAAGGCTGTGGTAGCGTTCGCGCATTTCCACAATGCCGAGCGAGAGCAGTTCTTCCTGCGTCTCGTCCATCCGTTTTTTGTATTCGAATGTGAAGGCCTGGTTGACGCAACCGTTGGTGATGTGCAGGTAATTGATAAAGGCGGTTTCTTCTTCGGTCTCGATGGAGAACACGTCGATGTTGTGAAGTACGGCGCTTACGACGGCCGATTTGGCCTGATAGTTCTCGATTAAATCGTATTTTTCCTTCAGTTGCTGGGCCTCTTCGAAGCGCAGTTCGGCGGCCAGGCTTTGCATCTGCACCACGAGCGAACGGCAGATTTCCTGTGTGTTTCCTTTCAATATCTCTTTGACTTCTGCGATGTGCTGCATGTATTCCTCGTGGTTTTGCAGGCCGATGCAGGGTGCTTTGCAGTTCTTGATGTGATACTCCAGGCAGACGTCGAATCGCCCGTTTCGGATGTTTTCGGGTGTCAGTGGGAGGCGGCAGGTACGTAGGGGGTAGAGTTGCTTGATGAGGGCCAGCAAAGCGTTCATCGAGGGAACGTGGCTGTAGGGCCCATAGTAGGAGGATCCGTCGCGCACAATCCGTCGCGTCTTGAACACGCGGGGAAAATATTCGTTGCTGACGCAGATGGAAGGGTAGGTCTTGTCGTCTTTGAGCAGGACGTTGTAGCGGGGCTTGTATTTCTTGATGAGGTTGTTCTCCAGCAGCAGGGCGTCTTCCTCGGTCTGCACCACGATGTAGCGGATGTCGGCAATCTTGCTGACCAGCACGCGCGTTTTTCCCGGTTCGTGTTCCCGGTTGAAGTACGATGAAACGCGCCTTTTCAGGTTCTTGGCTTTCCCTACGTAGATGATGGTGCCGTTCTCGTCCAGGTATTGGTAGATGCCGGGGCTGAGAGGCAGGTTGTTTACGATGCCTTTCAAATAGTCGTTGGTGCGTAACTCGGGGGAGGTCATGGACGATGGTGTGAAGGGGGTGAAAGAATAAAGAGGGAACTTTTCTTCCGATGGAATGGAAGTTTTGCTCCCTCTTCTTTATGCTGCCTGACGTTGGGCGCGGGCGGTTTTTAGAGGGAAAGGAGTGCGTCTATGTGCGTGCCTTCCGGAAAGAGGTTTCGTCCGTTCAAATCGGCCAGTTCGATCAGGAAGTTTATGTAGATGTCTTTAGGCTGGAAACGCTTTACCAGTTTGTAGGCGGCTTCCATGGTTCCTCCGGTGGCGAGCAGGTCGTCGTGCAGCAACACTACGTCGCCTTCTTCGATGGCATCTTTGTGGATTTGGATGGTGTCTTTCCCGTATTCTTTGTCGTAACTTTCTTCTACGGTCTCCCAAGGCAGTTTGCCGGGTTTGCGGATGGGGACGAAACCGGCGCCCAGGCGGGTGGCCAGGATGGGGCCCATGATGAATCCGCGCGACTCGATGCCGACCACTTTTGTGATGCCTTTGTCTTTGTAGGTTTCATAGAGCAGGTCGGAGAGTTCCTGCAAGTCTTGCGGATTTTTGAAGAGGGGTGTTACGTCGCGAAACAGGATGCCCGGGATGGGGAAATCGGGTATGTTTCGGATGTGGCTGGTCAATGTTTCTTTGCTCATAGCGAATTATTTAAGTGGTTTGATTGAATCTTTTGTTTCACGTGGAACTGCGTGCCTCAACGCCCTAAAAGGACGAGCAGCACGTTGATGTCGCTTGGCGAGATGCCCGGGATGCGACTGGCTTGTGCCAACGTCTCGGGGTCGATCTTGATGAGTTTCTGACGGGCTTCGGTCGAGAGCGACTGCAGCGAGGCGTAGTCGAACTTCCCTTTGATGCGGATGGCTTCGAGCCGTTGGATTTTCTGTGCAATCATGCGTTCGCGGTCGATGTAGCCTTGGTACTTGATTTGAATCTCGGCTGCTTCGATGATTTCTTCGCGCCGCGAGTCGATGTGCGAAAGTTCCTGCTGGAAGGCGGGAATATGTTCGGCGATGTTGGCCAGGGTGATTTGCGGTCGCCCGATGATGTCGATGAGTTTGCATCCTTGTCGGAGTGGGGTGGTGCCGAGTTGTTCCAGGGCCGGATTGATGAGTTCGGCCTTGAGCGAAAATTGCGAGGCAAACCGGATGATACGCTGGATGGCATCGCGCTTCGATGTAAGCAGGGCGTAGCGTTCGGCTGAAGCAAGCCCCAACCGGTAGGAACGCTCGGTCAGGCGGATATCGGCATCGTCTTGCCGGAGCAGGATGCGGTATTCGGCGCGCGACGTGAACATTCGGTAGGGCTCGTCAACGCCTTTGGTGACCAAATCGTCGATGAGAACGCCGATATACGCTTCGTCGCGGCCGAGGACAAACGGTTCGCCGCCCTGGCAATTTTGGTGCGCATTGATGCCGGCGATGAGTCCTTGGCCGCCGGCTTCTTCGTAACCGGTGGTTCCGTTCACCTGTCCGGCAAAGAAGAGGTTGCGAATAATCTTCGATTCCAACGTGTGCTGGAGTTGGGTAGGGTCGAAATAATCGTACTCGATGGCATAGCCGGGACGGTAGACCACCAGGTCGCGGAAGGCCGGAATCTGTCGGAGCGCCTTCAACTGGATGTCCATAGGCAATGACGACGAGAATCCGTTGAGGTAGAGTTCGCGTGTGCTTTCGCCTTCCGGCTCCAGGAAGAGCTGATGTTGCGGCTTGTCGGGGAAGGTGACAATCTTGGTTTCGATGCTGGGGCAGTAACGCGGACCGATGCTTTGGATTTGCCCGTTGTAAAGCGGCGAGTCGGGAAGGCCTTCGTGCAGGATGCGGTGTACCTCTTCGTTGGTGAAGCAGGTCCAGCAGGGCAGTTGCTTCAGCGTCCGTTGCTCGGTCTCCAGGAAGGAGAAACGGTGGAAGTCGGCCTCGCCGTCTTGAATCTCCATGTCTTCGTAGTGGACGCTGCGTCCGTCGATGCGTACCGGCGTCCCGGTCTTCATGCGTCCGTATCGGATGCCGTGGCGTGCGATGGATTCGGTGAGGGCGTAAGAGGCCGGTTCGGCCATTCGTCCGCCTGGCAGCTGGACGCGCCCTACGTGCATCAGTCCGTTGAGGAACGTGCCTGCCGTGAGTACGACGGCCCGTGCGTGGAAGGTGACCCCCCACACGGTTTTCACGCCGGTCACGGCTCCGTCTTCGACCAGCAACTCGTTTACTGTGTCTTGCCAGATATGCAGATTGGGGATGTTTTCCAGTATTTCCCGCCAGGCCCAGATGAACTTCCCTCGGTCGCATTGGGCGCGCGGACTCCACATGGCAGGGCCTTTCGAGCGGTTCAGCATCCGAAACTGGATGGCTGTGCGGTCCGTGACCAAGCCCATGTAGCCTCCAAGAGCGTCGATTTCGCGCACAATCTGTCCTTTGGCGATGCCTCCGACGGCCGGGTTGCAACTCATTTGGGCAATCTTGTTCATGTCCATCGTAATCAAACAGGTCTGCGAACCAAGGTTGGCCGCCGCCGCTGCTGCTTCGCAGCCGGCATGGCCGGCACCGATGACGATAACGTCGTACGTAAATTCCATGAGTCTTTTCCTTCTTTCAATAAACGGAGGCAAATGTACGAAAATACTGCGGAACGGAATCACGTGCCGAAACGAAATCCGCAAAAACGGCGGCAGGACATATTTGCCTAAAATACAAAGGCCTTTATGCCTGTTGGTCTGTAATTTATTTGTAATTTTGCGGCCAAATTAATTATACGATATACATTGAAGACATTTGAAGAGCTGGGTGTTTCTGCGGAAATACGGAAAGCAATTGAGGAAATGGGGTATGAGACCCCGATGCCGGTACAGGAAGAGGTTATCCCTTACTTGTTGGGAAATGGTAACGACGTGGTGGCCTTGGCGCAGACCGGAACGGGTAAGACGGCTGCTTTTGGGTTGCCCTTGATTCAGGGAATCGACGTGAGTCGGCGTGAACCACAGGCACTGATTCTGTGTCCTACCCGAGAATTGTGTCTGCAGATTGCAGGCGACCTGAACGATTATTCGAAGTATGTGGACGGGCTGCGCGTGCAGCCGGTATATGGGGGCTCGTCCATCGAAAGCCAAATCCGGAGTCTGAAGAAGGGCGTGCACATCATCGTGGCTACTCCCGGACGTCTGCTCGACTTGATGAACCGTCGTACGGTGAAGTTGGAAGCCATCCGCAACGTGGTGATGGACGAGGCCGACGAGATGCTGAACATGGGCTTCTCGGAAAGCATCAACGCCATCCTGGCCGAAGTCCCGGAAGACAGAAATACGCTGATGTTCTCGGCAACCATGTCGCCCGAAATCAGCAAGATTGCGAAAAACTACCTGCACGATGCCCGTGAAATCACCATCGGTACGAAGAACGAGGGGGCCAAGAACGTGAAGCATGTGTATTACATGGTGCATGCCAAAGACAAATACCTGGCTTTGAAACGTGTGGTGGACTATTATCCCCAAATTTACGGCATCATCTTCTGCCGTACGCGCAAGGAAACTCAGGAGATAGCCGACAAATTGATACAAGACGGCTACAATGCCGACTCGCTGCACGGAGAATTGTCGCAGGCGCAGCGCGATCTGGTGATGCAGAAATTCCGTCAGCATTTGCTCCAGCTGCTGGTGGCAACCGACGTGGCCGCACGCGGACTGGACGTGGACGATTTGACCCACGTCATCAACTACGGCTTGCCCGACGACACGGAAAGCTACACGCACCGAAGCGGCCGTACGGGTCGTGCGGGAAAGACGGGTACGTCCATCTCGATTATCAACATGCGCGAGAAGGGAAAAATGCGTGAGATTGAGCGCATTATCGGCAAAAAATTCGAGGCTGGCGCCATACCGACCGGCAAGCAGATTTGCGAGAAACAGCTCTTCAAACTGATTGACGACATCGAGAAGGTGAAGGTGAACGAGGAGGAAATCACCGATTTCTTGCCAGTGACCTATCGCAAGCTGGAATGGCTGACCAAGGAGGATCTGATTAAGCGTATGGTTTCGCTGGAGTTCAATCGCTTCTTGGAGTATTACCGCGATGCGGAAGAAATCGAGGTTCCGACGGATAGCCGGGGCGAGCGGAAGGAACGTAAAGGGAGAGGTGCAGGGCGCGATAAAGGCTCGCGCGAAGCGGAAGCCGGCTATGCACGTCTGTTCCTCAATATGGGCAAAAAAGATGGCTTCTTCGCTGCCCAAATCATCGAATTGATTAACCGCAATATGCGGGGTGCACATCCGGAAATCGGACGAATTGACCTCATGCAGAACTTCTCATTCTTCGAGGTGCCACAACAGGAAGCAGCCGATGTCATCCGTGCGTTGAACAAGGTCAGCGTGGGTGGTCGGCGCATCGTGGTGGAAGAGGCTGGCGAGAATACGGGTAAGAGCGACAAGACCGGGAAGAAGCGTTCGGACAGCCGGAAGGCCGGGTCTCGTCCGGCCAAACCGGCCAGGGAAAGTCGCGGACGTTCGGTAGAGCGCGAGTATCGCAAGAAGGACGACTGGATGCAATTCTTCCGTCATGATGATGACGAACAGGAAGGCAAGCGTCGCAAGAAAAAATAAGGCGACTGTCATCATAGTCCGTCTGTAGCGTAATTATCGGCTTTCGGACTTGCATCTCGCCTCATACGTAAGGCGGTGTGTCATAATGGCCCATCTGCGGCGTTGCTATCGGCATTCGGTCTTGGTCATGTACGCCAGTACACTCCCTTCGACCTCAGCCTCAGTGCCTTGCATCTCGACCCTTCTGACGCGCCGAAGAGGTTGCGCCAAAACATGTAGTTTTGACACAACCTCTTGCTGTATCCGCTCGGTCCTGTTGTCCGGCGGATGATGGGGCAAGGCTTATTCTTTGATGAACTTTCCGAGGAACTTACCGTCGGTGGTTTGCAACATATAGATACCTGCCGGCAAGTGTCCAATCTGTATTTGATTGGTTTCGAGGTGGATGGTTTGTTGCCATACACAGACTCCCAGCATGGAAAGGACTTGAACGGTCGTCCCTTCATGGCCTTCGAAGCAGAGAATGTCGGTCGCCGGGTTCGGGTATATCGATTCTGTCGCTTTGGTCTGGGAGATGTTTGTTGGATCGGCGGCTTCTTTTATTGTGAGGTAGATTCGGTCCGACACTTCTTCGTATGAGTCGTTGATGTAGAGGGCGCAGAAGTATCGTCCGGCCGGAAGGTCTCCCGGTTGGACGGTGATGTAACCGTCGGTGGCACCGTAGGTGTAATAGAAGCCGTCTAACTCATCTTTATTGGGGTCCTTCCCTTCGAGAAAGAAGCCAATCCAGTCTTTGGGCGTGCCGGGCCCGTCTTCGTAATAGATGCGGATTTCGTCGGTGGTGGCATATTCGTCTCTGTCTGCCGATACGGTGGAAATCTTGTTCCCGATGGAGAAGTAGCAGCGTTCCACGGGTTCGAAATATTCTCCGCGCAGGAAATAGTTGACGAAGTAGTAGCCCTTGCCGAGTTGGCTGCCAAGGGACATTTGTCCGTTTGTGCTGCCGCTGCTGGTGTAAGCCCATGAGTCGGACAGGTCGCTCGTGCCCGGAATCTTCCCCATGCGGTAGATTCCAATCCAGTCGCCGGAGAGGCCGGGGGCGTTGCTGTAGTTGATTGTGATGCTTTCGCCTTCTTCATACGTGTTCTTGTTCGTTTGGATGGTGGGGGTAGGACCGACGTAGAAGGCAATTCGTGGAGCCGCTTCGGTGTATCCCCCATCCTCAAAGAGGACGGCAAAATATTCGTCGATGTCTTCCAGCTGGAATGTGAGGTTGCCGGAATTCCCTTCGACATAGGCCCATTTAGTGGATGGGTTGGGTCCCGGTGTTTGTCCTTTGTGGTAAAGGCCGATCCAGGCATTTTGTCCTTCCGGGGCATATTGGTACGTGACCGTAAACGCTTGTCCGGCCGGAATGACCTGCTGGCTCATTGTGATAGCAGGGTCTCCGTCGATACTGCCTATTACCGTAAACGATTGGGCGTCTGACCATTCCGACCATTCCAGGTTCGCATCGCGATAACGCACGCGTACGTAATACCTCCCGTTCTTTAACTGGTTGGAAGGGATGTCCAGTCGGGTAATGTCGAGTTGTTCGTTGCGGTCGACGGGGATGTGCCAGGGCTTTCCAGTCGAGCCGTACAAGTCTTCCACGTCTCGGATACTTTCCCACTCCAGGGTGGAGAAATCTTCCGTTTTGGCGAATTGGAACTGTACGCTGTTGAGAGGCTCGTCGGTGGTTGTCTGGTAGGTCGAGCCGACCACGGTGTAGGGCTGCTCGATGGTTTCGGGCAGGGGGGCAATGGAGGGCTTTTCCGGTGCGGCTTTCCCGACGATGCGGTGGAAGGTATCTATCAGGAGATTGTCGACCACCAATTCGCGATTTCCGATGGCATAGCATTCCGCCGTCATTTCGCTCGAGTCGGAGCCGAATTCAAAATCCAGTATCTGATATCCCCAGTAGTCGATTGTCTTTTGTACGTCGTCATAGTCCTTTTCTGACGACATCCCCCACATCTGATCCCATGAGGCTGCACCGTTGATGATGTGGTAGAGCGGATGGTCGGCCCATTGTCCGCGATGGTAGAGGTGATGGTGTCCGCCATAGTTGAGCACGTGTTTGGGTGTTTCGTTGAGGATGGGGATGATTTCGTTTCTCACCCATGCGGAGATGTCGCCGATGTATTGTTCGGCTTGGATGGGACGGTGGTTGACGCTGATGATGAAGTCCACATTGTCGTCGGTCTGGGCCGCGTTGACAATCTGGCGCACCCATTTCTTTTGCTCGTTGCCGGTGTGTTCCGTGCTGAGTACGACGAACAACACGCGTCCGACTTGATAGGCATAGTAGTTTTCCGTACCGCTGCTGATGCCTTGGTAGGACAAATCTTCATAGTGATAATGCGAGGCATAGGTCTGCATACCTGGGTCGCTGTAGGTTTCGTGGTTCCCGACGGCCGTCATGATGGGGAGGTAGGGCGACATCAGTTGCGATTTCCACAGGTGAATCCATTCGTACTGTTCCAGCGTGCCGACATCGACTTGGTCGCCTACGTTCATGATGAGGTTGATGTGGTCCTCCAGGTTGCCGTATTTCTCCTCTATTTTTCGTTTGGCGGCTTGCATGAGCCACTCGTATCCGCTTCGGCTTTTTATTTGATGGTCGCCCATCAGCAGGATGCGCAGGTGGCTTCTGCTGCCTTCGGAGGGTTGGGTGCGGAAACGGTAGATGGCGCTTTGCTGTTCGCCCGAACGGATGCGGTAGTAGTAGGCTGTCCCAGGTTTCAGGCCTGTGAGGTGGACAGAGTTCCAGTAGTATGTGTCGGACAGTTGTTGGGTGTCACCCTCTTGCTGCTGGTCGAGGAGCTGACTGTCTGTTCCATACTCAACAACCGGCGTGTTGGCGTAGTCTGTTTTCCATGTAATCCATATGGAGGATGAGGTAGATGTCTGTAAGTAGGGCTTGGTCATTTGTGCGTATGTGTTCGGCACGATGGTCAGTCTGTGTGCTATCAGTTGGTCGCATCCGTCGATGCTTGGTTTGGGCTCGTAATAGATGTCGGCTTCGGTGCAGGCGACACCGTTCACCAGGATGCTTTCTCCCGGCGAGATGGTATGGTCTTGATACCCGTTAATCGGGCGGCAGAAGGTAAGAGACAGTTGTAACGTGTCTTGATGCTCGTCAGCGAAGGAACGAACGACGCGTAGCGGGCTGTCTTGTGCCAGGAAGGTGGTGGTTAATTGAATCTCCGGGTTCCCGTCCTCGCTGGCGATGCGGCAACCCGTCGGGGCAATCCAATGGTAATGCTTCACATCCGGCTCTTCGCTGGTGGCATACGATGCAGTCTCGCCAATCTGTAGGGATTGAGTTCCCGTAATGAGTGATTGGGCCGAGGCTTCTCCGAATAAGGCTCCCGTCACGAGGACGGGAATTGCAAGAATTGTTTTCATTTGTTCTCCGATTAAGAATGATGCCGCAAAAGTAGAGGCCGTATGTTACAGCGTTTGGTCAGGATGGTGACAATTTGATAAACTCGAATCGGTGCGTTCGGTGCAATGGGGCATTATATGTCTGCCGGCATTGCGATGGATATGCCGCAAAACGTACATTCCATAATTGGGAATATAGATTTTGAATGCGCACGGACGATTGTGCGACTGCAGTTTCACGGTTTTGGATGCCTGCCTTACGACTTGTTTGCAGCAGGGGTGGGTAACTTGCACTGCTATGCAATCCGATGGTGACCGATGTGCGATACCGGAGGTTGATTGGGGAAATGACACCTGCCCGACAAAACACTCCTTTCGGATGTGTTTCGGCCGGGCAGGCATTATGGTTGAGGATGAAGCTGTCGCGCTTCGTTTGGCATGTCGGATGGTCAGAGCCAGGGCCGTACGATGTCTTCCGTACGTTGCCAGAGTTCTGCCATCTGGCGGTGGTGGACATATTTGTCCGATAGCTTCTTGGCACGTCCGCTGAGGTTGATGGTGCCGGTCCGATGGCCGGTTTCTTCGTCCAGCAACAGGCGGATGGCCGTGTCGGCTCCTTGGCGAGGCGTACGGATGAAGGGGCGGAACAAGATGTCGGTGAGCGGGTCGAACCACATCTGCATGGTGATGATGTTGGTCGACACGACCCCCGGGTCGGCGGCATTGACCACAATGCCTTTGTCCTTCAGTCGGGCGGCCAGGTCGAGGGTGAACAGAGCCAAGGCCAGTTTGGTGTTGCTGTAGATGGGGATGCGCCAGAATCCGCCTTTTCGTCCCTGTTGGAAAAAGTCGGGGAAGTCGAGGTTCCCGATGGCGTAGGTGCACGAGACCATGTTGACCACGCGCGAGCCGGTCTGCATCAGCGGCACCAGTTTCCGCGTGAGCAGATAGGGGCCTACGTAATTGACGCTGACGGTCCGTTCCAGTCCGTCGACGGTGATGTGTCGCCCGGTTTCCATGGTGCCGGCATTGTTCATGAGCAGGGACAGGGGCTTGTTCATTTGCAGGATGCCGTCGGCAAATGCGGCGACCGAGGCCAGCGAGGCCAGGTCGATGCCGCGCACTTCGATGGCCTCGTTGCCGGTCTCCTGGCGCAGACGTCGGCATACGGCTTCGGCCTTCGAGGGGCAGTAGCAGGCCATGACGACGTGGTATCCGGCCGTAGCCACGGCCTTGGTGATTTCCGTGCCCATGCCGCCGTCGGCACCGGTCACGATGGCTAATTTCTTTTCTTCCATGTGTGTCGTTCTGTTTTATCCCAAATCGGTCGTTAGCGTTATGATGATAACGACTTCTATTTTTGAGCAGATGTGTTCTCGTTTTGAGGGCGCAATGGGGCTCCATTGTAACCGAGAAACGGGAAGACAGATGCCAAAAAGAAAGTTCGTTTGCGCATAACGGCCTAATGACCGTTTTGGGTTTATCCTTTGGCTTCAATGCGGTCGATTTCTTTTTGCAGGCAGGGAGGCAGCGGCTCGTCGAGGTGTTGGTGGCAGGCCATGTCGACGCTGTACATGCGGGCGATGCAGTAGTTGCTGTGTTTGCAGCCGCATCGGGCGTTTTCTTCTGCCCGCATCCGGTTGACGAAGCCCGGTTCGTTGAGCAGGGCACGTCCCATCTGTACGGCTTCGAAACCGTCGTTCAGTACCTCGTCTATCTTGTTGCGGGCCACCAGGCCGCCTACGTAGACCAGCGGCATCTTGATTTCCTGGCGGAAGCGGAGGGCATCCTCCAGGAAGTAGGCTTCCTGGAAGGGAACGGTGGGAATCATCAGTTTGCCCACCATGCGTACACCGTATTTCAGCCACCAGCAGGTCATGTAGTGCGTCATGGTACGGATGGGCATTTCGCCTCTCATCACGTACATCGGCGCCTTGCTGACAAAACCGCCGCTCAGGACGAGCGCGTGGGCGCCCGACTGTTCCAATCGACGGGCCACTTGCAGGGCTTCATCAATCTCCATGCCGCCTTTGAATCCGTCGCGCATGTTCATCTTCACCAGCACGGCCATGTCGTTTCCGGCGGCTTTCATCACTTCCTCCATGACCATGTCCATAAAGCGCATGCGGTTCTCTAACGAGCCTCCGTAGGCGTCTTTCCGATGGTTGGTAGAGGGGGATAGGAACTGGCTGATCAGGTAGCCGTGGCCGGCATGTATTTCGACGGCATCGAATCCCGATTCGCGAGCCAGATTGACGGCCCGTCCGTAGGCCCGCGCCATCTCCGGCAACTCGTCGGCCCGCAGACCGCGGACGAAGGTGGGCGAGTAGAGGTTGAAGCCTGTGCAGGCTCCTACAGGGGTGCACCCGCAGATGCTCTTGTGCGACATGTTGCCGCAGTGCCCCAACTGGATGCTGGCGGCAGCACCTTCGGCGTGGATGGCATCGGTCAGCGTACGCAGTTCCGGGACGATTTCCGGGCGCATCCAAAGTTGGCTGTCGAACGAAAGGCCGCTCTGCGTGACGGCTGCATAGGCGACCGTAGTCATGCCGACACCTCCGGCGGCCACCGAGCGATGGTAGTTCAGCAATTTTTCTGAAGGCCGGTTGCCCGGGCACATGCTTTCGAAGGCTGCCGAGCGGATGGTCCGGTTGCGCAGCGTGAGCGGTCCTAAAGTGACAGGAGTGAAAAGTTTCGATTCCATAGGATTTTATGTAGGATTTTATGTCTGTAAGATGGACGGCTGTCCGGATTGTCCTCGCGTTCGGCAGCAACCCGGACAAGCCTGAGTTGAATAATCAATAGATAAAGGGGATGATTCGTTTGCGTTTCCCGACGGCTTCTTTCCCGAATTCAGCCACGTAGCGTTTGTGGATGGCATGGGCGCGCGGTACCAGGTTGGCAAACGTCCACCACACAAAGACCCATGCGGCTGGTGCGGCCGTTAGGATGGCAAAGCCTGTCCATTCCAACAACTCGCCGAAATAATTGGCCGAGGTGACGTAACGGTACATGCCGCGGGCAGGAAGGTAGTGGCGGGTGTCGCCGGGTTTGCGCAGGTGGCGTATCACGTGGTCCGAATGGAGGTTGATGCCCATGCCGACCGCAAAGAGCAAGGTGCCTGCGATGGCGTGCGGACGCAACAGATAAGCGGCACCGTCGTAGAATCCTTCAGGGGCAAAATAAAACAGACCGCCGGCTTGCATCATGCCGTTCAGCACATTGAACACAATACCCATGGCCATGATGGCCAGTGGCATCCGGCTTTTCCCTTGAAGCAGGAAGGGAAACACGAACGAGCGTTGCAAGTAGTGCAACTGGAACAGCAGGAAGAAAAAGAATTCCGGCCAGTGGAAACCGGCCGGACTGACGGCCCACAGGTAGGCCATGACGAAAAACACCGGTGCTTCCATCAGCACCCAGGCTACTTTGTTGTTGAGCGACGGGCCCCATGAGGCGGTGCGGAAGATGCCGTATCCGGCTTTGACAAAGTAGAGCGCAATGAAAACCACGAGGGCTACAGCGCTCATGATGCCAAGAAACAAGTGAAAACTATTTAGGTCCATAAAAGTTTTTATTTACGGACGCAAAAATAGGCTTTTCTATTGACATGCACGTTTTTCGGTGGTCATTTTTCCGTTCTGTAGGACACGAATAAGGTAGATTCCGCCAGGCAGGCTGATGCTTTCGCCGGCTTGGAGGGTTCGTACGGCCTGGCCGGTGGGAGTGAACACATCGGCTTGGGCATCGTCGCCTTCCAGCGTGAGCGTGTGGCCGTCGGCGGCAAGTCGGTATGTGATTCCTTCCGGTTGGTTGATGGAGGCCGGATGAGTGCCTTCGGTCATGTGCAGAGCTTGTACGGTTGTATTGTACACGGTGTAGTCGTTCGTCTGTGTGTTGAAATCGGCCACGAAAGCCACGACTTCCATCCGCTCGGGATGGGCATCGGTGGACGGCTGATAGGCCAGTTGGGTGGTGTAGGTGGCCGGGATGCGGTAGGTGTAGGTCCGCTCGCAGCATCCTGTTTCGTCAAAGGTCAGCGTCTCGCCTTCCAGTGCCGTGAACAGGTGACGGGGGAAATGGTCGTGTACGTAGTCGGGGTATCCGCCGCCGGGGCCTGATTGGAAGGCGGAATAGCCGTTCTCGCACAGGTAGACGTGGAGTCGTGCGGACTTGTCGAAGGTTTCATCTTTCTCCACGCGCACGGTCAGGGCGAGGGTGCTGTCGCCCCGGTAACATTGGTTTTCCAGGTGAATGCCCACGAGCGAGGCGTTGCGGATGCGTTGCCGGATGAGGTCGGCGGTGGTATACGAAGGGTGGAAGACCAGGCTTGTGGCATTGTTCACAGTGGTCGGTTGTCGGTCAATCACCAGGCTGGGCGCGGAAACAACGTTCCACAGAGAGGCCAGTTGCAGGCTTTCGTCGAGGGTGAACTGGTCCTCGGAGTAGCCGGCATGGTGGTTGATGAAGGCTACGCGGTCGGCATTCCGTCCGATGGCTTTCTCCAATGCCGCTTTGCCGGCAGGGCAGTTGGCACAACTTTGTCCGGTAAAGTAATCGAGCAGCAACGTGTGCTCGAACGCTTTCTCGTAGGCATCCACTGTGGTTGTCAGTTCGAAGGGATTGGTCGTGGTGATGCCGTTAGGGGCTTCTATGCGGAAATGGAGGGTGTGTGTGCCTTTCGGGCTGGTAAGGGGGAAGGCTATGTCGGTGCAGGCTCCGGGCATCAGGTCGACGGTGTAGGCTTGCCGGGTTTCTTCGCCTTGGTCGATGCGGCAGACGGTTTCGAACGAACGGAGTGGCTGTACGCCGGTGTTACGGAGGGTGCCGGTCAGTGTAAAGGGTTCGTCGGCCTTGACCACGGCTGACATCTCTGTCTGGCGGAGCGTCACGCTGTGTTGGGGGAGAGCGGTGTAGTCGCCTCCGCTCAGGAGGACCGTGATGGGATGGATCACGTTTTCGTGCATTTGTTCGCTTAGGCTGGTCCAGGCTTCTTGGTTGCAACGCACGTAGTCGGCTCCTTCTTGCTGGGTGGAGGTGCGTTCGAAACCGACGAACTGTCCGAAGGAGGTCAGTTCGTATCCTACGTACAGTTCTGTCAGACCGTTTAGGCTGAGTGGATAGTCGAAGCGGATGAAATTCCATCCGTCCGTCGGGGTGAAGCGCTGTTCGTAGAGGTTTTCTTCTTTATTCAGGTCCTTCTTGATGAAGACTTTGCAGTCCGTCACCTTTCCCAGGACTCCGATGGCGCACTGCATGGCCACCAGTTCGTTGCCGTTCAGTTGCTCGTCTTTCAAGCGGATGGCGTTGTATACGTGTGTTTTGCTGTCGGTACCCCAGTAGCCGTCCACTTGTCCGTTGGAGTAGCCTGTGGGCAGATAGGATTCGGATGCCGCAGATTGAGCATTGGCGGTCAGCAGACAACCGAACAAAAACAGAAGTACGAAGGTCAATCGCTGTGTCATAGTAGATAATCAGTTTAGGTAAGTGATGGGGCAAAGATAGATAATCTCGGCAAAGAACGGGGAATGTCCCACGGAATTTTACCACGTGGCTGCTTTTTGTGTGCGCAAAAGAAAGAAAAAAGGGCAGTTGGTTTGTTTATATGCAGGAACTGCTATATTTGCAACCCGCTGCCAATCGTTTGTGCACGCGGCAAATAAACTTTAACTGGAAAATAAACTATTGTGTCTATGAGAAAATGTCGATTCATGACTGCCGCTTTGCGGCTCGTTTATTTGGCCCTATGCCTGACCGTGTCTGTGTGGGCTCGTTCGGCCGACGAGGTGACAATTTATGGAAGCGTGATTGCTGCTTCGCAGTGGGCTTCCGGTTGTGGGCCGGGCCTTTATTCGTTTTCGCCTGCTCAGGGCGATGTGCTGACTCCAATCCGAATGGAAGCGGCCCTCAGTGCGCAGGGCGGTGGCGTGTATGCCAATGGCTATTACTATTCCATCCACGCCGAGACGAACACGCTCTCGGTGTATGATGTGGATACGTGGGAGAAAGTTTCCTCCGTCTCCGGGAGCAGTGTGGCGTTGGACTTGGCTTACGATGCCACCACCGACCGTATCTATGGTTGCTTCGTCGACAATGGTCCGCAGTTGGGCATCTTGCATCCGGCCGATGGTTCGTACGAACGGGTTGCCACGCTTTCGGCACCGTTGCACGCCTTGGTGTGTACGGCCGAAGGACAACTGTACGGCATCAGCATGAACCAGTGGGTCCGGGTGGATAAGGCCACGGGCGGCATGGAGGTGCTGGGCACGGTGGCGGTGATGCCGTCTGCCGCCCAGTCGGCTACGATTGACCCGAACACGGGCAAGTGTTATTGGGCCTCGCACCAGGAAGATGTGACGTCGATTCTGTACGAGGTCAGCCTGGCCGACGGCCAATGTACGCCGCTGATAACCTTCTCGGGCCATCAGGAAATTACCGGTTTGTTCATCCTTCCGTCGGTAGCCGATGAGGCTCCTGCCCGGGTGACGGACCTGAAGGCCGAGTTCCCGCAAGGCGGGCTGAACGGCACGGTGCGTTTTCGCATGCCCGAACAGACCAGCGGTGGCGCGGTTTTGGCAGGAGAGTTGACTTATCGGGTGCAACTGAACGGCGAGGAACGGACAGGAAAGGCGCAACCTGGCGAACAGGTATCGTTGGACTATACGCTTCCGGCCGGGTCGCACAAATTGGTGGTGACGGCATTGGCCGGAGCACTGGAAGGTGAACGGGCGGCCTTGTCGTTCTGGGTCGGACTGGACACACCGAAGGCCGTTGGTGGGCTGACGCTGGAGAAAACCGCTCCCGACCGCTTGTCGTTGCGCTGGACAGCACCGGAGGGAGGTGCACATGGCGGATATGTCGACCTTTCGTCCGTGACTTATCGGGTGGTTCGTTATCCGGGCCATGTGACGGTGGCTGCGTCCACTACGGAAACCTCGTGGACGGAAACCGTGACGGCATCGTCTCTCAACCGCTATTGGTATGTGGTGACTCCGTTGGTCGGTTCGTTGGAAGGCGAAGAAACGGCTTCGAACAAGGTCGTGATGGGCGAGGGGTTGCCGATGCCTTTTGAAGAGGCCTTTGATACCCAGTCGGGCTTCGAACTGTTCACGGTTTATGATGTCAACCAGGACGGAGAGACCTGGATGCAGGACTTGGCCTCAGAGACGGTCGGCTATGCCGGATTGTCCGCCTCGCCGGCCGACGATTGGCTGGTGACTCCTCCGCTTCATTTGTCGGCCAAGGATTTCTACCGGGTGAGTCTGCAGGTGTGCTGCCATTCGTTCCTGACACATCGTTTGGAGGTGGCGTTGGGCTCGCTGCCCGGTTTGGCCTCGTTGTCTACCACGTTGATGCCGGCCAAGGATGTGAAGACCGAATACGGTGTACAGGAGTTGGAAGCCGATTTCTATGTGGCGCAGGAGGCCGACTATTACATCGGCCTTCATCTGCTGAGCGAAGGACTCTCGTCCGCCTTCCGTGTCAGCCGGATGAAAGTGACGCGCATTGCGTCGACCGATGCCCCGGCTGCCCCGGCCGATCTGGTGGTGACGCCGGCTCCGAAGGGAGGATTGGAGGCCACGGTTTCGTTTGTGGTGCCGACCACGAGTATCAACGGCGGCTCGTTGGGTACACTTGCGGGTATCGACGTGTTCCGCAACGATGAATTGTTGCATCAGTTTGTTGCGCCGCTGACTCCGGGTGAGGTGTTGCAGTACAAAGATACGGCTCCTACGTTGGGCTACAACGTGTATCGGGTGGTTGCCTCCAACGAGGCCGGCTCAGGCGAGGCGGCTGTTTGTCGGGCGTATGTGGGTGTTGACGTGCCCGGTCCGGTGACCGACATCCTGCTGACCGAACCGACTGACGGGGTGGTGGCCTTGTCGTGGAAGGCTCCCCAGCAGGGCATGAATGGCGGCTATGTGGATTCGAAATCGCTGACCTATCAAGTGCTTCGCAACGGATGGTACGAGGTGGAGAACGACCCGAAGTCGCTGTCCCTTACCGACGAGACCGTCCTGGAAGGGACCTCCTCGCAGAAGGCGGCCTTCTACGTGATACAGGCCGTTTCCGAAGCCGGAATGAGCGAGACCGTATCTCCTTATATAATGGTGGGCTCCCCCTACGAGGTGCCCTTTGTCGAGTCGTTTGCCAAGGGCAGGCGTCCGGCCAAAGGTGAGTGGCTGTCGCTTCCGGACAGTGGCGACACGACGTGGGAAATCATTGAGAGCGAGCGCGAACAGGATGCCGATGCCGGCATGGTATCGCTGACGTCCATCTCGCAAAGTCCGATGGAGGCGTCGTTCTTGTCGCCGAAGGTGAAGATGGATAATGTGGTGCGCCCCTGGCTACGCTTCTGGCTTCACCACACAACCATTGACGACCAACTGGAACTGCGCCTGCTGGATGCACAGCGTGAGGCGCATCTGCTGACCAGCATCGACCTGAAGCAGTCCGTGGAAGGCTGGACGCAGGTGGAAGTGGACCTGTCGGCTTATGTGGGCCAGGCCTTCGTTCAACTGGAATGGCGTGCCGATGGCATTGTGGAAGGCGACGAACTGTGGATAGACAATATCCGACTGACCGACGATCTCGAACAGAACCTTTGGGCCAAGGCCTTGTCGGTGCCTCAACGGTTGTTTGTGGACCGGGAAGAGACGCTGGCGCTGACGGTGGCCAACCTGGGCTCCCGTTCGGTGGCGGACTATATGGTGGACTTCTATCAAGGTGAGACGTTGCTGGCCAGTATGCCCGGACAGGCGCTGGAAGCCGGACAGGAAGCGGTGGTGTCTACGTCGTGGGCGGCCCAGGTGCCTCAACTCTACGAAGTGGAATTGTGGGCGGAGGTGCGCTATGATGCCGACGAGAATCCGGCCAACAACGTGAGCCGTCGCCTGACCATTCCTGTGGTGCCGCCGGCATACCCGACAGCGACGGGACTGGAAGCCACGGTGACGGGAACGTCGGTGACACTGAATTGGGCGGCTCCTGTGCTCGACAACCTGCCTCCCTTGCCCGTTGTGGACGATTTCGAGGCATACGAGCCTTTCACGACGACTAAAATGGGCGACTGGACGCTGATTGATGTGGACAAGGACGACTTTACCATGGAGTTTCAGACGGCTTCCGGCGAGTGGATTACCTATCCGCACAGTGGATATGGGATGAGTTTCCAGGTCATCGACCTCACACAGGTGATTGCGACGGCCGACGATGGATGGACGGCCCAGTCGGGTCATCAGTTCCTGATATGCCCCTATTCGGCCAAGAACGACAACTGGCTTATTTCGCCGGAATTGTATCCGGTGGAGCAGACAGTCCGCATCAGTGCCAAGAGTCTGAACTTCGGCAATTACGGGTTGGAAAATTTCACCCTGCTCTATTCGACGACCGATACGAAGCGTGCCTCGTTCCAGGAGTTGCAGACCGTTTCCGAAGTGCCTACCCGATGGACGGAGTACGCTTTCCGTTTGCCGGCCGAGGCTCGCTATTTTGCCGTTCGGGCCAAGAACATCAATGCCGCCTTGTTCCTCGACGATGCCATCTATATTCCGGCATCGGGAACGCCGCTCCAGCTGACCTTGGAGGGTTATCGGATGTATCGCGACGGCCGGCGTGTGGCTGAACTGCCGGCTTCGGCCACGTCGTACGCTGATGCCGAAGCAGAGGCCGAGCAGACCTATCTGTACGCCGTGACGGCTGTCTATGACCGGGGCGAATCGGATTTCGCCTCCATCCGGGTGACCAATTCCGTTTCGATTGAGACGCTTCGGGCCGATGCCTGCCGTGTCTACGGCGCTGAAGGATGCTTGTGGGTGAAGGAGGCCGAAGGCCGGGCGGTACGCATCTCCGGCATGGACGGCCGCCTCTGCTACGACAATCCGTCGTGCCGCGACGCCTGCATCTTCCTGCCTGCCGGAATCTATCTGGTGGAAGTAGAGGGTGCCGATGTGCGCAAGGTCGTGGTGACGAAGTAAGTCGCTGAAGCAGACTGAAAACAGCAATCCCCCTTGTCGGACGTGATGCCGGCAAGGGGGATTGTTGTTTTCGGGCGTTTCCTGCCGAGGAGGTAGGTCAGCGGGCTCGATGTCGGGTTACAAAAGCCTCCGATACGGAATTGCTTAGGCTCTGACACACATCGGCCGAGAAGGCAATGCCGCTTTGGATGATGGCGTCCCAGTCTTTTTCGTTCAGTTCGGGCAGGTCGGAACGGCGTATGCGGTTCTGCAGCAGTCCGTAGACGATGCCGGCGTTGAAGTTGTCGCCCGCTCCGATGGTGCTTACCGGTTGCAGGGGAGGCACCACGTAGTCCTTGTTCAGGGTGGGAGTGCGCAGGCTGACGGCTTTCCCGCCTGCCGTACGCAGGAAGATGGGGCAGTAGAAGCGTATCTTGTCGCGGTAGAGGGTGTCGGCTTCGTTCAGTCCGCCGTACATGTTGGCGAAGTCCTGGTCGGCTCCTCGTACGATGTCGGCATATTCCAGGTTCTCAATCAGCACCGGCGCCAGTTTGATGGCCTCATTGCGGTGTGTGTCGCGGAAGTTCGGGTCGTAGTACAGGAGGGCTTTCCGTTCGCGGGCGTAGTCGAGGAAATCCGTCACCTTGTCGCGGAGCACGGGGTTGAGTGCGAAATACGACCCGAACATCACGATGTCGTCCTCGTGGATGTCGGGGAAGGTCACGTCGAGCCGTTGGTTGGGATAGTCCTTGTAGAACAGGTATTCGGCGTCGTTCTGCTCGTTGAGGAAGGCCAGCGACACGGGCGATTTCCCATCGGGGAAGGTGCTCACGTAGTCGGTGCTCACGCCGTTCTGTTGCATGAAGTCGCGTATGATTTGCCCTACGCGGTCGTTGCCCGTTTCGCTGATGAAACTGACGTTGACGCCCATGCGCCCCAGCGAGATGATGCCGTTGAACACCGAGCCTCCGGGCACGGCCGCCGTGGGTTGTCCGTTCTTGAACAAGATGTCCAGGATGGTTTCTCCGATGCCGATTACTTGGCGCATAGTCCTCTCGATTTTTCGCCCAGATAGCCGCCGTGGTGGCGTTTGGAGTATTCTTCCACTGTGAATCCGGTACGCCGCATGGTCTCCACCACCAGAATGTCGCCGATGACGGTCATCACCGTGGTCGACGTGGTCGGGGTCATGCCCAGGAGGCAGACCTCGCGCGGGTTGCCGGTGCAGAGGCACACATCCGATTCCTGTGCCAGCGGGCTGTCCGGATTGCCGGTGATGACGATGAATTTGAGTTCCGGGTTGAGGATGCGCGACAGGGCGGTCAGTTCCACGATTTCGCGCGTCTTGCCGGAGTTGGAGATGAGCAGCAGCAGGTCGTTCTTTTGCAGGATGCCCAGGTCGCCATGCTGTGCCTCGCTCGGATGGAGGAATACGGAGGGTGTGCCGGTCGAGCAGAATGTGGTGGCGATGTTCATGGCGATTTGTCCGGCTTTGCCCATGCCGGTGGTCACCAGTTTGCCTCCTTTGCGGTGTACCTGTTCCACGATGAGTTCGATGGCTTGCTCATATTGGTCCCCAATGGGGATATTCTGCACGGCTTCGGCCTCCTTTTGCAGCAGTTCTTGGATGGATTCCTGTAGATTCATGGGGATTTATGTTAAGAAAATGATTTTCGGTATGGACAACGTCGGCATCCATCCGTTTGTCTGCATCGCGGACGTGCTCGATGTAGATGGGGTGTTGCAGACCGCACGGCAGATTTCTGTCTCTTCCATAATCGTTGTTTTTGTTCTATCCGACAAATATCTGCATTTTTATAGAAAGTACGAAGAAAGGTTCGTGTTTTTTCCTTGGAAGGACCGTGGACGTCAATTCTGTGTCAATTCTGTCAATGGGGGTGTGAGGGTATGACGTGTCAGAATGGTCGAGTTTTCTTCCCCCTTTGATGCGATGCAAGTTCCAATACATGGCAATAACCTCACGCTTTGCGTTCAGCCAAGGCTGAACGGTCGTAGACTATAGGCTCAATGGCAAAGTAAGATAACCTGCTTGACCGTTCAGCCAAGGCTGAACGATAAACGACAATGCCCTATTTAGCGGACAGCCGTTGTATGGTCAGGACACCACGGATGTACTACGTTGAATTCTATAGCCTGTTCAACAATCCCGAAAAAGACCGGCAAAACCTGCTCGGCAAGGCATCTCAGGCACAACAACAATGAGCGACCTGCTCGATGCACAGACTCTCTTCCAGCAGAGCCGCGATAACTATGTGGAGTCACTCGCCGAATTCAAAGTGAAGACTGTGGAATATCTGTGTTCCACAGGGCGGAAAGTGCAATTGTATTAACGGTTTAGCGTGAAAAACGTATGGAGCATTGTTGTATTATGTTAATATAGGTTAAGCGGGGGGGGGGGGGATTCGTATTATCCCAAATATAGTTACTTAATTCGCGCTACGATAGAAACTAAACACGGGTGGGGATGCCCTTTCGTCTTCTTCGATAGCTAAATGAACAGGTTCACGTATGACATAACTGTTGGGTTGTTTTTGTTCGGGATGGTGTTCGCCATGCCTTTGTGGGCACAACATGATGCAGACCGTTCTCGGACAGATGGTGCCGACCTGATTCCTTTCAGCATTTACTATCCCGTCAATAAGTACACACTCTCTTTCGACTATATGGGCAATCGCGAGCGTTTGGACAGCATTCAAACGTTCTTCCGAAACACCTCGGGGATTCGTTCGGTGGTGATTTATTCCCGGGCTTCGCCTGAGGGACCTTTCCGTTTCAACGAGCGGTTGGCTCAGCGTCGTGGCGAGACGGCGCGCGATTTCCTCTTGTCCGCTCTGTCCGATGAAATTTGCTTTTCCGATTCCTTGATGCGGTTGTGCCCGGAGGCGGAGAACTGGGCAGGGTTGTGCGTGGCGTTGGAGGCCGACAGCCTGTGTCCTGCACGCGAGGATGCGTTGCGCATTGTTCGTGCCGCCTTGGCACCGGACGAGAAGAAGCGGCAGTTGAAGCGCCTGAAGCAGGGGCGCACGTGGCAGTACGTGCTGCACCGGCTGATGCCCGGGTTGCGCAACGCCACGTGGGTTGTCGTTCGTCGGCCGTTACGGATGCCCCAGCCGTTGTGCCCGGTATCGTTGCCGTCCGAGGGTGTGCAGATGCGGCCTGCGCCAGTGGTTCCGCAGGTGGAGAGGCCTCCTGTGCGCTACGAGCGGGTCACAGTGCTTGCGGTCAGAAGCAACTTGCTCTACGATGCGCTGACGTTGACCAATTTCTCCATCGAAGCCCCGTTGTATAAGGACAGGGCGTCTCTGCTCTATTATCATCAGTTCCCCTGGTGGCGCGCAGGAGAGGGCAACAACAAGTATTGTGTGCGTTTCTTGGGCATCGGCGGCGAGGCACGTTGGTGGTTCAAGCCCCAGCCCCGTGTGGCCGAGGGGAAACGGGTGGAGCGCGACAAGTTCATGGGACATTTCCTGGGTTTGTACGGACAGGGCGGCAAGTGGGACTTCGAGTGGAAACGCGACCTTTGCCGTCAGGGCGAGTTTTGGAGTGTGGGGCTGACGTACGGCTATGCCATGCCCGTGGGGCATCGGCTCAATCTGGAGTTCTCGCTTTCGGCCGGCTATGCTTCCATTCCCTATCGGGGGTACACGCCTTCCGACGATTATTCCATCTTGATACGCGACCGCAGCAAGACAGGCACGTGGCACTATTTCGGCCCCACGCAGTTGGCCGTGTCATTGGTGCTTCCTATTCGGGCGAAGATTCCGGTGAAAGGAGGTGGGCGATGAGACGGTGTTTGGCGGTCTGGGGCTGGGGACTCCTGCTGTTTGTATTGGCCGGGTGTGAACATCGGCCGCTGGTGGATGTCTCCGATGTCCGTTATCTGCGCGTCTATTTGGACGATGAGATTCGCAACGTGACCATGGGCTTCTATTGCGACGAATGCCAGAAGCCGGTGCTGCGCCTGCCGGACGTGCTTCGGGTGGGTTTCTACGATGAAGCTTCGGGACGAATGGTGAAGGAAGGCTATTTGCGTCATCGGGGACGGGATGCACAGGGCGAATACCTGGACGGTACGATGGTGCTGCCCTCAGGACGTTTCCGGCTGCGGGTCTATAGTTTCGGCACGGAGACCTCCCAGGTGCGTGGCGAATCCGACATCAACACATTGGAGGTGTACACCGGCCCGATAGCTTCGTATCTTTATGCCGGACTTCCGGATTTGCGTAGCAGGCAGCAGGAGGCCGATGTGCGGTACGAACCGGACCACTTCTTCCTGCTCTCTCAAGAGGATATGCAGGTGCGTTCGGTGGAGCAGCGCGACGGACAGGTATCGGCTGTCGACACGCTTCGAAGAGAGGACGGAACTTATTTCCGCGCTTCGACGGTGGTGGAGTCATTTTACCTTCAGGTCGGCGTAAAAGGGGTTCGTTATGTGTCGTCGGCAGTGGCTATGCTGGACGGGATGGCCGGCAGTCGGTGGTTGGGCAACCGGGAAATGAACCCTTCCGTGCCTGCGATGGTGTACTTCACGATGCTGCCGGCCGAAGATGGAGAGAAGGGGTTGGTGTATGCCACGTTCAACACCTTTGGGAAACTGCCCGAACCACCTTCCCGTCTGGAGGTGATGTTCCATTTTGTCAAGTCGGACGGCTCGATGCAGAGCGAGCAGATCGACCTCACGCCCTTGTTCGACACCGACGAAGTGAAGCAGCACCGATGGATTATTCTGGACCGGGAGATTGTCATCACGCCGCCTGTCCTTTCAGAGGGAGGCGACGGGTTTTCGCCTTCTGTGGGCGATTGGGAGGACCTCCAGCAGGACCTGCCCCTCTAAATAGTAGATAGAAAGAATGAAGTTAACTTAATAGTATCAATTAAAAGCAAAGTGTATGAAAAAACAGATGTGTTTGGCAGTCATGGTCAGTGTGGCGCTGGTGGGCTGCGTCAATGACGAGGTAATGGATCAGGCTGCTGCCTTGCAACAGCGTAAGGTGACGTTCAATGCGCCCGTGACGGCCGGCCTGACGAAGGTACAGACTGGCGAAATGCCGACTGCGTATGACACGAATGAGAGTTTTCGTGTGTATGCCTGGTATGAGAATCCGTTATTTGCCGGATGGAATGCCGGGACGGGCAAGTTGTTTATGAACAATGTGAAAGTAGAGTATGCCGCTGGTGATGTAGATACGGGAGTTGGAAGCGGTGCCTGGTTTCCCGGTACGGACTATTATTGGCCCAAGAACGGTACGCTGACCTTTGCGGCTTACTCGCCGGCTGATCTGAATACCTACTGCACAACCGTTGCATACGGCGAAACAGGGCTGTCAATTTCCGGATTTGGCGTGCCGACGATTACTGCCAATCAGTTCGACTTGCTGTTCAGCAAGCGTACCTACGACCAGACGACCAGTGTGAACGCGGACAACGCTCATTACGATGGTGTCAACATTGTATTCCAACACGCTCTGTCTTCTTTCAAGTTTACGGCAAAGACGAAAGAAGACTATGGAACCCAAACGACCATCAAGTTGAAGAATATTTCCATCTATGGGGTAGCCTGGCAGGCCGACTTTGCGGAGGGCATCTCTGACAATACATCTACGACCTATTCGGCTACACCGAAGTGGGAAAATTATAGTACAACGTTGGTGGACGAAGGCGCTCCGTATGTGGTGTATAATAACACAACGGATGGGGGCTTAACGCTGAGTACGACGGCAGCGAGTGCGCAGAACGATGGTGTCATCTTGTTGCCGCAGGAGTTCACAACCGATAATCAGGCTATCTTGAAGATTGAGTATTCGATGCAGACCGGCGGAGCAGTCAATCCTGTCATCGACCTGGTGCAGACGGCCGACTTGAGGTCGTTCTTCAGTGGCAAGTGGGAGATAGGCAAACGCTACACGTTCAACCTCATCTTCTCGTTGGAGAAGATTTACTTCGCACCACAAGTAGAGGAGTGGACGGGTGTACCGGGCTCGGATGTGAATCTGTAACCATATCCATTGGATTGAGGTACTTTGGAGGCTGTGGCAAAACGTAGCATTTTGGTACAGCCTCACAATACGCGACCGAGAATGCCTATGAGAGATAGCAATGGCTTTTGGATGGCGGCGACGCTGGCGGTGGGTGCCTGCCTGACGGCTTGTCGGGACAGCGCTGCTCCGCACGAAGCGGAGCAGCAGCCCATTCGTTGGTGCGTGGAGTCGGTGGATGGGATGCGAAGCACGCGGGCCTTGATGATTGAGGACGATGCCGGCCTGCAACGGGCCTGTACGCCGGCGGCGGAAGGTGGCGGGGGAGAGGCCATTGGCATCTGGGCCGATTACGACATCGAGCACGATGGCGTGCCCGTCACGGTGAAGAATGTGTTTGGCGATGTCCGGCTCATCTATTATGCCAAGCCGGGAGGAAACCCATATCCCGGTTACGAGAAGTGGAACTACGAGTCTGAGGAACTGTATTGGGCCATGGGCGGTGTGTACACGTTTCGTGCCTACTATCCGCAGGAAGAGATGAGGAACTACATCGGCCAGAACTCGGATGCCACGCATTTCGTGGTGGACTACAACACCTCGTTGCTGCAGCGCGACCTTTTGTTGGCTTACAATCGCGTCGATACGCGTCAGGTCGAACAGACCCAACAGCCGGTAGCCCTGCGCTTCCGCCATGCCATGTCGGCGTTGTGCTTCAAGTGCCGCTTTGCCTCCGAAGCGGGCGGAAGTACCTATCTGGATGAGGACGAACTGACCTCCTGCTGGCTGGAGAACACCCGGCCCGATTTCACCAACATCGGCTTGATGGTGTTTGGACATGACGACTTGCATTATGCCGACACCATTCGGTGGATCGAGAGTTTCCAACCTCCTGCGGGCGACAAGATGTACTATTGGGCACATGCCTCGGGCATCCCGTTCGGCAACCGGCTGGAAGGTACCGGCGTGGTCGCGACCGAGGCGTTGGCCTATCAGGACGAGGCACAGACCACCAACGGAAAACTGTTCGCACGCAACGACGGTTGGATACTGGTCGTCCCGCAGCAGTCGGACGGAACGGTGCAGTTCTGCTTTACGACGAAGCGGGGAGGCGATGCGGTGTATCGGGTCACCCTGCCCCGCTTCACGGGCACGAACGCCCGGAGGGAGGTGTGGCAGGAGGGGCAGGACCGAACGGGTTTCGAAACCTTTCTGTCCGGCTACCGCTACGCCTATACGGTGGTCATCTCCAAGTCCGACCTGACGGTCGAGTTGGGCATCACTCCCTGGGAGGAGTTGCACTCGGCCTACGATATCACCTTTTGATAACCTACTAACCTGATTTTAACCTATAGACCTAACCGATGGTAAAAAACCTCTTGTCTGTTTCTATTCGATGGCTGTTGCTGGCGGGCTGGCTGGGAAGTTCGTCCGCCTGCAGCCACGAAGAACCTTTCCCGTCGGGTGCGGCCGACGAGCCGGCTTCGTTGTCCTTGACGTTCGCAGTGCCCCGTTCAGGCATCGCGGCGGATACGCGGGGCTTGTCGGACCTCGACGAGAATCTCGCCACGTGGACACCTTGGGAGTTGGCGGTGGACGGCCGCAGTTTCTTTCGCGTGATGGTGATGCTGATTCGGGCCTCAGACTCCCGTCTGGTGGCCTATCGGGATTTGTATTACGGCAGTGGCGACATCAATGCGGAGAATGGTTTCTTGGCGGCTGGCGGAACGGTCAGCCAGGAGATGCATTACGGTGACAAGGTTCAGGTGACGTTCTCGTACGATGCGCCGGTGCATGGCGATAGCGACACCAGCATCGAACGTCTGTCCCGAGGATCCTATTGGCTGATGGCCGTGGCCAACTACTCGGACTTCACGCCTCCGGGCGACAGCGAACATACCTACGCCGGGCTCAAGGATGGAACGGTGGCCCTCACGGATGTGCTGGAATCCATCAAATCGGACTTTGCCAATCACCTTACCGACGGTTGTGACTTTGCTTCCGGCAGTACGGCCTACACGGCCTTTCAGGCATTCAAGGTGCACGCCGGTGCAGGGAATGTCTGTCCGCAGGAACCGCAGCCGCTCACGCTGGTGCAGCGCATCGACTTGCAGCCGGGCATGAACACGGTTTCAGCGGAGATGAAGCGGCTCTACGCCCGCTTGCGGGTGGAGTTGATCAACAATAGCGGTTCCCAGTACCTGACGGTGAGAGCCTTCTCGTTCTGCGATTCCATTGGGAAGGACATGACCTATTTGTTCGACAATCCGGCCAAACCGGAGGCCAAGTACGGCATCGGGGCATACGGGGCGCCGGACGTGCAGTCCGGCAATGCCTTTACGAAATTGGGCACGGTACCCTTTGGCCTGTCGCCGGGCGAGAAACGACTGCTCTTCGACGGCTATGTGCTGGAGAGTCGGGTGTCGAACCCCTATACCTACCGACTGAATGTGGCCTATGCGGATGCCGGCGGGTACAACCTGTACCAACTGGATGAGACACCGCTCACGACGGTGGCCGAGGTGAATGCCGATTATACGGCCCGGCTGGCGGCAGGGGAGGATGTCTGCTACGTGATGCAGAACCAGAACAAACAGTATCGCTTCCTGCAGAACGGGTCGACGCAGGTTTCCTCGGGAACGGCGGCGGAGTCGCTGGCCGAGGTCAAGAAGGCAGTGGAACAGTACCGGGCCGGCGAGGCGTATGGCTGGAAACTCATTCGGAGAGGAAATAGCCGCAACAGCCAATACTACATCGCTACCGTCGGACAGACACCTTACTATATGGGCAACCCGGTACAGGACGGCAACGTGCCCCTGACGACGGGACAAAGCGTATATTTTACGTTGCAGAGCGGCCAGAACGGGGGCAACATCTGTATGAAGTCCAGCGCGTCGTCCAACTACATCAACGTGTATGGCGGCGAGCAGGACCGGGTGGCCGGCTGGTACGAGACCGATGCCGGCTCGCAATTCTGGTTCTATCCTTTGACAGTGCGGCAGGGCGTGCCGGAGTTCGACAAGGAGGTGACGGTCGAAACGTTCGACCTCGACAAGGCGTATGTGAGGCCGCTGACCGAGATTGGACGCAACCACCTCGTGCGAGTGTACGTGTCGGTGAGTTATAACCCTGAGACGCAGGATTTCGAATACAAGGTGCTTCCCTGGGAGGAGAAGACGGGAGATATTGACTTTAACTGAGCAGAAGATGAGAAGGTGGATATTGCTTTTTTGCGTGTGCCTGTCGGGCTGGTTGGTCGGATGCCTGACGGCTTGCACCGACGAGGTGGAAGTTATGCGGTCCGGCCGGGTCGTCGGCGATGACGTATGGGCCGTGGTGCCCTTTGGTTGTGCCGGCGGCGGCGAGGTGACGGTCACCACGCGAGCCTCGTTGGGCGTGGAGCCCGAGTCGCGTGTGCACAACCTGTTTGTCTATGTCTTCGTGGCGGGTCGTCGGGTGTATGGCCATTATTTCGACAGCGAGTCCTTGTTGGCCGACGAGGGGCTGGTACGGAAGTCGGACTCCAACTGCTGGTTTGTGCAGAACATGGCCGACGAGGCGGATGCGGTCGGTAATCCCACCCGGGGAGTGATTCGCATCAAGGCTCCGCAGTGTGTGGGTGCCACGCTCTATCTGGTGGCGAACGTGGATGCCGACATGATCAGTGTCTCGCCGGAGAAACTCTACACCGTCGTGACGGAGGAGGAACTGCTGGGCATTACGGCCGCGATGAACCAAATCACGATGTCGCGCAACGGACTCTTCCCAATGGTGGCCAAGGTGGAAAACGTCACGCTGCCGGCCGACGGAAACCTGACGACGGCGGGCGGAAACGTCACGGCCTGGCTGCAGCGGCTGGATGCCAAGGTCAAGGTTCGGGTACGGGTGGCCAAAGGATATAAGGCGCAGAACGACCCGGACGATGTGCTGGCCGGAGGAGGCACACAGCGGCTGGAATCCTTCGAACCGGAATCGTGGCAGGTGATGAACGTGCCGCGCGGCTGCCGACTGGTGGAGCAGGTGACAGACAGCGAGGAGGCCGGTTACTTCCACTCCGCTGCCCTCACGTTCGAGGAGCGTGAGACGGAGGATTTCACCTACGTGGATGCAGCCGGACAGGAACAACTCGTGACGGACGGCGAGGTGAACATTTTCTCGTTCTACATGATGGAGAACCGCGAGACACAGCGGCGGAAGGCCGATGTGGGCGGCGACTACCACCTGCGCGACAGCCGACTCAAGAAGGCCGACGGCACTTACGACACATTGGCCGGCCTGTGGCGGTATGCGCCGGAGCAGGGAACCTATTTGGTCATCAAGGGCAAGATACGCATGGATGTGGACATCAGCAGCGAGGCCAAAGCGCAGGTGCTGGAGGCGGATGTGGTCTATTACGTCCATCTGGGCGACTTCGCGACCGACCGCGACAACTACGACATCTGTCGGAACACGTCCTATACGTACACCATCACCATCAAGGGGGTGAACCGCATCGAACTGGAGGTGCGCACCTCGGAGGGCGGAGACCCGGCGAACGTGCAGGAAAAGGAGTCGGGGGCCACGGGCGAGGTCTACCTGGCCAAGGAGTGCATCTACACGTTCGATGCGCACTACGGCCAGCGTGTGTTCTGCTTCGATGCCGCATACATCGACCCCAATAACGTGACGTGGTACGTACGCACCCCCTTCGGACGCGAGGGCGTGCCCGACAAGGTGGGCGACACCGAGATTCCCTCGGGCTTCGACTACAAGTGGGTGCACTTCCTGGTCAACCCCGTCGACGAGGAGACGCAGACGTATTCCACGAAGAACCAGTGGTACCCGGGCGACAACAGTCCGCGCCTGATGGACGTGGTAGGCTTCGTGAGTTACATCAAGGAACAGGCACGCCTGCTGCAGGCCGGACGGGCGAACGATTTTCGCGAGGAGGAAGATCCGGTGTGGAAGGCGAAGTTCCCCGACAGCCCGAACCTGTATCGGCGCAAACGAATTTATGCCACCGTCTACGTGGACGAGTTCTACTACGAGAAACATCCGCTGAGTGGCGAGAGCGACCCGGACCTTTGGAAGAAGTTTGTCAACCAGCCCGACCGCCTCATGCACCTTTTGTGCGACAACTACAAGAGTCTGGACCAGGCCAGTTCGGCTACGGGCAGTGTCATCACCATCCGCCAGCATGCCATCCAGACACCCTATACCCTGCTGAAAGACGGATTGCACACAGCGTGGGGGTGCGAGAGCATGGACGAGACGGAGGAGAAGCACTTCTGGTTCTACAACACGTCGGAAACGGCCGACATCGGACCAGGCACGCAGCCTGACCTCAAGAATACTTCGGTGGAGAACGGACTCTACAACACGGCCTGCCTGTGGGGCGTGGTGACGGACGGGACGAACTACGAGTCGGTACGCTGGGACTGTTTCCTCGACTATGAGCGGGAGAACGACTATGACGACCCCTACGGCGGTGGCACCTACTTCTTGCGCGGGCCCTACTCCGTCATGCGCTACTCGGCGTTGATGCGCAACCGCGACAACAACGGCAACGGGAGGATAGACCCGGAGGAGATACGCTGGTACACGGCTTCGATTGACCAACTTTACGGTATGTACATGGGCGGCGAGGGGCTCTCGGCTAAATCGCAACTCTACAACCGCGAATGGGCATCCCAAACGGGGACGTATGCGTCGGGTCCGTATGCGGGCTTCGACCGGTGGCGCCGGCACGTGGTGAGCAGTACGCAGAGCGACACGGGCGGCGACTATGCCTATTATCCTGTCATGTTGTGGGCGGAGGAAGGCATCTCTGTCAGTGCCTATTCTCTCGACAAGGCGTATGACAAGCGGGCGGCCCTTGCGTCAGTTTGCGTGCGCAACTTGGGCTATGTGCACGGACGTGCGGAGGCTGAGCAGTCGACGGCCGACGTGCTGAACCTGGGCTACTATCCCGACTTGCTGATAGGGGTCGAACGTCCGTTGGACGAGTCAGACCCGGCAGGGGTCTACCGCTTCGACCTCTCGAACATCAATACCCACTCGTTGCGCTTCTTCACTTCCCACGAACTGGAGCCTACCGACGAGTTCTCCGAGATGGCACGCCTGTCGTCCGGCTTCGAGACGGGGCCGATGGTCGACCTGGGCTACACCTATCTGGTCGGCTTGCGCAGTACGCTCCTGGCGGGACAGTCGCCTTGCCCGACGGGCTATCGGGTGCCCAACGTACGCGAGGGTGCGCTGATGTACCTGTTCTGCAAGACGGCAGGCTGGTGGAACGACCAATGGACACTCGTGGGCACGAGTTACTTCAACAGCGGGAAGGACACCAGCAACCAGGGCAGTTGGCAGATGAACCATGCCAACGCGACCATCGGCCGGCAGGGGGTGACTACGGTTCGGTGTGTGCGGGATGTTCCGTGACCACAGGGAAAGGAAATTTTACTACCTTTGCCCCCGAAAGAAACCGAACCGCATCATGAACGACTGTCAAATGGCAACCCTCTCCAACGGGTTGCGTATCATACAAATCCCTTCGGCCTCTTCGGTGGTGTACAGCGGCTTTGCCGTCGATGCCGGCACACGCGACGAGCGCGACAACGAGCAGGGCATGGCTCATTTCGTGGAGCATATCCTGTTTAAGGGGACTCGCAAGCGTCGGGCTTGGCACATCCTGAACCGGATGGAGAACGTCGGGGGCGACCTCAATGCGTTTACGAACAAGGAAGAGACGGTGGTCTATGCCGCCTATCTGCCCGAGCATTTGCCGCGTGCGGTCGAGCTGTTGTCCGACATCGTGCTGCATTCCACCTTCCCACAACGTGAGATTGACCGCGAGGTGGAGGTCATCCTCGACGAGATACAGTCATACGAGGACACGCCTTCGGAACTGATTTTCGACGACTTCGAGGACCTCCTTTTCCGGGGCCATGCCTTGGGGCGCAACATCTTGGGGCTGCCCGAACAGTTGAAGGGCTTCCGCACCGACGATGCCCTGCGCTTCGTGCGCCGTTATTATCATCCGTCGAACATGGTGTTCTTTGTGAAAGGCCCGGTCGATTTCCGCCGGACGGTCCGTCTGGTCGAGAAGTATGCGGGCGAGGTGGTGCCCGTTGCCGGGAGGGAGGAGCGTACGCCGCTTCCGCCGTACCATCCCGCTCGGCTCACTGTCCGGAAGGACACGCATCAGGCTCATGTCATGCTGGGCTGCCGGGCCTATCCGGCCTGCAGCGACAAGCGTACGGGACTTTATTTGCTCAACAATTTGCTGGGCGGCCCGGGCATGAACAGCCGGCTCAACGTGGCGTTGCGCGAGCGTCGCGGTTTGGTCTATACGGTCGAGTCGAACCTCACCTCGTACACCGACACGGGGGTGTTCAGCATCTACTTCGGCACCGACCCCGACGATGTGGACACCTGCCTTCGCCTGACGCGCAAGGAACTGAAGCGGCTGCGCGACGTGCGCCTCACCACCGCCCAGTTGGCAGCGGCCAAGAAACAGTTGATTGGCCAGATTGGCGTGGCGGCGGACAATTTCGAGAACGAGGCCCTAGGGGTGGGGAAGATGTTCCTCCACTATCGGCGTTTCGAGGCGCAGGAGTCCTTGTTCCGCCGCATCGAGGCACTCACCTCGTCGCAGTTGCTGGAGATAGCCAACGAACTGCTGGCCGACGAGCATCTGTCCGAACTGGTTTATTGCTGATTCCCGTCCTCTTTCTTACGCCGCGTCTTGGAACATGGGCGAAGCGAACCACTTCTTGTAGAGGTGGGTGGCAAGGCCGTAGACGAAGAAGGCCGAGGCGAAGCCGGCGATGGCGTCGATGAGGTAGTGCGCCTGGATGTAGACGGTGGCGCAGCACAGCAGCACGTAGAAGGGCAGCAGGCAGGCGAAGAGCCATCGGTTGCCGCGCCAGGCCAGAATCATCAGGATGGTGGAGATGCCCACGTGCGAACTTGGGAAGGCGGCTGTGGGGCGTTCGCCCACCTGTTGCGAGGCCTCCACCAGGCTATAGAACAAACCGCGCTCCGTGCCCGGGGCCGGCAACAGTTCTACGTGGTGGTTGAAGTAGTCGCCGATGGGCGGGAAATGTCCGGCGGCCACCTGGTCCAGTCCGATGGCCGGGAAGTAGAACTGCGGACCGGCCACCGGCACCACGATGTAGAACAGGTAATAGAGGAAAAACGACGTGACCAGCACGAACGACACCTTCTCGAACCACTGGAACCGGAACAGACAGTACCACACGCTCACGACGAAAATCATGGGGTAGTAGGCGAAGTAGCCCATGTTGAACGGCTCGCTGAACCACCGCTCGGGCACGGCGTAGAAGAACTCCAGCGCCGGTTGGCAGCCGAACACGAACTGTTCGATGCGGGCGAACACGTAGTCGAGGTTGGGCAACAGGCGGTTGAACTCGTAGGTGTCGGGATACCAATAGGAGAGCAGGCTCATCTGCACCGCCATGCGGACAAAGGCCGAGAAACGGCAGGGAGCCAGCCGGTAGAGCCGGATGAGGGCAAAGGTCAGGGCCACGATGAGCAGCCGTTCCCACAGCATCTCGCCCGGATGGTCCATCACGGGATAGATGAAGAGGATGATAATCGAGGTCAGCGCGTTGTAGATGAGGCTGATTTTCTCGACGGCGAACAGTCCCTTCTGGTGTTCGATGCGTTTGAATAAGTCTAAAGCCATCCTTCTTTCTTATACCAGGCGATGGCTTCCTCCACCCCGCGTTCCAGCGGATATTCCGGCTGGTAGCCGAGGTCGTTCTGCAGGGGTGCGATGTCGCATCGCCAGTTTCGTTGTTTCATGATTCGATATTTGTCTCGGTTGAGGGTGCTGCTCTTTCCGGCCAGTGCCGCCGTTTTCTCGGCCACCCACGAGATGGCCTTCAGCAAGCCCAAGGGGCAGGTGAAGCGCACCATCCAGGGGTTTCCCAGTTCTTTTCGGATGAGGTCGGAGAAGGCGCGGCTGTTGTAGGTGCGTCCGTCGCTCACGAAGTAACATTTCCGGGTTGTGCCGCGGTCGATGGCGCGGAAGATGGCCTGCGCCAGGTCCATCACGTAGACGAACGTGAGGTCCTGCCGACGGAAGCCGGCGGCGAAGTCCACGTGTCGTCGGATGGACTGGGCCATGAGGAAATAGTCGCGCTCGCGCGGACCATACACGCCGGTCGGGCGGAAGATGACGTAGGGCAGGCTTTTGTGTTGCTGTAGGAAGAGTTCCGTTTTCCGTTTGCTCCGTCCGTAGGCCGTGTTGGGGCAGGGTTGGTCGTGGTCGGTGATGGGGGCGTAGTCCGTTTCGTGTATCGGGCCGAACACGCTCAGCGAACTGAGGTAGATGAATTGGGCGGGGGTGCGGCCGCTGGCTTGCAGGGCCTCCACCAGGTGGCGTGTAGCATCGTAGTTGTGCCGGTCGAAGTCGGCCGGATTGATGCATTGGGTGGTGCCGGCGCAGTGCACCACCACGTCCCAGGGTGCGTCGGGTTCGGCCAGTTGCCATTGCAGGCGTTCGGGGTCGCCCAGGTCCAGTTCGATGAGGCGGATGTCCGGGTGCTTCAGGTAGCGGGTGCTGCTGGTGTGCCGGATGGCGGCCCAGGTGTCGAAGCCCCTCCGTAGGGCCTCTTCCACTACGAAACTGCCGATGAAGCCGCTCGCGCCGGTGATAAGGATTCGTTTCTTCATGCCTTCGTTTTGTTTGGGTCTGTTTTCAGCGGTTCCACGTGGATGCCCACGTGTGTGTTCTCGCCGTAGCGTTCCTTCAGTTTCTGCTCAATCTCGGTGGCTGTCCGGTGGGCCTGGTGCAGGCTGATGTTGCCGTCCATGCGCACGTGCATCTCGATGGCGTATCGGTTTCCGATGCGTCGGGTGCGCAGGTTGTGGGGTTGGCTGACGTCGGGCACCGAGTAGACGATGTGCAGGATTTCCTGTTCCACGTCGTCGGGCAGCGACTTCTCCAGCAGGTCGTTGAGGCAGGGTATCAGCAGTTGGATGGCTACGCGGACGATGAGGATGCTCACCACCACGGCCGCCAGCGGGTCGAGCAGGCGCCAGTTCTCGCCCAGCAGGCAGGCACCGCCGATGCCGATGGCCGTCCCGACGGACGAGAGGGCGTCGCTGCGGTGGTGCCAGGCGTTGGCCACGACGGCTTGCGAGTTGAGGGCTTTACCTTCGCGTGCGGTGTAGTGGTACAGTCCTTCTTTGGCGGCTATCGAGACGAGGGCCGCACCCAGGGCAATCATCCCCGGCCGCTCCAGGGTTTCGCCTTGCAGGTAGTGGTAGATGTGCTCGAGTCCGCTCCAGCAGATGCTGATGCCTACGGCCAGCAGGGCCCCTCCGATGAGGGCGGTGGCCAGTGTCTCGTATTTGCCGTGCCCGTAGTCGTGGTCCTTGTCCACGGGTTTGCTGGAGATGTGGACGAACAGCAGGATGACGATGTCGGTCAGGAAGTCGGACAAGGAGTGGACGGCGTCGGCTATCATGGCGGCGCTCTGTCCGAGCAGGCCGGCGGCGAACTTGAGTCCGACCAACACGAAATTGACGAGGCTCCCGGCAAGGGTGACCCGGCGAATGCGCTTCTCGCGTTGTGTGTCGAAAGAATCCGTCATGGCGGTCGTTGTTGTTTTAAGGATGAGGGGGCAAAGATAATGCAAGCCGGACAAAGGTGCAAACCTGCCCGTTTTTTTTGCTGTGTCCCACAGGCTTTCCCTTTCTATACGTCCCGGGCAGTACCGATGCGGGAGCGATGCAGGAATTTTCGTCCGAAAGGCATTCTGTTTGCATCGAAATGCCTATTTTTGTTCGGTTTTCCAGACGGGCCTTTGCGCCGTCGGGCGAACCATCGGGCGGCTCAGTCCGTTTGTGGGTAGAGCCGTTGATAAATAGCAAGGAGAAAAGAGTATGGCAAAGAAGAAAGAAAAGAAAGAGAAGAGAGAGAAGAAGGGCGGGAAATACATGCGGAAGAAGGAACTGGCCGACCGGCTGATTGCGTTGTTCCACGAACGCCCTGCGGAAGCCTATTCCTATAAACACCTGTTTTCGGCCCTCTCGCTGAAGACCCATCCGCTGAAGATGTTGTGCGCCGACATCCTCGGCGAGATGCTCGAAGAGGATTACCTGGTGCAGACCGAGAACGGGCGTTTCCGCCTGAACGACCACGGCCTGACGCTCACCGGCACGTTCCAACGCCGGGGAGGCCGCTGCCTGTTCCTGCCCGACGAGGGTGGCGAGCCCATCGCTATCGCCGAGGCCAATGCCGGCCACGCCTTGTCCGGCGACCGTGTGCGCATCGCCTTCTTCGCCAAGCGTCGGCGTCGGGCGGCCGAGGGCGAGGTCATTGAGGTGTTGCAGCGGGGCGAGGACACTATCGTGGGCACGCTGGACGTCAGCAAGAACTATGCGTTCCTGGTGGCCGACGGACGTGCGCTGGGCATCGACATCTTCATCCCTCGCGACAAACTGAAGGGAGGCAAGCACGGCGACAAGGCCGTGGTGAAAATCGTCGATTGGCCCGAGAAGGCCAAGAACCCCATCGGGCAGGTGGTCGACGTGCTCGGCCCCTCCGGCGAGAACAATGCCGAGATGCATGCCATCCTGGCGGAGTTCGGCCTGCCCTATGTCTACCCGAAGGCTGTGGAGGCGGCTGCCGACAAGATTCCGGCCGAGATTCCGGCCGAGGAACTGGCGCAGCGCGAGGACTTCCGCGACGTGGTCACCTTCACCATCGACCCGAAGGATGCCAAGGACTTCGACGACGCCCTCTCCATCCGCTCCGTGGGCGACGGCCTGTGGGAGGTGGGCGTGCACATCGCCGACGTGTCGCACTACGTGAAGGAAGGCGGCATTATCGACAAGGAGGCCCAGCGCCGGGCCACCTCCGTCTACCTGGTGGACCGCACCATCCCCATGCTGCCCGAACGGTTGTGCAACTTCATCTGTTCGCTCCGCCCCGACGAGGAGAAACTGGCCTTCTCCGTCATCTTCCGCATGGACGAGAAAGGCAACGTCGCCGATTCGCACATTGCCCATACCGTCATCCGCAGCAACCGCCGCTTCACCTACGAAGAGGCGCAGCAAATCATCGAGACCGGCGAAGGCGACTACCGCGACGAGGTGCTCGCGCTCAACCGCATCGCGCAGGCCTTGCGCGAGAAACGTTTCCAAGCCGGAGCCATCAACTTCGACCGCTACGAGGTGAAGTTCGAGATTGATGAGAAGGGCAAGCCGCTGAGCGTCTACTTCAAGGTGTCGAAAGAGGCCAACAAACTGGTGGAGGAGTTCATGTTGCTGGCCAACCGAACCGTGGCCGAGAAGGTGGGCAAGACCGGCGGCAAGAAGCCGAAGGTGCTGCCCTATCGCATCCACGACCTGCCCGACCCCGAGAAACTGGACAACCTGGCGCAGTTCATCGCCCGCTTCGGCTACAAGATCCGCACCTCGGGCACGAAGACCGACGTGTCGCGCTCCATCAACCACCTGCTCGACGACATCCAGGGACGTAAGGAAGAGAACCTCATCGAGACCGTGTCCATCCGCGCCATGCAGAAGGCCCGCTATTCGGTGCACAACATCGGACACTACGGCCTCGCCTTCGACTACTACACCCATTTCACCTCGCCCATCCGCCGCTATCCCGACCTGATGGTGCACCGTCTGCTCACCCGCTACCTCGCCGGCGGACGCACGGCCAGCGAAACCAAGTACGAGGAACTGTGCGAGCACAGTTCGGCCATGGAGCAGTTGGCGGCCAGTGCCGAGCGCGCCTCCATCAAGTACAAGCAGGTGGAGTTCATGACCGACCGCCTCGGCCAGGTGTTCGACGGGGTCATCTCCGGTGTCACCGAGTGGGGCCTCTACGTCGAACTCAACGAGAACAAGTGCGAGGGCATGATTCCCATCCGCGACCTGACCGACGACTACTATGAGTTCGACGAGAAGAACTACTGCCTGCGCGGCCGCCGTCGCAAGCACGCCTACAGCCTGGGCGATGCCGTCACGGTGCGTGTGGCCAAGGTCAACCTGGAGCGCAAGCAGCTCGACTTCGAGTTGCTGGACTGACACACCGTCCTCCTTCTTCCCTTGTCCGGCGGCTCAAAAGCCGGTCTTTCTCCCTTTTTACGGTGCAGAGAGGCCGGCTTTTGTACGATTGTGTCATATCCTCGTACGATTTTACCCCCCCCCGATTCCCTGCATTCCCCTACTTTTGGCCACAAGAGAAACTAAAAATCAATACAATATGAAAAGACATGGACTGTTGTTGGCCTTCCTGGCCATCGCGTCGTGGGCCAATGCGACGATTTATTATTTGAAGTCTACTACTGACTCACCGAATGCGTGGGCGGAGGTGGAGGATGCAACCAATGTGGTGGTGACGGACAATATTCAATCTGCTTTTAATAAGTTGTCTGCAGCTGATGACGAATTGTGGATTGCGAAGGGAACGTATAGCTTGACATCTTACAGGTATTTGAGTAAAACGTGTAAAATATATGCAGGATTCAGCGGGTCGGAAACAGATGCAAGTGAGCGTGACTACCTTAACAATCCGGTGGTGGTTACAGTTGCAGAAAATGTAACGGCCTCAGCTGGTAATTCTGTAATCTGTTTGAATGCCAATGATATTGTTTTGGATGGTATCACGTTCGATGGCGAAAATATTGTTCGTGCAAGTGAAACAGCATATTGGCTTATTAATGCATATGCAGATAAAACCGGTATTGTGGTTCAGAATTGTTCATTTAAAAATTTCGTTTTCTCTTACACAAATAAAACCACGACGGCAAGTATGCCTGCCAAATTTGGTTGTATTCTGCTGAACAAAGCTACAACGACTGTCCAGGGTTGTAGTTTCAGCAATAATAAGATACAAGCAACCACTGGTGAGGGAGGCGCAGAAGTAACTACTTCTTTGTCGGCATTGCTCTATGTGAATAGTGGTGATGCCTCGAATGGTGCGAAAATTCGCAATTGTGTGTTCGATGCGAATACGAATGTCGCCTCAACAGGTAATGTGGGTGCATCAGTTCGGGTAGGAACTTACGCAACGATAGAAGGGTGCACGTTTAAAAATCATACAGCAGGTTATGCCTGCTATTTAGGTGGTGCGAATGATAACACAACAATGTCAAATTGTGTATTTACAGCAAACTCTAGTGGTGCTATATGTATGTATAATGGAGGGACAGTTGAATACAACTTGTTCTATAATAATACATCTAAAGCGCCAATATATATGCTGAATGGTTCTATTCGGAATTGTGCGATGTTAGAACCCTCATTGCAAATGATATATTTCTCTAACTCCAATACGCGAACCGTAGTGAATAATCTGTTAATAGGAAGTTCTGTAGGAGGTACTACTACCAACGTCACGTTTACGGATAACTATTGGAAACATGGAACGACTACGGTAAACATGGGTACTGAAATCACCAACGTCACCCCGCTCACCCTCTCCAACTACGGCCCGACCGTATGGCCGGCCGAGGCATGGGCGGCCTTGAAGACAGCGTTGGTTGCCAAATCATTGAACCTGAATTTGGCCGATGCGGCATTTAATTATACGGGTGAGACAATGAATATTTCCGTCTCCTACACCCGTGCATGCTACGTCGACGGCTATCGCGAAAGCATCATCCTTCCTTTCAAGCCGACGGGCATCAAGGATGCCGACGGCAATTCGGCAACGGACGACTTCATCTTCGAGCGTTTCGCCAGCAAGGGAGAAGCCGCGATTACCTTCGCCGAACGGGACTTCAACAACCTCGAGGCCAACGTGCCCTACCTGATGCGCTACAATGGAACAAAGAGCACCGGCATGAAAGGATTCACCTTCATCGGCGAGAGCCTGCCCGCCCGTCCGGAATCGCTGGGCGAGATCTTCGTCGGCACGTACGAAACGGTGCCCTACGAGGCTGAAACCGCGCGCTACGTGTTAAGTGTGGATGGCGCAACAGAATATTTCGGCCAGCTGGCTTCTACGGCCAGCATCGCGCCCTACCGCGCCTACTTGGAGATTCCGACCGATCCTTCGGGTGCTCCGGTCCGCTTCTCCATCGCCTTCGGCGGTAGCGACGAGGGTGGGGCCACGGACATCGATTCGGCCGCACAGTCCGATGCCGTATGGGCCGAAGAGGGTGCCATCTGCCTGTCGGTCGGCGAAGCGCAGCAAGTCCGCATCTACGGGGTGGACGGCCGCCTCGTCCGTACGGAGTGGGTGGACGGCCTGTCGCGCCTGCCGATGCCGCAGGGCCTTTACATCGTGAACAACCGCAAGGTGGTGGTTCGCTAAGCAATGAATCAATCGAAGGAAATCAGAAAAACAAGAACGCACATGAATAAGAAACCGTATATCGCTCCGAAGATGGAGCAAATCGAGATGGAACTTGCGGACGTGATGGCCGTGTCGGGCCAGGAGAGCAACATCACGATCGACACCGGTGGCAGCCAGTCCGAGGTAACCAACCCCCGCAGCCCGCGCCGCTTCTGGTCGTCGGCCGACGATTGGGATATCGACCAATAATGCAGGCCATAAAAAGCCGAAACGCACCCCCTCCCTGATGTATACCGATGTATTGTAGTAAATCGTTCAGCCTTGGCTGAACGGTCAAGTAGGTTATATTACTTTGCCTTTGAGCCTATATCCTACGACCGTTCAGCCAAGGCTGAACGCAAAGCGCAAGGTTGTTGCTGCGTGTCAGAACTTGCATCGCATCATTTACTATTCAACGTTATATTGACCTCGCAACTTTGTCAGCAAAGCGTCTTGTATGCTCGGCCGGTGGCTACTTCACCCGTCGGTTCAGCTGGTTGTTTGCCTTCTCCGGGCGCGACTTGCCGATGCGTTTGCCCGAGGGCTTCTTGCCGGTCTGCTTCTTGCGTCCCGATGGGGCGAAGGGGTTCTTCTTGTTTAGACTCATGATGGGATGTTTTTGCTTGGTGGTAAGTGATGGGCGGAATCCCTCCGCGTCAGGTCCTCTTCCGTTCAGAGAGGAATCGTTTTAGCAGGAAGGTGAGGAAGTAGGGGAACGCATAGAAGCGACCATTGAAGCCGATGTTCTTGTAGCCTAACTTGATGCCATACTTCACGTCGGGGTATTTGTCCTCCTTCAGCAGGTTATTCAGTGAGGCCGTGGCTCCGTCCGTGGCTTTCACCTCCACGGGTATCAGCGAGTTCGCATCGCGGACAAAGAAGTCCATCTCCAAAGCTGGTTTGTCACGGTTATAGTAGTAGAGCTGATATCCCTGTTTTGCCAACATATCGCCCACGACATTCTCGTAGATAGCCCCCTTGTAGGTGCCGAGATTTCGATTGGTCCGTAGGTCTTCCTGGGCCTCTTCGTCTAACGAGGCAATCAGGAGACCGGTGTCCTTGAAGTAAATCTTATAGAGTTTGGGGTCGTAGTTCCCTTTCAAGGGCAGTTCGGGCAAATTCAGGCAGTAGCAGAGGTTGATGATTCCTGCATCGGCCAGCCATTCTACGCAGCCGATGTAGTCTCGGTTACGGGCGTTTCGGGCGATTTGGCTCACTTGGAATCGCTTGTTCGTCTTGGCCAGGAAGGTGGAGATATGATGGTACACCGCCTTTACTTTGGCCTTGTCCAGTCCTTCTACGTATTTGGTGATATCTTCCTCGTAGTCTTTCAGCAGTTGCTGCTGTAGTTCCAGTGTGCCGCCAAAGTGTCGGTTGCGGATGTACGTGTCCACTACTTTCGGCATTCCACCGATGACGACGTAGTCGCGGAACAACCCTAACAATACTTCCATCTGCAACGCTGAAAGCGGTTCCACCCGCAACATGTGTCCATAGAGATCGTCAACAAACTCGTCCGTGTACCCTTTCGCCCACAGAAATTCTTCGAAATCCATGGAATACATCTCGTAGTCCTCCTTATAGCCAACGCTGTTGGATTCGATTTCCCGGTAATTGATGCCCATGAGTGAGCCGGAGCAAATGATGTCGAACCGTCCGTCGAGATTGAAGAACTTCAACGCGGTGGCAGCATTGGGACACGCCTGCAATTCGTCGAAAAAGAATAGTGTTTCGCCCGGTACGAAGCGCAGCTCGGGGTTCAGCAGCGACAGGTTCTTGAGCAGGGTGTCCACCTCGAATCCGTCGTTGAAGATGTCTCGATACTTCTTCTGTTCGATGAAATTGATCTGAATCACGTGGGTATAGTGTTGGCGAGCGAAGTGTTCCACGGAGCATGTCTTCCCGATTTGACGCGCTCCTTTGATGATGAGTGGCTTTCGTTCGGGTCGGCTTTTCCACGCCTGCAGGTATGTATCTATCTTCCTTCTCAGCAACTTATTCATACGATTTATCTTGAATGTTCCGGCTGCAAAGATAACTATTTCACATAATCTGTCCTACTTTTTCTTGAAATTTCACATAATCTGTCTTGTCTTTTCTCGGAATTTCACATAATCCGGCAATGCGCCTATCTGTGGTGGGGTCTCCTTCCGTCAGCGATAGGTGAACGGGACGGCGGTCTGGATGTCTGTGGACGAACGACCTATCAGCACCTTGAACTTGTCGGGCTCCGCGTCCTCCGTGCCGGGGAAGGAGAACGGCAGTTTGCCGCTCGGGTTGACCTTCCCGGAGAGGACATCCGGCCATGGCGTGGCCAATCAGAATGCCCGGAGACCAACTTTGCACCACAGCCGACACCTGGTCGAATGAAAGAGCCACGACCTTCGTACATAAATATCAGGAGGCTATGCAGAAATAACAGACTATTTTTCCTACCTTTGCCGCCGTATATCACTTTGGAATATAAATATCAATAAGGCCGTTTCGTCCGGAGGCCTATCCGTGTCGACGCTTGCCTTTAACTAACAAATTATGAACGAAAAATTCGAACTCATTGCCAAGACGTTCCAAGGGCTTGAACAGGTATTGGCAGAGGAACTGACCCGCTTGGGAGCGGAAGAGATTGAAATAGGGCGGCGCATGGTGTCGTTTGTAGGGGACAAGGAAATGATGTACCGCGCCAACTTCTGCCTGCGCACGGCCGTACGCATTTTAAAACCCATCAAACATTTTCAGGCAAACAATCCGGACGAGGTGTACGAGCAGGTGAAGGACATCTGCTGGGAGAACTACCTGGATGCCGACAAGACCTTTGCGGTGGACGCCGTGGTCTTCTCTGAGGAGTTCCGCCACTCCAAGTTCGTGGCCTACCGCGTGAAGGACGCCGTGGCCGACTATTTCCGCGAGAAGACGGGCAAGCGTCCGTCCGTCCGCCTCAACAACCCCGACGCGATGCTCAGCATCCACATCGCACAAGACCGCTGCACGCTGTCGCTCGACAGTTCGGGCGAATCGCTCCACCGCCGCGGCTACCGGCAGGAGACCCTCGAGGCTCCGCTCAACGAGGTGCTGGCCGCCGGCATGATTCTGATGACCGGCTGGCATGGCGAGTGCGACTTCATCGACCCCATGTGCGGTTCGGGCACCCTCCCCATCGAGGCCGGACTCATCGCCCGCAACATCGCGCCGGGTGTGTTCCGCCAGGGCTATGCCTTCGAGAAATGGGCCGACTTCGACGCCGAGCTCTTCGAATCCATCTACAACGACGAGTCGCAGGAACGTGAGTTCGAACATAAAATCTACGGCTACGACAACAATCCCCGGGCCATCGACATTGCGTCGCGCAACGTGAAGGCCGCCGGATTGAGCCGCGACATCGTGCTGGACGTGCGCCCGGTGCAGCAGTTCCAGGCTCCGACCGAGAAATCCATCCTCGTCACCAATCCGCCTTATGGCGAACGCATCTCGAGCGACGACCTGCTCGGCCTCTACGACGTGATAGGCGAGCGGCTGAAGCACGCCTTCCAGGGCAATACGGCCTGGGTGCTGAGTTATCGGCAGGAGTGTTTCGACCACATCGGCCTGAAGGCTTCGCAGAAGGTGCCCTTGTTCAACGGGGCACTCGAGTGCGAGTTCCGCCAGTACGACATCTTCGAGGGCAAGTATCGCGAGCAGAAGCGTGAAGAAGGCGAACCGGGGGCCGAGCCGACGGAAGGCGACGCACCACGCTTCCCCCGCCGTGGGTTCCGCCGTGAGGAGGGCGACGCACCGCGCTTCCCCCGCCGCGAGTTCCGCCGCGAGAATGGCGATGCTCCGCGCTTCCCGCGCCGCGAGTTCCGCCGCGAAGAGGGCGATGCTCCGCGCTTCCCGCGCCGCGAGATCCGCCGCGAAGAGGGCGACGCTCCGCACTTCCCGCGCCGCGAGTTCCGCCGTGAGGATGGCGACGCACCGCGCTTCCCGCGCCGCGAGTTCCGCCGTGAGGATGGCGATGCTCCGCGCTTCCCGCGCCGCGAGTTCCGCCGCGAAGAGGGTGACGCTCCGCGTTTCCCCCGTCGCGAGTTCCGCCGCGAAGAGGGTGACGATCCGCGCTTCCCGCGCCGTGAGTTCCGCCGCGAAGAAGGGGATGCTCCGCGCTTCCCGCGCCGTGAGTTCCGCCGCGAGGATGGCGACCGCCGTTTCGACCGCCGCGAAGCCCAGCGCGAAGACCGGAAGGCCCGCTTCGGCCGCCGCGAGGAGGGTGACGCTCCGCGTTTCCCCCGTCGCACGTTCCGCCGCGACGACGACCGCCGTCCGGAGGGCGAGGAATGAGTGAGCAACCCTTGATTCAACCAGAAGACCAATGAAAACGATACAGACGAACATCCGACGCGGCATCCGCCCGAAACATCTGCTGGCATGGGTGCTGACGTGTTGGGTCGCATGGACAGGTATGGCACAGGAAAAGAAACAGTTGACGCTGGAGGACTTGATTCCCGGCGGAAGCACCTTTGCACAATATCGCCCGCAAAACTGCTACGGGCTGCAGTGGTGGGGCGACGTATGCATCCGCCCGGAGGTGGACTCGCTCTTTGCCGTCAGCCCGACCACGGGACGCGAGACGCTGCTGGCCACCCTCGGCCAGGTGAACGAAGCCCTGCGGACGGCCGTGGCTCCCGGAGCCGAACGAGGCCCGCTGTTTCATTTCTACTACGTCTCCTTCCCCTGGCCCGACCGGCCTCGGATGCTGATTTCGCTGCCCGGCAAGTACGTGGTGTACGACTGGGAGGCCCGTGCCTGCACCGACTCGGTGGTGATGCGCCCGAAGGCCGCCCATGCCGACTACTGCAAGGAGACCGGCCGCGTGGCCTACACGGTGGGCAACAACCTGTACGTCGACGACCGGGCTGTGACCGACGAGCCGGAGGGCGTGGTGTGCGGACAGGCCGTCCACCGCAATGAGTTCGGCATCATGAAGGGCACCTTCTGGAGCCCGAAAGGCCAGGCCTTGGCCTTCTACCGCATGGACGAGCGCGAGGTGACGGACTATCCGCTGGTCGACGTGTCGGCACGCGTGGCCGAACTGACCCCCATCAAGTATCCCATGGCCGGCATGACCAGCCACCGGGTGACCGTGGGCATCTATCGCCCGGACAGCCGGCAGACCGTCTATCTAGATGCCGGCGACCCCACCGACCGCTATTTCACCAACCTCAGCTGGTCGCCCGACGAGCGCCACCTCTACGTGGTGGAACTGAACCGCGACCAGATCCACGCCCAACTGGTCCGCTACGACGCCCAGACCGGCGCACGCGGCGAGGTGCTCTACGAGGAGTGGGCCGACCGCTATGTGGAGCCGCTCCATCCGTTGCTGTTCGTGCCCGGACAGCCGGACCGCTTCCTTTACCAGAGCCAGCGCGACGGCTACAACCACCTCTACCTGATGGACCTGTCGCGCCGGCAGGAACCGCAGACGAAGGAGGGAGCCCTGCCCGGCATGCGCTATGCCGAAAGCCTGCACACCGAGGCCCTCACCGCCGGCGACTGGCTGGTGCAGGACGTGCTGGGCTTCGACGCCAAGGCACGCAACCTGTACTACCTCTCCACCGAACCCGGTGCGCTCGAGTCGCACCTCTACCGCCTCGACCTGCGCAGCCGGAAGCGCACGCGCCTGACGCCTGCCGAGGGCATGCACGAAGCCACGCTCAGCCCCTCGGGCCGCTACGTGGTGGATGCCTACTCGTCGGCCCGCGTGCCCCGCGTCATCCGCCTGGCCGAGACGAAGCAAGGCAAGACCCTGCACACGCTGCTCAGCGCCGCCGACCCCTTTGAGGGATGCGAGATGCCGACGGTGGAGGTGGGCACCCTCAAGGCCGCCGACGGACAGACCGACCTGTACTACCGCCTGGTGAAGCCTTCCGACTTCGACCCGCAGAAGAAATACCCCGCCATCGTCTACGTCTATGGCGGACCGCACGCCCAGATGATTCACAACAACTTCCTCTGGGACGCCCGGGGCTGGGACCTCTACATGGCCCAGCAGGGCTACCTGATGTTCACCCTCGACAACCGGGGCAGCGACAACCGCGGCCTGGCCTTCGAACAGGCCACCTTCCGCCGTCTGGGCATCGAGGAAGGCAAGGACCAGGTGAAGGGCGTGGAGTTCCTCCGCTCGCTGCCCTATGTGGATGCCGACCGCATCGGCGTGCACGGCTGGAGTTTCGGCGGACACATGACCACCGCCCTGATGCTCCGCTATCCCGACCTGTTCAAGGTCGGCGTGGCCGGCGGACCGGTCATCGACTGGTCGTTCTACGAAGTGATGTATGGCGAACGCTACATGGATACGCCCCAGTCCAACCCCGAGGGATACGAACAGACCGACCTGCGCCGCCTGGCCGGCGCGCTGCAGGGGCATCTGCTTCTCATCCACGACGACGAGGACCACACCTGCGTGCTCCAGCACACGCTGTCGTTCATCCAGGCCTGCGTGGAGGCCCGCACCTATCCCGACCTGTTCGTCTATCCCGGCCACGACCACAACGTGCGGGGTCGCGACCGCGTACACCTGCACGAGAAAATCACCCGCTATTTCAAGGACTATTTAAAATAACAAGCAATCATGAAAATCATCCTCTTAGGATCCGGTGGGCGTGAGCACGCGTTGGCGTGGAAAATAGCCCAAAGCAAGAAAGTAGAGAAACTGTATATCGCGCCGGGCAATGCCGGCACGGGCCTGGTGGGCGAGAACGTAGCCATCAAGGCCGACGACTTCGAAGCCATCAAGGCGTTTGTGCTTGGCCACGGCATCGACATGGTTGTGGTCGGCCCGGAGGACCCGTTGGTGAAGGGCATCTACGACTATTTCGCCCAGGATGAGGCGTTGCGCTCGATTCCCGTCATCGGCCCGTCGAAGGCCGGAGCCACCCTCGAGGGCAGCAAGGAGTTCGCCAAGGGCTTCATGCAGCGCCACGGCATCCCCACGGCCGGCTATAAGAGCGTGACGGCCGCCAACCTGGAAGAAGGCCTGGCCTTCCTCGAGACCCTGCAGGCCCCCTACGTGCTCAAGGCCGACGGCCTGTGCGCCGGCAAGGGCGTGCTGATTGTGCCTACGCTGGACGAGGCGAAGAAGGAACTGAAGGAGATGCTGGGCGGCATGTTCGGCAACGCATCGGCCACGGTGGTCATCGAGGAATTTCTGAGCGGAATCGAGTGCTCGGTGTTCGTGCTGACCGACGGCAAGCACTACCAGATTCTGCCCGAAGCGAAGGACTACAAGCGCATCGGCGAGGGCGACAAGGGCCTGAACACCGGCGGCATGGGCAGCATTTCGCCCGTCCCCTTTGCCGACAAGGCCTGGATGCAGAAGGTGGAGGACCGCATCATCCGCCCCACGGTGGAAGGACTGGCGGCCGAAGGCATCGACTACAAAGGCTTCATCTTCTTCGGCCTCATCAACGTGAAGGGCGAACCGATGGTCATCGAATACAACGTGCGGATGGGCGACCCGGAGACGGAGTCGGTCATGCTGCGCATCAAGAGCGACCTGGTGGACCTGTTTGAAGGCGTGGCCGCCGGCAACCTCGACGAGAAGGTGCTCGAAGTGGACCCGCGTACGGCGGTCTGCGTCATGCTCGTTTCGGGCGGTTACCCCGAGGCGTACGAGAAGGGCTTCCCCATCACGGGCCTCGACCAGGTGACGGACAGCATCGTGTTCCATGCCGGGACGGCCTTGAAGGACGGCCAGGTGGTGACCAACGGCGGACGCGTCATCGCCGTCAGCTCGTACGGAGCCGACAAGACCGAGGCACTGGCCCAGAGTTTCCGGGGAGCCAAGACCATCGACTTTGCCAAGAAATATTTCCGCAGCGACATCGGTTTTGATTTGTAATGGGTCGACGCAGATTGCAGACTGAATGGGTGGCCAGTCCGCTGACCCTGCCCCTGTCGCTGTTCGGGGTGCTGCTGGTGTGGACGCTGACGGGCGTGTTCGGCCTGGCCGATGCCGTCCCGGCCCTCATCGGCGTGCTTGGCCGCGACGGGGTGGGGGCGTGGCTTTCGTTGCCCTGGGTGTCGCACACGGTGGCCCTGCTGGGCTATGTGCTGCTGGGCTACATGGTGCTCGAGCTCAACAACGCCTATGCCGTCATCCGGATGCGCACCTCGCTGCAGGTGTCGCTGGCGGGGTGGCTGCTGGCCGCGTCGCCCGTCCTGCTGCAGTCGCCCGTCGGTGCGTGGGTGTCGGCCGCCATGGCCGTGTCGCTCTATTTCCTGTTCCGCAGCTATCAGCAGGCCGACCGCCCCGTCTACCTGTTCCGGGCTGCGGCGTACCTGGGGATGGGCAGTCTGCTCTTTCCTCCGCTGCTGTTGCTCGAGCCGATCTGCCTGCTGGGGGCCTACCTGTTCCGCTCGCTCACGTGGCGCGGCTTCTTCGCCGCCGTGCTGGGGCTGTGCCTGCCCTATGCCTTCCTGCTGGGCCATGCCTACTGGTGGGACCGGATGGACCTGTTCACCGCCCCCTTTGCCGACCTGGCCCTGTTTCGCCAGCCGCTGTCGTTTGCAGTCCCCGGACCGGTGTGGGCCTTGTGGGGTGTCATGCTGCTCCTGCTGTTGGTGGGCAGCCTGCACTATTTCGGCACCAGCAACGACGACAAGATTCGCACACGCAACTACCTCCACTTCCTCGTCCTGCTGGGCGTCGCGCTCTTTGCGCTGAGCCTGCTGCTGATGGGGCAGGCCGTGGCGTGGCTGGCGGCCTTGCTGCCGGTGGTGTCGCTGGTGGGGGCGCATCTGTTTGCGCTGAGCCATTCGAAGGTGTCCAACCTGTTCTTCCTTTTCTATATAATAAGCCTGTTGGCCGTATTTAGTTTTCACGTATGGAGTCATTTGTGTCGTTCTTAGCCGATTGGGGCTATGTCGGGATGTTTCTGTCGGCCCTGCTGGCCGGCAGCGTGGTCCCCTTCAGTTCGGAGGCCGTGTTGGCAGCGTTGGTGCTTCCGGGCACCGGACTGAATCCGGTGGTCTGTGTGGTGGCCGCTTCGATAGGCAACTTGCTTGGCAGCCTTACCTGTTACTGGATGGGCCATTTGGGCAAGATGGAGTGGCTGGAAAAGTATTTCCACATGCAGCCGGAGAAAATCAACCGTATGCGGCGCAGGCTGGACGGCCGCGGCTGCTGGGTGGCGTTCTTCGCGTTCGTGCCTTTGGTGGGCAGCGTCATCGCCGTAGCCTTGGGCTTCCTGCGGAGCAACCTCTACTACGTGTCGGCCTACATGCTGGCCGGCAAGGTGCTGCGCTATGTGTTGGTCGTGATGGCAGCCCGGGGACTGCTCACCTGTTTCGGCTGAGATGGAACGGCGGATAGAACAGACGCAGGACGGGTCGTACACCTTGTACGTGCCCTCGATGGACGAGCACTACCACTCGGTGAAGGGTGCGCTGACCGAGTCGATGCACATCTTCGTGCAGACCGGCCTGAAGGCTCATCCGGCCGCTTCACCCCGGGTGCTCGAGATTGGGTTCGGCACCGGGCTGAACGCCTTCCTGACCTGGATGGAGGCCGATGCGTCGCAGCGCGTGGTGCGCTACACCACCCTGGAACGCTATCCGGTGGTCGAGGAACTGTGGCGTGCGGTGGCCTATCCGCAGCACATCGCCCCCGAACGGGCCGACGACTTCGCCCGCCTGCACCAGTGCGGGTGGGACAGCGAGGTGACGCTCGACCCCTGGTTCCGCTTCTGCAAGCGGCAGGCCGACGTCACCACCTATCCGTTTCCGCCGTCGGCCTACGACGTGGTCTACTGGGATGCCTTTGCCCCGGAGAAACAGCCCGAGATGTGGACGCGGCCGCTGATGGAACAGATGTATGCCACCCTCGACGAGGGCGGCCTGCTGGTGACCTATTGCTCGAAAGGCGCCGTACGCCGCCTGCTGCAGGACGTAGGCTTTGTGGTGGAACGCCTGCCGGGTCCTCCGGGCGGGAAACGAGAGATATTGAGGGCCACGAAACGAACAAGACGAGTATGAACAAGAAACAGATATGGAGAGGGCTGTGGATGGTCAGCCTGCTGGTGTGGACGGCATGTGCGCCGCAGCAGCAACGTCCCGAGCGAACCATCAGTGTCAGCATCGAGCCACTGCGCTACTTCGTGGAGGCCCTGGCCGACCAGCGTTTCCACGTGGCCGTGATGGTGCCGAAAGGGGCCAGTCCGGAGTCCTACGACCCCACACCCCGCCAGTTGGTGGACCTGGGGCGGAGCGAGGCCTACCTGCAGGTGGGACACCTCGGTTTCGAACGGGCCTGGATGGAGCGGCTGCAGGCCGGTGCGCCCGCCATGCAGGTCTACGACCTTTCGGACGGCATCGATCTGATTCATGAGGAGGAAGGAGGGGAACACGCCGGCCATGTGCACGAAGGCGGCGTCGAGCCCCACATCTGGACCTCGACGGTCAACGCCGCCCTGATGGCCGAGCACGTGTGCGAAGCCCTGTGCCGCCTCGACAGCGCGAACACGGCTTCCTACTGCCACCGCCTCGACAGCCTGCAGCAGGTCATCCGGCAGACCGACCAGGCCGTCCGCAGCCTGCTGGCCGATGCCGACCGGGCCTTCTTGATTTACCACCCGTCGCTGTCGTACTTCGCCCGCGACTACGGCCTGGAGCAGATTCCCATTGAGAAGGCGGGCAAGGAACCGTCGCCGGCCTACCTGAAGGAACTCATCGACCGCTGCCGGACGAAGCAGGTGCGCGTTGTCTTCGTGCAGCCTGAGTTCGACCGACGCCATGCCGAACTCATAGCCGAACAAACGCAAACGCAGGTGTGCCCCATCCATCCGCTGGCCTACGACTGGGCCGACGAGATGCTGGCGGTGGCCCGTGCCTTGCATCATGCCAAACCCTGACGACCTATGCAGCAACCCCTGATTCAGACGACCGGCCTCACCGTGTCCTACGAAGGCAAGACGGTGCTCCGCCACGTGGACCTGACCGTCTACGAGCACGACTTCCTGGGCATCATCGGCCCGAACGGAGGCGGCAAGACCACCTTGGTCAAGACCCTGCTCGGACTGAAGAAGGCCGACGAGGGCACCATCCGCTTCTTCCGCGACGGGCAGGAAGTGGACCACATCACGATGGGCTACCTGCCCCAGTACAGCCGCATCGACAAGAAATTCCCCATCTCGGTGCAGGAGGTCATTCTGTCCGGCCTGGGGCGGCAGAAGTCGCTCGTCAGCCGCTTCACGGCGGAACAGCGCAGGCAGGTGGCCGACGTGGTGAAGCGCATGGGCCTGCAAGGCCTGGAAGACCGCCCCATCGGTGCCTTGAGCGGCGGACAGGTGCAGCGCGCCCTGCTGGGAAGGGCCATCGTGTCGAACCCCGACGTGCTGATTCTCGATGAGCCGAGCACCTACATCGACAAGCGTTTCGAGGCCAAACTCTACGAACTGCTGGAGGAAATCAACCATGCGTGCGCCATCGTGCTGGTGAGCCACGACATCGGCACCGTCCTGCAAAACGTGAAGTCCATCGCCTGCGTCAACGAGACGCTCCACTACCATCCGGACACCGAGGTCTCGGTGGACTGGCTGGAACAGAATTTCCATTGTCCCATCGAACTGCTCGGGCACGGCCAGTTGCCGCACCGGGTGTTGTGCACCCACCACCATGCCGACGAAGAGGCCGCGCCGACCGGTTCCGCTAAAACCCGAAAGCCATGACCAATCCCATTCAAACCGTCTGTGTGTACAGTGCCTCGAGCACCCAGATTGCCCCCTGTTATTTCCAGGCCGCCGAGGAACTGGGCCGGCTGATGGCCGAACGCGGCCTGCGCCTGGTCAACGGAGCCGGCTGCCTGGGACTGATGCGCACGGTGACCGACGCCGTGGTGCAGGCCGGCGGCGAGGCGGTGGGCATCATCCCCCACTTCATGGTGGAGCAGGGGTGGCACCATACGGGCATGAGCCGCCTCATCGAGGTCGAGTCCATGCACGAGCGCAAGCAGCTGATGGCCGAGATGGCCGATGCGGCCATTGCCCTGCCCGGCGGCTGCGGCACCCTCGAGGAACTGCTGGAGGTGATTACCTGGAAGCAGTTGGGGCTGTACCTGAAGCCCATTGTCATCCTGAATGTGAATGCGTTTTTCAATCCCTTGCTGGAGATGCTCCAAAAAGCCATCGACGAGCGGTTCATGCGCGAACTGCACGGCCGGATTTGGCAGGTGGCTTCCACCCCGGCCGAGGCCCTCGACTGCCTGCTGACCGCTCCGGCCTGGGACCCGAACATCCGTAAGTTTGCTGCGATATGAGAGAAGACAGCCTGACCCCCGACAGCCTGGGCCTCGACACCCTGGCCATCCCCCTGACGGCGGGAGCAGACAGCCCGGCCGTCGCCGTGCTTCCGTCCTATGCCGCCCCCGACGTTCCTCTGGGAGCGTTGCCGCTGCGTGCCGACAGCCTGCGCGAGGCGCATCCCGGCCTGGACGGCATCCCCTTGCCCTATCGGTTGCAGGCCGACACCGGCCTGTCGGTATTGCTGCTGTTGTGCTTTCTGGCGTCGGCCTATGCGCTGGCCCATGGCAAGAAATACCTGATGCAGCAGGTGAGAGCCTTCTTCTACGTACGCCTGCGGAGCAACCTGTTCGACGGCACCACGGCCGACGACTTCCGCTACAGCCTGGTCCTGTTTGTCCAGTCCCTGGTTCTGATGGGGGCCTGCTCGTTTGGTTTTTTCGCCAGCCAGCAGCCCGACCTGTCGGCTTCGAGGGCGTTTCCTTTGCTGTGTGTGCATGTGTGCACGTGCCTGGTCTACTACCTGCTGAAGTGGTTGCTGTATGCATTTGTGGGTTGGATATTTCTTGACAAAGAGCGGCTTCGGGCCGGACAGGAGTCTTATTTTGTGCTCCTTTGTTGCCAGGGCTTTGCCTTTTTTGCGTTGCTTTTGTCGCTGGTCTACTTTGGTTTGTCGCCGAAAGTTTTTCTTGTCTTTGGCTTGATAATAGTGACAATTGCTAAGATTTTGGTCTTTTGTAAGTGGGTGAGACTTTTTTTAGGCAACTTGTATGGCCTGTTTGGTTTAATTTTGTACTTTTGTGCCCTCGAATTGCTTCCTGGCGTTGTTCTGTTCAAGGCTTTGGGAGAAATAAACCAATTATTTCTATTAAAACTTTAGGACATTGAAGATAAGTAAAGTACTGATATCGCAGCCAAAGCCGACTTCGGAGAAATCGCCTTACTACGATATCGCGGCGAAATATGGCGTAGAGATTGTGTTCCGCCCGTTCATCAAGGTGGAATGCCTTACGGCGAAGGAGTTCAGACAGCAGAAGGTCTCCATCCTGGATCACACAGCCGTCATCTTCACTTCGCGCCATGCCATCGACCACTTCTTCCACCTGTGTGGGGAACTGCGTGTGACGGTGCCCGAGACGATGAAGTATTTCTGCGTGTCGGAGACCATCTCGTTGTATATTCAGAAATATGTGCAGTATCGCAAACGCAAGGTGTTCTTCGGGAAGACCGGTAAGTTTGAGGACCTGATGCCTATCATTGCCAAGCACAACACCGAGACCTACTTGGTGCCGATGTCGGACGTGCATAACGACGAAATCAAGAACGCTTTGGACGAACATCACATCCAGCACGACGATGCGGTGATGTATCGCACTCTCAGCAACGACTTCACCCCCGAGGAGACGTTCGACTATGATATGCTGGTGTTCTTCAGTCCGTCGGGTATCAACTCCTTGCTGAAGAACTTCCCAAACTTCGAACAGAAGGATATTGCCATCGGTTGCTTCGGTCCCACTACGGCCAAAGCCGTACGTGATGCCGGCCTGCGCCTCGACCTGGAGGCCCCCACGGCCGAAGCTCCGTCAATGACGGCGGCGCTGGACTTGTTTATCAAGGAGCGTAACCAGGCATAATATAGATAGGAAACTTCTTTGAGGCTGTGCCAGAACCTCGGGTTTTGACACAGCCTCTTTTCCCCTCCTCCCCACGAAACCGCCCAGCCATGGAAAAGCAGACACTCAGCAAAGAAGAACGCCTTTGCAGCCAGAAGGCTGTAGAACGTTTGTTCGCCGGCCAAGCATCGTCGTTCTCGGCGTTTCCGGTGCGCGTGGTGTTCCTGCCCACCGAGGAACCGGAGACCGCCTGGGCTTCCGTCCTGATGAGCGTGTCGAAGAAACGTTTCAAGCGGGCCGTGAAGCGCAATCGCGTGAAACGCCAGTTGCGCGAAGCCTATCGGAAGAACAAACACGAACTGGTGCGCTGCCTGGCCGAACAAAACCGAAGCCTGCACCTGGCCTTCATCTACCTGGACAAGACGCTGCATCCGACCGACGAGTTGGAGAAGAAAGTGGTGCGGCTGCTCGACCGCATTGTCCAATCGCTGAAAGAACGGCCATGAGAACGTTGCTGTCGTGGCTGCTTCTGCTGCCCATCTATTTCTACCGGGCATGCATCTCGCCCCTGACACCCCCCTCGTGCCGGTTCACTCCCACCTGTTCGCAATACGCCATCGAGGCCATCCGGAAGCACGGCCCCTTCAAGGGATTGTACCTGGCTGTCCGTCGCTTGTTGCGTTGTCATCCGTGGGGCGGTTCTGGCTACGATCCGGTGCCCTGACCCCATTCCTTCCTCCATGTATTTTGACGCACACACCCATACGCTGAAGGCCGATGCGCTGGTGAATGTTTCGCCGGAGGCCTTTCGTCCGCTGCCCGGCTACCTCTATTCGGTGGGCATCCATCCGTGGGAGGTCGACCGGGCGGACGAAGCCACGTGGGCGCTGCTGCAGAGGCGCGCGTCCCATCCGCAGGTGCGTGCCATCGGCGAGGCCGGGCTCGACCGCCTGACCCGTACCGACTGGAGCCGGCAGGAGGAAGCCTTCGTGCGGCAGGCCCGTCTGGCCGAAGAGGTGTGCAAGCCGCTGGTGGTCCATGCCGTGCGCACGGCCGCCGACATCCTGCATTGGAAGAAACGGCTGCGTCCCGCAATGCCCTGGGTGGTGCACGGATTCCGGGGCAACCCCCAACTGGCCGCACAGTATGCAGCCGCCGGACTGTACGTGTCGGTGGGCGAGAAGTGCCGTGCCGAGGCCCTGGCCGCCTGGCCGGCGGAGCGTCTGCTGGTGGAGACCGACGAGGCGACGCTCCCCATCGAGGCCGTCTACGCCCACGTGGCCGCCTGCCTGGGTACGGACGTGCAAGGGCTGGCCGCACGGGTGGAGCAGACCTGTCGGCGGTTGTTTTTTCTGACACCGGGGTTGTAACTTCCGAGAAAGAATCGTAATTTTGCCCGCACGAATATCAATCAACTTATTAACATATATCATTCGATGAATTTTGTAGAAGAACTTACATGGCGTGGCATGGTGCATACCATGATGCCGGGAACGGAAGAACTGTTGGAGAAAGAGATGGTCACGGCCTATCTGGGCATCGACCCGACGGCCGACTCGTTGCACATCGGACACCTGTGTGGGGTGATGATGTTGCGTCACTTCCAGCGTTGCGGCCATAAGCCGTTGGCCCTGGTGGGCGGAGCAACCGGCATGATTGGCGACCCTTCCGGCAAGTCGCAGGAACGCAACCTGCTCGACGAGGAAACGTTGCGCCACAACCAGGAATGCATCAAAAAGCAGTTGGGCCGCTTCCTCGATTTTGAGTCGGATGCTCCGAACAAAGCCGAACTGGTCAACAACTACGACTGGATGAAGGACTTCTCGTTTCTGGACTTCGCCCGGACGATTGGCAAGCACATCACGGTCAACTATATGATGGCCAAGGACTCGGTGCAGAAACGCCTGAACGGCGAGGCACGCGACGGCCTTTCCTTTACCGAATTCACCTATCAGTTGCTGCAGGGCTATGACTTCCTGCACCTGTACGAGACCAAAAACTGCAAACTGCAACTTGGCGGCTCGGACCAGTGGGGCAACATCACCACCGGTGCGGAACTGATTCGCCGAACGAACGGAGGCGAGGTCTACGCCCTCACCTGTCCGCTGATTACGAAAGCCGACGGAGGCAAGTTCGGCAAGACGGAGTCCGGCAACATCTGGCTCGATGCCCGCTACACCTCGCCCTACAAATTCTACCAGTTCTGGCTGAACGTGAGCGACGAGGATGCCAAACGCTACATCAAGATTTTCACTTCGCTGCCGAAGGAGGAAATCGAAGCCTTGATAGCCGAGCACGAAGAGGCACCGCACCTGCGTGTGCTGCAGAAGCGTCTGGCCAAGGAGGTGACCATCCTGGTACACTCCGAAGCCGACTACGAAGCGGCCGTGGAGGCATCGGGCATCCTGTTTGGCAACGCCACGTCGGAATCGCTGAAGAAACTGGACGAGGCCACGCTGCTGGCCGTGTTCGAAGGCGTGCCCCAGTTTGAGGTGTCGCGCGAGGTGCTGGCCCAGGGCGTGAAGGCCGTCGACCTGCTGACCGAGCAGGCGGCCGTGTTCGCTTCGAAGGGCGAGATGCGCAAACTGGTGCAGGGAGGCGGCGTCTCGGTGAACAAAGAGAAACTGACGGCCTTCGACCGCGAACTGGGCGAGCAGGACTTGCTGGACGGCAAATACCTGTTGGTGCAGCGCGGAAAGAAGAACTATTACCTGATTATCGTGAAGTAAAAAAACGTCTGAATAATTTGGTGGATTCGTAAAAATCGCCTACATTTGCAGCGCTTTTTCACGAAAGCCCTATCGTTTGGACTATGGTGTAATGGTAGCACAACAGGTTTTGGTTCTGTTTGTCCAAGTTCGAATCTTGGTAGTCCAACCTTAAAACCATTCCATAAAATCCCTAGGAGAGTCTCTTCTGGGGATTTTTAGTATCAGGTGGGTTCTAACGCATTCCACCCGTGAAAAGGCGAAGCGATAGAACCGGCCATAAATCCGTACGATGCCATGAAAAAGATTCGTTTTCGGGAAACGTCGTCGTTCGTTTCCATGTTGTCCAACCTGGCAATTGTCTTTCTGTGCTTCACCGTGTGCCGGGTGGCTTTCTTGTGGGTGAACTACTCCTTTTTTGCCGACGACCTGTCGGCCGGGTTGGTGGCATCGATGTTTCAAGGAGGCTTGCGGTTCGACCTCACCGCCCTGCTCTATACCAATGCACTCTACATCCTGCTGATGGCTTTGCCGTTCCCCTTCAAGGAGGGGCGCACCTACCAGCGTGTGGCCAAGTGGCTCTTCGTGCTGACCAACAGCGTGGCCCTGGCCTCCAACCTGATGGATGCCGTCTATTTCCAGTACACCAACCGCCGGACCACGGCCACCGTGTTTCGCGAGTTTGCCAACGAGGGCAACCTGCTCTCGATCATAGGGAAAGAGGCCGTTTCCCATTGGTACCTGACGCTGCTCTTCGTGGCCTTCGTGGTCGCCCTGACGTGGGGCTACCGTACCTCCCGGGCCGGGACGAAGGGACTGGGCGTGCGCTACTATGTGGTGCAGACCCTGTTGCTGCTGTTGATGATACCGCTGTGCATCGCCGGCATGCGAGGCGGCTTCACCACGGCCACGCGGCCCATCACCATCAGCAACGCCAACCAGTACGTGAACCATCCCATCGAGGCCGCCGTGGTGCTCAACACCCCGTTCTCTATCTACCGAACCTTGGACAAGAAGGTGTTCGTGGTACCCGACTATTTCAGCGACAGGGCCGAGATGGAACGCTACTTCACCCCGGTGCACCGTCCCGAGGCCGGCACCCGCTTCCGCCCGAAGAACGTGGTGGTATTCATCCTCGAGAGTTTCGGCAGGGAATATTTCGGCGCGTTCAACCGCGACTTGAAAGGCCCCGACTACGGCTATACCCCCTTCCTCGACTCGCTCATCACCCATAGCCTGGTGTTCGAACGTTCGTTTGCCAACGGACGCAAGAGCATCGACGGGATGCCGTCGGTGCTGTCGGGCATCCCGATGTTTGTGGAGCCGTTTTTCGTGACGCCTGCTTCGCTGAACGACGTCAGCAGCATCGGGGGCGAACTGAAGAAGAAGGGCTACTACACCGCCTTCTTCCACGGGGCTGAGAACGGCTCGATGGGTTTTCAGGCCTATGCACGCACGTCGGGCTACACGCACTATTTCGGCCGGACGGAGTATGACAACGACGAGGACTACGACGGCACATGGGCCATCTGGGACGAGCCCTTCTTCCGCTTCTATGCCGAGGAAATCGGCCACATGAAGGAGCCGTTCGCCGTGGGGCTGTTCAGTGCCACGTCGCACCATCCCTTCGTCATCCCCGAAGCAGACAAGGCCCGCTTCCCCGAGGGGACGATGCCCATCCACAAGTGCATCCGCTACACCGACAATGCGCTGCGCGGTTTCTTCGACAAGGCCAAACGGCAGCCGTGGTACAAGAACACGCTGTTCGTGCTCGTAGCCGACCACACCAACAAGGGCGACACGCCCGAATACATGACCGACGCCGGACGCTTCGAGGTGCCCATCATCTTCTTCTGTCCCGGCGACCCGAACCTGAAAGGCTGCCGGAAAGGCATCGCCCAGCAAATCGATATCATGCCGACGGTGCTTGGCTATCTGGGCTACGACCAGCCCTATGTGTCGTTCGGTGTAGACCTGCTGCGCACGCCGGCCGAGAAGACCTTCGCCGTGAACTACTTCAACGGCAACTACCAGTACCTGAAGGGCGACTACTTTCTGCAGTTCGACGGGAAGCAGACGGTAGGGTTCTACGACTATGCCGCCGACCGCCTGCTGCAGCACGACCTGGCCGGCACCCTGCCCGTGCAGCAGCAACTGGAGCAAGAACTGAAGTCCATCATCCAACAATATATGGAGCGCATGACGGGCAACCGCCTGGTCTATGGCAACGAAACGAAATAAGCATCCCATCATGAAGAAGAGAATCTTGTACCTGGCCGCATTCTACACGGTATTGCTGGCCATCTTTGCGGCGATGAAGCCGGTGTTCATGCTGTATAACGACACCTTTTCGGCCTCCTGCTCGGGCGCGGACTATGCGCAGGTGGTATGGCAGGGGTTGAAACTCGACACCACGATGGCGGGCTACCTGATTGTGGTGCCCTACCTGCTGGTGCTGGCCTCGGTGTGGGTGGCACGCATCCCCGTCCGGAAGGTCCTGGCGGTCTACTACGGCCTGATAGCGGCCTTGATTGCCCTGATCGAGGTGGTGGACATGGCGCTGTATGCGTTTTGGAACTTCAAACTCGACGCTACCATCTTCTTCTACTTGGATTCGCCTGTCGAGGCGTTTGCCAGCGTGTCGGTGTGGTTCACGCTGGTGCGCCTGCTGGCCATCGTGGCGTTGGCCGTGGGCTTCTACCGGCTGTTTCGGGCCGTCACGCCGAAGGGCTCGTTTGCCGAGATACGCGGACTGGCCCGCCGTTGGGCCTCTTCGGGCCTGATGCTCCTGCTGGGCGGACTGATTTTCATTGCTATCCGGGGCGGGGTGACCGAATCGACCTCCAACGTAGGCCGGGTGTACTTCAGCAGCAATCAGTTTCTGAACCACGCGGCGGTGAACCCGTGCTTCAGCTTGTTCTATTCGCTGGGCAAGTCGGAGGACTTTGCCAGCCAGTTCGATTTCTTCGAGGAAGAGGAGCGTGCCCGCTGGATGGAGGGCCTTTTCAACACCGAGAGCCGCGACACCGAGCGTGTGCTGAACACGACGCGCCCCAACGTGGTCATCGTCCAGTTGGAGAGTTTCACGGCCGCCTATGTGGAGGCGCTGGGCGGCGAGGCCGGTGTGACGCCGCACCTGAACCGCCTGTCGGAAGAAGGCGTGTTCTTCACCCATTGCTATGCCAACAGCTTCCGTTCCGACCGGGGCACGGTGTGCAACTTCAGCGGCTACCTGGGCCTGCCCACCACCTCGCCCATGAAGATTCCGGCCAAGAGCCAGACACTGCCCGGCATCGCCCGCTCGCTGGCCGAGGCCGGCTACGCCACCGACTTCCTCTATGGAGGCGACATCGACTTCACCAACATGCAGAGCTATCTGCGCAGCACGGGCTATCAGCACATCACGGCCGACGTGGACTTCTCTTTCCAGGAACGGCACATGCAGGCCTGGGGCGTGGCCGACGAGGTGACCTTCGGCCGACTGGCGCAGACCATCCGCGAGCGGAAGGACTCGCTGTGGCACACGGGCTTCTTCACGCTGAGCAGCCACGACCCCTTCGACGTGCCGGCTTCGTTCCGGCGGTTGGAAAACAAGAAGACGAACGCCATCGCCTATACGGACGAGTGTCTGGGCCGCTTCATCGACGAACTCAAAGGGACGGAGGCCTGGAAGAACCTGCTCGTCATCCTCATCGCCGACCATGGCTATTGCTATCCCGACACGGTGACGAAACACGACCCCGTGTTCTTCCACATCCCGATGCTGTGGCTCGGAGGGGCGGTGAAGGAGCCGCGCCGCGTAGACCGCATCGTGACGCAGGCCGACCTGGCCGCCACCTTGCTGGGGCAGATGGACCTGCCGCATGAGGAGTATACGTTCAGCCGCGACGTGTTCAGTGCTACCTACACCTATCCGACCGCGTTTACGACGTTCAACAACGGACTGACCTTCCGCGACAGCACGGGCATCTCGGTGTACGACAACAACGCCGAGGCCGCCATTCTGGAGCAACCTTCGCACAGCGACGACCGCCTGAACAAGGGGAAGGTCATCCTGCAAACCTTATACGACGATTTTGGAGGACGCTGATATGACTTGGGGACAAAATGTGCAATACGGATTGTTGTTCGGGGTGTGGAAACTGCTGTCGCTGCTTCCGCTCCGACTGATGTATGTGCTGTCCGACGGCCTTTACTGGGTGGTGTACCGGCTGGTGGGCTATCGGCGCAAGGTGGTGCGCAAGAACCTGACGGAATGCTTCCCCGAGAAGCCGCTGGAGGAAATCGAACGCATCGAACGCCGGTTCTATCACTACTTCGTGGACTACATCTGGGAGACCTGCAAGATGGCCTCGATGACGGAACGCCAGATGCGTCGCCACATGGTGTTCGAGAACATGGACGAGGTGGAGGCCGAACTCCGGCAGGGACGATCGGTCAGCCTCTACCTGGGGCACTACTGCAACTGGGAGTGGGTCAGTTCCATCCCTCTCCATATAGGAAAGGACGTGCGCTATGCGCCCGGCCAGATATACCATAAGATATACAACCCGCCCGTGAACCGCCTCTTCCTGAAGAACCGGGGCTTGTTCGGGGTCGAGAGCGTGGAGATGCGCGACACGTTGCGCTGGATTACGGCCCGCGTACGCCAACAGATGCCTTCTCTGGTGGGCTACATCGCCGACCAGGCACCCGTGTGGAACAGCATTCACCACTGGGTGGACTTCCTCCATCACGACACGCCGGCCTTCACGGGGACGGAGCGCATCACGAAGAAGTACGGCTTTGCCGCCTACTACGTCGACATCGTGCGCGAGCGTCGGGGCTACTACCGGGCCCGTTTCGTCCGCCTGCACGACGACCCTGCCTCGCTGCCCGATTTTGCCCTGACCGACCTTTACTACCGCCATCTGGAGGCCACCATCCGTCGTGCCCCCGAGTTCTATCTCTGGAGCCACAACCGCTTCAAGCGTACCCGCGAGGAGTACAACCGCCGCATGGCGCAGAAGTCCTAAGCGAGGAGGGCAGACGTTTATGGCCGGCAAAGGAGCGAGGTGAAGAGAGCCTCCCATTGGTCAGCGATATGCCGGATGCTGAAACGTTGGCAATCGTGTAGGGCTGTCCGGGCCAAGTTCGTTCGGTAGGTATCATCGGTCATGAGGCCGGCCATTGCTTGGGCAAAGGCTTGGCTGTCGCCGTTGGGCGTGATGAGTCCGTTCTGCCCGTGGCTGATGATGTCGCGCAGGCTGAGGAAGGCATCCATGACGATGGGGACCACTCCGTTTTGCTGAGCCTCGATGAGGGTCATGGGGAAGCCTTCGTTGGCTGAGGCCATGACGAAGATGGAAGCGCGGCGGTAGAATTCGAGCGGCAGACGGAATCCTTCGAAACTGACATTGTCGAGTTTCCATTCCCGAACCAATTTCTCGCAAGGCTTCTTGCTTCGTCCGTCGCCGACGATGCGCAGCGTCCATCCGTGGGCAATCCCTTGTTCTTGCAGTTGTTTCCAACTCTTCAGAATCAGTTCGACTCGTTTGCTGGGCACCATCCGGCCGACGTACAACACCTCTTTCGCTTTTGCCGGTAACTGTTCTTCGGGGAAGCACTCGTCGTAGACCAGCGGGTTGGAGATGGAGTCCAGTTGGCCGTCCCGGTTGTCGAGGTGGCGCATGGCTTTATATTGCTCCACGAACGAGGGCGACAGGAAGACGAACTTGTCGCAGTAGGGCAGATAGCAGTCGACGGCGCGAAGCAGGCGTTTGCGATGCCATTTCGAGAAGGGGTGGGCCACCGCCTGCCAAATGCGTTTCCATCTTTCGGCCGGCTTGGGCCGCAGCCAGTAGACGGCCGAGTGGTGGCATTTGATGACCTTTGCCGAGGTTTTTGTGCGTAGGTCGCGCATGAACTCCACCGGCCACCATTGATTGATGACGATGTCGAACGATTGTTCGCGGACGATGCGGATGAGGTTGTCCGACACGTAGGCGGCGTATTCTTTTTTATAACCATGTTGGTCGCAGTGTGCTTCCGGAATGCGGAAGGTCTGTATGCGTGGGTCGACGAACGGGTGCTGATTGGTGATGCTGTCCTCGAAATAGAGGATACTGACTTGGTGTTGGCGTTTCACAAACTCGTTGGCCAGGCGTAGAGTGACGGTTTCGCCACCACCATAGACGGGCCACAAACGGAGTAAGAAGGCGATATGCATGGGAGGATAGGGGTTAACGTTGAAGAATGGTGTGGTAGGCTTGTATCAGTTGGCGGGCGATGGCATCCCGGTTCAGTCGGGTTTGGGCATAGGCCAGATTGCTTGCACCCAGATCGTCTTTCTGCTGGAACGCCAGTCGGATGGACTGCACCATCGAGTCGATGTGTTCGGGGTCGAAGGTGGGATTGGCGGTCTGCCGAAGCCAGGTGCCAACGTTGCCGCGGTCGGGACCGACAACGGCTTTCCCGAACGAGAATCCCAATGGGACATTTCCCGAGTTGAGAATTTCTTTGCGCTGGATGACAAGCAGGTCTGCCGCGATGAGGTATAGCGGCAGGGCTTCCTGGGGCAGAAAGCCTTTCCCGAGCAGGCAGTTTCGGGCGGATGGCGAAATCATCCTTTGCAGTTGGTGCTTGAGGTAGCCGAGGGTGTCTTTGCGAAAGTAGCCCGGGGCGAGCAGGTATTTGTCCGGTAGCGGAAGGCGCTCGAATGCCTGACGGATCATCTCCCGTTCGGCTTCGAAGCGGAACTCGCCGAAGCAGAGCATGATTTGTGCCTCAGGTGGCAAATGCAGTTGCCTGCGAGCCTCGGCCTGGGTGAGAGGGTAGGCATTGCGGTCGTAATAGGCGTGGTGCTCCACGATGAAGTGGTGGGCATGGGGGTATCGTTGCCGAAGCAGGTCGAAACTGTAGGTGCCCATGTGGTGGATGGCGTCGCATTGCTCATAGAGCAGGTTGTACAACTGAGCCAGTTCGGGCTTTGCCTTGTGGGGCTGGAGGTTGTGGCAGGTGATGACGCTCTTGATGCCTTGTTGTCTCATCGCATCCAGATGGCGGGCGATGCGAGGCAGGTCGATGGGATTCCCTCCTCCGAAGATTTTCTCGGGCCACTGGAAGTGGATGAGGTCGTATCGGTCGGGATGTTCCCAAAACGGGTCGAGCCCGTGGTCGACTTCGATGCTGTTCGCCTGAAGGCTGTCGACCAGCAGGCCGACGAAGGGGTTCTCGTTGGGTCGGCGGATGTTCTTCTGAACGAATAGGACTTTCATAGGGATGCGGACTCGGATGAGGACTTAAAGTTGCCCCGACAGGGTAAAATATTTCTGCAGCACGAGCAGGCCGATGAGGTCTTCGCGTGCTTCGTCGCGGAACTGGTCGCACCATTCGTGGGCGTGGCGGACGATGGCGGCGGCTTCGTCGGGGTGGGCGGAGTAGTAGGCCATGCGTTCGGGCAGGTCGGCGAAGTCGGGGCGGATTTCCACGTAGTGGTAGTCGGGGACGAGCCGTCCTTCCATGAACCAGGTCTCGCAGGTGGGGCGGGGCGTGACGGCGAGCGAGTTGCTGCTCATAATCCATTTCAGGTTGCTGGCCACGTCGTCGCCTTCCAGTGCGAGGATGTATTTGTAGCGCAGGTGTTCGCCGATGGAGAGGCGGGGCGTAATCCATTCGGTGGGGAGGCCGGGGCGGTTGCGGATGCTGCCGCAGTCGCAGCAGTCGCTGCCGAAGTACATCCGCATGAACTCAATCCGGTTCTGCTTGTTGAAGCGGGCGTGGCTTTGCACGTCGGGGGTGCCGATGTCGGCCCGGAACACGGCCTTGTCCCATTTGCTTTCGGTGGGGTAGGGGTCGCGGATGAAGTTGAAGTGGCGGTAGCGGTTCAGCTTCAGCAGCACGTTGTTGGCGTTGTCGGGGCCGAGGGGGCGGCTCTTGGTGATGGAGGGATGGGCGGTGACGTAGTTCACGTCGCCGAAGGCCGTCATCCAGCGCAGGCCGCCGTCGAACCAGCGTGCCACCTGCGATGCGTCGAGGTAGTACATCGTGCGGGCCGTTTTCCGGCTGAGGCTGTCGAGCCGGGTGGCCTCGGGCGGCAGCACGAAGGGGGCGGAGAGGCGGTTGTAGTAGTCGACGCGGTCCAGGATGTAGTCCTTGTCCGGCCGGTTGTCCAGCGAGGCCAGGCGGTGCGCCAGCCGGCTCATGAAGAGGCGGCGGGGTATCAGCAGGCGGCCGAAGCCCCGGAGGTAAAAGAGTTGTTTGTTGGGCTTGTATCGTTTCATCTATTCCGTGGGTTTGTGCAGCAGGGTTTCTATCCGGCCGAGGATGTGGCGGGGGTGGATGGTGTGCATGCACTCCAGCGTGCCTTTGTAGCAGGGGCGTGTGCCGTGCGACGAGCAGGGGCGGCAGGGCAGGTCGGCCTGTACGGCGTTTGCCGTCTGTTGCCGCCAGCCCATGAAGCCGCTCAGCGGGTGGGTGGCTCCCCACACCGAGACGACGGGTGTGGCGACCAGCGAGGCCAGGTGCATGTTGGCGCTGTCCATGGTCAGCATCGCGTCCAGCAGGCTCATCAGCACGACTTCGCGGTGCATGTCCAGCCGTCCGGCCACCGAGGTGAGCGACGGGTACTGCCGCGTCCAGCGTTCGAACACCTCCGTCTCGTGCCGTCCGCCTCCGAAGAGGAAGACCCGGGTGTGTGGCCGGGCGGCCAGGGCGGCCACGACTTGCTCCATCTGCTCCAATGGGTAGATTTTGCCGGCCTCTTTGGCAAAGGGGGCGACGCCAATCCATTGGTCGGTGCCTTTCGGGCCGAAGAGGGTGGCGAGTTCGTCGCGTTCGTCCGGCCGGATGCGGACGGAGCGGAACTCGAGCGGGAAGCGGTAGCCCGCCCGGCGGAAGGTGTCGGCGTAGCGGTCGAAGGTCGTCGGGGCGGGCCGGAGGCGTTTGCCGGTGCGGCGGGTCAGGTCGCGCTGGGCCTTCTTCGCCTTGCCGACGCAGCGGACGGGGATGCCGCCGAGGCAGAACCACGCGTCGAGCACGAACGAGCGGAGCACGCTGTTCAGGTCGACGATGCTGTCGAACCCGCATGCCTTCAGTTCGTCGCAGAGGCGCCACAATCCGCGCAGACCCCGGTGCTTGCCTTTGAGGTCGGCTCCGTGGAAGGAGACGTTGTCCGGCAGGCCCTGAAACAGGGGGGCGTAGGCCCGGTTGCTCAGCACGGTGATGCGGTGTTGCGGGAAGGCCTTGGCGAAGGAACTGACCACCGGGATGGTCATGGCCACGTCGCCCAGGGCGGCAAAACGGATAGCGAGGAGGTGTGCCATGCGTGCTGCGTTATTTCTTGCCGTACAACACCGGGTTCAGGTTCGGGTCGTTGTACATCTTCATCTGCTTGTACACCTTCATGTAGCGCCGTCCGGCCTCGATGTCGGCCAGCAGTTGCTCGATGGCGCTGCTCAGGTCGGTCTGCTGTTCGAGCAGGACGGCCAGTTTGGCGTCGCATTGGGCGTGGTGTTCGGGCGTGGTGTCGGTGCGTTCCACTTCCTGGCGCATGTGGTAGATTTTCAGGGCCAGGATGGAGAGGCGGTCCACTGCCCAGGCGGGGCTTTCGGTGTTGATGACGGCGTCGGGGAGCACCTGTACGTCTTTATACTTGTCGAGGAAATAACTGTCGATGAGTTCCACCAGGTCGGTGCGGTCTTGGTTGGACTTGTCGATGCGTCGTTTCAGCACGAGGGCGGCCTCGGGGTTGATTTGCGGGTCGCGGATGATGTCCTCGAAGTGCCACTGCACCGTGTCAATCCAGTTCTTCAGGTAGAGATAGTATTCGATGGACTGGAACGGATACGGGTTGTTGATGGGGGTGTCCACATTGTCGGTCAGGTGGTAGTGCTCGATGGACTCGTTGAAGATGGTCCGGCACAGTTCGGTAAAGCTCATAAGATGCGGTTTTAAGTTAATGAGGCAAATCTAATTAAAGTTTACTAATTCCCCAACAGATGGGCGGTGTTCTCTTGCAAACATCGCAGGAATAGCCGTCCGGAGCGTGGTGGATCGGCGCAGGAAGGTGGCCACCGATGCCTTCGAAAAGCTCTGCGAGAGTGGGCATAATTTATATTTCAAATAATGAAACGTATATTTCAAACTTTGAAACGTACATTTCAAAGTTTGGAACGTACGTTTCAAAGTTTGAAACATAGATTTTCTGTACGGGCGGAGCAGATTTCCTGCGCCTCGGAACAACATTTTCAAGTCAGGACTTGATGGCTTTCCGCTCGGCTTCACTATCTTTGCTCCCCTAATGATAGGAGGAAAGGCCCCATGTCCATCAAAGTGTCACACATCAGCAAGCGGTTCGGCCGGCAGGAGGTGCTCCGCGACGTCAGTTTCGAACTCCATCCGGGCGAGGTGGTCGGTTTCCTGGGACGCAACGGGGCCGGCAAGTCCACCTGCCTGCGGATTCTGACCGGCGGCCTGCGTCCCGACGCGGGCACGGTGGAGGTGTGCGGCTACGATTTGTCTGCCTCTCCGCTGGAGGCCAAGAGCCGCATGGGCTACCTGCCCGAGAACAATCCGTTGTACGGCGAACTGACGGTGGCGGCCTATCTGGCGCACGTGGCCGGCTTCTATCGGATGTCCGACCCACGGGCACGGATGGAGGAGGTGATGGGCCGCTTGTCGCTGTCCGACGTGGCTTCGAAGACCATCCGAACCCTGTCGAAAGGGTATCGCCAGCGGGTGGGCCTGGCGCAGGCCTGGCTGCACGACCCCGAGGTGCTGGTGCTGGACGAGCCGTTCTCCGGCCTCGACCCCACCCAGCTGGCCGAGATGCACGCGCTGATACGCTCCATCTGTGCACGGAAGGTCATCCTCTTCTCGTCGCACGCGCTGGCCGAGGCGGGCGACCTCTGCACCCGGCTGCTGCTGCTGCACGAGGGGCGCATCGTGGCCGACGGCGCGGTGGACGAACTGACCCGCCATCAATCGTTGGAGGAACTGTTTAAGGAGAAAACAAGATGAAAGTAGTAGTCGACGACAAGATACCCTATATAAAGGAAGCCATCGAACGGATAGCCGACGAGGTGGTCTATATGCCCGGTGCCCGGTTCACACCGGAGGCCGTGCGCGATGCCGATGCCCTGGTGGTGCGCACCCGTACCCGTTGCGACCGCCATCTGCTGGCCGGCAGCCGTGTGCGCTTCATCGCTACGGCCACCATCGGTTTCGACCACATCGACACCGCCTATTGCCGCGAGGCCGGCATCGAGTGGACCAACGCGCCCGGATGCAATGCGGCCTCGGTGGCGCAATATGTACAGTCGGCCCTGCTGCTGTTGCAGCGTGAGCAGGGCGTGTGCCTGCAGGGAGCCTGCCTGGGCGTGGTCGGTGTGGGCCATGTGGGCAGCCGGGTCGAGGCAGTGGGACGCGCGTTGGGGATGGAGGTGTTGCGCTGCGACCCGCCCCGAGCCCGCCGCGAAGGTCCGGAGGGGTTTGTCGGCCTCGACGAAATCGCCCGCCGGGCGGACGTGGTCAGTTTCCATACGCCGCTCATCCGCGAAGGTGCAGACCGCACGTTCCATTTGGCCGACGAGGCATTCTTCCGTTCGCTGGAGCGCCGTCCCGTGTTGCTGAACACGTCGCGGGGCGAGGTGGTGGACACCGAGGCGTTGAAGCAGGCCTGGCGCGAAGGCCGCCTGCGCGCGATGGTGCTCGACGTATGGGAGCACGAGCCCGACATCGACCGCTACCTGCTCGGCGAGGCCTTTCTGGCCACGCCCCACATCGCCGGCTATTCGGCCGACGGGAAGGCAAACGCCACGCGCATGGCTCTGGAAGCCCTCTGCCGCTTCTTCCGCCAGGAGCCCGACTTTCACATCGAACCGCCTGTTCCGTCCTGCCCGGTGTTGCGGGCCGCCACCGTCGAGGAGGCCCTGCTACAGATGTACGACCCCCGGCGCGACACCGAGGCCCTCAAGGCGAACCCCGAATGCTTCGAACGGTTGCGTGGCGACTATCCGCTGCGTCGGGAGGCGTGTGCCTACCGGGTGGAGATTGCGGGAGCGAACGGGCAGGCCGGGATGCTGCGCTGACAAGACGCATACGCTATGACTGGTGCGTGCGCGGCTCTGCAGGGGTGTCGTTGCAATGCGGTTGCAACGCCCTTGCAACGCCGTTGCAATGTGCTTGCAACGGTGCTTATTCCTTGCGAAGAGCCAGCGCTTTGTCCTCGGCCGCTTCCATGATTTCGCGCTCGCCCGGTCCCTTGTCGTCGATGCCGCACAGGTGCAGGATGCCGTGGATGATGACGCGGTAGAGTTCGCGCTCGTAGGGCTGTCCGAACTGCTCCGCGTTGGTGCGCACCGTGTCGAGGCTGATGAACAGGTCGCCCGAGATGCGGTCGTCCTCGTCGTAGTCGAACGTGATGATGTCGGTGTAGTAGTCATGCTGGAGGTACTCGCGGTTCACCTCCAGGATGCGTTCGTCGGAGCAGAAGATGTAGGCGATGTCGCCCACCTTGCGTCCGTACGAAGCGGCCACGGCCTTGACCCAGGCCGTGGTCTCACGTTTCTTGATGGCGGGCATTTTCACCCCGTCGGTCTGATAAGTGATAGCCATATATGCGTATGTTTAGATGGAACCGAAGAAAAGGTAGCAGATGAGGATGGCGGCCACGATGCCGGCCGCGTCGGCCAGCAGTCCGCAGGTGAGGGCATAGCGGGTCTTGCGGATGCCCACGCTGCCGAAGTAGACGGCCAGCACGTAGAACGTGGTGTCGGTGCTGCCCTGGAAGATGCAGGCCAGTCGGCCCACGAACGAGTCGGCCCCGTAGGTGTTCATGGCGTCGAGCATCAGGCCCCGTGCCCCGCTGCCGCTCAGTGGCTTCATGAAGGCCGTGGGCAGGCCGCCCACGAACGCGTCGTCGAGTCCGCAGGCCCGTACGCCCCATCCGATGCCGTCGATAAGTACGTCCATCGCCCCCGAAGCGCGGAACACGGCGATGGCTACCAGGATGGCCACTAAGTAGGGGATGATGCGGACGGCCGTGTGGAAACCCTCCTTCGCACCATCGACGAACGACTCGTACACGTTGATGCGCTTTCGTACGCCGGCCGCGATGAAGAGGATGATGACCAGGAACAGGAAGGCGTTGGCAAACAGGGTGGAGTAGGTATCGATTTGTTCGCGGGGCAGTGCACTGAAGAAGTAGATGAGGCCGCCCATGAACAGGCTGAGGCCGCCCAGGAACAGCAGGAGGGTGCGGTTGAGCAAGTTGATGCGCTGGTACAGGCTGACGGCGATTACTCCGGCCAGCGACGAGAAGAAGGTGGCCAGCAGGATGGGGATGAACACGTCGGTGGGCTGGGCCGCCCCCATCTGCGCCCGATACACCATGATGCTGATGGGAATCAGCGTCAGCCCCGACGTGTTGAGCACCAGGAACATAATCATGGGGTTGGTGGCCGTATCCTTCTGCGGGTTGAGGCTCTGCAGCTCCTCCATCGCCTTCAGTCCCATGGGCGTGGCGGCGTTGTCCAGTCCGAGCAGGTTGGCCGACAGGTTCATGAAGATGGATCCGGCGGCCGGATGCCCCTTGGGGATGTCGGGAAAGAATTTGCAGAAGATAGGGCTTAGCCAGCGTGACAGGGTGGCGATGAGGCCGCCTTGCTCGCCAATCTTCAGGATGCCCAGCCAAAGCGACAGGATGCCCGTCAGACCGATAGAGACCTCGAAGGCCGTTTTCGACGATGTGAAGGTCGCGTTCATGATGTCGCTGAACACGTGCGTGTCGCCCAAAAACAAGACCTTGACCCATGCCACCACGAAGGCGATGACGAAAAAGGCTATCCAGATGTAGTTCAGTACCATATTCCGATTCGTTAATTGCGGGCAAAAGTAAGGATATGTTTCCAATTTGCCTATATTTGTTCGTCTAAATCAGAGGAAACGATGACTGCGAAACAGATACAAGACGAACTGGAAGCCTGCGCCAATCCTGCGAAACGGGAGGTGCTGGTCCGCTTCTTCAAGACCGGCCCGGGAGAGTATGGCGAGGGCGACCGCTTCCTGGGCGTGATGGTGCCCGACACGCGGCGGGTGGCCAAACGATGGCGTGAGGCATCGGACGAGGTGCTGGCGGACCTGCTGGCCTCGCCCTGGCACGAGTGCCGTCTGTGCGCCCTGCTCGTCTGGGTGGAGCAGTTCCGGAATGGGACGGAAGCCGACCGCCGGCACATCTATCGCCAATACCTGGCCCACACGCCATCCATCAACAACTGGGACTTGGTGGACCTGAGTGCGCCTTCTATCGTGGGGGCTTACCTGGCCGACAAGTCCCGGGACGACCTCTATCGGCTGGCCGACGAGGGAGGCCTTTGGGAACAACGCATTGCCGTAGTGGCTACGCTGACGCTGATTCGGCAGGGATGTCTGGACGACACCTTCGCCCTGGCCGAGCGGCTGATGGACCATCGGCACGACCTCATGCACAAGGCCGTCGGCTGGATGCTGCGCGAGGCCGGCAAGCGCGACACCGACCGCCTGCTCCGTTTCCTCGACCGCTACGCCTGCTCCATGCCGCGCACGATGCTGCGCTATGCCATCGAAAAACTGCCCGAAACACAGCGAAAATATTATTTGCTGAAAAAGCGAGAGCGCATGGAAAAAGGCGTACCTTTGCCTCATATTAAGGAATAAACCGCATGAACGAGAAATTTGATATACGCGACCACCCGTTGAGCAACAAGGAGAAGGACTACGAAAACGCCTTGCGCCCGCTCGCTTTCGAAGACTTCAGCGGACAGAAAAACGTGGTGGACAACCTGCGCGTGTTTGTCCAGGCAGCCCGCCTGCGCGGCGAAGCACTGGACCACACGCTGCTGCACGGCCCTCCGGGCTTGGGCAAAACCACGCTGAGCAACATCATCGCCAACGAACTGGGCGTGGGATTCAAAATCACCTCCGGCCCCGTGCTCGACAAACCGGGCGACCTGGCCGGCGTGCTCACCAGCCTGGAGCCCAACGACGTGCTCTTCATCGACGAGATACACCGCCTCTCGCCCGTGGTGGAGGAATACCTCTACTCGGCCATGGAGGACTACCGCATCGACATCATGATAGACAAAGGCCCGTCGGCCCGCAGCATCCAGATAGACCTCAGCCCCTTCACCCTGGTGGGGGCCACCACCCGCAGCGGCCTGCTGACCGCTCCGCTGCGCGCACGCTTCGGCATCAACCTCCACCTGGAATACTACGACAGCGAGGTGCTGGCCTCCATCGTCCGCCGTTCGGCCGGCATCCTCCGCGTGGGCTGCACCGACCAGGCCGCCGACGAGATAGCCTCGCGCAGCCGCGGCACGCCCCGTATCGCCAACGCCCTGCTGCGCCGCGTACGAGACTTTGCCCAGGTGAAGGGAACGGGCATCATCGACGTGGAGATAGCCCGCTTTGCCCTCGAAGCTCTCAACATCGACAAGTACGGGCTGGACCAGATAGACAACAAAATCCTGTGCACCATCATCGACAAGTTCAAGGGCGGACCGGTGGGCCTGACCACCATCGCCACGGCGCTGGGCGAAGACCCGGGCACCCTCGAGGAGGTGTACGAACCATTCTTGATAAAGGAGGGATTCCTGAAGCGTACGCCCCGCGGCCGCGAGGTGACCGAACTGGCCTACAAACACCTCGGCCGCTTCTACAGCGCCGACGGGCAACCTTCGCTGTTTGACTGAAAATACGAATCGGAATCATGGCAAACCTGAAAACCCTGGCCAAAGAGACGGCCATCTATGGCATGAGCAGCATTGTGGGGCGTTTCCTCAACTACCTGCTGGTGCCGCTCTACACCATGGCCCTGCCTGCCTCGTCGGGCGGATACGGAGTCATCACGAATATCTATGCCATCACGGCCCTGCTGCTGGTGGTGCTCACCTACGGCATGGAGACCGGCTTCTTCCGTTTCGCCAACAAGGAGGGCGAGGACCCGGCCCGTGTCTACGCCACCACGCTGACCTCGGTCGGGACCACCTCGGCAGCCTTCCTGCTGCTGGCGCTCCTCTTCCTGAACCCCATCGCACAGGTCATGGGCTACGGCGAACACCCGTGGTACATGGGCATGATGCTGATTGTCGTGGCCATGGACGCCTTCCAGGCCATCCCTTTCGCCTATCTGCGCTACAGCAGGCGGCCGCTGCGCTTCGCCGCGCTGAAACTGCTGTTCATCTTCGCCAACATCCTGCTCAACCTGGTGTACTACGTGGGCCTGAAAGGGCGCAACGTCGGGGCCACCTTCGCCATCAACCTGGCCTGCACCTCGCTGGTGATGGTCTGCCTGTTGCCCGAACTGCGCGGCCTTCGGGCCGGATTCGACCCCGCCCTGCTGCGGCGCATGCTGCGCTATTCGGCACCCATCCTGGTGCTGGGCATCGCCGGCGTGCTCAACCAGGTGGCCGACAAAATCATCTTCCGCTTCGTCTATCCCGGCACCCTGGCCGAGGCCGATGTGCAGTTGGGCATTTACGGGGCCGCCAGCAAGATAGCCATGATCATGGCCATGTTGACGCAGGCCTTCCGCTTCGCCTACGAGCCGTTCGTGTTCGGGAAGAGCCGCGACAAGGACAGTCGCGAGACCTACGCCAAGGCGATGAAGTTCTTCGTCATCTTCACCCTGCTGGCCTTCCTCTCGGTGATGTTCTACCTCGACGTGCTCCGCTACATCCTGGGCCGGGGCTATTGGGACGGCCTCCAGGTGGTGCCCATCGTCATGGCGGCGGAAATCTTCATGGGCGTCTACTTCAACCTCTCCTTCTGGTACAAACTCATCGACGAGACCCGCTGGGGCGCCTATTTCTCCCTGGTGGGCTGCTCGGTCATCATCCTGACAAACATCTTCCTGATACCGCACTACGGCTACATGGCTTGCGCGTGGGCCGGTTTCGCCGGCTACGGCGTGGCCATGCTGCTGTCCTATTTCGTCGGGCAACGCAAATACCCCATCGCCTACGACCTGAAGGGGATGGGACGTTACGTACTGCTGTCGGCCGTGCTCTATGGCGTGGCCATGTACGTCCCCATCCCGAACCTGTGGGCCCGCCTGGCCTTCCGCTCCGTTTGGCTGTGCCTGTTCGTAGGGTATGTGTGGAAAGCGGAGCATCTGTCACTAAAACGATAACAACCTGTTCAATCAATCATTCATTCATACCATGAAACCGAATCAATCGTACAACCTGCTGGCCATCCGCGAATTCGTGCACGAATACCTGGATCTGCGCAAAGGAAAAGACAACGAACAAGAAGCCATTGACAGCATCCGCAAGGGGGTGGAGTTCAAGGGCGCAAATCTGTGGATTCTGATCTTCGCCATCTTCATGGCCTCGTTGGGCCTGAACGTGAACTCGACCGCCGTCATCATCGGCGCCATGCTCATCTCGCCCCTGATGGGCCCGATCATGGGTGTAGGCCTGGCGGTAGGGCAAAGCGATTTCGAACTGCTGAAACGCTCGATGAAGAGCTACCTCATCACGACGGCCTTCAGCGTGGCCACAGCCACCATATACTTCCTGTTCACCCCACTCAACGAGGCACAGTCCGAACTGCTGGCCCGTACCTCGCCCACCATCTACGACGTGTTCATCGCCCTCATGGGCGGCCTGGCCGGCGTGGTGGCGTTGTCCACGAAGGACAGGGGCAACGTGGTGCCCGGTGTGGCCATCGCCACAGCCTTGATGCCGCCGCTCTGTACCGCCGGTTTCGGCCTGGCCACCGGCAACCTGATTTACTTCCTCGGAGCGTTCTACCTGTACTTCATCAACTCGGTGTTCATCAGCGTGGCCACCTTCATCGGGGTGCGTGTGATGCACTTCCCGCGCAAGGAGTTTGTGGATAAGTCGAAAGAGAAGAAAGTACGGCAATACATCGTCTTGCTGGTGGTGCTGACCATGTGTCCGGCAATCTACTTGACCATTGGCATCGTGAAGCAGACCTTCTTCGAGTCGGAGGCCAACCGCTTCGTCAACCGCGAGTTCAACTTCGAAAACACGCAGGTGCTGAGCCGGAAGGTGAACTACGAGAAACGCGAAATCCGCGTGGTGCTGGTGGGCGACGAAGTGCCCGAGACGTCCATCGCACTGGCCAAGGACAAGATGAAGGACTACAAGTTGGAGGAGACCTCGCTCGTCGTCCTGCAAGGCATGAACAACGAAGGCGTGGACGTGTCGTCCATCCGGGCCATGGTGATGGAGGATTTCTACAAGAACAGCGAACAACGCCTGCTGGAGCAGCAACAACGCATCAGCAGCCTCGAGACCGCCCTGCAGGCTTACCAGGAGAACGACCGCTTGTCGCAGCAACTCATCCCCGAACTGAAGGTGCTTTATCCGGGAGCCAAGACCTTGTCGATTGCCCGCTCGCTGGAGATGCAGGTCGACTCGATGCGGACCGACACGACCACCCTGGCCTGGATTACCTTCGACCGCGTGCTGAAGGCCGGCGAACAAGAACGCCTCTCGCAGTGGCTGCAAGCCCGGTTGGGCACGCCTCGTCTGCGGCTGAGGGTGGATCGTGAGAAATAGCGGTCACGATGGGAAGAAGGACGTTCTGCAGCAGTGTGCTGGGATGGATATGGCTGGCGCTCTGGGCCGGCGAAGGGATGTGGCTCCCCGACGCGCTCAGCCCCGGACTGCGCCGGCTGATGCAGGAGATGGGGCTGGCCGTGCCGTACGAACACATCTGGAATGGCGGCCGGCAGCCGGCTTTGTGCGATGCCGTGGTCAGTTTCGGCGGCTTCTGTTCGGGTGTCGTCGTTTCGGCGGACGGACTGTTGTTCACCAACCACCATTGCGGCTTCGACGCCATCCGGCAGCAGAGCACGGTCGAGCACGACTATGTGCGCGATGGTTTTGTGGCCCGCTCTCGATCGGAAGAACTGCCGTGCCCCGACCTGTACGTCAGTTTCCTGGTTCGTTCCGCCGATGTTTCTGCCCGGATAAGCGAGGCTGTGCGTACCGCTGCCGACGAGGTGGCGCGTGTGCAGATGGTCGATTCGGTCAGCCTCGTCCTGATGGACGAATGCCGGCGGCAAGACTCGCTCTTGCGCTACGAGGTCGTTCCCTTCTACGGAGGCAGTGCCTATCGCCTGCTGGCCTATCGCGATTACACCGACATCCGCCTTGCCTTTGCCCCTCCGGCCTCGGTGGGCAAGTTCGGCTGGGACACCGACAACTGGATGTGGCCGCGTCATACGGGCGACTTTGCCGTGTTTCGCATCTATGCCGACCGCGAGAACCATCCGGCCGACTATGCGCCGGACAATGTCCCCTATCGGGCTGCCTCGTTCGCGCCTGTCTCGTTGGCCGGCTATGAGGCCGGCTCGTTTTGCATGACGTTGGGCTACCCCGGCTCCACTGACCGCTACCTCTCCTCCTTCGGCGTGCAGGAGCGGATGGAGGCGGAAAACGAGGCGCGTATCCGTGTGAGGGGAGTCAAGCAGCAAATCTGGCGTGAGGCGATGGACCGCGACGAAGCCCTTCATCTGCAATACGCCTCGAAATACGCCTCCAGTTCCAACTACTGGAAAAACAGCCTGGGCATGAACAAGGCCGTACACGAACGCCGCGTGGTGGAGCACCGGCAGGAGCGGGAGCGGCAGTTGATGCGGTGGATACAACAACGGCCCGACGAACGCCGGGCCTACCTGCATGTGCTGACCGACCTGCAACTGGCCTATCGCAATCGGCGGCAGGCCGCCCGTACCCATGCTTACTTCACGGAATGCTTCTTGGATGCCCCCGAACTGGTGCAGTTGGCGCTTCGCGTCATCAACCTGGATGCGGATGCCGATTCTGCATCGTTGGCTGCTTATGTGGAAGGGGTGGAACGGCAATATGCCGATTTCGATGTCGAGGTGGACAAGGCGGTCATGGCTGCCATGCTGGACCTCTATCGGGAGGCGACGGACGAGGCTGCCCTGCTGCCGTTCTATCAGACCATCGATTGCGACTACCAGGGCGACAGTCGGGCCTATGTGGAGGCGTTGTACGGCCGTTCTGCTCTGGTTACGCCGGAGGCCTTGCGCCGCATCCGGCAGGGCGACGCTTCCTTCTCGCTATTCGACGACCCGGCGGCGACGCTGGCCCTGGACCTCCTGGTCGCTTACTTCGACCTGCGCCAGCAGTTGGACCAAAGCGAGCCGGCCGTCCGGCAAGGCGAGCGGCTGCTGGGCGAGGCCTTACGCCGGATGGACGAGTCGGGTGAAGCCTATCCCGACGCCAACTCCACGATGCGGCTGAGTTTCGGCATCGTGCAGGGCTATGCACCGCGCGATGGCGTCCGCTACAACTATCGGACTACGGTGAGGGGCATTGCGGAGAAAGTGCGTACCCATGCCGGCGATGCCGACTTTGCCGTCGAGGCGGATTTGCTGGCCTTGCTTGGCCGGGCCGATTTCGGTCGGTATGCCAATGCCGAAGGAGGGATGAACGTCTGCTTCATCTCCGACAACGACATCACGGGCGGCAATTCCGGCAGTGGTATGTTCAATGCAAAGGGAGAACTGATAGGCCTGGCCTTCGATGGGAATTGGGAGGCGATGAGCGCCGATTTCCGTTACGAGCCAACCTGTCAGCGATGCATCGGCGTGGACATCCGCTATGTGTTGTATCTCATCGAAACCTACGGCAAGGCTTCGCACCTCATTTCCGAATTGGGCTTGTAGGCCGACGGGACACAGGCAATTCACTTACATCACTTCTCCTTCTTGCTGGAAGTCTGTTTACCGCATCACCTTGAACGACTGGCGCGAGCCGTCCGCCCGTGTGGCTATCAGGAGGTATGTGCCTTTCGGCAACGTTTCGGCAGGCAGCGAGCACTCGGTTGCCTCCCGGTCCACCCGTTTTGACAGGCACAAACGGCCGTCGTTGTCGTAGAGTTGCACCAGGCAGATGCCGGCGGAGGGGAATGAGCCGTGCAGACGGCCGTTCTCTACGTTCCATTCGCAGGTTGCCGGAATAAGAGAATGGATTCCGCTGTCGGTCTTTGGCTGCCCGTCCGCCCGGAAGCGCGGGCTTTCATAGATGGCTTTTTCTCCATCGTACAGGCCGACCAGTTCATGGAAGCAGTAGCAGTCCGGCTCTGCAACCTCCGTATGCTGTAAGATACCAGTGGTCAGCCCGATACCTTGCAGGAGCCTCCGTTCTCCCATGTAAGCCATTGGCATACCGGCGTCGCCTACCTGGATGTATGCACAGTTGCTTCCGTCGGCCAACGTCGTCTCTCCACGTCCCAATTCCGTCCAGACGTAGGCCTTTCCGTCCTGCTTGGCATACTGCAGCGGGTCCTGGCTGTCCCAACCAAAGCGGTAGAGCACCAGGTCGCGGCCTTCATGCCGGAAGTAGACCGTTCCGTCTGCATCTTCGCGGAGCAGCCAGTCGGTGCCCTCCCCGTTTCGTGTCACTTTTTTGTAGGTGAGTCCATTGATGGTCTCCTCGCCTTCGATGGCATACTGCGTCAGTTCGAAGTCTGCGCTCAGTTCGTCCATCCCGACATCCCGCCTGGCTTCTGTCGACGAACGTTCGGTCCAGCGTGCACCCTCCTTCAGGAATCGCGCCTTCTGAGTCGGTTGCTGGGCTTGTGCAGCGACTGCCAGCAGGCAGCCGATGGCTAATAAATTCAAGAAATGTCTGTTCATGGTTGTTTTGCTTTTGTTATGGTACAAATATAATGGATTTTTTAGGAAAGTACTATGAATGGTTATTTAAGATACAAACAGCCTCCATGTTGGCAATAAAAGCCTGTTCCTAAGACGATGGTCCCATTCGCGTCAAGGTGCAGCTTGCCGCCCCCTGTCACTATTACATCCCCTTTTGTGTTGTTTGGGTTTATCTCTCGTCCCACGTAGATGTTATTCCCACTATAAACATTGTTTTCGCTCACAGTGCAGTTTTGTAGGAAAATATCGTCATTAAATATGTATGGTATATAATTATGTTTTGTGATACTAACAGAGCATGGGACTGAAATATCAGAGAAAGTATAATTTGAAACTCCTTCGATTACAGAGAAAACAGTCGCTCCGTTATCATTCTTGCTATATAAAACAATTCGACAATTATCCACGCCTCCTGTATCTACGGTTATAGAAGTACCATTTTGGAGTACAGTCACATTGTCAAATGTTTGAGGCGTGGATGTATATATTTCCATGGATGGATCTCCAAAATAATGGAATATTTCGAAGGTGTATGGTGAATATATACGATTGCCATATACTTGGTTCATTCGTAACAATCCCTGGTTCAAGACATCTCCCATTGCGTAAATATCATCGTGCTGGTTATAATTGGGATTAGTTATTCCCGTGGACCTAAATGTTGAGGTTAATCCTGGGTTGGACCATATTGCATCAAACAACCCCAATGTTAGTGCGTCGTTGTATCCGCTGTAGCTTGTTGCACTCGCGGCAATCACCCCTACAGCACCTCCGTTTGGATGTTTCAAAAATCTTTCTGCAAAGCAATCACTAATGAAGTTTCCAGTTTTCATTTTCTTTTGTTTGGATTTGTTTGCCAAAATTAGGCCAAGCAAGAGTGTGCTACAAGTTATTTGCGTCCCATTTGTAAAATAGTGTAATTGTCAGTGTGTAAATCTGTTATATAAGAAAAATGTTACAATAGAGCGTATGCGGTCTCTGTTTTTATTCTCGGAATAGAGAATCAAATGCGTCATCGGACACGAAAAAGGTATTCAGCCGTTCTTTGATACGTGACTTTCTCGTTCGGACCGTACCTTCTGAGACACACCTTAACGCAGCGATTTCTTTTGAACTAAAGTGTGACAGTAGCAGGCAACATAACAAAACATCTTCTTTTGAAAAATGAATAAACGTAGTCAGTAAAGCCGCGTATTCTTTGAATTGCAAGTTGATGAGTTGGACATATTCTTCTCGTTGATTCTCCTTCAAGTTGTTGAGGTTTCTTTTCAAAGAGGAATAGACTTTTGTTCTTATGAACTGTGAAGCCGACATTCGTCCTGTAGTTTGTATGTTTTTGCGAAAGTCATCCAGGATGGAGTGTAGCCTAACCTGTTTCTCCTGCAATGCGTGCCCCTGCATTTCCTGGGCATCGGCCATTTCTAGTTGTGTACGTAGGTCTTGGATTTCCTGTTGTTGAAGTTTCATTTGCCGTTTAAGTTCATCCCAATGCCCGCGTTCTCTGTGCCGTTTCCTTTTTAGGACAAGGGTGAGGATGATCCCACAACCCGAGAGAATCAATATTCCAAGTCGAATAAAGGTCTTGTATCGATGCCTTATTTGGGCGTTTTGAGAAAGGAAGCGGTCCTTTTCCATGTGAGCGATGTCCCCTCCTCTGTCCAGAACCGCAAGGGAATCACGATAGCGGGTGGTTAATTCTAAATAACGTGAGTTCGATGAATTCAGAATAGACTCAGCTGTGTGTCTAATGT